>JBAZWJ010000050.1:0-4558 GCA_041660385.1 Desulfobacteraceae bacterium | reverse complement strand
GTTTCTTTTCTTGCAGTTCATGGAGCGTCTCAATGATTTCTTTTGGCGGCATGTTGAGAATCAGGTTGATCAGTGTGGATGTGGCTTTGGAAACGGTCATGGTTGCTGCGTTTCTGGGCGTCGTTTTTTTTTCTTTTGTCCCTGTAAGACTCATATGTATGTCCTTCTCCCAACTTTTATCTTGGCCTGGCTGTTGATGAAGTAACAGAGCCAAATGCAATATGTTAGTAAACTGTTTTTCAAATGGTGTGCCATGATGTGTATTTTCGGTTTTATTCCGATGGGAGGCTTTTTGCACGGATGCAACCCTTTTTCTGAATGTGGCTGGTTGAAATTATTGGACTGGCTTGAAATCATAGGTAGTGATATGTCAAATAAGTATCTAAATAACACCATGGAAGGCGGAATATCATTAATGGATGATTGATTCGTTGGCGAAAATTGTATATAAGGTGGGAAATGGTGCATGGAAAGAGTTTCTGATCAGCATCTTGTTTAAAAATACCATTGGGGAAATCATCGCAATTAGAATCGTAACCCTTTGACAATAGACGGCAATAGTTTAAAATGCCATAATGGTTTTTGTCTTTGGGGATGAGGGCTTGGTGTTTGTGGCACGGCAATTGCTGTTAAGATACTCGTTTTTAATATCGTAAAAAGTCGCTTTATGAACTTCTTTGGGCATCCATCCTCCCCATCCCCCCCCCACCGGATGTCCGAACTGTAAATAAAGTGACTTTTTACGAATTTTTTTTCTTCTGGACACGCTGGCTATTTAAAGTCCACTCGGGAAGGTGACAGAATCATGGAAAAAGTGTGTATCAGGTATTATTTCCTTCTTGAAAGTGGCGAAAAAAAGAGCTTTGCCTTTCAGTTTGAGCCGGTAGACCCGGAACTTCCCGAGAATCTGAACAAGCATTTCCCCAATTGGACACGGCTCGATTTCTATCAATGCCCGAATTGCCCTTATGACCCGAGAAATCGGGTCTATTGCCCGCTTGCGGTCAATCTGGTGGATATCATCAAGCGATTTGACGGTCTTATGTCATACGAGAAAGTGTATCTGAAAGTTGTGACCCAGGAACGTGAAGTTTCGAAGAAAACCACCGTTCAGCACGGGATGAGCTCGCTGATGGGCCTCGCCATTGCCTCAAGCGGCTGCCCCCATACGTCTTTTTTTGCGCCTATGGCCCATTTTCATATGCCCCTTTCCAGTGTGCGTGAAACTGTTTTCAGGGCTGTTTCATCCTATCTGTTGTCTCAGTATTTTCTGAAGAAGGAAGGGAAAAATCCGGATTTCGAACTGAATGGGCTGACTGAAATCTACAAGAATCTTCAGTTGGTGAACATCGCTACGGCAGGAAGGCTCCGGTCAGCCACCGAAAGTGATTCCACGGTTAACGCCATCATTCTTCTCGATACGTTTGCCCAGTCATTGCCCATCGTAATGGACACGGCTTTGGAAGAGATAAAAAAGATGTATGCTCCTTTTCATGCGAGTACTTTGATCCTGCCTGAAAAGAAGTGTGAAGACGCAGCGTCGGAAAAGCATGCTGAAATGAATGATCTTTTCTAATATCGTGATGTACCGAATTCAGATTTTTAGTTTCTTTCCATATCTTTTCTGGACTTATCACTTCCAAGTTCACCAACACGCCACATTTCAAATAGACATTCCTGTTCGTCCAGAATGTCTTTCAGAATTTCGATGTTCGTCAGCGGATTCATGAGAACAGAGCGAAGTACGACAATTCTTCCTGGAGGGCTTCCGGGAAAGATGTTTTCCTGCTCCAGAACCGTTCGTGACACGAAACTCCTGCCTGCCTCTCTCTGCTCCTGCTGAATCGTCCTGTTCAACTCGTTTAATTCGTCATTGATACTGATCAACCTCTGGGTGTCGGCTGTTTTCAGCTCTTCCCTGAGATGTGCGGGACAGACCCGGTAAGTGAGGATGTTCAGTTCCGGTTCGGTAATCAATTGAAAACAATCACGCAGCTTGATCTCTTCGGAAAAATCAGCGGCCAGCTCAATACCATGCTCGATAAGCATTCCGTAACCCCTGGTTCCCATGATTTTCAGCGCACTGTCCAGGATCAGTGAGTTGGCTTCCCGCGAGCCCGCAAGGGTTTTAATCCCCAGGTCCACGCTTCCTCTTCTATTGACGTAATTGGCGTGGTAGCTGATGGCGTCCAGGCTTTTGGGGTTTTTGAAATAAACCATGCCGCAGCCCATGGGCATATAAAATTGTTTATGACCATCTATGGTCACGGAATCGGCGAGTTCTATGCCTTCAAGCAGATGCTTGTATTTGTCGCTCATCAGTGTCGGGCCACCCCATGCGGCGTCGGCGTGGAAATGGATATTTTCACGGGCACAGATTCCGGCGATCTCTGTGAGGGGGTCCACTGAACCTGTTTCTGTGGTTCCAGCGATACCCACAACGGCTATGATTTTTGTTCTGCCTTCTTGTTTCAGTGCTGCGATGGTTCGTTCTAATGATTCGATGCTCAACTTATTATTGCGGTCAACGTCCACTGAGACGATATTCTCGTTACCGATTCCAAGGATTCCTCCGGCTTTCCGGAACGAGTAGTGGGCTCTTTTCGAAACGAGAACAACACATCGGTCGATATCATAGGCCCTATACGCTTGCACAAGCCCTTTTTTTTCAATTCCTGCAAACCCTTCTTTAGGTCTGAGCGCCGTGTTGCGAGCAACCCAGAGCGCAGTGAGATTTGCCGTGGTTCCGCCTTCCATGAAAGAGCCCAGGGATGTCTCGGCATTCTGAACATGTTCGTTGTAAAACTCGTCGTTTAAACCGAAAATAAGACGGTGGATTTTAGCGATGACCTGCTTTTCCAATACGGACAGGACTTTGGATGTTTCGAGCTTGACCACATTCTGGTTCAGGGCCGCAACGATGGCTTTGAGATGCACCATGAAATAAGGAATGGCCGCAGTCATGTGCCCTACAAAATAGGGGGAAGCCACGTTCACAGCGTGGGGTGCGAGGTTATCGAAAACACCGGTTACCACTTCAGCCAATTTTTTTTCAGGATAGGTGTTGACAACAGTATCGGTAAAGTCATCGGCCAGCTCTTTCAAGCTGATTTCTTCCGTGACTCCAACGTTAATGATCAGAAAATCGTGAAGCTCGAACAGTATCTTTCTCATCAGACCAACAAGGGCTGTTCGTGTTTCGGCGTCCTCGGGGCAGGTGAAAACCTGAATCAGGCCGATCCAGTCTTTAACCAGTTCGTAATTTTTTGGTTTTCTGTTGTTTTGCATCGTAAATCCCGGTTGTTATGTTGAACCCTTGTTGAATAAAGAGCTATCTATATAGTCACGTTTCTATAAAAAAACAATAAAATAGAAGGAGAATGGTGTTTTTCATCATTAGGTGGAAAAAATTCGATTACGATTTGCACTCATCATGACGCCATCATGAAACAATTATCAGGCGGGTTTGGATCCCGCCCCTTCAGGTTGAGCCATCTTCAGTTTTATCTTGATTGCAACATGAAATGATTCATATCCGGTGGGAGAATCGCTGTGGAAAGGGAGCGTGTTTGGTAACTGATTGAACTGTAACAGACCGGAATTGAACAATACATCAATTATAACCTTCGGGTCGGAAGGATTCAATAAATAATATGCTTTTCTTGACATACACCATGTTTTAGCCTAAATTTTGCTGGTTCTTGCAGCTCCCGTCAACAATACCGCAGATCGACGAAAGAAATGTGTTCAGTTCTTGCGGGTATAGGCCCGTTGTTTTAGTGAGGAGAGCTGTGTGAGGTTTAGTGTTGTTAATTCCATCGTGCAGATGGGCTGGAAGTGAATGCCATGAAGGATAATTTTACCAGAAACTGTGTCGTTGCGCTTGTCGTATTCTGTGTGATTGGTGCTGTCGCCTATGTGATGGTGGGGCGCAGATCCACTGGCGGTATGGGCGCAGGAGCGGCGAAATCGGTCGTGTCGTCCAGGAATCTTGTGGAAACCACTGTCCAGTTCTATTTTGCCGACCGGAACACCGGTATGCTGACCGCTGAACAGCGGACATTCACCCATCCGGAAGCGCCTGTGGAATTCGCTAAAATGATTGTGGCTGGCCTTATCAGTGGACCGGAACAGGGTGGTGTACAGACTCTGCCGTCTGAAACGTCTTTGAGGGCATTCTATATGATGAAAGACGGAACAGCCGTGGCTGATTTTACCAAAGAGATGGCTGAAAAACATCCGGGAGGAGCCAGGACAGAATACCTCACCGTTATGTCTCTTATTCAGTCTTTGACCATGAATATTCCGGACATCAAGCGGGTAACAATTCTGATCGACGGAAAAGAAGTTGAAACTCTTGCAGGGCATATTGATTTAAGCCAGCCGATCACTCCGGACATGGCGCTGGTCAGATAAAGGTTATTATGAAAAAAGTAAAAATTGATCAAATCAGAAATATCGGGATTATGGCCCACATTGATGCGGGTAAAACCACAGTCACCGAACGTATTCTCTATTATACAGGAAAATCTCACAAACTGGGTGAAGTCCACGACGG
>JBAZWJ010000049.1:0-45053 GCA_041660385.1 Desulfobacteraceae bacterium | reverse complement strand
TCAACGCCTGGATATCCGGAGCGTAAATCAGCCATTGAATGGCATTCCTCTCCACGGTTAGGGCTGTATCCATATTGATGCCGTCAACGGAGGCAGCCATGACTTCTTTGGCCATGCGAAGGGCAACGGGTTTTTTTGTGGAAATGTTGGCCACGACGTTGTTAAATTCCTCTTCGAACACATCGTCGGGAAACACACGGGTCAGGAAGCCCATGTCGAACATGTCTTTCGCGTTGTAGTCTTTTCTGCCGCTGTAGACCACTTCACGGGCTCTGAACATCGGCATGCTCCGGGCAATCCGGGCGGTTCCGCCCCAGCCGGGGAGGATGCCCATGTTGATTTCCGTCAGGCCGAACCGCGCGGTTTCTTTGGAATAGATAAGGTCACAGGCCAGAGCCAGTTCCAGGCCACCGGCAAGACAGATGCCGGTGATCTTGGCGATCACCACCTTGCCGCAGCCTGTGATGGCTTTCTGAACATCAAACCCTTCATGAGCCAGCCAGTTCATGGAACTCTGATGCTCGGCAAGGGACGGGAATATGCTTAAATCCCCGCCGCTGCAGAACGCTTTGCCGTTGCCGCCAAAGACCACCACGCCCACGGCCTCATCTTTTCGGACTCTCAAAAATGTGTCTTTGAGTTCTTCAGCCATGGTCCGGTCAATGGCGTTGTACTTGTCCGGACGGTTCAAGGTGATCCGGCAGACAGAGCCTTCGACCTCATAGGTTAATGTTGTATAATTACTCATCGTTCAGATCCTTTTTAATGATGCCTCAAGGTGCGAGTTTGAAGTACGGCAGATGAAAGTCGTCGTTGAGTTTGTGGAACGTCACGTTCACCTTTTTCCCGATGGCGATGTCTTCGGGCGCGCAATCCACGATGCGGGTGGCCATGCGGATGCCTTCATCCAGGTCTACGTAGGCCAGGGTGTAGGGCAGATCCTCCCAGAACCGGGGTTCCACCATATCGTAAGCGGTGGTATAGGAATAAATGGTGGCTTGGCCGCTGGCTTCGATCCAGTCAAGGTTCCCTGACCAGCATTCCGGGCAGAACTTCCGGGGATAGAAAATGTTCGAGTTGCAGTCCTTGCAATGCTGGATCAGAAGTTTTCCTTTTTTCGTTCCTTCCCAGAAGGCTTCGGACCACGGTTGCGTGAGTGGTATGGGTTTTGTCATGTCCATCAGATCTGTCCTCCCCAGATGGTTGCGATGTTGTTGAATCCTGAACCGCCGCTGCTGTTCTGGTAAACGTACCGGCAGTTTTTGACCTGGCGTTCACCGGCTTTGCCCATGAGCTGGCGGGCTGTTTCCACATACGTGGCCGCGCTGACGCCCGATCCGGTATGGCCACGGCCCGGCGCATCACCGATGGTGGACCAGGGGATATCTCCTCCAAAGGACATACGACCTTGTGCGAAATATTTTCCGCCTTCGCCTATGGGAGCAACGCCCAGCATTTCGGCCATCAAAGGATGAGCCAGAGGATAGGCCAGATAGCAGTTCCAGAGGTCGATATCCTTCCGGGTCAGTCCGGCTTGTGCCAGCGCTTCTTCCGCTGTAACCTTTAAACCCTCCGCCACCTTTACAAAATCCCGGACAACGGGTGTCCCGCTGAAATACCGGACCGATTCCGCCAGTTTATACGCTGCCGGACGGCCCATTTTTTTCGCGTCCTCAGCGGAAACAACGATCATGGCGCTTCCACCATCGGCCAGCATGTTGCTTTCACGTTTGTGCAAGGGAGTGTTGAGCATGGATGATGAAAGGACTTTCTCTACAGAGGGGACGTCTTTCCCATAATAGAGGGAGTTCGGGTCTTTTGCAGACCAGCTCCTAAGGGCGGTAACAACAGATGCCATCTCTTCTGCCGTGCATCCGGTCTCGTGCATATACCTGTTGGCCATAAGGCCCATGATCAGGTTGTATGTGGAACCGTATGGGTACTCCCACTGCATGTCCACACCGGCACGAGCGAAAAAATTAATCAAATCTTCGATAGCTAAATCCGAATGAACTGTCACATGGGGGATCAGAACGGCCTTGGCCGCGCCCGATGTGATGTACTGTTCGGCAAGGCGCAGGCAGTTGCTTGTTCCCGCACCACCGGCATTACACACACAGCTGTCATTGCAGCCCTTGAGGCCGAGTTCTTCCGGCAGTTTGCCGAATGACATCTCAGCCGCGATGACCGGTTGCGCCTGGGGTGCTGTCGTGATGACTCCCCCGATGTCGTTTTTATGAAGACCCGAATCCCTGATGGCGTCCATACAGACGTCGTACAGAATGTCCCATCGTGTCCGTTCGGGCATGATCCGAGTAGGCACTTCCCCGATTCCGATAATTGCTATTTTGCCATGACTCACAGCGACCTCCATTTTTTTGATACAAGGTAAGGTAATTTATATCCGAAATTTTTAATCCAGTTGACAAACTCTATATATCGAAATGACGTTTAATTTCTTGACTATCAACTTGACGTGCCCTTGTCAACTGGATTTTTTTAATGATCGTTAAAAATTATTTATCTACCTTGATTTATTGGTTTTTATTATTATTAATCCGGCAGGGGTCTTCAAGAAAAATAAATTGTCATATTTGACTTAATAGTTTATTAATAGCATGACATGAATCTAAACCAGACAAGGCGGTGCTGTGGGAAACAAGGACGATTATCTGAAAATCAATGAAGTTGAAAAAATGACGGGGATTCCCCGTTCGACCATCCATTTTTATCTGAGGAAGGGGCTCTTGCATCCTCCGGTAAAAACAGGTCGGACCATGGCCTATTACAACAGCAGTCATATAGAACGATTGAGACTGATCCAGCAGATGAAAAATGATCTCGGCATTCCGATCACTTACATCAAAGAACGTCTTGCTTTGCATACGCCGGGGAGTGCACCGGATTTGAGCCCGAAACCCAATACGGTGACTAACGAGGATTTTGCTTCCGCTGTAGGCCTAAAAGACAGACGGAAGAATGAAATCATCAGTGTGGCGATTAAAATTTTTTCCGAAAAAGGCTTCTATAAAACAAAGGTCAAGGACATCACCGACGCCCTTGATATGTCGACAGGGACGTTCTACATTTATTTCAAAAACAAGGAGGATCTGTTCAACGAAGCGATTGACGGAGTCGTCAAAAGCATATTGGGCGGTGCTGCCGAGGCGATCAAAAATGAGAAGGATTTCATGAAGCGCTTGCTGTTAAGGGGGCAGGTTTTCTTCGAACAGTACTCCAAATACTCGGAGGTTCTCAATCAGTTGAGGGCCGAAATGACCCGGGATTCACAGGAGTTTCAGCAAAAGGTGAAAAAAATCTACCATGGCCTGACCCAGCCGATCATCAAGGAATTCCGTGCGGCCATGGATCAGGGTCTGATTCGTAAAACCGATCCCGACCTCCTGGCTTATGCCATGACTGGCCTGATAGAAACCATGAGTTTCAGGATAACCGTTGACCCGTCCTATTCGTTCGGCGACATCATGCTTTTCCTGTCTGACTTCATCATTAACGGTGTACCCTTGTCAAATGATCCTGAAGAAAAACAGGAAGCCATGGCCGTTGTGACGGAATATATCAAGGGTCTTGCGAAATGACCTGTCAAATCGGTAAATCATTACATCTTTATACAGTCCCAGCACATATTGACGAGGATTTCTGATAGGGTATCATCCAGGGTCACGAATCCATAGTGAAGGTCTCTCAGTGTCAAAACTATGGGGGCAAAGGAAAGAATGAAGCACATTGACATTGGAACATTTATGATCAACTGGTGTTCTTTGCTGTTTCCCAACGCCAACGGGAACATGGAGACGATCCGCGAGGCCAAAGGCCCCATGAAACAAGCCGCTGGATCGACCGGCAGCGGAACAAGCTTTTGCCTGTTCTGTATTTCATGGTGACCTTCACGTTGCCCCTTGAGCTCAGAAGTCTGGCTTACGAAAATCAGCGGACGGTGTATTCCCTGATGTTTTCATGCGTGTCGGGCACGCTTACAGACTTCGGCAGAAACCCGAAGCATCTGGGAGCCGACCTGGGAATGACCATGGTGCTTCACACCCACAGGCGGAAACTGGACTTTCATCCGCGGTTTTGGCGCCCCCCGGAGTGAACCAGAAATCCAAACCGCTACTAATGAAGAAGTCGTCGCCTGTAACAAACAGCGGTTTCACCTTTTCTATCAGACGGGCGCGGGCCGACGACTCCATCCACTGTTTCAAAGGGATTAATTATTTTGAAACAATTCTCTCAACACAAACACCATCAATGGGAAATCTCTTATCAACTATAAGTGTGGCTCCGGAGCTTGCAACCAAGCTATTATCGAGTTCCATAGTAGCCTTACAGGCATCAAGGTGTTCCAACCGGCAATGTCCTGCAGGGCACTTATGAATAATATAACACCTGGACTGAGGAGATGCTGCCTCCACGTCATATTGAGCTCCAATGAGTTTGAGGAAAATTTCCCAGTTCCAAATAGCATTTTCGAACGATGCTTCTTTGCGGAAACCAAGGAAGGAGATATGTGGAAGAAGCCGACCCAATGCTTTATTTGTTAAACCGACAGTTCTTCCAAGAAAAGGAACTCTGATCACACTACGGAAATAAAAACCAAAAAATGGGATTGTCTTTGATATGAGCCTTGACGCTTTATCTACTGTTTTCATAATGGGTTATCTCCTAACGTTTAGGATATGCGGCAAGCCGGGTTTAATGAACGACCGCCGCATCAATTCAGATTTCTTTGATGAGAAATCATCTGCTATTCTTTTTTAGATCGTCTCAATACGTTAACAGAATCCCATGTTGACTTAAGATTTTCTGATAGACCCCGTTCTCTTTGATCTTCTTCAAGGCCAGGTTGAAGTTGGTTAACAGGGTCCGCGTCGCGGGATACTGTTTCGAGGTAATTAAAAAATCTCCCCCCGTACTTAGCGGTTTGGGCAGCGTAAAAAATGCGTCTTTTTCTTTCAGAGGAAATAATTTTTTGATGAAATACCATCCCAGTACCTCATCAGCCGGAATCAAATCCACTCGCCCCGCTCCAAGCTTTCGGAAATTTTGTTCTTCTGTCGGAACATACTCCACATTCAATCCGGCCTCCCGAAACGGTTGTTCGTAATAATACCCGATCACCCCGCCAATGCGATAACCTTTCAAATCCGTTAAGGTAGCATAAGGAATCTGCGGCTTTTTTTCATCCACGCTGTGCACAAAAAAAAGCGATTGACGAAAATATAAGGGGTCGGAAAAATAAAATTTTCGCTCTCTATCAGGCGTCGGCGCATACGGAATCGCCCCCCAGGCGGTGAGTTTTTCTAACGCCCGTTCACATCGTTTCCAGGGCATGAATTTGAACGCGAAGGTCACGCCCATTTCCTTGCCCACCGCATCAAATACATCTGTCAGAAAACTTTCGTTTTTCCGCTCACTGATATAGGGCGGGTATTCGCCTGTTGCAATGATTAATGCGGTTTCCGCTACACCGGTTGAGACCATCCCGAGCATGCAAACACTGAGCAAGAGTATCTGTTTCCAGGTTACCATATCGTCTTCTCCTGTTAGGTCGTAGTCGCCGGTTGATGGTGAAACGCTCGATCCCCACCCTTCATAAACAAATGACTACGACTTCTTTTTGAGCGTCCCACAAACCAGACATTTACAATGGCTATTATTTTATACAAGAGATTCTCATCACATCACTGTCCTTTCTCAAATAAATAGCGCATTGACTAAAGAAATCATGCCCGATTACTCCCATTGGTTTAAACTGTTCCGGTAACTGCATTCGAATCAATTGCAGAACAACCATCTCGTTTCCACACTCGACATGAGCGGGCACCTTCTCGCAATGTCCACCAGGAATCTCAATTGTGCAGGGAGTGATTAAAGAGTTATCAATATTTGCAGATGTTTTTATGATTGAGATACTGGCCCCACTATCCAAGACAAAAGGCCATTCATACTTACCGATATGTGCGGACACGACAAGTCCTTCATCAACACGTGCAAATGAAAGATTTTGAGTAGAGGAGTAGAGCGTGTCGAAAGCAATTGACGCATCGCTCATTAAAATTCGCTTCCTGGGGAAATCAATGACGAGTTCTTTTTGAAGAAGCACATCGAGTCCAATGACAGGCAATTGAAATTCGGATTCTCCCAATCCCCAGGCAGATAAATATTGTCCGGTGATATTGCGAAATACCATTCCATTCATCTGCAATTCTGGAATTATAAACTCCTTATCTTCTCGGACTTTTCCTGATAGGTCGACACTCTTTATCGTACGTCCGGTCAATTGGACTCCGTGAATAGTTTCAACGATAGTCTTAGGCAAGTGCAGCCCTCGAGCCCCTGTATCCAGATAGAATTTAACATGATAGCTGTTGATCATCATTTCCAGTATCGGAATGTTTCCACGATCAAAGGATAAGGGAATCTCAATAACGGAAGTTTGTGAAGAGTAGGACGAATATGGTGCCAGGATGAGAATGATGCACAGTAAAATTATTCGCCTATATATATCTGCCATAGATGTACCTCCTTTCTATCACCACATTTATGCAATGATTCAAATTGCATGCCCAACGCTCAGCATAACCGGCTGGGAAACGCTGCATAGCAAAGCGGCGCAGCGTTTCCCAGTCTGAGTTCATGCTGTTGCCTTTATTTCCTTCCAAAGGGAAAAGCCATTATTATTTAAATGGTCAATAAAATCACTTCTATTAAGCGATCCGGCAGGTCTATAATGCCAATGATGAAATCCCTTACTCAGACTTTTTAAATCAGAAGATTCGCTAATTGTTAATTCTTTGAGTTTATCAGAGATACATTTCTGTATTTGTTGACTTCGTGTTATTAGACATATCTCTTTATGATCGCTTATCAGAAGATTTGTTGCGCCTTCCTCACAATATACAGTAAACTTCAAATATCCGTTTTTTAGAATATCCAGCTCATTTGATTGAAGAAAATCGCTAATAATATCGATGCCATTTAAATCTTCCTTAGTCCATAATTAATCAAAAGTAAACCCCCAGCTCTGCTGGGGGACTCCCAAAGTTTGACAGACCCTGGAATATGTAGAAGTCTCCAATATTAGAACCGCTCAAAGTTCGAAATAAAGGAGACTTCAATGAAAGACAGACAAAGTTTAAGCCACAGTGCCTGGGAATGCAAGTATCATGTGGTATGGATTCCGAAGTTCAGGAAGAAGGCAATATACAAAGAGTTGAGAAAGTACTTGGGAGCAGTATTTCGAGACCTTGCGAGACAAAAGGAATGTGAAATCTTGGAAGGGCATTTAATGTCGGATCACGTTCACATACTTATATCAATTCCACCGAAATACGCTGTATCCAATATAGTGGGTTTTATAAAGGGTAAGAGCGCAATAAACATAGCAAGAAATTATTGTGGAAGAAAAAAGAATTTTACAGGTCAGAGCATTTGGGCAAGAGGATATTATGTAACGACGGTTGGAAAAGATGAAGTGGTGGTACGAGAATATATCAGAAAACAAGATGACGAAGACCGTCGCTTAGAGCAGCTGACACTATTTGAATAACCACCATTGCAGAATGTAGGCAGTTGGAATTTGATTTTAAATAACGAGTAAGTGACTGGCCCCTTTTAGGGCATAGCCGTCAGGCTAAAGGCAAAAATCAGTTTTTTTGCCCCAAAGGGGCTGCGGCATAAAGCCCAGGGTTGCGGCGAAAGCCGCTACCCTGGGACATTGCCGATTATGATTTTCAACCCCAACGGGGTTACGTAACATTCCCATGAATGGCTAACATCCGGACGCAACCCCGTTGGGGTTGGGGGGATATTCGCCGGTGATCCCAGGGTAGCGGCGTTGCCGCAACCCTGGGCTATGATACGGAATCCCGTTGGGATTCGATGCGGATTGTATCATTTAATACCTTAGCCTGACGGCTATGCCTTTTAGGGGCCCTCATCAAGCTACCGGCTTCGCCGGTAGTTCGTGACTATATGCAATGTTAAATGCGAATTCTGTGTTTTGAACTATTTAACAAGCTGTTAATACACATGAAATAATATATATTATAAACAAAAATGAACACTCATTATTATACTGTATATTTTTTATATTGCAGATTATAACCATCTTATATAATAATATTTATATACTTTTAAATAGATTTATTATAGTCAAATGACTATTTAATATTGACATAGAGTTTCTGCTGAACTATATAGATGGGCATCGCAACAATTAATTTCAATGCAATAATCAGCACTTTCATGCGAACAGCGTTTATATTTAGAAATCATGGTGCTATCCGAGAATGACTGTGCAACTCAACGCCGAAAAACATATGGAAGGCGGATTGACTGAAGAAGAAATAATCTCGTTCTAAAAGAATCGGCCTATAACGCAAATAAAACGAAAGGGGGGATCATTCATACCCATCATTTTGAAGGCCATGAAATGATGTCTTAAATCAGAACGGCGTTTAATGGATGGGTCTTACCGTTATTACATCAATTGGTATTCTATTTAGCGCAAAGGCAGAAATATTGAATTGCATGACTCGAAATTTACTTATGTTGAACCATTTATATGGAGTTTATTATGAATTATCGACAACTAAAATTGATTATTTTTGTAATTTCTATACCGCTTTTACTCCCGTCGCTGTCATTCAGCCAAGGTTGGGGTGGCTACGAGCAGGGTGCAAAAGCGCACGGTTTTGGGGAAGCATTTACCGGCCTCGCCGATGATCCATCTGCGATTTTTTTCAATCCGGCTGGCATGGTTCAGCTCGATGGGACGCAGGTTTCTTTAGGTTTTGCAGTACCCACCATTCGTGGGAAATTTAAGAGTAACGGGACATCAGGAATTCCAGGAACAAATTCCGGTGATGAAACCAAATTAAAAGACCAGTATTTCTTTGTCCCGAATGCTTACATCACTACAAAACTCAATGATAAAGTTTTCCTGGGCCTGGGAGAATACACCGTATTCGGCTTGGGGTTCAAATGGCCGGATTCATTTGAAGGAAAGTACGCTCCAAGCGGGAAAAATGCCGAGCTAAAGACAATTACAATCAGTCCGGTCATTGGATATAAAATAAATGACAAACTGTCCGTCGCTGCGGGAGGACGTGTGGAACGGGCTGATATGACAATTGAAAACGAGTTGTTTACTGGCATCACAGATGTCAATTCGACAGTAGATGGTGATGATTACGGATATGGGTGGAATGCATCGTTGCTCTATAAATTTATGGATAATTACAGTTTTGGCCTGAATTACAGGAGCAAAGTGAAACATTCTTTCAGCGGGCTTGATGTTGATCTTTCGCCCGAAATTCCTTTAGCAGGCCTTGTGAGCACAAAGGCTCGGCTCGATATCGAATTGCCCCAGTTTACTTCTTTCGGACTTGCTTGGTCGAAAGACTGCTGGACAGTTACATTTGACGGATACTGGTGGGATTGGTCCGTATTGGACAAGCTGGCATTCAAGCCCGATACACCCGTGGCTGGTCAGAGTTTAATAACCACACCAATGGATTGGCATGATACCTGGACATGGGCTATTGGCACACAATACAAGATGAACGTCTTTGAGAGGGAATTGAGCCTCCGCAGCGGGTTTATGTATGAAGAGTGCCCGATCCCCGACAACACCGTCAATCCTGCGGGGTTCCAGGGTGATAACCTCCTGTACAATATTGGAGCGGGGGCCAAGGTCGGTCCATTCTATACGGACGTCTTTTTTACCTACGTGTATACCAGATCACGAGATTGGAACAATCCCGCAGGTTACTATATTCCAGGTAACACCAGCCAACAAATCACAGGCACATTTGAACATTACGATACGTTTATGTTCGGATGTAACTTAACATATAAGTTTTGAAAAAACTCTTGCAAGTATTCGGACAGTCCCAGCAGCTGGGCAAATGGGTAAAGATTTCATCAGGTTCTTAAGTCAACAGCATTCTCAAGCTCCTTGACATAATTTCTCACAGCGGCTAAGGCCCTTTGCTTATCCTCCTCGTCGTTGAATAAGGGGACTCCGTTAATGATGAAGTCCGCCAGGAACGTGATGACATCTCCAAACGAATAAGTCGGGTCCACGGTCATCCTGAAACTCATAATCTCGATCAAGCCGGTCATGGCATACGCCAGGAGGTCGGGATCTGATTTCCGGATCAGACCCTGATCCATGGCAGCCGCGAATTCCCTGATAATGGGCTGGGTCAGACCGTGGTAGATTTTTTTTACTTTTTTCTGATATTTCTGTGAATCCCTCGTCATTTCTGCCCTCAGTTGATTGAGAACCTCGGAGTATTTTGAGTACTGTTCGAAGAAAATCCGGCCCCTTAACAGGATGCGCATCATGAAATCCTTCTCGTTTTTAATCGCCTCGGCCGCACCTCCCAATATACTTTTAACGACTCCATCGATCGCTTCGTTGAACAGGTCATCCTTGTTTTTGAAGTAGATGTAGAACGTCCCGGTTGACATATCAAGAGCATCGGTAATGTCCTTGACCTTCGTCTTATAGAATCCTTTTTCGGAAAAAATTTTAATCGCTCCATTTATGATTTCATTCTTCCGTCTGTCTTTGGGACTGCTGGTAGCAGAAAAAGTCTCGTTTGTCGCCGCATTGGGTTCGGGACTCATACCCGGCGTTTGCAAAGCAAGGCGATCTTTGATGTAAGTGATCGGAATCCCGAGATCATTTTTCATCTGCTGGATCAGCTTCAACCGTTCCAGATGACTGCTGTCGTAATAGGCCATAGTCCGGCCAGTTTTTACAGGAGGATGCAAAAGACCCTCCCGAAGATAAAAATGAATGGTCGAACGGGGAATTCCCGTCACTTTTTCAACTTCATTGATTTTCAGATAGTCGTTTTTGTTTTCCACAGCACCGCCTTGTCAGGTTCAGGTTCATTTCATGACATTCATAAACTATTAAGTAAGATATGACAATTCATTTTTGTAAAGATCGCTGTAAATCATCAAAATTTCAAATAAAACAATATAAATAGACACATATTTAGAATTCATAAAAAAATATAGTTGACAAAACTAAGCCGTGTTGCTAAACAAGAAACGAAGCGTCATTCTACTTTATAGTGTTGATGCCCAGATTTAAGAAAACCGGATATATTTTTCCTTATCACTTATCAAAAATGGAGGTCGCCGTGAGTCATGGCAAAATAGCAATCATCGGAATCGGGGAAGTACCCACTCGGATTATGCCCGAGCGGACACGCTGGGACATTCTGTACGACGTCTGTATGGAAGCCATCAGAGATTCGGGTCTTCACAAAAATGACATCGAAGGTGTCATCACCACAGCGCCTCAGGCACAGCCGGTCATCGCGGCAGAGCTATCCTTCGGGAAACTGCCTGAAGAACTCGGTCTCAAAGGCTGCAAGGACAACTGTGTCTGCAATGCCGGGGGAGCCGGAACGAGCAATTGTCTTCGCCTTGCCGAACAGTATATCTCATCGGGCGCGGCCAAAGCCGTTCTGGTCCCTCATGTGACGGTTCATTCGGATATCCCTGTGGAAGACTCCATCAACTTTTTCGCGAAGGCCGGAGTGGACATGCAGTGGGAATACCCATACGGATCCACCTACAATCTGATCATGGGCCTGATGGCCAACCGCTTCATGCATGACAGAGGATGTACGGCCGAAGAAATGGCCTCGGTGGTGACAGCCCTTCGAAGCTGGGCAGCCAAAGATCCAAACTCCCTGTTTTATCAGAAGGATGTGCCTTCCGTAAAAAGTGTTCTCGAATCGAAGATGATCAACACCCCTTTGCACAAACGGGAAAGCAACATGCTGGGCGACGGCGGAAGCGCGATGATTGTTGTTTCTGCCGAAGACGCAAAAAAAATGGGAAGACCCGCAGCTTACAAACTGGCCGAATCGGTCCGTTATTTCAGCGGCACGCCGGTTGTTCGCGATTTTGATCAGTTTGCCGATGGCTTGAGAGTGACAGCTATCGAAGCCCTGGCCCAAGCCGGATTAACCAAAGAAGACATTGATTTGTGGAACTGTTATCTGGCCTATCCTCTGGCCCACCCCATGATGGCAGAAATGCTGGGTGTGGCTCCAAAAGGCGAAGGCGGGAAATATTTCGCTCAAGGCCGCATGTCCTTTGGCGGAGATATCCCCTGGTCCACCATCGGCGACGCGCCGGGCCGCGGCCATACCGGTTCCGGTGTCAGCGCAGCCACGTATGTGGAAACAGCCCGCCAGCTCATGGGCAGAGCTGGTGAACGTCAGGTTAAAAATTGCCGTTACGTATATCAGAACACCAGCGGCGGATCAGGATTCAATAACATTGCAACCATCTGGGGAGGACAGATCTGATGGACATGACAAAACCAATACCTTTGACACAACCCTGGTCCTTGGCTTTCTGGGAAGGAACCAAAAAAAGTAAACTTCTTATTCAGCATTGCAAGGACTGTGATTCGAACATCTTCTATCCCAGGAAATTCTGCCCGGAGTGCTGGTCAGGTAATCTGGACTGGGTCGAGGCCAGCGGAAAAGGAACCGTTTACTCCTATTCCACAGCTTACGACATGGTAGAACCCAGGTTCTGGGAAGATCTTCCCTATACCCTGGCTTACGTGGATCTGGAGGAAGGCATCCGGATGGCCACAAGGATCGTCGGCTGCCAGCCCGAGGAGATCTTCATCGGCAAAAAGGTAGAAGTGACCTTTCACAAACTGAACGACGATTTTTATCTGCCCTATTTCAAACCTGCATGACAGTGAAGGATGTAATAGAAATGAACGAAAACAAAACACTATATAACACGTTACTTTATGAAACCGAAGGTTCCGTCTGCCGGATCACCATGAACCGTCCGGATAAATTCAATGCCATTGACCGTGAAATGGCAGCCGAATTGAAGGATGCGTTCGCACGGGTGCGCGGGGCAGAAGGTATCGCGGTTGTCGTATTCGGCGGGGCCGGGAAAGCGTTCTGTAGCGGTGGAGATCTGAGTGTTTTTCCGTCGCTTGCCGTTCATCAGAGTTCCATGGACTGGCTGGCCCATGACGGTTTCGATGTCCAGAAGGCGATCACCGGGTGCGGGAAAGTGGTGATCGCCAAAGTGGATGGCATCTGTCTTGCTGGTGGTCTCGAACTCGCCCTTGCCTGTGATCTGATATACGCAAAGGAAAGCGCGCGATTCGGCCTGACGGAAATCAACATGGGCATTCTCCCGGGCTGGGGCGGCACGGCCCGAATCGCCAGGAGCCTTCCCATATTCAGGGCACGTGAAATCGTATACAGCGGACGTAAGGATTACAACACGAAAGACATGTACAGCATGGGTTTTCTGACGCGTGTTTTTGCAGACGAAATGTTTGAAGAAGAATTCTCCAAAATCGTGGCCAACATCGCTGCAAAAAAACCTATCGCCCTGCGAATGGCTAAAGAGATCATGGCTGCGTCCGTCGACGGCATCAACATGGATACGGCTCTCACCGTTGAACGGAACGCCATTCAATGGCTTGTCTACTCACCGGATGTACAGGCGATGATGGACGGGTTCAGACAGAAACCGGAAGATCTTGTGGCACAGCAAAAGAACAGTAATTTGAAAAGCGATTCCAAATAAACGATTTTGTTGATGGCCATACGGTGGACAGCGGGTTGGGGCTGTCCACCACTTCTTACTCATTTAAATATGAAACAATGGGAGAACAATTCCATGGACTATGAATTAAGCAAAGAACAGAAGATGATTCAGAAAGAGATGAACACCTTCTGCAAAAAAGAACTGAATAAGGACTACGTCAACTGGATGGACGAAAACGTGGATTTCCCGCCCGATGAGCTCTGGAAGAAATTCGCGAAGATCGGGATGTTCAAATACAATATCCCGGAAGAATACGGTGGTGAAGGCTTAGGCATGATTGAAAATATGGTGGCTTTCGAAGAAATCTGCAAGGCGTCCATGTCCGTCGCCCTGGCTGTCGGAACCACCTTTGGTTTCGGCACTCGGTTCGTCACCGAGCTTGGAACCAAGGAACAGAAAGAAGAATACTTGCCCCTTCTGGGTGATGGAAAACTCAAAATGTGCATGGCCCTGACCGAGCCCTCGGGCGGAACGGACATTCTCGGAGCCATCCAGACCGAAGCGGTTGAAAAAAGCGACCGATGGGTCGTGAACGGTGAAAAGGTCTTTATCACGGCCGCCCATGTATCCGACTATATGATGACCATTTTAAGGACCGAAAAGGGCAAAAAGCCGTCCGAGTCCCTGTCCGTTCTGATGATTCCCTCGAAATTAAAAGGGATCACCATCACGAAAATCCCCAAGATTAGCTGCCATCATTGTGATTCAGTGGGCATCACGTTCAACGATGTGGAAGTTCCCAAAGAAAATATTCTGGGAACCCGGGGCAACGGCTGGTACGAAAGCCTCGCCATCCTGAACCCCGAGCGGATCGGATGCGCCATGATGGGTGTAGGCCTGATGGCCGCCGCATACGAAGACGCTTTCGAATATGCGAAACAGCGCCATGCGTTCGGAGGACCCATCAGCCGGTTCCAGATACTCCAGCATTACCTGGCGGACATGTACATCAATCTCGAAAATTCTCGGAACCTCACATACAAATCCGCTTGGCTGTGCGACCAGGGGAAACCTTATCATCTTGAAGCTACCATGGCGAAACTCGTGGCATCCGATGGCGCGCTTCATGCCGGACGGTTCGGGGCGGAAATCATGGGCGGCTACGGAATCTGTTCCGAATACTCCATGCAGCGATATCTGAGAGACGCCTACCAGCTCCAGTTCTCTCCGATTTCCAATGAAATGTGCAAAAACATGCTGATGCAGTTCCAGGGTCTTCCAAAATCCTGGTCCTGATTCCGGGAACCACCTTGCTGTATGCCAGGCCGGGGCAGGGGCCCTCACCTTCTGCTCCGGTCAATACAAGGGGATATCTTTACAACTTAAATGCAATCTGGAGGTGCCATGAGCAACATCGTTGATACAGACAATTTCTTCAAAATCGACCCCGAACCCCATTTGCTAGGAAACATGGACGTAATCAATCATTTCCCGGGGGTCCAGATGTGGTGGCGGGCCATCGACAGCATTCACCGCCCCATTCTCACCGGTACTCCTCCTGAGATGTATGCAGCAATGGAGGAATGGGAAATGATAAAACAAGAAGATCCGGATAGTCTTCTGAGGTCCATGGACAAATACGGGGTGGATATCGCCTGCCTTCTTCCTGAATCCATGATGGATACCACGGGATACACCAGCCGATGGTGCACCAACGGAGAAATGGCGAAAGTCGTCGAAACCAATCCGGACCGGTTCATGTACCAGCCCAACATCTCGCCCATCAAGCACAAAGGAGTGAACAACACTATCTGGGAGCTGGAATACTGGGTCAAGGAAAAAGGCGCGAAAATCTTCAAGTTCTATCCACCTGAAGACACCTATATCAACGACCCGGACCTGTGGCCGTTCTACAAGAAAGCGGAAGAACTGGGCATTGTTCTCGACATCCACACGGGGTTCAGCTGGGTTCCGCCGGGAAAAAGCAAATACGCCCTTCCCATTTACCTGGACGACGTGGCCCGCGATTTTCCCGGCCTTGTCATTAACGCCTTTCACATGGGTTATCCGTACTGCGACGACCTGAACATGGTGGCCATGGGACATCCCAACGTGTACGTGTGCCTGAGTCTCCTTGTGCCCTGGGCCATCACTTCACCCGGCAATTTCGCACGGATCATCGGCGAGGCATTACGGTGGGTGGGGCCGGATAAAATCATCTGGGGTACGGATTATGCCGGATTCTCGGCCCAGATCTTCACAGCCGTCAAAGGTATGCGGGAATTTCAGATCCCCGAAGACATGCAGAAACTGTATGGATATCCGGCCATCACTGAAGAGGACCGGGCCAAGATATTCGGTGGAAACCTTGGACGGCTTCTTGGAATCGACACCACCAAACGGCGGATTAATCGTCAGGGATAAGAACCATTAATTCCTAAAATATGACAACGACATAATACTATTAAAAAGGAACGATCATGAATTTCGACAAATTATTTGAACCTATCCAGATCGGTGATATCGAAGTTAAAAACAGAATAGCCATGTCTCCCATGAACATGGGATATACCGGTCCCAACGGGTATCACAGCGAACAGAACACGGCATGGTACGCCATGAGGGCCAGGGGCGGATTCGGCATGATCATTACCGAATGTGTGGTGATGAACCCCCACCGCTGGGGAGGCCAGGAATCTCTTAACCCGTCTCTTTTGATCGATGAAAGGTACTACCGTTATCACAGTGAAATGACGGAAATGATCGATTATTTCAATGACTGCAAAATTTGTATCCAGCTCAGCCCGGGTTGGGGCCGTCAAGGGCACCCTCATGCCGATTCACGGGACTGTCCGGCAGGTGCACCTTCAGCAATTCCCCTTCACGTGGATTTAAGAAATCTTAACAAAGGATGGGAACGACAATTCAAACGTCTTGTCCCGGATCTCGGCGCCCTTATTCCGGATTTTGATGTGCTTCGGAAAATGAGTGATGAGGAATACAAACCCTTTATTGAAATGGTCGCGGACTTTATCGCGAAAACAATGCCGGAATGGCACCATGTCATATTTGGAGATACCCCACGCGAACTGACCATCGCAGAAATCGTTGAATTGGAAGATCGTTTCGCCGTCCAGGCCCAGGTCGCTTTCAAACTAGGTTATGATGCGGTGGAAGTCCATGCACCCCATGGATATCTGATGCACCAGTTTCTGTCTCCGAGATCGAACCATCGTCATGATATTTACGGCGGCAGCCTGGAAAACAGAGCCCGGTTCATCACCAATACCATCATGAAAACCCGTGAAAACGTCGGTCCGAACAAACCTCTGGGCGTAAGACTGTCAGGTGATGAACTCATGCCCGGCGGTATCGGACACGAGGAAATCATCAAAGTGGTTGAGCTTTGCCGTCAAGCCGGGGCAAATTTCTTTAACGTTTCTCAGGGATGTTATGAAAATCCCGGTGCGGCATTCGCACCTGACGGTGAGGACGAATTTACGAAGTGGGCACCGGGTTTCAAAGTGGCGGCTCAAGGTTTACCTGTCATCACTCCGAACTTCATAAACCCGGAAACAGCACTCAAAGCTATCACATCAGGGAAAACAGACATGATCTCTCTGGGACGTCAATCCATCGCCGATCCCTTTTGGCCAGTAAAAGTAAAAGAAGGACGTCTTGATGATATCGTAAAATGCATTCGCTGCCAGAGATGTTACATGGATCTGATGACGTCAAACTGGGCACGATGTACGGTGAACCCCACTGTGGGCAAGGAAAAACTGTATTCTGAGATGTTTCTTGACACTCCGAAACTCCAGAAAAGTGTCGATAGGTTCAAGAAAAAAGCAGCTGGCCTGCCCCAGATCTGATGGTTGGAGGGTATTGTTATGAAAATAATTAAAAACGGTAAAGGCATGCTTTTCACAAGTCCTGATCCGGACCAGGCACGTGCGTTTTTCAGAGATGAAAAATGCAGTGCCCGATCCATGAAAAACAAGATCATGCCTCTTGGAGACGCCATTGAAAAATATGTCTGTGATGGCGACTACCTGGCCATCGGGGGATTCGGTTCCAATAGAACCCCGATCGCCGCATGCCATGAAATTGTAAGGCAGAAGAAAAAAAGGCTGGGGTTTCTGGGCCATACCGCAACTCATGACATGCAGATCCTGAGCGCCGGAGAAGTGTACGACAGAATCGATATCTCTTACGGTGTGGGACTCGAAGCCAGAGGGCTGTCCGGTTGTTCAAGAGCTTATCTCGAAAGAGGAACGGTCGCCATAACCGAATGGACCAACTATGCGCTGACCGCTCGTCTGAAGGCGGCTTCCATGGGTATACCGTTCCTGCCTGCCCGCCAGATGATCGGAACGGATACGTTCGAACGAAGCGCTGCTGTTCAGGCCTCGTGTCCGTTCACCGGAAAGGACATGACGCTGATACCGGCCCTTTATCCGGATGTCAGTGTGATCCATGTCCATGAGGCGGATTGTTACGGAAACGCGCGTTTTAAAGGCATCGCCGTTTCTGACATCGAACTGACCCAGGCTACAAAACGGCTGATCATCACCACGGAACGCCTGGTTCCCCATTCCGAGATCAGCCGGAGTCCGGATCAGACCCTGATTCCGTTCCATCTGGTGGATGCGGTGTGTGAAGTCCCCTACGGAGCGTATCCGGGCGGGATGCCCTACGAATACTTTTCCGATGAGGACAATCTCGCATCCTGGCTTCAGGCTGAAAAGGACGCTCAGAGCTTCAAGGCATTCATCGATCAAGAGATTTTTGGCGTAAAGGACCACTATGATTACATACAGCGTCACGGTGGGATCAAACGGATGAATGAACTGCGGAACAAGGAACACATGACCGGAATGGAGGTTTTGCCGTGAAATTATATAACGACATGGAAATGATGATCGTCGTTGCCGCACGGGAACTGGAAAACGGAAAAACAGTGGCCGTTGGCACGGGTGCCCCCTGTGCTGCGGCCATGCTCGCCCAGAAAACCCATGCGCCGGATCTGATCATTTTTTTCGAAGCCGGAGGGATGAGCCCAAAACTGGTTGAGATGCCCATATCCGTCGGTGATTCCCGGACATTCCATCAGGCTTGCCGTGCCGGGTCTATGGGCGATGTGATGGATGCCTGCGCCAGAGGGGCTGTGGATTACACGTTTTTAGGCGGAGCCCAGATTGACCGGTTCGGCAAGCCTGAATTCCACCATGATCGGAACCGATCATGGGAAACCCAAAGTCCGTTTCCCAGGCAGCGGCGGAGCAAATGACTTCGCCTCCCTGTGCTGGCGGACCATGGTTATGACCATGCAGGACAAACGGCGTTTTGTTGAAAAGCTGGATTTCATGACATCTCCGGGATGGCTCGACGGCGGTGATTCAAGGGTTAAAAGCGGTTTGCCCCTGGAAACCGGCCCTTACCGGATTATCACCAACATGGCAGTCATGGATTTTGAACCGGTTTCAAAACGCATGCGGGTGATTACCGTTCATCCCGGATACACGTTCGAGGATGTCCAGAACAACTGCGGATTTGAACTTTTAAAATCAGATGAGATTTCGACGAGTTCAGAACCGACAATACCCGAACTTTACCTGCTTCGGGAACAGGTCGATCCCGAACGGTATCTGATCGGACGGTAAGAAATTATTAATATCAACATCGAGGGGGTAATGCCCGTCATATAAACAGATTTCTCCAGGACGTCATGATTTTCACCCCACGTTTTATTTATCCTGATGTCTGCTGCTTTATGACAGGTTAATTCCCCCTCATTTTTAACGAAATTAGGTGCATCATGAATTTTATACAATTATACAAACAAAAACGGGTTTCAGCGGAACAGGCCTCCTCCATGGTCAAATCCGGAGACTGGATCGATTACGGCCATATGCTGTCTTCACCCATCTTCATGGACAAAGCCCTCAGCAAACGGGTGGGCGAATTGACCGATGTCAATATAAGGTGTTCGGGGTTCCCCAGTTTTTCCGCCGTTGTCATGGCGGACCCGGAGCAGAAAAGCTTTACGTATAACACAGCGTTCATGACCTATACGGACAGGGCAATAAATACGAACGGCAGCATCAGCCATATCCCTGCCCTGTACCATGAAATCCCAAGATTCAGTACGTTGCATCACCATACCGACGTCTGTATCATCCGGACAACCCCCATGGACAAGAACGGATTTTTCAATTACGGCATCTGCAATGACTGCCAGAGCGAAATGCTACCCAACGCGAAAATGGTCATCGTGGAAGTGAACGAATCCATACCATGCTGCTATGGGGGGCTGCATGAATCCATCCATATCTCGGATGTGGATTACATCGTGGAATCCGACAACGAGCCGATCCTTGCCATGCCATCGACCGAACCGTCTGACACCGACCGGCTGATCGCAGGTCATATCATCCGGGAACTGAGAAACGGGGACTGCATTCAGCTCGGAATCGGCGGCATGCCCAATGCCCTGGGGAAACTGATCGCGGAAACGGATCTGAAAGACCTGGGAGTTCATACCGAAATGATGGTGGATGCCTATCTCGACCTGTACGAAGCCGGGAAAATCACCAACCTGAACAAAACCCTGGATAAAGGCAAGATGGTGTACACCTTCGCCATCGGCGGCCAGAGGCTCTATGATTTTCTGGACCGGAATCCCATCTGTGCCAGCTACCCGGTGAGCTACACAAATGATCCGAAAAAAATCGCCGCCAATGACCAGGCCGTCTCTATCAACGGCTGTATCGAAGTGGACCTGTTCGGCCAGGTTTCATCGGAATCAGCTGGACTGCGTCAGATATCGGGAACCGGCGGCCAGTTCGATTTTCATTTTGGTTCCTATCATTCAAAAGATGGAAAATCCTTTGTCTGCATGAATTCGACCCGGACGGACAAGCACGGAAAACGCCACTCAACTATTCGCCCTGTCTTTGAACTTGGTACCATCGTTACGCTTCCGAGAACAGTGACTCACAACGTGGTAACCGAATACGGTATCGCCATGCTCAAAGGAAAATCTACCTGGGAAAGAGCTGAAGCGCTGATCAGCATCGCCCATCCTGATTTCAGGGACAGCCTGATTGAACAGGCCAAAGAAATGAAAATTTTCACGAATGGCAACCGATGAAGGCATGACAGTGAGTCGCGAAATAATGCAAAAACCATTGAAAGGCAAAATCGCCCTGGTCACGGGATCACGATCAATGCCGTCATGCCTGGGTTTATTGCCACTGAAGCCGTCAACCTTTATCAGCAGGATATGAAAGATCGAATCTGCAAGAGAAATCCGATGAGGCGAATGGGGAAACCCGAATTTAAAACTTTTTTCAATGATATTTTGTGGGACGGATTCCAAATCCGTCCAGAATCTTTTATCGAAGCGGCATGTATGTTATTAACGTGCTGCAATTTCAACGGTGCCACCCAGAATAAACACAGCGCTTCCTTCCGTTTTTATATGGATGAAATTCTGGTTGTCATTGATCGCGCCAGCCATGGAAACACCGATACTGAATTCCTCTGTTGTCGTATTTACCATAAGGGTAGGAAGTCCGGCCACAACTCCCACGACTTTTTCCTCAGAATCGGATTGAACGTCCATATTGTCATTTCGAATAGCGGTAAGAATTTCACAGGCGCCTGTATCAATGGTAAGGTGAGATCCCTCTTTCCAGGTGGCAAGGGGAGTTAAGCCAGAAGGATTTGCCGCAGAAACGGTTGCTGTGGCGAATTCTTTTTTAAATTCATCTTCTGTATAGATGGCTCTGTATACTTTGCGGATATGCTGGTCTCTGATGAGAATCGAACCCTCTGTTCCCTCTGTTCCGTCTTCATCGTGGTATGCCATCTCCTTGATATCGTGTTCATAGATGAGGTATTCAATTTCAATGCTGACACCGGCCCGCCCGAATACCGCTCTCATTTCAGCTTCGGTCATGGGGATCAGCATAGCATACAAAGGTGCTGCACTGCCGAGGGATACGCCAAGGATTAAAAAGAAAAGTATTTTTTTCATTTGCCTCTCCTTAGTCACTTTCAACCGCGTTAATCATTACAGGTATCAACCCGGCCCATCGCCGAGTGCTCATCGTTACATGGCTTACTGGTTTTTGTCTCAGTATATTCCAAACTTGGTTTTTATGTGGTTTGTTTGAATGAAATTGTTTTAAAATCAAATAGTTAAGCAAGATAGATTTTTGATGAACTTTTCCGTATTTTGTTTGAAATCTTCTGAACATTCTCTGAGGCTGGTGAAGGAATTTGAACACGATTCATATTTTATAATTCAAACTGTCATCTTTTGTCAATCTTTAATAACTGCACGGAAAGATAACTCATTTTGATTACAATTAATCTTTTTCTATGGTCTGTTTACAGCTTACAAGGAATCATCAAACAAAAAAACCACAAGCCGTCTTGGGCCGTGCATGCCACGAAAAGGAGTGGCCATGATGTCAGCGGTCATGCTGGGGCCGGTGATGAACGTGAGCTGTGATGGGAGATCGGAGGTTTCTAACAACTGTTTTAGGGCACTTTCGTAGACAGGTACGAGGGTGGTTTGCCGGACAACGACCAGATGAATGAGTGGTGCCAGTGACAAGAGACGTGCGTTTTCTCTGCGATGACGGATGATCAGGGTTCCTGATTCGGCCACGGCGAAATCGACGGAAGTGAGGCCGGCATCAACGTTGAAAACCGTCTCTTTGTAAATGGTTTTGTCTTTGAAATCGGATGGTTTTGAGAATGTTATACTCGAATCGTTTGATAATAATTCAAGACCCAGATTTTCCATGAAGGCATCTTCACTGATACAGATACGGGTGAGTTTGTTTTCCTTTATCACGGTGAGCAGGCTGTTTCGAAGTTCTTCAGGGTTGTTTACCCTGTGAACTTCCGCACTTTGCTCCTGGAGATTGCGGACAAAGGTTTCGGTAAGCTCTTCCCGATTCATGGCCAGATGGGGCAGGAGCGGAAGGGTGGGAAGTTCAGTGTAGACCGATTTTTCTGCCTGGGACAGGCGCTCTAAAATTGTGTTTCGAATGGAATTCATGGTTGTTATTTCCTTTCCGAGTGTTTCAACCCCTGACGCCGGACTCCCGTCCGGCATGTGTGATCGCGCGGCGTGCGACCTCCCGGACGTTTACCGTGGCCATCATGTTTCATTTTTTTCGAATGTCTCTGTACGTTTTTTTCGGCATGGGCGGAAATGCCCGTTTTTCTGTCCAGGCTTTAACCAGAGGATGATCCGCGCCGAAACGGGCAGCGGCGGCTTTGCCGATCTTTGTTGCCGTGTTCCAGACTATTGGATATGAACCCGCTATGCCTGCTGTATTTGCAAAGAACCGTTCGGAGAACGTCGCGCCTTTCCCGTTTAAAACTTGATCCTGTTTCATGTTTCGGTTTCTGAAATAGAGAATCATGGACGGATGGTCTATGCCTGCCGGGCACACGTTCTTGCAGGCATTGCAAAGCGTGCAGGCTCCGTACAGGTCAGTGGTTCTGTCCAGCCCCAGAAGCAAAGGATTCAGGAGTTTTCCAATGGGGCCGGTGTAGGCCCAGCCGTATGGATAACCTCCGATCTGTCTGAATACGGGGCAAATGTTGATGCAGGCACCGCAGCGGATACACTGGAGCACCTCGCGGGTTTTGGGGTTCTCGTAGATCCGGCTCCTTCCGTTGTCCATGATAATAATGTGGAGTTCTTCGGGGCCGTCCATTTCATCAGTCTTCCTTGGGCCGGTGTCCACAGTGACATAGGACGTGAGCTTCTGACCTGTTCCGTTCCGGCAGAGCATCCGCAGCATGTGCAGGGCATCATCCATGGTGGCCACGATTTTTTCAATGCTCATGACCGACACCTGGATGGCCGGAGCTGATTTGTTGAAGCGGATGTTTCCTTCGTTTTCTACGTTGATGATGCTGCCTGTTTCCGCCACGGCCATATTGACGCCGGTGATGCCCAGTTGCATATGCTTGAACTTGTCCCGGAGAAAATCCCGGGCTGCCTGCCCCAATGCCACGGGGTCGGTGGTGGGTTTTTCCATTCCGGCCCGTTCCATGAAGATCCGGCAGATCTCATCCGTGGGGATGTTGATGGCTGGTCCGATGATGTGGAAAGGCGGTTTTTCAAGGAGCTGGATGATGAATTCTCCCAGATCGGTTTCATAAACCGAGGTGCCGTTTTTTGCAAGGACGTCGTTCAGGCCCATCTCTTCGGTGATCATGGATTTCCCTTTGGTTACGTAGGGAATCTTATGCCGGTTGATCAGATCACGGATATACATGTTGGCGTCTGCGGCAGTTTTGGCCCAGAATACTTTTGCCCCGGCCTTCATGGCGTTTCGTTCAAATGTTTCCAGAAGTTCTCCGAGCCTTCCAACCGATTGACGCCGGATGGCCCGTGCCCGCTCCACGGCAGCCTGGGGGGCAGGAAAACTGGAAAGGCCGATTTCCCGGACAGCGCTGAGTACAGGAAGGAAAAAATCCAGAAACATCCGGGAACTTGGATTCACCAGTTCTTTTTTTGCTTCAGCCACATAGGATTCGGTTTTAACATCCATGATGTTCTCCTTGTTCAGCCAGAAATTCCGCGATATGCATGGCCCGTTTTTCCGGGTGGTTTCGCTCAAGATATCCGTTGATATTGAGGAGGCAGCCCGGTTCGCCAAGAACGAGAATGTCGGCGCCGCTTTCAAGATAGCATTTCACTTTGCTTTCAACCAGGGCGTTTGAGATATCGGGATAGGCGACTGAAAATTCTCCCCCAAAACCGCAGCACTGATCGGCGTTGTTCATGTGGACGAGCTGCGCGCCTTTTGCAGCCCGGATCAGGGCCTTGGGTTGAGCCGATATTCCCAGATCACGGTTTAAATGACAGGATTCGTGATACGCAACTTTCCCGTTGAACACTGCGCCAGTGTCTTCGATTTTGAGAACATCCACAATGTATTCCGAAAACTCGAAGATCCGTGTTGAAAGGAGTTCCGCCCTTTTTTTCATAGAAGGATCGTCGTCGAACAGGGTCGGGTAACGGTTCTTGACCATGGCTGTGCAGGAACCTGACGGGCAGACCACGGCATCGAAATTTTCAAAAACCTGGATAAAGTGCCGAGCAAATGATTTGGCCTGATCGAAGAACCCTTTGTTGTAAACCATCTGGCCGCAGCAGGTCTGGTTGTCAGGATAAACGGTTGTAACACCCAGTCGTTTCAGGACCAGATCCGCAGCACCGGCTATTCCGGGAAGGATGAGGTTTACGGAGCAGGGGATGAAGAGGGCGGCTTTTTTCATGGGTTTTTATGGACTCCCTGGTTTGGAGTTGGTGATGAATAATGATGGCGTCGTAAAAAGTCCCATATGCGGCGTTATAGTGTTTGGCCGGACGTTCGACGTACTTTCATGTACGCCTTCACGCCCGGCCAAACACTATGCCTTGCCTATGGGCCTTTTTCCATAGCCATCAGGCTACTTTTTACGAGTTCATCAAAATGAAAAAAAGAAAAAAATAATGAACATCGAACATCGAACGCCCAACATCGAACATTGAATGGGTTGCCTGGCGACCGGCGATGGTCGTCGTGAGACTTGCGTTGGCGGAGTTTTTAACGTCCAACGCTCAACGTCGAACTTCCAACGTTCAATAAAGGATTGGGGCATTTTTGATGGTTTTTTAGCAGCCCATCGTAGTCGGGTTGAGGCACGAAACCCGACAAATGCCCGATCCATATACGCATTCGTAGGGGCGGGTTCCAAACCCGCCCGGAATTATGTTTCGCCTTACTTGTCCGGGGCATGGGCAGGTTTGGAACCTGCCCCTACACCAGCTGTATTCAGTGCTTTCCGTGCATTCCGTGGTTAAAAATCACATCACACTTCGAACCCCGAAATCGTAAGCTTCCAGGTTCATCTTGAGTTTATCACCGGAGAATTTTGTAGCCAGAATCGCCTGGAAAATCTCCCGTTCAAGGGGCAATTCACCGGTTCCGGCAAGGGCTCCGGCCATGATCACGTTTCCCAGTACCGGATTTCCGATGGCCACGGCCTGTTCGGTGGCGTTCAGGAACCAGGCTTTGCTCGAAAGTTCCGTAATCCAGGCTCTGATTTCTTCATCTTTGGGATAGGCCATCTGGCCGGAGATCACGCCCACGGGGTAAAAAGGCCGGGTGTTGGTGATCACCTTGACGCCCGGATGGCCGTAATCCTTAAGAACCCTTAATGTTTCCGAGGGTTCCATGGAAACGATCATGTGGGCACAGCCAAGGGGAATCTGGGGCGACCAGCTGGATTTGGCCGAAATCCTTAGATGGCTCATCACAGAACCGCCGCGCTGGGACGCGCCGAATGTTTCGCCGATGGTCACATGGAGGCCGAGCTGAGACAGCATGTTGCCCACGGCCCGTGAGGTCATCACATTGCCCTGGCCTCCCACACCGGTGATGATCAGGTTGTATGGGTCGACGTTAAGTGTAAGGTTTTTCATCAGGCCACCTCCTTTTTCATGATGGCGCTTCTGGGGCAGATGGAAGCGCAGAACCCGCAACCTGCACAGGTCACATCGTCAATCCGGGCACGGTTGTTGTCTTTGTCCCACACAAGACCGGGACAGGCGAAAATTCGGGTGCACATTCTGTTACATCCGCAGGTTTCACCGGTGCACAAGGCTTCGTCCACACGCATGTCGTAGCGTTTGGCCGATTTTTTTTCAGGACTAAGCGCACAGCCCTGTTTCAGCACAAGCACCTTCACGCCTTTTTTATCGATGAGTTCCAGCAAGGTTTCACGGCTCTGTTCAAGATCAAAGGGATCACAGATTCTAACCTCCGCACCCATGGCCCGGCATACTGCTGGAATGTCGATGTGTTCGGCTGTGTCCCCCATGGCGTCTCGCTCAATGCCAGGGTGGGGCTGGAAGCCGGTCATGGCTGTTCCGCTGTTGTCAAGAACCACCAGGGTCATGTTCGACCCGTTATGGATGGCGTTCACAAGGGGCGGCATGGCAGAATGGAAAAACGTACTGTCTCCGCAGACCGACAACACCGGCTGATTCATACCGAACTTGGAAAGCTTTCCGAATCCGCTGGCAACGCCCGTTCCCGAACCCATGGCGTGGAGTGTTTTCAAGGTGGAAAACCCTGCCGGGAGAACGCCCATGGAATAACAGCCGATGTCTCCGCAAACAAAGCCGCTCCGGTTGTCCATGCTGAGAGCTGTGTTTAAAGTGAAGAAGGACGCCCGGTGAGGACAACCGGGACAGAACGTGGCTTCCCTGTGGGGAGATCCGCCGAAAGCGATGAATCCGGCTCTCTGGACATAGGCCGCATCCCGTTGGATCATGGGCGCACCCAAAATTTTTGAAAGGGCCGCTATCACTTTATCCGGGTTCATTTCTCCCACCATGGGAAGCGAACCGTCTTTTTTACCGAAGAAGATTTTGACGCCGATGTCTGATGCCAGTTCGGCAGCGAGGATTTTGACTTCCTCTTCCAGGAAAGGCAGGACTTCTTCCACAAAAAAGATCCGATCACAGGACATCATGTGCTTTTTCATCAGTTCCCGGGGCAGGGGATAGGTTGTGCCGATTTTAAGAATTCCCACCCGGTCTTCAAGGCCAAGGACGCTTACGGCTTCACGGCTGTAAAGGGCGCAGATGGAACTTGTGATAATGAGAAGTTCGGGTTTTTCCGGGCCGGTGTAGGTGTTGAACGGTGACGTTTCAAACAGGCTGGCAGCCTGTTTCAGTTTTCTGTGTTGTTCGCCGTGTTTGTATTCCACGGGCGGACTCATGATAACCCCTTCGTTGGGGTCGATGATGAAACCATCGTTCTTGAAGAAAGCGGTTTTACTGTCAGCGTTGATGTCGCCCATGACCACAGTGCCGCTGGCGTGGGAAAGGCGCGTCACGGTTCTCACAAGCACCACGTTTTTAATGGTATCGGACAATTCGAAAGCCCAGCGGGTCATGTCTTTGGCTTCCTGGAAATCGCCGGGTTCGAGTAAAGGAATTTCCATAAGTTTAGCGTAATGACGGGTTTCCCCTTCATTTACGCTGGAAAGGGCTCCGGGGTCGTCGGCGGAAACCAGGACCATGGCCCCTCTCACTCCGGAACCGGACAGGTGAAGGAGATAGTCCGCAGCCACATTGAGTCCTGGCTGCTTCATGACTGCCATGGTTTTAAGCCCGGCAAAGGATGCGGAAGAGGCCACTTCAAGGGCCACTTTTTCGTTCACCGACCATTCCACATAAAGGTTCTGCGACGGATCTTTCGAGATCCCGGCCAAGGTTTCAATGATTTCGGATGATGGCGTTCCCGGATATCCGGCTGCCATCTGAACTCCGGCTTCAAGTGCTCCCCGGACAATAGCCTCGTTTCCCATGAGCAGATGGCGGGTTCCTGTTTTATATGATCCAAGATGGGGCATGTTACCTCCTGATAATATGTGATTGAACATCGAACATTGAACGTCCAACATCGAATGGGTTGCATGACAACCTGTGTGTTCGAATCGATACTTTACTGTTGGAGGAGTATTAAACGTTCAACGTCGAACATCCAACGTTCAATAAAGGATTGGGGCATTTGATGATGGGTTGAGATGGAAACTGCCCATCGTAGACAGGTCGAGGAACGAAACCCGACAAATGGCCCGATCCTCAAATAATCGGCAATAATCTTTCCACAAGCACAGGGTCAACCACAAGAGCTGACCGCCCCTTATCCGGTTCAACGTTCAGACAATGCTCCTCACGGGCCTTTGCAAAAGCGCGTTTCTTTTTTCCCATGGCTCCTTTTTCAAGGTTGGAAAGACTCACCTCGGGCATGGGTTCCATGATCAGGTAGCCTTTTTGAACCGCTTCGGCCACAAGAGCCGCGCCTTTTTCAGTTCGGATGATCAGCGTGTTCCAGCCTGTTTCGCCTTCGAGAGCGCCCACGGATATATCGGCGAATTCTGCGGTCATGTCCGGGCAGATGGCGCAACCCTTGGGAATGGCGGTTCGGATTTCCGAAAGGGGGATTTCCACCTGGCCTTTGGATGTGGTGAAGACCATGACCTGTGCCGGTGGCGGAGGAACATCCATGGACAGGACGTCATCGCTGTCAAGCTTATTACTAATAAGTGTTTTGAGCCGTCGTGTGTCAAGAGCCCAGGTGCAGAAAAGACCGATGGTGAAATCAACCGGGTCTCGGAAATCGTCACGGCTAAGGGGGTTCATTCTCATTTTGGTCAAGGCGGTCATCTGGCAGGCCGTGCCCACCACCGCCATGGTCATCGTGGAGTTTGTGGTTTCTTTCGTGACAGAGGAAAGGGTGGGCGACGCCATGTATTTGGAACCTGAACAGGCGAACACTTCGTCTTCCGTTTGAGCCAGGACGGGCATTGGGGTAAGTCCGTCACGGCTTGTCAAAGCTGCTGCCTTGATACGGCCTTCACGAAGTCCCATGGCCATTAAGGCGGTAACAGATCCTCCGTTCTGAAAAGGGCCTTTGCCCGTCATGGCGGGACCGGCTTTGGTCTTCCGAATGTCTATAAAATGACCCAAAGGTGACATATCGTAAGGTTTCCCGAGCAGCCAGTTGGAAAGTTCATTCAGATCCACCTGGGTTTTGGGGCAGTGTGCGTAGCATCTGCCCTGGGGGAGGGTGCATGGAAAAAGGCGCGCGATTTTTCCATTGTGGCTCACAAAATAGGGGCATAGGCCCACACAAGCTCCGCAGTCGACGCAGAGATCCTTTTTATGAACATCTTCGACAAGTTCCGACGATCCCAGGATGTGCATGGCCAACATCCTCCTTTTTTTGGTGAAAGGTGTAAAAGTTCTATTATGTCGAACAGGGTGTATTTATGCTGAACATCATAAAAAACTTATTCTCGGGTGTCAAGTCCGAAAAGACAGTCTTAACATATGTATAAATAGAGGATTGCGGAATGATTGTAATGATAATCCCCCTGTTTTTACCAGCGATTTTTTTATCATGACTTGATAAAGGAACAAAAATATCGTATGCAGAAACACCTTTGCCTCTTTCGGAAGTTTGAACTTTTATTGAAATTAAACGGATGTGCATGTTAACGGAAGGAGACTTGAAAGTCATGAAACCCACGATCAAACCCCTTATCGCCTTATTGTTTTTTGTAGTGGCGTGTTTATGGGCTGTTCCATCAGCCAATGCCGAGTTTGTTCTTAATGCCAGTTGCTCCTCACAGATCGCGGAAGCTTTCGGGCGGGAAGCCCTTGAAGCGTTCATGCAGGAAAGCGGTGTCAAAGTCAAGGTTCACATTTTTCCGTCAGATGTGTGTATTGATCGTCTTAAAAACGGTTTTTCAAACCTTGCCGGATCAACCGTGAGAATTTCCAAGGCTGACCGTGATGCGGGACTCATTGAAATACCCATGTGTAAAGACCCCATGTCCATCATCAGCCATCCCAGCTGTAAAATAAAAAATCTTTCGATCAACCAGGTCCGGGAAGTGTTCAGCGCACACACGCCAAACTGGAAATCACTTGGTGGTGACGATCTGCCCATTGTTCTTGTTATCCCATCAAAGAAAACAGGAGCTTATCAGAATTTTATGAGTCTTGTCATGGGACCTTTTGAGATAAAAGACGACCTTGTGGCAACAGAAGCTTTTACAGTTGTGACCGGTGTTAAGCACATCCCCGGCTCCATATCGTTTATAGCCAACAGCATCGCCGAACAGCACAGAGAGGTATCAGTAATCAATGTGGATGGCCTTTATCCGAAAGATGCCGGATATCCCTTTCATCAGATTTTTTATCTGGTCATCAAAGGTGAACCTGATCCCATGATGAAACAGGTGATCAATTACATGATTTCCGAAAAGGCCAAAAAACGGATGACTGCCCGTGGTATGACGCCACTCGTCAAATAAACATCAACCAAAAAAGCTCATTATAATCGAGCTTGAAAAAATACAGGGAAACAACTATGACTCTCAGATATCTGTCAATGATAATTGTTGTTGCAAGCTGTCTTTGGACAAGCGGATGTGCGACAGTTCTGACGGTTGCTTATCCGCCTCTTGAGGAAACTCGCCATGGTGAAACGAAACCTGGTAGCCAGGTGGCGTTCCATTATGTGATGAGCGAAGAAAAAGACTCTCTGCTGCTTCAGAAACAGCCTCTCTGCTCCCAGCAAATTCAGATCATAAAGATCAAACGGAAGCAGCTTCATGGCGTTATTCCGGCCATCGTTGAAGTTCCGTTTTTTGGTCTGGGCATTGCGGATCTTGTCGTTGCCGGTGTTTATACCCGGGCCACAGTAGAGGAAAGTGATGGCGGCTACGTGAAAGGAGTCGAAATTATGGCTTGCGGTGATTTGATGTTTGCGCCCAACGAAGAACTGATCATACAATACCCGACAAGCACCGACGTTAAACATATGCGTACGAACGAAAAGGGGATGATTCCTTTGAACAGCCTGGAACACATGCCCAAGGGAGAAAACAGCTTCAATGTGTTTGTCAAAGAGGAAAAAGGAGTCTCTTTTGTGAAAACATTCGAGAAAAATCCCAGATGATCTGAAAGGAAAACGATGATGACAGAGATTCCTTCTTCTCCAAACGACAACCTGGGTATGCGGCTCAATCTGGAACTCGGAAGCCAGATGTATATCCGTATTGAGCAGTTTGAACAAACGTTCAGAGGCATACTCGTGGGCGCTGAAACAGGTGAATACCTGATCGTCAAAACCGCCATTCCGAGGGAATTTGAAAGTGCCATTCTTCCGGGGCTTCAGTTTAATATCACCTACCAGAGCCAGGGCACGGAATACGGTTTTCCCACATCGGTTATCGACAATCTTGAACAGCCATACAGGCTTATGTTCCTAACTTATCCTCAGAAAGTAGACCATCTGGAAAACAGGAACAGGGTACGGAGCTACTGTTACATCCCATCTTCGGCTCAGCTCAACAGCAATACCATCAAAGGAGTGATCACCGATATCAGCACAAGTGGCTGCCGGTTTGTGATTCGTCTTCCCGTCAATCTCATGCCGCGACAGCTTCTTCTTATCGATTCAATCGTTTTAAATTTTCCGATTCTTGGGCTTAAAGGCGTTCAGGCTTTTCAGGGGAAAGTGAGAAACACAACCGTTGACAGGGAAAAAATCGCCATGGGGGTCGAATTTGTTGATCTTGATAAACCGCTCAGGGACAGTATCATGGAGTATGTTGACAGTGTGACGGAAATGAATCTGATTTCTTAATAAAAAAAGGCCTGTGACCAGGCCTTTTTTTATTGGGGTAAGACAATTGCTGCGACTATTCACCGGCAACCGTCATTTTGCAGTGTTTGCAAATGTTGGCCTGTTTTTTGATGATTTCCGCACAGAATGGACACTCCCGGGTGAAACATTTCTCATGAATTTTTGCTATTGCACGAGTGACCTCATCCTGGAGTTTGGGGTTTGCAAATTTGGAGTTCCTCAGGGGATCGATGGCCTCAGTGTCTGAAAGATCGCCCAGCATTTCAGCCGCTTTAATTCGGACACGGGTTGGCTCTGTCCCGTCCAGAGTCATCTTGAGAATCTGAACCAGGTCCTTGTTTACATAGCAATCGGCAAGGATAGAGAATCCTGTTTTGATGGCGGCTTCCTGTTCTTTCTTTCTGGCTTCGGTTTCGTCTGTGACGATCTGACCACTTCCACCGAAAGAACTGAAAACGGGAAGCAGCTCGAATGTTTCGGTTCCAGGGTAGTTCATGCATCGGAAAGATGATTTCTGACCCACCTGTTCCATGATTTCGTCCCAGCCCTGTGTGAAAAGGGGGCATTCGTCGTTGAAACATACGTATAGAAAGGGCACTCCCCATCCAAGGCCGTCACTAAAAGCAACTGGAGGAACTTCCCACAGGTCCATATCATTATTACAGTGGGGGCAGGCAGGTTTTTTTTTGGCTAATATTTTTTCAAGGGCTTCATCCCTGGTTTCAATAGACATGATCAATCTCCATCAAATAAGGTCATGGTTACGGGCATATGCATAATCTCAGTCATTTAAGTCCGCTTAAGCTAATCGTCTATTTCTTGCTGATCAGAAAATAGACCATTTCACGGTATGCAATCATCTCGTTTAACAAAGCGTATTAAATGTCATAACGATCAAATTAAGACAATCTTTCATTTTGTCAACCTGAGCAGGGAGACATGCGCTGGAAGCTTACAATTCCTGATTGACAATGTAACAAGGACTACGTTATAATTTTAAAAATTTGTGTAAGTCTTATATCATGACCCGTTTCCAGAAATGATCTTGTAATCCAAAGCAAGCAAAACTCCCACTCGGCTTTTCTTAAAATGTACGGTCTTTAGAATCGAGCAACCGGACGTATATGTTTCTGTCATAGCCAATTCTTAGACCAGTTGACACAAAACGGACCTACTATGGACAATTCCAGCAACACCTTGGAGACAATCAAATTCAGCCTGGACGATGTGGCCCGGGAGATCTATCATATTGACCACGACGATATTCCGGGGCTTGGTCGTATACTTAACTCCTTTGAAACGATTGAACGTGAATCCCAGGATCGAGCGGATAACGGGTTTCTCACGGTTTTGAGACTTTCAAGAAAATACATGGAGTGTGTGGTTCTGGGAGAGGAACGGGACATGGAGCCTCTCAAAGACGGGATGGTCATGATGCGGGCCATGGCCAGAAGATTCGTGAAAGGCGAGTTGTTTTCATTTGAAACCGATGAGGTTATCGATCATTTAAAAATTGATTCTGCGAAAAGCGAGTCGCAGAATAAAAGTATTAAGAATCCAGTCATTAGCTCAAATGCCGTACGTCTACTTGAGACCGAAGATATGGAAATTCTCGGCGATTTTATCCTCGAATCCAGGGAGAATCTCGAATCCATTGAACTTAACCTCATCGATCTGGAAGAAAGCCCTGATGATAAAGAAATTATTAACGCTATTTTCAGGCCGTTTCACACACTCAAAGGAATTTCGGGTTTTCTTAATCTGCGAAAGATCAACGTTCTGTCACATGCCACAGAAAATCTTCTGGACAGCGCGAGAACAGGGAAATGCGTTATCGACGATCTGATAACCGATGTGATTCTTCAGTCGGTTGATGTTTTGAAAAAATTGATAGACTCTGTGGAGGTGGGGCTGAAAGAGGGGTTGACCGCCGATGACCATGCTGTCGATATCGAAACTTTGGCGATAAAAATCGAAGAGATCAACACGCAGAAGGCAATATATGAACCCCCTAAGATGATGGGTGAAATACTTCTGGATAAAGGCGTGCTGAAAGAGAAATGCCTGGCCGAGGCTTTGGGATTCCAGGAGGAAAACCCTCAGAAAAAACTGGGAGAGATTCTTGTTGAAGAACAGGGGGTGGAACCAAAGGAAGTTATTTCGGCGTTGCGAGAACAGAAACGCGGACGTAAACAGGGTGTGTTTCAGGTCAAGGTGGACACGATTAAACTGGATAACTTGGTAGATCTCACAGGTGAACTGGTTATCTCCCAATCCATGCTTCGTCAGGAAGCGGTTTCTTTTGCAGGTTCCGGTCAGAAACTCATGCAGAACCTCAACCAATTAGGGCAGATTGTATCAAACATCCAGAAAATTGCCATGTCCATGCGCATGGTTCCCATCGGCAGCACATTTCAGAAAATGGTTCGCCTTGTCCGGGATGTATCGAAAAGCTGTAAAAAAGATGTGTCCCTGGTCATGTCAGGTGAAGACACGGAAATAGACAGAAACGTCGTGGATGCCTTATACGAGCCCATGGTTCATATGATCAGGAACTCCATTGACCACGGCATGGAAACCATAGAGGGGAGGAGACTTGCCGGTAAACCTGAAAAAGGGACGGTGACCTTGAAAGCCTATCACAAAGGCGGGCATATCGTCATCGAAATCACCGATGACGGCAAGGGATTGAATACGATACAGATTCTTGAAAAAGCCATGTCCCTTGGACTTGTGGATACCCATTCCGATCTTTCCGACGCGGAAATATTTCAGTTGATTATGAAGCCCGGTTTTTCAACGGCAAAAACCATCACAGGCATATCCGGTCGCGGTGTGGGGATGGATGTGGTGAAAAAGGCCATCGACGACCTCAATGGCCGTCTTTCCATTCATTCCGAAGAAGGAAAGGGGTCTACGTTTATTATTACCCTGCCTCTGACACTTGCCATCATCGAAGGGATGCTTGTTCGAGTCGGCTACGAACGGTTTATCGTTCCTACAATGGCCATTCTGGAGTCATTCAGGCCGAAAAAAGAAGATTATTATACGGTGGAGGGAAAGGGCGAAATGCTGATGTTCAGAAAAGGTCTGGTCCCAGTGATCAGGCTGAGCCGTATCTGCAACGTCAGTATGGACCACTCGGAGGTCTGGAAAAATATCGCCATTGTGGTTGAAAACAACAAAGAGCAACGTTGCATCCTCATCGACGAACTTCTCGGGAAAGAGGAATTCGTGATCAAAAGCCTTGGAGAATCTCTCGAAGGAATTAAGGGGCTTGCGGGAGGAGCAATCATGGGTGACGGAAAAGTCGGTTTGATTCTGGATATCGCAGGTCTTTTTGAAGTGGCCATGTCTATGTGAAACGGAGTTGCTTTCATTTTTTTAACGTATTGAACGAAAACAAGACCCATAACGAGGTAAAGGTGTGAAAACAATTGTGGGCGTTTCCGATATGAAGGTCAGCAACAACAAGGAAGAAATGTTGATCACATATTCCCTGGGGTCATGCATCGGTGTCGTGATTTACGATAAGCAAGCTAAGGTGGGTGGCATGCTCCACTATATGCTTCCCGAATCCCAGATCGACAGGAATAAGGCGGAAAAAAATCCTTACATGTTCGCAGACACGGGCATCCCGTCACTTTTTAAAGCCGCTTACGCCCTTGGCGCGTTGAAAAGCCGGATGAAGGTAGTGGTTGTGGGCGGAGCACAGATTCTCGATCAGAATGGTTTTTTTAACATTGGTAAGCGGAACCACATGGCGTTAAGAAAGCTTTTTTTTAAAAATGGCGTGATTATAGACCACGAAGACGTAGGAGGAAACGTCAACCGGACCATACGGATCGAGATCGGGACCGGAGAAATTTTCATGAAAACTTCCGGGAAAGGTGAGGAACAGCTATGAGCGCAATCAAAGAATTGATCAAAGAAATTGATAATTTAAAGCCCATCCCCGCCATCGTGAACCAAATTATGGCCGTTGCAGAAGATCCGACAAGCTCTATGGCCGATATCGCGGAGATCATTCTTTATGACCCTGTGATCACAGCAAATATTTTAAGGATCAGTAATTCGGCGTTTTATGCTCTTCCTAGACATGTGGATTCGGTTCAAGACGCCATCACCATGATGGGTGTGGATCAGGTGATCGATATGGTTCTCATGAAATCCGGTGCATCCAACCTTGCCAAAGGTCAGGAAGGATATGGACTCCATGAAGGCGAACTCTGGAAACATGCCGTTTCGTCTGCACTGATCGCACGGGATCTTGCTGAAAAAAAAGGCTCGAAACACAAACAGTTGGTTTTTACTGCAGCTCTTCTGAAAGACATCGGGAAAGTCATACTGGACCGCTTTGTTGGCGATTCGTTTAAAAAAATTGACGAGCTAGTTAAGAACAAGGGTTACAGCTTTAAGGAGGCCGAGAAAAAGGTTATCGGCATTGATCATGCTGAACTTGGAGGGCTTGTGGCTGAAATGTGGGGTTTTTCCGACAAGATGATCAGCATGATCAAGAACCACCATCTGAATGACGAATCAGCCCGTGACGATCTGGAAACACAGATTCTTTATGTGGCCGACAACGTGTGCATGATGATGGGGATTGGTGGGGGCGCTGACGGTCTTGCCTACAGGTTTCACCGTGACGTTCTCAAGAAACTTGGCATAACGCCTGTTGATCTACAGGAAATCATCGCGGCCTTTGGAAGTGAAATGAAGCGGGTGGAAGACCTGCTGAAAGTAATCTGAAAATCGGATTTTCGGGGGTTATCATGTCGTTTAATATTCTGGTTGTTGATGATTCGCTTCCCATGAGGAAGGTGATCAAGAAAACCATCATGGCTTCGGGCTTTGCCATGGCGGAATACAATGAAGCTGGAGATGGAACGGAAGCCCTTGAAATACTACGGGAAAAGTGGATCGATATCGTGGTGACCGATTACAATATGCCCGGAATGAACGGTCTTGAACTGGTGAACGAAATGAAGAAGGACGATCTTTTAAAAAGCGTTCCCGTTATTGTAGTAACCACCGAAGGAAGTAAGACGAGAATCGAAGAATTCAGGAAAAAAGGTGTGGCAGGATACATTAAGAAGCCCTTCACACCTGAAGAAATCCGGACAGTACTACATGAAATTCTTGGAGAGCCACATGATGATAAAGGATATGAAGGCAGCGCTGACGACGTCGATTTCTGATGTTCTGGAAACGATGTTTTACATGCCCCTTGAGTTTGAAGATACAGGAGACCCAGAAAGTCGAGGGATTTTTGACACCGCAGATCTCAGGGTATGCAAACTGGATTTCAAAGGGGCAATATCCGGGTATCTGATCATGATGATACCTGAAACTCAACTCGTTTCCATGGCTGTTGATTTTATGGGAGAGGACAGAGGAAACATCGCCCGGATGCACACCGACGGAATCATCATGGAAGTTGTGAATATGGTGCTCGGCCATATGCTTTCGAATATTGATGAAAAAAGAGATTTTCATCTGGGAATTCCCCAGATACTGGAAGACAGAACTCTGGTCCAGAGCATCAGAAAACAACTTCCCGAATGCTTTGTGCTTGCGGAATCCATTGAGGGGTTGCTGCTGAGCGCTCTTGTTCTTGAAGACTGATCGGCATAGGGGAAATGAATGGGACAAATCATCAAAGTTCTTGTGGTTGACGATTCGGCCATCGTAAGAAAAGTTTTTTCCGAAGAGTTGTCGAAAGAAAAAGATATCACGGTGATAGGAACAGCTCCCGACCCTTATGTGGCCAGAGATAAAATCGTCAAACTGAAACCCGATGTGGTGACTCTGGACATCGAAATGCCCCGTATGGACGGATTGACGTTTTTAAAAAAAATCATGACCTATGCGCCACTTCCTGTGATTATCGTAAGCTCCCTTTCTAAAGAAGGCAGTAAAATAGCTCTGGAAGCCCTGTCCCTTGGCGCTTTGGAAGTGATCTCCAAACCGACGGCTGCTTATTCGGTGGGTGATCTGAGCATTCAACTGGCAGATAAGATAAGGGCTGTGGCCAATGTCAAGGTCAAAGCAAGGACAAGTGCTTCAGCCATTGATCAGATTCGGGACCGGGCTGTTATGGGATCGCGAGCCCTCACGGAAACCACCAGCAAGATCATAGCCATCGGCGCTTCAACAGGTGGAACCGAAGCCTTGCGTGAAGTGATCACCAGAATGCCCAGGAACGCCCCCGGGATTGTGGTGGTTCAGCATATGCCCGCCAAATTCACCACATCTTTTGCCGAACGGCTTGATTCTCTGTCCGAAATGCGGGTCAAAGAAGCTCAGGACGGAGATACGGTTGTGGATGGCCAGGTTCTGATCGCGCCCGGTAATTTCCATATGCTTCTCAAGCGGAGCGGGGCAAGATACTATGTGGCGGTGAAAACAGGCCCCATGGTCCATCACCAGAGACCGGCTGTGGATATTCTTTTCAAGTCTGTTGCCCAGTATGCCGGGGCCAACGCCCTGGGAATTATTTTAACAGGCATGGGTTCAGACGGAGCCGAAGGTATGGTCCACATGAAACAGGCCGGAGCCATGAACATCGCTCAGGACGAACAAAGTTGTGTGGTGTTCGGCATGCCCAAAGAAGCCATTAAAACCGGGGCTGTGGATAAAGTGGTGCCTCTTTCACGGATCGCTCAGACAGCGCTGAATATGATTTGAAAGAAGGTTGTCAAAGGTATTGGGAGAAAATGATAATCCACCTCCATGGCGGATTTAATCCCTCAATCAATAGCCTTATCGTTCAACTAATACAAAAAGTGTTTTTACAGGAGGCAAAAATGAAAAAGCTACATTGTTTAATTGTGGTGTTATGCTTTCTTGCGTTTAATTTTTCAGCAGCTGCTGAAGTTAAAAAAATGACGTTTGTTTGCGAAGACAAAGAGGACTTTCCTTCTCTTATTGGAAATAAAGCGGAAATTGAGAAGGTAAAACCTGGCGTGGCTGTTGAAGTTCTTAATGCCGTCGGGAAAAAACTTGGTCTTAATATTGTTGTTAATAGAGCCCCCTGGAAACGGGCACTTGAATTAGAGCTTAACAATAACAAAGTGGATGGGCTGTTTCTTGCCAGCTATAAAAAGGAAAGAGAGGCATTTGGCGCTTATCCTATGAAAGATGGGCAGATTGATAAAAACAGAAAATTTTCAATGGTAACCTATGTTTTCTATAAATTAAAGAGTTCTGGTGTGAAATACGACGGAAGCGAATTAAAGAATTTCAATGGTAAAATTGGTTCACCAAGGGGTTATTCCATCGTGGAAGATCTTCAAAAGAAAGGCTACACTGTTGAAGAGTCTGATTCAACATTGACCGACATGAAAAAATTGTCTTTAGGTCGTATCGGGGTTGTCGTTGCTCTTGAATTGACAGGAGATCATATTCTGGAAAAAAATCCCAATCTTCGCAGTGTGATTGAAAAATTAAGCACACCGCTGACAACAAAAGGATACTATTTCATGCTGTCTCATCAGTTTGTTAAGGATAATCCTGCGCTGGCTGAAAAATTCTGGACTGAAATTGCGGAGGCGAGCGAGAAAAATTATAAGAATCTTGTGAATAAATATTTGGATTAACAAAATAAATTTTCTCGTTCCTGCCGATCAAAAATGCGGTTATAGGGGTTGAGAACGAGAGAATGTAACATTCAAATCATTGGGGATTTACCCGTCCCAACCCAGTCCTAATAATATTCCCCCCCCCGTTTTTTTCTGGACTTGTCGCCCATAAGCCTGTAACAGTCCGCCCATGAGACATTATCTTTTCATCATAGTGGCAGCCATTATTTTCGGCTCATCGGGCGTCTTTGTCAAGACCGTCCATCTGCCGGTAGCAAGCCTTGCTTTTTTGCGCATGGTTGTCCCTTTTGCATTAATGTCCCTGGTTTTTCTGTTCAGGAAAAAATCTTTTCCCAACTTCAACGATAAATGGATGCTTCTCGGGTCTTTTCTGAACGCCATGCGTATGCTGTTTTTTTTCGCAGGATACGCCTATGGGAATATCAGTACCACGGTGATTCTGCTTTACACCTGGCCGGTTTTTGCAACACTCTGGAGTTGCCTGTTTCTGGGGGAGAAGGTTTCTCGGGAGCGTGTTGGATTGTTTGCCACAACATTTGCCGGTGTTGCTCTGATCGCCATGAACCAGACCCTGTCTCTTTCAAACCAGCGCTTTACTGGTCTGGTTTTCATTCTTCTGACGTCGATCATTTATTCCATGACCATCGTGATATTCAAAAAAAAATCTCTGAACTATGACCCTTTCGAAATTCTCTGGTTTCAGAACGGAATAGGTGCCTTTGTTTTTTTTCCTTTCCTCATGATAAACCGACCATTTCCGGAATTATGGCAATTCGGACTTGCCAGCGGTTACGGCTTTCTTGTCGGCATAGTGGGATTCGGCCTCTTTTTTTCCGGCTTGAGGAAAATTGAAGCCTCAAAAGCGTCGTTTCTTACCTACATCGAAGTGGTGAGCGGGATTTTTTTTGGCGTTGTCTTTTTTCATGAACAACTCTCATGGAATATCATTGCCGGTGGTAGTCTCGTCCTGGTATCTGCCCTGGCCCTCAGCCGAAAGGGCTGACACCCCTGGGCACGCCAATCTCCTGATTGGCCATGTGGTGGCTTGCCGCCAAAACCTTATTCTATCAAAATAACAATTCCCTTTCTGCGAATAAAAAAACATGACCGACCTCGTCAAATAACCAGAGGCCGGTCACGGCTATGGGGACGTTGTTCAGCTTTTTACACCCACCCGTACTTTTTAGCCGCTTCACGAAGTTCTTCGTGGAACTGAGGATGAGCAATGGCGATCAGTGCCTTTGCCCGTTCAGGTATGCTTTTGAAGCGGAGATTGGCCACGCCGTATTCGGTTACAACATATTGCACATCATTTCGTGAGGTGGTCACAACAGTCCCTTCTGGAAAAACGGGCAGGATTTTGGAGCGTAGAGCGCCCGTCTTGTCCGTATAAGTGGAGTTCAGAGTGAGGATGCTTTTTCCGCCCTTGGAAAGTTTGGCTCCATGGACGAAATTGACCTGACCCCCGGTGCCGCTGTATTGCTTTGTTCCGATGGATTCGGAAGCGGCCTGACCGGTAAGATCAAACATCAGAGCGTTGTTGATGGAAATAAGGTTGTCGTTTTTCGCAATTTCAAGGGGGTTGTTGACGATAGAGATCTCATGAAATTCCAGATCCATGTTTCCGTCGATAAAATCGTAGAATGGTTTGGTACCCACCGCGAAGGCACCGACAACTTTACCTGGCTTGTAATTCTTTTTGCTGCCGTTGATCACTCCCGCCTTCATCAGCTCCATTACCGAAGGGCTTATCACTTCGGCATGCATGCCCAGATCTTTCTTTCCTTTAAGCAGATGACCGATGGCGTTTCCCAGACCGCCGAAACCCAATTGGATGGTCGAGCCGTCCGGCACCATGTCGGCGATGAAACCGGCGATTTTCTCTTCGGTTTCGGTGATGGTGATTTCCGGCACTTCAAACACAGGGGCGTCATGTTCGATGATGCAGTCCACTTCCGACACATGGATTTTGAACGCTTCGCTGTTCATCCGTGGAAAGTTACGGTTGACTTCAATGATCACCTTATCGGCTTTGGCGATGGTCTTTTTGTTGAGAAATGAACCGAACAAAGACCGGGTCATATAGCCGTTTTCATCCGGAGGTGTGGCTACTGATGTGACCACATTGAAATTTCCTTCTTCGGTGAATGCACCCACATCGCCCAGATGCTGGGGTACATAGGCAGATACTCCGAACTCCATGCACATCCGTTCCACCGGCCCCACAAACATGGTTTCGATGATGAAGCTGCCTTTGTTTTCAGGTGCCATGAATCCGTAAAACCCCAGGGCGTAACCCAGAGCCAGGGTCACGTTTTTCACCTCACCAGCCCGGTCGGACAAAGCCGTACAAAAGGCCGGTGGAATGCATGTTCCGCCGGAAAGGGCGATCCGGTCATTGGACTTGATCAGGGCGGCTGCCTGTTCAGCTGTCACGAGTTTGGATTGATATTCGTCCTGCCAAGAAATTTTTTTGAGCGCTGCTTTCATAGATATTACTCCATTCAAATTAATATATGTGTTCATGGAAAAACACCATGAATTATCCTTTACGTTAACGTTAGCTTTTATGTTAAAAATGGTGAAAGGGCAACCGTTTTTTAATTTCCGGTGTAATATAATACTTTCAATACCTGGTGACTGGAGACTACCGGAGGTAAAACATGATCAATGGAATCTTCTCATTGCGCCAACCGCCCATTTGAATGGAAGACTGCCCGGTATGGCTTCCTCCACCCAACGAGCTGGTGGAGGTGACGAGGAGATTGAACAAACCAATCTCTACGATCCTGTATCGCCAGAAACAGAAACCGTTGCACCGGTTTCAACAATGCCACTGCCTTGGGTTGACGAACTGCCCTCTTCTCCCCTGATGCTATCGCTATAGTGAACGGTGCAATCTGCGTCCGATCCCGTCACATTGCAATGGACTGACAAGTCACCCGAAATCGAAGCGCCGGGTTTATCGGGATCGGCGTTGGGAACAAAAATCGACGTATGCTCTTCAACTCCAATCGTTCCCTTCCACTCTTTTTCCTTACACATCTGGGCGGACAGCTCTCCTGTTACCTTACTGATCGTATCAAAGAGTGCCGATGATGAGCCGGTTTTGCTGACAGAACTCACCACATTTCCGTCTTTATCTACAATCTGGATACTCACGGTTACAGTGGTTCCATTGTCGGTAATGGTTCCCTGACCCATATGGGTGGGTTCTATCAAATTTGATTCGACCGTTGTTTCGGGATCAAATGCCGGATTTCCGTGATGGGAAAGCTCCGCTTCGATGTCGGCCAGTTTCTCGGGATTGGCGGTTTCAACCATCACATACGACGAATTGGAGTCGTTATCATAGCAGGTGCTTTGTTCCACCATGTTGGATACGAACAAATCCATGAGCCCCTTACTAAGGCCTTTATCGTTGCCTGTTCCGGATGCTGAAAAACGATCGGGGCTGTATCCAATCGCTTTCCCTCGCCGGGGCGGTGTTTGAGAAAAAATTCCTCGCGATGCCGGTGCCCCTGCTTTGGCTCAGTCCAGTTTCATGGTCAGATCAAGAGATTCCCCCACATAAAGGCTCGTCATTCCCTGATACCGTTCTGGGGTCCTGAGCGACATCGTAGAAACCACCATCAGAAGCGGGTCTGAGGGAACGGGCATGTATACCGGGGAAGAAAGTTCGTTCGAAAAAATGGCCTTCACGGCACCTGTACTCAAATCAATGGCTCTCACCATGAGACGCGTCGACCCCACATTGGAAGGGAGTCCCGTCAAGGAGATTGCCAGATCGCACTCAGAAGAAGCTGAGTCGACACCCTTACCAGACCAGCAGGGCACGGTTATTCCAGCACACAGGACTATCACCACTGCAAACTTCAGCAGAATCCTCATTGTCGACACCTTAGCTTCTTCATGAATGGGTCACGTAAATTGCCAGCAATTTTGGCATGATATACATGGAAATGATGCCATGAGCAATACCGCCTTCGATGAATCAACTTATGATGAGGAAAGAGACTTTTCCAATTCGTTCATCCTTGAAGAGAATGCCGCACTAATGTCAAGCCCAAGACGCTCAGAAAGAACAAAAAGCCACCAAAGGCAATCAGCCTCTTGTCTGCCAAATCTTTGCCCATGTCTCCCTGATGAATCCACCGTCCTTCAGCAGCCATCACCAGGCGTCCTAGTTCACCGACATCATGAACGAATCCAATCATATCTTCCTGATTCGTCCAGGGTTGCCGTGATTCCGCCTCTCCAATTCGTTTTGTAGAGCTTTCGAATCTTCATGGCTTTTGCGACCGCGTCAGAAAAGCTCGTCTCCTTGTCCTTTGAATTCATATCCATTTTGTCTATTCGCTCCTTTGCAACAAATCAAGCAGCAATCTCCCACAGCGTCCGTTTAATGGAATTTCTTAGGATTGTAGAAATAACGATGAGAATCACTGCTGTCCGGTTAATAACATACAGTTATTAAGAGACATAGTTCCAAGTTTTAAAGGGATCGATTTAGATTCAGGAATAAGGGAAAGGTCGATTATATTCATCTTTACATTTGTCAATATATGCATTTACATTTTCCGGGTATGCAGTATGAAATCATATAATTAACGCTCCACCATGCTTAAATTACAATCTATTCAAACATGCACCCAATCCGGCCATATCGGAAAGCCGGTATGCATCATATTTCGGATAACCGGTTATCCGGTATGAAATCCTATAACTAATCGTCTATCTCGTTGATATTTTGATGATTAGTCCATGAAAAATTTTTCAGGAAAAACAGGCGTGCCTGTTTTCCCAATATTTCGGAAAGCCGGTTATCACCTGAGACAAAAACCGCTGTGTCAAGCAAAAACCATTTGAACTCAAAGGGAATGTGGTGTATCACATTTTAAAAACCCTTCCGGGAAAACAGGCGAATCAAGACGGTCTGTTTATCGCCTGTTTTTCTGGCCGATATAATTAGCCTGTAATTTAGTGCCTTGTTGTAATTGAATATTATCAATTGTTCGACAATATCAAACGTGTATACCGGCGAATCGACCGGTTAATAACAATGTTATGGTTCTTATTCTATGATTCGATTGCTTATCTTCTTGCTTGCGGCCATTTTAATTGGGTGTGTATCGCAAAAAATGGATCGTGAAAATCTGACTGATAGTTCAAGCAATTTTGGTAAGTTGTCTGTCAACGAGTCGGGATTGAATAATGCTGCGATCCTTATTGTTTCTGTACTTAGGGATGGAAGAATTGAGAATGTTGAATTGTTAAAAAGTAGTGGTTCCCCGAAGTTCGACGAAGCGGTGATAGTTATGCTTTATAAAAAATCCCCTTTGCAGGCGTTACAAAATGATCAATTTGTCGGAAGAGATAAGATAAAGCTAAAGGTGAAAGTTGCCCGGGATCAGGCGGGTGACTTTCAAAGCCCATAACAATAAATTCCAGTGGGACCGGGCGGGGGCTCAGTGTTTCGGACCAGTGTTTCACTTGCAACCTTTTACTGTTCAGCAGTCGGCGTCGCTCCCAGCCGCCCGGCACCCTGAATTTAAGCGTTCGGTGGAGACAATGGAACTATCAATCACAGCCGTAAGTCGAAATCGAG
>JBAZWJ010000048.1:0-45792 GCA_041660385.1 Desulfobacteraceae bacterium | reverse complement strand
GGGATCACGCCCATTACGCGCCAATGACAGGGCAGAAATGGCCATACTCCGGCAGACGGCCCTGCCCAGAATGGCAGTAATCAACAAAAAGTCAGAGGCGCCGGATTTCACCGAAATCTGGACAAGCGAACTCCGCCTTCATTTCGATAAAGTCATGGTTTTCAACACCCATAAAGCAAGCTATGTTTCAAGAATAACCCTGCTTTCTGAGCTCAGCACTATCCAGACCCCACATACCGATTCTCTGATTCAAGTCATCGAAGCGTTTCAAATGGAATGGAACCGTAGAAACACCATAACCGCCGAATTGATCCTCGAATTGCTGGACAAAGCACTCAGCCATTCGGTGAAAACAAAAATCACGGATTCTTCAGACAAAGAAAAGGAGAAAAAACGTCTCCAGGCCCTCTGGGCATCGGACATCAAAGCCATGGAGAAAGTGGCCCAGCAAAACATCCGAGCCCTGTTCAAACATAACATCTTCAACATTGATTTACCGGATCAGAGCCTCGCGTCTATCGATCTTTTCGACCGTGAAACATGGAAAGTCCTGGGGCTGTCACGGGGAGAACTGGCCGTTTCAGCAGCAACACTGGGTGCAGCTGCGTCAGCCACGCTGGATCTGGTAGTTGCCGGTCATTCTCTGGGTTTATTCGCAGCCATAGGCGGAATTGTTGGAGCTGGTTCGGCCCTTCTGGGGGCAAAGAGAATCGGAAAAACCCGTATCCTTGGGAAACATCTTGGAACAACCACATTGAAAGCAGGACCAAACAGAAATCTCCAGTTCATGTTGGTGCTCCTTGACAGAGCTCTGATTTTTTATACACACATCATCAACTGGGCCCATGGACGACGGTATACGGCTGGCAAAGAATCGGGTTACAAAATTTTAAAAGACCATCCAGGCTTTGTTTCGACCTTCAGTCACACCGTAACAAAGGGTTTTATCGCCTACTATTCATCACTTGACATTAAAGACAACGATAAAATGCAATCCGTCAGACAAAAAGCATTGAACTCTCTTATGGAAATTCTACAAACGATTTCGGAAAAAGGGGCAGAACCCACCGGATTTTAACTGGCAATCCAAAGTGAATTAAAGTAGTATATACATAATCTTCGTGTTTCGGCATTTCCGAAAAAATAGTGCTGTACCATTGTTCTGAATAAACTCCTGGCTGTCATACATGTGTTCTTTTTTCTTCACTGACCTGTTCCGACGAAAAAGTGGCCACATGATATTTACCATTTGCGGTGTAACGAGGTTCTCGGCATGAAAGAGACGTATTTCGCTCCACCTGAAAAAACTGAACGAAGAAAATTTAAAAATCAGATCGACAGTATTTCCAAAAATCCCCTGATGACAACCCTTCTGACCACCATGGCCGGGCTTCTTGTGGTCCTCAATGAAGACCGCCAGATCGTCGCATTAAACCATGCCTTTCTTGAGGCCATTGGTTTCACAAACCCTGAAGATGCTTTGGGGCTTAGGCTTGGCCAAAGTTTGAATTGTATCCATGGACACGAGCAACCTGCGGGTTGCGGAACCACGCCTCACTGCTCCACATGCGGAGCAGTAATCGCCATGATGACAGCCATCCGTGAAAAACGAGCCGATGAACAGATATGCGCCTTAACCATTGAGCAGAACGGAATCATTGAAAATCTCTGCCTGATCGTCAAGGCCCAGCCCGTTTCTATTGATGGGAACCGCTGGGTTCTCGTGTTTGTCCAGGATATTACACAGCAGAATTTCTGGATGAACCTCGAACGTGTTTTTTTCCATGACATCCGCAATGTACTGGGATCGCTCACCGCATCAGCTGAGATGTTCAAGATGGAAATGATCAATAAAAATATAAATGATGACTATCTTATCGATATAATTATGAAATCAACTCAGAGACTTAACGAAGAGATAGCTATCCAGAGCATCCTGGCAAATGAAAAAAACGCTATCCATCTTTTCAAAAAAGCCCGCGCCTCAATAAAGGAAATCCGCGAGGATCTCGAACTCATCGTTTCTCGTCACACTCTAAAGGGAAAACGCAACATTGAATATGTCTGGCCCGACTGTGAAATTTCACTGAACACGGTTTCCCTTCTCGTTTCCAGAGTTCTCGGAAACATGATTGTCAATGCAATGGAAGCATGTAGCGATGGGGACACCATCCGATTATTGACCGGCATCACTCCAGAACTGGTTCGTTTCGATGTCTGGAATGCCCAGGTCATCCCAGAAGGTATTCAGAAAAGAATCTTTCAACGCCATTTCAGCTCAAAAACTGGTGTTGGTCGAGGGCTGGGAACATACTCGATGAAACTTTTCGGGGAAAAATACCTTCAAGGTGTGGTAGAGTTCACATCTGCAGCAGGAGAAGGTACAACTTTTTCACTCACGCTGCCCCGCTAATATTGCGATGATAGTCTGAATTTTCGCCAATAATAACAAAAAGAACATAAAGATCGTAAAAAGCAAAAAAAAACATTGCGATTTATCATTTTTTTGGTATAGTCACCATGTTCTGGTTGTTTTTTATCTGAAGTAAAAATCATGAAAAAAGATCAACCGCGGTAAACAAGGTCCTTTATGTTAAGGGACTCAAACGTGACGGAGTGCATCCGTTATCAGGAAAATTATTTTTGTACCAATTTCATTCATTTTCGGACACCAGCAAAATCTTCGATTTAGCCTCAAAACTAAAAACTACTTTATTTGTTTTTTATTTCAAAGCTATGAGAGCACGATTTTATTATTAACTGCATGCGACAGGTCAACGACGCGCCATGGTACTATCAAACAATGTGTTATTCAGAAGAAACGCCGTTCACGGCAGATCTTTTTCCATTGTTCAGGATTGGTCCCGGAATTATCCGGCCCCTCTCTCCAGGTAGATCTCAGGTTATCGTGACACGCTTCAGAACTGGATCTATTTAGGGATGAACATTGGAAAAGGAGAGCATCACAATGGCAAAAGGCATCGTCAAATGGTTTAATGATCAGAAGGGTTTTGGTTTCATCGAACAAGAAAGTGGTCCGGACGTTTTCGTCCATCATTCAGGAATCAACACCGCAGGATTCAGATCTTTAGCTGAAGGTGAACGTGTTTCGTTTGACATTGAGCAGGGTCCGAAAGGTCCTGCGGCCGTAAACGTTTCAAAGCTGTAACCAAACCGGTTGAGATCGCGTCAGAAGGAGACGCCATGGTTTCGTTTTTCAGGAAAGATTTTTTAGCCAGTGTGGCAAGACCCTGAAGTCGAACTATTGAACGTGAAACATTTTTAAAAAGGAGATTGTCATCATGGCAGAAGGAATCGTAAAGTGGTTTAATGATCAGAAAGGTTTTGGCTTTATTGAACAAGCCAACGGACCCGACGTATTCGTCCATCATTCAGGAATCAACACAAGTGGTTTCAGATCACTGAATGAAGGCGACAGAGTCAAATTCGACATTGAAAAGGGCGCTAAAGGCCCGGCTGCTGTCAATGTAACAAAAATCTGATGCCATTTATAGCCTGAAAAACCTGTTGTTTTAGAGAGTTGTTAAAAATTCTTAATAATAACACTGGCGTTAAATAGCGTTTGTGCAGAATATAAAGCCCCATGGGATTCATTCCATGGGGCTTTTTTAGTCATAAAAACTTATTTGTTCTCCAATAAATGCGAGTTACAACTATAAAAGGGGAGAAATCATGAGCAAAATAACTGAAAACACCATTGCCGATGATCTTAAATCGTGTGCGGCGAAATGACCATGGAGACTAAAATGGTTAAAAGGGACGGCAACCTTGTTCTCTGTATCCCTTGTTCGAAAAAAAGATAAACGCACAATCATGTATTTAGACTGTCAATGGGAACCTTGACCCGCTTCATGTGAAGTTTCCCCGCCGCCGGTCTCTTTTTCCGCCCCATGATCGGTCCCGCCTTCTTTCCCTTGGCCGTTTGCACCATCCCCATGTTCAGATTCCGAAGTCTTTTGTTCTCCTTCACCATGAACGGCCTTTTCACCATGCTCCCCACCCTCAACTTTGGCAGCCCCTTCTCCCTGACCGCCGCCATGACCTTCAGTTTCAGCAGCAGCAGCTTTCTCCTCAGTTTCAGCGGCAGGCGAGCCTTCTTTGAATTCGATGACGCTTGCAGATTTTGCCGTCACAACAACCTTGCTCACGCCGACATCTATAAGTTTGCCTTTGAAATAGGGTTGAAGGACACTCTTGTACTGGTCCACCGCCACCTTCACCTTGTCCAGGGTTTTAACGTCTTTGTAATAAAAGGAGCTGAAATGCATAAGGGTCACATCGTTGATTCTGGGATGAATGTGATAGGATTCTTCACCATTTTCCGGATTCACCACATGCATGACATAATCAAGCCCATCTCCATTTTTCAGGATCACTTCAAGATTGATACAGAAGAAACGATAGGGCTCCTTGTCACTTTCTCGTCTGAGATTAACAATCACAGGATTAAGAGGAAGGCTGACAATACCCGGAACGATTGGTTTTTCTTCTTCTGAAAATTTCCCCTGCTTTTTCCATCGTTCAACATCTCCATTTTCCTTTTTTAAGACAAGGTCCTTCAGAGTAATCTCAACAATCTCAAAGTCAACGGGCTTTTCTTTTTTCCATGGGGTACCATCCACAGTATCCGACGGGGTGATGACCAGATACACCTTCTTTTCACCTTCCGGCCGATCAATACTCCATTGGCCTTCCACCTTTTCCTCTTCGCTGCCCCCGCCTTCTTTTACCTTCTCTGCCGAAGCTTCTTTTGTTTTAAGGGATATCCATCCCTGGTTCTGCCGGAATGTATAAACCGTATCACCCCCATCCATTCGCCAAGGGCCAACGATAAGATCCTCAGGATCTTTTTTGCTGCATGAAACAGAAATAATCGCAGTTAGGAAAAACACAACGCAGTAACATAAACAGCGCGTTCTCATTTTATCTCCCAGGATTGTGTTGATTTATTTACAATTGTTTTACGCACTCGCTATGATGCGTCTAAGACGTGTCCATTTTCAGAAATGACATGCAAAAATGATACACCATATTCAATGTAAAATAAAGATACGATTCATCAAAGCACCCCTTCGTCCTTGACAGTATGGAGGCTTTCTGTTTAGGGTATCAGTGTTTTTCGATCCGAGCATCTGTTAATTCTTGAACAGCACTAAACAAAAAATAACTCAACGGCCATTCCGTCTGAGATTATGACAGGACACTCAGAGTGAACCATTTAAATCATCCTATGAAAAGCAAGGGAAGCTGGATACCCGGATCAGACCACCATGAACCAGCGCCGAATGAACTTTGTACGGCCATACTGGATATCAGAAAACCCATCACACTGGTTGAACGAAATGGCGGCATCGCTTTGGAAAATACGGGCACGGCTGTCCTTGGCAATCATTGCTTAACAACAGAAAGAAGCGAGCCACTCCTTGCTTACACCTCTCCTCTGCCCCTTGAAAATCTTGGTGATCCCATGTTCACCAGAGCCCACAATTTGAAATACCCTTACGTCATGGGTGCCATGGCCAACGGCATCACTTCTGCTGAGATAGTTGAAGAAGCGGCACGGCACGGTATGGTTGGTTTTTTCGGTGCAGGTGGCCTCACTATCGATAAGATTTCAACAGCCATCGACCGTATTCAAAAGAATGTGGGAGATAAAACTTATGGCTTCAATCTAATCCACAGCCCTAATGAACCTCAGCATGAAAAAGATGTTGTAAACCTCTACCTCAAAAAAGGTGTTAGGCTTGTGAGTGCAGCGGCTTACATGCGCCTGACAACACCTCTTGTCCTTTTCAGGATCAAAGGAATACATAAAGACGCGCAAGGGCGTGTGATCTGCCCGAATAAAGTGATTGGAAAAGTATCCCGAACTGAAGTGGCAAGACGTTTTTTTTCTCCTCCGCCTGAAAAGACAGTTCGGGAGCTTCTGGCACAGAACCTGATCACCGCTGAAGAAGCCGAACTCGCAAAAACCATTCCTATGGCTGAAGACATTTCTGCCGAAGCAGATTCGGGCGGCCACACAGATAACCGTCCTGCCCTTGCCCTTTTCCCGACCATGATGGCACTTCGCCACGAAATGATGCGGACTTACGGTTATGAGACTCCTTTGCGGGTGGGGCTGGGTGGCGGCATCGCAACCCCTGAATCTGCTGCTGCGGCCTTTTCCATGGGCGCGGCGTATCTTCTCACCGGTTCGGTAAATCAGGCCTGCGTTGAGGCGGGAACGTCTCCAGCCGTCAAAAAAATGCTTTGCGATGCCGAACAGGCTGACGTAATCATGGCTCCTTCGGCGGACATGTTCGAAATGGGTGTCAAGGTGCAGGTTTTAAAACGCGGAACCATGTTCGCCCTCAAAGCTGCCAGGCTCTATGAATATTACAGAACATACGAAAGTCTGGATCACATACCCGCCTCGTTAAGAGACGAACTTGAAAAAAAATACTTCCATGGGTCCATTGAACAGGAATGGGCAAATACCTCCGCCTTCTTCGACAAACGTGATCCCCGGCAGAACCAACGCGCCGCCAGAGAACCCAAACACAAAATGGCACTCCTTTTCCGATCCTATCTGGGAAGAGCCTCCATGTGGGCCGTCACCGGCGACCCCAACCGCATCATCGACTATCAGATATGGTGCGGCCCTGCCATGGGTGCGTTCAACGAATGGGTCAAAGGAAGCTTCCTTGAAAAACCTGAAAACAGGCGCGTAGCAGACATCGCCATGAACCTTCTCGTGGGGGCAAGCTATGTCATGCGATTAAACAGCCTCAGGCAGCAAGGTGTGCTTTTAACAGAGAAGGAACTCTGTTTCCGGCCCATGAGCATGGATGCAATCCAGTCTGTCGTCTAATCGTTTGTATTTCAACAGTGGACGAAACCATTGATCCATGCAGTACGAATTTACAACCTCACCTGCATACCCAGTTCCACCACACGGTTGGGTGGAAGACTGAAAAAGTCGGTTGCGGTCCTCGCGTTGCGTGACATGAAAACGAAAAACTGCTCCCGGATACCCCAGAAAGCCGATTGATCCTTTGTCAAAAGTGTTTCCCTTCCAAGAAAAAAAGTCGTCTTTAACGGGTTGTACTTCCACCCGTCCAGATGGGCGAGTTGCAGGGCTCTGGGGACATTGGGATCTTCCATGAAACCGTAGTGAAGGGTCACACGGTAGGCGCCTTCGGCGAGCTTTTCTTCCGTCACCCGATTCTTATCCGAGACATGAGGGATCTCCGCCGTTTCAACGGAAACAAGAATCACCATTTCATGAAGCACGTGGTTATGTTTAAGGTTGTGAAGCAAAGCTGATGGAGTTCCCCGCGTGTTTCCGCTCATGAACACCGCTGTTCCCGGAACGCGCAAAGGAGGATGGGCTTTCATGTTTTCCAGGAAATCTCTGACCGGGATGGTACCAGTCATAAGCCTTTTGGCAAGAATGGCTCTTCCCCATTTCCACGTGGTCATAAGCATGAATATTACGCCAGCGACAACCAGAGGGAACCAGCCGCCATGGGCTACTTTAGTTATGTTTGCGATAAAGAAGGAAATGTCAATGATCATGAATATACCGCAAACCAAAGTGGCTTTCCATAAACTCCAGTGCCAGTTGTACCTTGCGACCACAAAAAAGAGCAGCGTGGTAATACCCATGGTGGATGTCACAGCAATACCATATGCAGCAGCAAGATTTCCTGAAGATCGAAAGCCCAGAACAAGGCCAATGCAGCAGATCATCAGTACTTTATTAACGAATGGCAGATAGATCTGGCCGCGTTCTGTCTGGGATGTGTGCTGGATATTCAAACGCGGGCTGTAACCCAGCTGAACAGCCTGCATCGTCAGCGAAAAGGCCCCTGAAATAACAGCCTGAGACGCGATAACCGTGGCGATGGTAGCAAGGCAGACAAGAGGATAAAGCGCCCAGGAAGGTGCCAGATGGAAAAAGGGATTGACCGCTGCCGCCGGATTATGAAGCAACAGCGCTCCTTGCCCGAAATAGTTGAGGAGCAGCGCTGTCAAAGCCACTGAAAACCAGGCCAGTCTGATCGGTTTTGGCCCGAAATGCCCCATATCTGCATAAAGTGCTTCGCCACCTGTTATAACAAGGAACACAGACCCCAGAATCAAAAAACCGGTCATGCCGTTTCGAATAAAGAATTCCATTGCACACAGGGGATTCAAAGCAACCAGAACCTCAGGTCCCTCGAAAATATTGACGACTCCAAGCAGGCCAAGAACAATAAACCATAAAAGTGTCAACGGCCCAAACACGGCACCAAGGTCAGCAGTCCCACGGTCTTGAAAGAAAAAGAGCCCGAAAAGAACGATAATGGTCAGAGGAATAATGAAGGGTTCAAACAAAGGTGTTGCGACTCCAAGCCCTTCAATGGCCGACAGCACGCTGATGGCCGGAGTGATCATGCCGTCACCATACAGAAGGGCGGCCCCGAACAAACCCAGGGCAATGATGATTGCTCTCCCACCCGCCGCAGATGCCCTGAGTGGTGTAACAAGAGCAGTCAGGGCCAGGATTCCGCCTTCACCGTTGTTGTCGGCCCGCAGAATAAAAACCAAGTATTTGACTGATATCACAAGGATCAAAGACCAGGCAATCAGAGAAAGAATCCCTTCGATATTATCGGGCGTAACAGAAAGCCCCCCAGTTTTTGAAAAGCACTCCCGCATTGCATAAAGCGGACTTGTTCCGATATCGCCATACACAACACCCAGTGCGGCCACAGACAAACCAGCAAGGTGCCTGCCCCTTGGCTGAACGGACTCCGTTTTAGCGGAATTTTCCATTTATATACTCCTCTCATTCGGCTCCAAAGCTGACCCCAGTTAATGTCAAATCGGATAAAAACTACGAGGCATTCTACTATCACAAAAGAAACCGGCTGAAAACATTATTATATTTCAAACCATACTACCAAAAGCCACAACTTATGCGCTGAACGTGTCGTTTTTTCATTCATTTATGACAATAATTGTGATAAAGACGATAACTATTAGTATCAATTTTCTATAATCATTTCCATATTCTATTTTCACTATAATTTTCGATCTAATAAGGAGGCCAATCATGAAAAGAAGATTGAACTGGGTTATTTTAATTTTACTTATGAGCCCCATCATAATTTTCGGTTGCGGGACCAAAGAAGATGTTTCTAAAACCCCGGAAGAAAAAGAAGCCACCAGGATGGTTTTATTCAAGAATGTTAATGAGTCACTGAAAAATGCGGATCTCAAAGCTGCTGTCCTGTTTGCACCTGAGCTATATGCAGCCGCCAAAGCGGACCTCAAAAATGCAACAGATGATTTCAATGAGGGGGAAGAACTATCCGGAATAGAAAAAAAGCTTGCTGATGCTCAGGGCAAATTTGATCGAGCGACAGAGATGAGCAATAAATCAGGGGATTATTTTAAAACCACAAAGCTCGCACGTGATGACGCCGAAAAAGTTCAGGCACCCAAATATGGGCTTGCGGCCTGGGAAGAAGCCGAGGGAAAATTCAAGGCCGCCATTGAACACTTGCGAGATGGGAAAAATGAAAAAGCGGATACGGCTTCAAGAGAAGCTGAAAAGCTCTATCGAGTCGCAGAACTGAATGCCACAAAGGCCGGGCATCTTGGAGAAATTCGCAAAGAAATTGCGAGGCTTCAGGATCTCGGAAAGAAAAACAATGCTCAAAAAATATTAAAAAATGCTGAAAAGCTGTCAAACAGCGTGTCTGATGAACTTGATCGTCAGCGATATGACAATGAAAATGCAAAAAAATTAACGGCACAGGCCTTCTATGAAGTAAAACATGCCTCTTACGTGAATGATAAAGTCAATCAGATGAAAGAGAGTGATGTTACTTATGAAGATCTGATCCTGGGTCAAGAAGCGGATCTGAACAAAATCGGCAATGAGCTTGGGTTGAATCTGACATACGACAAAGGCTTTGAAGATTCGGTCGCAAGCATTGTCGGGGCCATTCAAAAACAAAAAAATGACATTATCCGGAAAGACAACAGCATTGACGAGAAAGATAAAACCATTGCGGAATTGAAAGAAAAAATTGCCGCCAGAGAAAAACAGATCGAAGCGATCAGCAAAAAAGACGAAGAATTCAAAAAAAAGATAAAATACGCCGAAGAAATTGAGCGTCAGAAAACAGCCAAAGAATTAGAACAGCAGAAAAAACTGACTGAAGAGCTGGAACGCCAGAAAATGACAGCCGAAGAGCTGGAGCGCCAGAAAAAAGACGTCGAAGAAGCGCTGACTAAAGAAAAAGAACTTCAGGCCCAACGCGCCAAAAAGCTTCAAAGCATACAAGCCGTTTTAACACCCAAAGAAGGGAAAGTCCTGATTGATGGGAACAACGTCATCGTAAGAATATACGGTTTGACCTTTGCCAGTGGGAAATCAGCCATTGAACCTAAATTCTTCATCCTTTTATCCAAGGTAAAAACGATTATTGAAGCTTATGAAGGTTGCAGCCTGGTCGTTCAAGGCCATACGGACGATGTGGGCAATGAAAAGAATAACAAGAAGCTCTCTAAAGACAGAGCCGAATCGGTCAAACAGTATTTCCTGGCAAATTCAACCATCACAGAAGACAAAATCAAGTCTGTGGGCTTTGGGTCTGATCGGCCCGTGGCAAAAAATTCTACGAAAGCAGGCCGTGCCCTGAATCGACGTATCGATGTTGTGATAACTCCGGCTACGAATTAAGATTGACGGAATATAGTGACAACAAAGGTCATCCGGGCTATATAAGGCGCGGATGACCTTCTTGAAGATCGTCTTCACGGTTTTTTAACTTGACTTGAAAAACAAAACACTATAACTTGTCAGAGTTTAAAATTCTAAACAATCAAACACAATCAAACTGTAAGGAGTTGGATCGTTGGCGAATCATAAATCTGCAAAAAAACGCGCACTTCAGAGCGAAAAAAGACGTATGCGCAACATGATGTCGAAAACCAAACTGAGGAACGCCATCAAGACGGTGAAAAGAGCAAACGCTGAAAACAGTGAAAATGCCCAGGACCTTTACAAAAAGGCACAATCCATCATTGCCGTATCGGCAAAAAAAGGCGTAATCACAAAAAGAAACGCGTCCAGGAAAATATCACGTCTGGCCAAATTGCTGAACAACGCCGCTGCTGCCTGATGCCAGGACTTTCCTGAATCCTTATCGTTGTGTCATTATGCTTAATTTAAAAAAAGGTCTGTCGATTAATTAATCGAACAGACCTTTTTTATTTAGCTTTTTTAATTTATTAGATCTCACATAATTCCAAATGGGTCAGAAATCTTCTGTGAGCCTTCCGTAAAAGCTTTCCGCAAGTCTCTGGGATAAGGTTGCCAAGGCGGATTTTTTATTCCTCACAGAGGTCTGTTTGTCCGTATCTGCTGTATATGTCTGACGCTCCGAAACATTATCAGCAGCCCAGATTTCAACACCTTCTTTGTTCTTCAACCGCGCATCAACCACAACGGTAACCCGGCTTTCAATGGATGTCTGATCTCCACGGTAACTCACGGTTTCAACAGTTACGGATTTAATCGTTCCAGTGAGCCGCGCATCTGCTTTATCCGGATTTGCCATCACTTTAATGCCGTTTCGGGTAAATTCGTAGTTCAGATTACCGGCTATTGTACTTTCAAGACCTGTTTCAGCCGTGCGGTTTTCAAACAGAGACACACACACGGATTTAACACCCGCCGGCATATTGCCTCCACCGACGAATTTGTACCCGCAGCCATGCAATGGGGTAAGACAAAGGCAAAACAATGCCGCTATCGCTGCGGCACTGAGCATCTTAGGATTTCTGGAACCTGTGTTGAACGTTATCTTTTTCATATAACAATATTCACCAGTTTTTTCTTGACCACAATCACTTTACGGATAGGTTTATCTTCAATGAATTTCTTCACCAGCTCATCTTCAAGTGCACGTTGTTTGATGGTTTCATCATCAGAATCGGCAGCAATGGTGAATTTCCCCCGCAGTTTACCGTTCACCTGAATAACGATCACCATGTCATTTTGAACCAGGGCGTCTTCGCTGTGAACGGGCCAGGCTTCACACAGAATGCTCTTGGTGTGTCCCAGCATTGCCCAAACCTCTTCGGCAAAGTGAGGAACAAAAGGAGAAAGAAGCAGGACCATACTTTCAACAGACAGACGGAACACCCGGTCCCTTACCTCGTCCATATCCTCATAGGAAAGGGTGTGCATTACGTTCACCAGTTCCATCACAGCACTGATGGCTGTGTTAAAATGGAAATCATCCTCAATATCACCCGTGACTTTCTTAATGGTGAAATGGGTTTTAGCGAACAATTCTCTTGTTTTTCCCTCAAGGGAATCGATACTTCCATCGTAAGGTTTTGATGCTTCAAGGGCGCTTTCGTTGGCTTTGATCAACCGCCACACTCGGGACAGGAACCGGAAACTTCCGTCCACACCCTCATCACTCCAGTCCAGTCCTTTTTCAGGAGGTGCGGCAAACAAACAGAATAAACGGGTTGTATCTGCACCATATCGGTCCAGCAGCTCGTTGGGGTCCACCACGTTTTTCTTGGATTTGGACATCTTGATAACCCGGCCGATTTCAACCGGTAAACCACAAAGCCCACAGGTTGGCCCCTGGTCCGTGTCTACCACATCTGTTGGGAAAATAAACCCGTGTTCAGAACATTTGATGGTGGCCTTGTTCACCATACCCTGGGTAAGCAGTCGTTTAAAGGGCTCCTTGATTTCCAGAACGCCCACATCTTTCATCACCCGCGTAAAATAGCGTGAATAAAGAAGATGGAGAATGGCGTGCTCCACGCCGCCGATGTATTGATCCACCGGCATCCAGTATTTCACCGCCTCGGGGTCCAGCATTCCCTTGTCATAATCCGGGCAGCAGTACCTGGCATAATACCAGGAAGACTCGACGAAGGTATCCATGGTATCCGTATCTCTTCGGGCATCAGGATTTCCGCAGGACGGGCATGTTGCTCGTTTGAAATAATCAAGATGGTTCAGAGGTGATCCGCCAGACGCAAGAAGATCCGCATCTTCGGGAAGAACGATGGGAAGATCTTCTACCTTAACAGGAACAGCGCCGCAACTGTCGCAGTGGATCATGGGAATGGGCGCGCCCCAGTATCTCTGACGCGAAATACCCCAGTCCCTGAGCCTGAACGATACCGTTCTTCGGCCAAGATTTTTACTTTGGAGGTAATCGGTAATTTTCAACATGGCTTCCCGGTTGTCCAGCCCGTCAAATTGGCCGGAATTCACCATAACACCCGAGTCAGCGTAAGCGCAGGTCATCGTTGCCCCGTCAAGATCCGAATCCATGGGTTTTACCACCACGATCACTGGCAGATCATATTTTTTCGCAAAATCAAAATCCCGTTGGTCATGTGCAGGAACCGACATGACGGCCCCTGTTCCATATTCCATCAACGCAAAATTCGCCGTATAAACGGGAATACGGGCCGATGTCAGGGGATTGATGCAGTAAACGCCGAGAAACACACCTTCTTTCTCGTAGCTTTCAATAGCTTTACTTGACCGGTCCTGCATGGAGATTTTTTCCACAAAGGCTTTGACAGCCGCCTCTTCAAGCCGTCCTTTGGACAACTCTTCCACCAGAGGATGCTCAGGAGCAAGACACATAAAGGTCGCGCCAAAAATGGTGTCAGGCCGGGTGGTAAAAACGGAAATTATTTTGTCCGAATTTTCAACAGCAAAACAAGCTTCGGAACCAATACTCTTTCCAATCCAGTTTTTCTGCATAGTGGTGACTTTTTCAGGCCATCCGGGAAGCTGGTCACAGTGAACAAGAAGATCTTCTGCGTAATCGGTGATCCTGAAAAACCACTGATGCAGTTTTTTCTGACGGACGTTGTTGCCGCAGCGCCAGCAGCAGTCGTTTTCCACCTGTTCATTGGCAAGAACAGTCTGGCAGGGTTCACACCAGTTAACGAAAGATTCTTTTCTGTAAGCCATGCCGCGCTCGAACATCTTAATGAACAGCCACTGTTCCCATCTGTAGTAGTCCGGAGTGCATGTGGCGATCTCACGGTCCCAGTCGTAACTGAAGCCTAATCTTTTCAACTGTTGACGCATGGTATCTATATTGGCGTAAGTCCACTTGGCCGGATGGCTCTTGTTGGCTATGGCGGCGTTTTCCGCAGGCATACCGAAAGCATCCCATCCCATAGGGTGAAGGACGTTGAATCCCCTCATCTTTTTATAACGCGCCACAACATCACCAATGGAGTAGTTTCTGACGTGGCCCATGTGGATATTGCCGGAAGGATAGGGAAACATTTCAAGGAGGTAGTATTTTTCTTTTCCGGGGTCCATGTTGACCTTGAACACCCCGTCCTCATCCCATTTTTTCTGCCATTTGGCTTCCACTGCTTCGGGAACGTACCGTTCGTCCATCGTTAACTCTCCTGTGCCGGCCGGCTGTTATTTTATTTATCAGAAAAAACCGGCTTCGCGGTTTTTCGGTTTTTTTGAATAGGTGAAATATATAAGCATCTTAAACAGAACCGTCACTTGTTTGCCATAATCAAGACAAAATAGCAAGGTGAACGTTGAATGGTGAGGCCCAATACAAAGAGAAAAATCCCAAAACACGGACATTTTTCAGGGCAATCGCATATCGTTTTGAGTACCAGAAATAAAAAAACGGTGAAGCCAGCCGCATTGCGCAACCGTCCCTCGTTCCGGGGAGAATCCCCGGAACGAGGGGACAGCAACCTTGGGACATAAAGATATACGATTGCCATGGGACATTTTTCTTGCAAAATCGAGCCGTTGACCTTATATATGCTTAAATTCTTTTTTTTACACACAAATCATGACGCATCGTCACGTCAAACAACATCCAAATCGGAGGTAACCAGACAATAACCTTATGGCAAGAAAAATTCTCATCAACGCCGTTGATTCCGAAGAATGCCGAATTGCGAGGATCAACGAATCCAAGCTTGAAGAGTTCCATTCAGAAACCACAGCCAAAGAAAGCGTTCAAGGCAACATTTACAAAGGAATCGTCACCCGGATAGAGCCCAGTCTTCAGGCTGTGTTTGTGGATTTCGGCACGGATCGTCACGGTTTTTTGCAGATGCAGGAAATCCACAGCGATTACTTTCAGGACAACCCTTCAGGTGACAGAAGCCTTAAAAAAATCATCAAACGCGGTCAGGAGCTCATCGTCCAGGTCACTAAGGACCCGGCGGCTAAAAAAGGCGCCATGCTCACCACGTTTATTTCTCTTCCCGGACGCCATATTGTACTGATGCCCGGCAGCGACAACAAAGGGGTTTCCCGCCAAATCGACGACGAAACCGAACGGACCCGGCTCAAAGAAATCATGACCCATCTGAAACTTCCCGAAGGGTACGGCCTTATCATCCGGACCGCCGGGGAAAACGCTACGAAAACCATGATGATCAAAGATTTCAATTACCTGATGAAGCTGTGGAAAGACATCAACAGAACAGCGGAAAAAGAACCGGCTCCCAGCATACTATTCAAGGAAATGGATCTGGCCGTGCGGGCCATCAGAGACTATCTCACGCCCGATGTATCGGAAATCCTCATTGATGACCCGAACATCCTCAAAGAAGTCAAAGCATTTCTGAAACTCATTTCCCCCAAACAGGTCAACCTCGTCCGCCAGCACAAAGGCGACAAGCCGATCTTTTCCAAATTTCAGCTGGAAAGCCAGATCGCATCCATCTTCGAAAGCCGGGTTCCCCTACCCTCCGGCGGGTCCATCGTCATTGATCAGACTGAGGCTCTTGTGGCCATCGACGTCAATTCGGGCAAAGCCACAAAAAGCAGAAACATCGAAGAAACAGCCCGACAGACCAACCTTGAAGCAGCCGAAGAAATCGCACGGCAACTCCGGTTGAGGGATCTGGGTGGTCTGGTCGTGGTCGATTTTATCGACATGAAAGAGTCCAAGAATAAAATGGCTGTGGAAACCAGTTTCAAAAATTTTCTGAAAGAAGATAAGGCCCGGAGCAAAATCAGCCGGATTTCCCAGTTCGGTCTTCTGGAGATGTCGCGGCAGAGAATCCGTCCACCCATCGAATTCGGAAATTATGTTGTCTGCAAGCATTGCAACGGCAAAGGCATGGTCCTTTCAACAGAAGCATTCGCCCTGGCTTTCTTGCGGAAACTCAATTTGGAGATCCTGAAAGAAGGGATCAGCCAGGCTAAGGGTTATGTTCCACCGGATGTGGCTTCATACCTTTTGAACAAAAAAAGAGCCGAGTTGCTGGCCATTGAAGAAAAACGGGCTATCACCATAAGTATCGAAGCCCACGGAGCCCTGCTGCCCAGCGAAAGCCGGGTCGTTTGTGAGTAAAATGTGAGATAATTGCCGGTTGACACATGTTTCGCTTTACTGTATCTGTCAATCGGTTGATCATTAAACGCCGGTTTTCATTTGAATGGCTGAACAAACTACTCAGCCCATGAGATTTGAAAAACCGGTTCGGAATGGTGCACGATTCACTCAGCCATCATCCCGGACATTCTACATTTAAACCACGTTATTCGTTAATTGAAGGAGTTCTATTCAAATGAATGTTGCATACGCTATGGCCCCTGCCCAGGGTGGAGCGGAATCCGGCGGTTTTTTCGCCTTTGTCCCCCTGATTATCATGTTTGTTATTTTCTATTTCCTCCTGATCCGTCCCCAGCAGAAAAAAGCCAAAGAGCATCAGACGATGATCACCGCTCTTAAAAAAGGCGATAAAATCATCACCTCCGGCGGTATCCACGGTGTGGTGACCAAAGTCGAGGATAATGACCTTCAGGTTGAAATCGCGGAAAATGTGCGGATCAAAATTATCCGTTCCAATGTCGCAGCGAAATTGTAAGTCTTTAAACTTCGGACGCGTTAACGTGTCCGAAGGCTGAATTCTTTGACAAGGGAGTTTACCATCCATTAAGAAAGGATAGAAGCATTGAAAGCGTTTTCCTGGAAAATAGTAAGTCTCATCCTGGTTATGGCCGTTTCGGTTATCTATATCATGCCCACTGCGGTCATGTATTCCAAAGGCCAGAGCGAACCTGAATTGTGGCCAAACAAAAAGATCAACCTGGGCCTCGACCTTCAGGGCGGCATGCATCTTCTTCTTGAAGTCCAGAGCGAAAAAGCCGTTCAAAACAATTTAGACGCCAAAATCGTTGAACTGAAAAAGAAGATGTTCCAAAGCCAGATCATCCCCAAGCTGGTCAAAAGGCTTGAAAACAGCCAGACTCTGACCATCCAGACTGAGTCCGGTGAACCGGCTGCCAAGTTCGAGGAACTGATCAAAAAAGAATATCCCGAACTCGAAATCAAATCAAAAAGTGGTGATACAGTAGCCACCGATTACATGGTTGCCATTAAAAAAGACGATGCAGACCGGATCAAAAAATCAGCTGTTGATCAGGCACTTGAAACCATACGTAACCGCATCGACCAGTTCGGCGTCAGCGAACCGGAAATTAGAAAACTCGGTGGAAACCAAATTCAGATCCAACTTCCCGGCATCAAAGATCCTAAAGGGGCGAAAAACCTTCTGGGTAAAACTGCTGTTCTCCAGTTTAGACTTGTGGATGACACACACGACGTCCAGCAGGCTCTCAGTTCCAGTCCTCCTCCCGATACGGAAGTCCTTTACGAAACAACCAAGGACGCTGTGACAGGTGCGGTGATCAAAAAAACCCCCTATCTGATCAAAAAAGAAGTGCTTTTAACAGGCGAAGCCCTGACCGACGCTCGAATGTCCTTTAATAGCATGGAAAACCAGTATTTCGTTTCCATTGACTTCGACAGCAAGGGCGGAAAAAAATTCGGCGACATTACGGAGCAATACCTTCATAAACGTCTTGCCATCGTTCTTGACGATGCGGTTTACTCTGCGCCGGTGATCCAGAGTAAAATCACGGGCGGGCATGCCCAGATCACAGGAAACTTCACCCAGGAAGAGGGTAAAGTTCTTGCCATCGCCCTCCGTGCTGGCGCTCTGCCTGCTCCGGTAATCACTTTGGAAGAAAGAACCGTTGGACCAGCTCTGGGTATGGACGCAATCAAAAAAGGCGTTATGTCCATGATAATAGGCACGTTAGCCGTATTTTTATTCATGGTGGTTTACTACAAAAAATCCGGCGCCATCGCCAATGTCACCCTTTTTATGAACATTATCATCATGGCTGCTGCCCTTGCCATGGTTCAGGCCACGCTCACATTACCAGGTATCGCCGGTTTTGTTCTCACCATCGGTATGGCTGTGGATGCCCATGTGTTGATCTTCGAACGTATCAGGGAGGAACTGCGATTGGGCCTGAGCCCGTTAGCCGCTTCCCAAAAAGGTTTTGAACGGGCGGCATTGACCATTATCGACTCCAATGTGACCACACTTATCGCTGCCATCGTTCTCTACCAATATGGCACCGGGCCTGTTAAAGGCTTCGCCGTTACCCTGAGCATCGGTATCGTTGCAAGTCTCTTCACGTCTCTGATTGTATGCGAAATGTTTTTTAACGCAATGATCAAACGATTGGGCAATAAACCCCTCAGCATTTAAGGACTGAAAACGAAAAGGAATGTGATATGCAGTTCATCAAACCTGATGTAAACATTAATTTCATAGGCATCCGAAAAGCAGCATTTACCGTATCCCTGATCCTTGTGTTGATCAGTGTCATCTCCCTTATCATCCACAAAGGCCCACGATACGGAGTTGATTTTGAAGGTGGTTTGTCCATACAGATCAAGTTTCAGAATACTGTCTCACTGACCGACATTGAAAAAGGCATCGCGTCCCTCGGTCTTGAAGGAGCGTCCGTTCAAAGTTTCGGTATCCCCACGGACAACGAATACCAGATCAGATCTCCACGTTCAATGATGAAAGAAGGACTGAGCGACTCGTTAAAATTGAGTCTCAAAGAATCCACAGGTGTGGATGTGGTGGATGTGAGTGTGGACATGGTCGGCCCCCAGGCCAGCAAGGACTTGAGAGAAAAGGCTCTCTTCGCCATATTCTTCTCACTTCTTCTGCTTGAAATCTACATCTCAGGTCGTTTCGAACTGAAATGGACGCTTTCGGCCCTCATGGCCGCAGCCATCGGCATTCCCGTGTATTTCGTGCTCCAGTTCAACCTGGGCGCAGGTCTTACATTCATCATCCTCATGGCACTGGTGATCAGCCTGGCTCTCTGCTGGTATCTCAAGTTGAAATACGCGCTGGGAGCCATTGTGGCCTTGATTCATGACCTGACCATCACCGTGGGTATTTTCTCTCTGCTCAACATTGAGATTACACTCCAGATTGTTGCGGCTCTACTCACCATCATCGGTTACTCGTTGAACGACACCATCATCGTTTATGACCGGATTCGTGAAAACATTGCCAAAGACAACAAAGCTCCCATGCCTCAGATCATCAATAGAAGCATCAACGAAACCCTGAGCAGAACTACCCTTACGTCTCTTCTCACCCTTCTGGTCGTCATTGCTTTATATGCTTTAGGAGGAAGCGTGATTCACCACTTCGCTTTTGCCATGATCATCGGAATCGTTGTGGGAACCTACTCGTCCATTTACGTGGCAAGTCCGATTCTCATCGGCTGGAAAGACGAAACCAATTGATTTTCCGGCATGTTTCCGATGCCTTCGGAAACATGCCCATATTCAGGAGGATCATGGCAAAGATAAAAACGACTTCTCCGACCATGGGCGTTCACTTAGCCGTTACCGTGGTCCTTTTCTCCCTCTCCCTTTGCACGGTTTGCGGCTGTCAAACCACACGCCCGGACAACACCCAGAGAATGGCCCAGCTTTCAGCAGAGCTTGAAGAAGCGAACCAGAAAATTGAAGAAATGTACCACAGGCTGTCTGTGGTCCAGTTCATGGTGGACTCCCACGAACGTATCCTCAGTGACCGTGACCATAAGCTTAAAAAATCCGGTTTTGTAAAACCTGAAGCACTGAGTCGGGCTAAAAAAACGTCAGAACCTCCCGTTGACAGTAAACCAGCCAAGGGGCCTGTCACAGAAGAGAACATCAGCGCAGGAGAGCAGACAAAAGAATCTGAAAACGTCTATGCCGCCGTTGAAACGGTGACGACTGAAGAAAAAAAAGAAGATACGGTCAATGCCACAGCCATTGAATCCAAAGACAATTCTGTGGAATCAGGTGAGGGTACTATAAAAGATTCTGAAAGTGAACCTGCTGCTGAACCTGAAAAAACTCATGAAACACAGTCCGTTGAAGTCAATGTGGAAGGGAAATCTCCCAAAGACATCTACAATCTGGGTTTCAGTGCCCTCAAAGACAAGGATTATCCAACTGCTGCTGCCCTATTCAAAGCTCTTGTCACGAATTATCCCAACCATGATCTGGCGGACAATTCTGTTTACTGGACAGGTGAGATTTTTTACGATCAAAAGGATTACAAAGAAGCCATCAGAATTTTCAACCGCCTTATCGAGACTTATCCCAATGGAGGGAAAGTCCCTGACGCGCTTCTTAAAATCGGTTTTTCCTATCACTCTTTGAGTGATAAGGCCAATGCCGTGAAATATCTGAAAAAGGTGGTGGTGGATTTTCCCTTCACCGATCCTGGAAGCAAGGCCGAAGCCATGCTGAACAAGATTGAACGCCCCTAAGATATATAATTGACATATAGCCCTGTTTGAGCCCGCTGTGTTGTCTTTTGTCCCGGCGGCTGCATTCATTCAACATCGAAACCATACAAACTTTCCTCTTCCTATGGAACATCTACCTTGGCTGACACTGAAAAGCGTGCCTGGAATCGGCAACCTTCTTTTCAAACGATTGCTTGACCGTTTTGGGCATCCTGCTCGTGTTTTGCAAGCCTCCACAGGTGATCTTCAGACTGTGCGGGGCGTCTCAGAGCGACTTGCCAAGGATATTCTCAGGTACAGCATCCCGGATCATCTGATCAAAGACATGGAAACAGCTCTTAACCAGGGTTGCCGGATTATAGTGATGACCGATGACGAATACCCTGCCCTGCTCAAAGAAATACCTGATCCTCCTCCCTACCTTTTTGTAAAGGGACATCTACCCGATTTTCCCGCCGTGGCTATGGTGGGTTCGCGCAACGCCAGCCATTACGGACTTTCAGCAGCACGGCATCTTGCAGGAGACCTGGCCATATCAGGCGTCATGGTTGTCAGTGGCCTGGCCCGGGGGATTGATACGGCAGCCCACGAGGGTTCACTGGAACGAAATGGTAAAACCGTTGCCGTTCTTGGAAGCGGTCTCGGTAAAATCTACCCACCGGAAAACATGGATCTGGCCCGCCGGATTTCAGAAAATGGCGCGGTGATTTCCGAATTTCCTTACAACGCCGACCCGGAAGCCCACCATTTTCCTGGCCGAAACAGGATCATCAGCGGAATGAGTCTGGGAACGGTGGTCGTTGAGGCGGCCCAGAAAAGCGGATCTCTGATCACCGCCCGGCTTGCGGCAGAACAAAACCGGGAAGTTTTTGCTGTTCCCGGAAGCATCCAGTCGTTTAAAAGTACCGGCACACACAGCCTGATCCGCCAGGGTGCCAAGCTGGTGGAGTCGATAAACGACATTCTCGAAGAAATTCCCCTGTTTTCCAAACCGCCAATAGCTGATATAAAAAAACAGGAAACACCCCTTGAAACGTTAAAAAATAAATTTAATCTTGATTTTGATGAATTGTCTGTATTAAAGGTGCTTGATTCGTATCCTGTCCATATTGATGACATCCTGCAAAATGTATCCATGGAACCGGGCGCGCTGTCCGCTGTTCTTCTCAGACTTGAACTGAAAGGAATGATCATTCAATTACCGGGCAAACTGTTTTCAACCCAAGAGGATTTACTGTGAGTAAGCCGTTAATTATCGTCGAGTCACCCACTAAGGTGAAAACCCTTAAAAAATATGTTGGTGAAAAATTCAATGTCACCGCCACGTCAGGCCACATCAAAGACTTGCCGCCCAAGGAAATTGGTATTGATATTGAAGATGGTTTCAAAGCCAACTACCTGAACATCACAGGTAAAGCCAACATTATCAAAAGCCTGAAAGCCGCTGCGGACAATGCGGATGAAGTATTCCTCGCACCTGACCCTGACCGTGAAGGAGAAGCCATTGCCTTCCATACCGCCGACATTCTCAAGAAAAAAAACCGTGTATTCCACCGGGTTCTTTTCCATGAGCTTACGGAAAAAGGGATCAAAGAGGCCCTTTCAACGCCCCTAACCCTTAACACCGACAAATACAACGCCCAGCAGGCCCGGCGAATTCTGGACCGTCTCGTAGGCTACCAGGTATCCCCTATACTCTGGCGAAAAATCCAGGGAGGTCTGAGCGCTGGCAGAGTTCAAAGCGTGGCCGTACGGATTATCTGTGAACGTGAAAGAGCCATCCAGGCCTTCATCCCCGAAGAATACTGGACCATCGCTGCTGATCTTCTTGGGGACAACCCGCCACCCTTCCAGGCCAAACTGGTTAAAAAAGACGGAAAGAAAATCAAAATCCCGGACAGCGACACGTCCGCAACCATCTGCTCCGAACTGGAAAAAGAGTCGTTCGTGGTGGAAAGCATCAACAAAAAAACCGTCAAACGAAATCCTCTGCCACCGTTCACCACCAGTAAGCTCCAGCAGGAAGCCATCAACCGTCTGAAGTTTTCTGCAAGTAAAACCATGCTTGTGGCCCAGCAGCTTTACGAGGGTGTTGAATTGGGCCCCGGTGACCATGTGGGTCTCATCACCTATATGCGTACCGACTCCATCCGTATCGCCGATGACGCCGCCAATGAAGCCATTGATTTCATAAAGCAGCACTTCGGTAAAGACTACGCCATCGACAAACCCCGGGCTTTCAAAAACAAAAATAAAGTCCAGGATGCCCATGAAGCCATTCGTCCGACCACCGTGGCCAACACACCGGAAAAAATGGCTCCCTTTCTTGACAAGTCTCAGCTGGAACTCTACACCCTGATCTGGAAACGATTCGTGGCTTCACAGATGGAAGAAGCTCTCATCGACCAGAGCACTCTGACCATCAAAGCAGGTGCGTATACCTTCACCCTTTCCGGCTCTTCGGTGAAATTCCCTGGTTTCATGACCCTTTACCTTTCCGTGGAAGCTGAAAAGGAAAAAGAGGAAGACGGTTCCAAACAGGTTCTTCCCGATTTGAAAGTGGGCATGGTTCTGAAACTATTGAAACTGGACCCGAAGCAACACTTTACCCAGCCTCCACCCCGCTTTTCTGAAGCGTCCCTTGTTAAAGAGCTTGAAGAAAACGGTATCGGAAGACCCTCCACCTACGCCACCATTCTTTCAACAATCAGGAGCAAAGGCTACGTGGATCTGGTAAACAAATATTTCCGGCCCAGCGAGCTAGGCTTCATCGTGAACGACATGCTGGTGGCAAATTTTTCCGATGTGTTCGATATCGCTTTCACAGCCCGGATGGAAAATAATCTGGACCGTGTGGAATCCTCGGAAGTGGATTACAAAAAGGTTCTTGAAGATTTTTACCGGCCCTTTGAAGTGGAACTTGAAAAAGCCAAGGAAAGCGTGGTCAGCGTAAAAGGTGTGGGCATAGCTACTGGCCTTCCCTGCCCCAGTTGCCAGAAAGGTGAACTCCACGTCAAAATCGGAAAAAACGGAACATTCATCGCCTGCAACGCCTACCCGGAATGTCATTACTCCAGAAACTACGAACGCGATGAAAAAGGTCTAATCCACCCCGTTGAGCCATCCTTTGAATTGGCTGAGGGCAAAGTATGCAGCAAATGCGGAAAACCCATGCTGGTCAAACAGGGTCGTTTCGGTGAGTTCCTGGCATGCAGCGGTTACCCGGATTGCAAAAACACCCAGTCCGCCCATGCGGACAGCAAAGGCGAATCCCTTGGAATACCCTGCCCTGTGGCCGGATGCACAGGTGAAATCACTGAAAAACAGTCCAAACGTGGAAAGGTCTTTTACGGATGCAGCCGCTATCCCGACTGCTCCTTCGCCAGTTGGGACAAACCCGTGGCCAACAAGCCCTGCCCCAAATGCGGTTCGCCCTTCCTGGTCGAAAAAACAAGCAAACGTGAAGGCACCTTCCTCAAATGCCCAGTGGAAGATTGCGAGCACAAAGAGCCGATTGACGGTTAGAGGACGGCATACCTCCAGCAACACATTTTGGGGTGTTGGCAAATAAATTGGCCGACAGGTGCCCATAAGCCAGAACCGTAGGACGGGCTTTTGCCCGCCAGGATTTTCGGGCGCGAGCCCGACCAACTTAATGAAAGGAGATCGTATGCGTAAAATGAAGCTTGTAACATGTTTAGCCACCGTTTTTGTATTTTTTATCGTCATGGCCGCAGCCAATGCTGATGTGATCATTACCCTGAAAAACGGAAAGACGCATAAGGTGAAAGTTGATCAGGATGATATCGTTTCCATCACATTTGAAAAAGGCAGGTCTGGAAGACAGGGCAGACCTGACAGAGATCCCGAACCTTTTGTAACCTGGAATTTTGAAACAGGGCAGCTGGATGGCTGGACAACCACGGGCACAGCCTTCAACAATCAGCCGACTTACGGCGATAACCCCACAGCCCGAAACAGAGGCCAGGAATCGAACCACAAGGGAGATTACTGGATAGGCGGTTTTGAAAATCGCCACACACGCCATGACCAGGCCGGTGCTGTTCAAGGAGATGGGCCCAAAGGAACGATGACATCATTGCCCTTTGTCATCAATGGACCAACCATCGGATTTCTTGTGGGCGGCGGATGTGATATGAATGGGGTTCGAATTGAGCTTGTTGTAAATGGCGTTGTCCAGCGTCAGGCAACCGGACGGTGCACGGAAACCATGGCCCATGAAGAATGGAATGTTTCCAATCTGACGGGAAAAGAAGCGATGATCCGTATTGTGGATAACGCAAGCGGCGGCTGGGGCCACATCAACGTGGACGATATCCGCTTCTATTAATTGTGAAAGTATCAGGTTTTATCAACAAAAAAAGCCCCATTTACGGGGCTTTTTTATCTCTGAATTTGTCTCTATCGGCTATTAACCTTTAACACGTTCCGAATAAGAGCGGGTACGTGTGTCGATTTTAAGCAATTCACCTTCTTCGATAAATGGGGGAACCATCACTTCAAAACCTGTTTCAAGCACAACCGGTTTCAAACTGCCGGTGGCTGTGTCGCCTTTGGCCCAGGGATCAGATTTAACAACCCGGAGGTTGACGAAGTTGGGCATGGTGATACCGATGGGCAGAGTCCCGAAGTAAAGAACTGAACAGACTGTATTTTCTTTGAGAAGGTCTATGTTGTCACCCAGTTGCTCTTTACTCAGAAATTCCTGTTCGTAATTGGAGCTGTTCATAAAACAGTAGTTGGTCCCGTCAAAGTACAGGTATTCCATTTCCCGTTCATCAAGGCTCGCTTTTTTCAGTTTGTCACCCGATCTGTAGGTCCGCTCGAACTGTGATCCATTGATCATATTTTTCAATTTGCATTTGTACAAAGCCTGGCCCTTTCCCGGCTTCACAAATTCAAACTGCACAATCATATAGGGCGCCCCGTCTATTTCTACTTTAATACCTTTCTTGAAATCTCCCGATTCAAACATGCTTGTCTTTCCTTTATCCTTTTAATGTGTCTTATGTTTTTATGTCGTTGTTATGGCCTTTAGCTCATGCATCCAGGCTTCGTTCCGCCCGCCGTGTTTCTTCGACAAATCGTCTGACTTTCTCCATATCCTTCCTGAACCGGATGACGTGTCCCTTTGCATCGGTCATATTGGTTCTGGTGCAGCTGTCAACCCCATAGGGTCCTGTTTGCACGGCGGCTTCGTAAACATTGTCAGGAGAAAGCCCCCCTGCAAGTATCACGGGAAGGCTGCTCAATTCAATCAATTTTCTTGCCACATCCCAATCACAGGTGATGCCGGTTATTCCGACAAACCCGCCCACCGGCTGATCCCGTTCATCTCCCGAGCTATTAAAAATTACCGTATCCGTCAGAAACTGATCACTCACGTTTTCGAACATCCGGGCCAGCTCCAGGGTGGGCACACGGTGACCGTGCCCTGTCTCACCAATGGGAATTGAACGCTGGATCAACACGTCAGGAAACCGTTGCTTCACCTGATCCTGAAGATCGATAAGACTCCCGCAGATTTTGGAAATGCCTTCCACATCTGAAAGAGACTCGCAGAAATGGATAATATCCGGCTCGTACCAGTCCAGAACTCTAAACACCGAATCCAAATCAGAAAATAACGGGATCAGACTGCTCACCGCCCCGGCTGATCGTACAAAGCGTACCGTGTCCTTTATCCCCTCTATTTTCCAGTTCTCTTTCGAAACAAGAACCGAGCCGATCCGGTCCACACCAAGACGAACCATCGCCTCGGCCTCATCAGGATTCTGAATTTCATATATCTGGACGAAAATACGCCCCATGGTTTCACCTTAAACCTTTACGCCAGCCCCTTGAAAAAAGGCAATCTTACAGCCAAAAAGAACCGGAATCATTCTAAAATCAGTTGACATTTTCCGCCGTTTTTACCATATTCATCGTGTTTTGGCAAATTGATAACGGTTTGATTTTTTTGCCCCATGGCAGACAGTCGCCCTTCATTTTTGCTATTGTCTATAAATAGTTATGCTCAAAATCCGCAGGTTTGTCTGCCTGACACGGTAACCCCATAGAGGCTTTCCATGATATTGATCATCGATTTCGGATCACAGTTCAACCAGCTCATCGCACGAAGGGTCAGAGAACACGAGGTTTATTGCCAGATCATTCCCCCGGCCATGCTCACGAAAGAATACGTGAGCGAACTCAAACCGGAAGGGATCATCCTTTCAGGTGGCCCTGCGAGTATTTACGATAAAAACAGCCCCAAAGTCGATCTCTGGGTGTTAGAACTGAACATTCCTGTTCTCGGGATCTGCTACGGACTCCAGGTTATGGTGAATGCTTTGGGCGGCACCGTGGCCCGCTCGGAAAAAAGAGAATACGGCTTTGCTGAGCTAAACGTGACAGACCACGGCGATCTTTTCAAGGATATTGGAGCCAAGACACAGTGCTGGATGAGCCATGGGGACTCCATAACTGTTCTTCCCGAGGGGTTCATCGGGACAGCCGGAACGGACAACACGCCCTTTGCTGCTGCAAGCAACAGAGCGAGACGACTCTTCGGCCTCCAGTTTCACCCGGAAGTGGAGCATACGGAAAAAGGTCGAGAAATACTAAGCTCTTTTATTTTCGATATATGCGGCTGCAAAAAAACCTGGACCATGAAGTCCTTCGCCCAGAAAGCCATCGAAGAAATTAAAAAAACTGTGGGCGACAAAAAGGTCATTTTAGGTCTTTCAGGCGGCGTGGACTCTTCCGTGGCCGCCCTTCTCATCCATAAAGCCATTGGCCAACATCTCACCTGCATCTATGTAGACAACGGCCTTATGAGGAAAAACGAAAGTGAAACTCTGAAAGAATCACTCACCCGGCATCTTGACATGAACATCCGTTTTATTGATGCCAGCGATGATTTTCTCGATCCGCTTACCGGTGTCACCGACCCGGAAACCAAACGGAAAATCATCGGCAAGGTGTTCATCGAAGTGTTCGACAAAGAAGCTTCAAAAATAGAGGATGCCGATTTTCTCGGCCAAGGGACTCTCTACCCCGATATCATCGAATCCCAGTCCGTTTTCGGCGGACCGTCTGACGTGATCAAGTCCCACCACAATGTGGGCGGACTTCCTGAAAACATGAAACTCAAGCTCATCGAACCCCTGAAATTCCTGTTCAAGGACGAGGTCCGTGAGCTTGGAGCAGAAATCGGTCTGCCTGACGACCTTGTCTGGCGTCAACCATTTCCCGGTCCAGGCCTTGCCATACGAATCATGGGAGAAATCACCCGCGAACGTTTGAACGTTCTTCGGGAAGCAGATGCCATTCTTCTTGAAGAGGTCAGAAAAGCAGGATATTACAAAAAACTCTGGCAGTCTTTCGCCGTGCTTCTTCCGGTCAAAAGCGTGGGCGTCATGGGAGATCAGAGAACCTACGAAAACGCCATCGTCATCCGGGCTGTCACCAGCAAGGACGCCATGACCGCCGACTGGGCCAAGCTTCCCTATGAGGTGCTCGGGCGGATTTCAAACAGAATCATCAACGAGGTGAGCGGCGTGAACCGCGTAACCTACGACATCACATCCAAGCCACCAGGCACCATTGAATGGGAATAGAAAACCATGGAAACAAACGACGATACAGGAAGATTTGTACTGGGATCGGATGAGGCTCTAAACGGGCGTGAAATCTACCAGGAACAGGCCCAAACCCGCCGCATCGAAAAGCTAAGCCTGAAAGTCACTCTGATCTCGATTCTGTTTCCATGCGCCATCGGAGTGCTCGTAGGTTTTCTTTACATGGACATGCGCGACAAAACAAGCCGGATCGAAAGCTCCGGCTCCATTGAGATGAGTAAGTTCGAAGATCAGTTGACAACGCGACTGGAAACAATCGGAAACGAAAATGGTGAATTTCAAAAAAGCCTCGAAGTAAAAATCACCGAACGAAATGACGCCGTCGACAAGACCGTGGGCTCTTTTCAAGCAAGAATCGAAAAAACAGAAAAGGATATCAACAACCTTTCTTCGTTGAAATCCAATAATGCCGCTCTTTCCGCAGAGATCCAGAAGCTTAAAACCGAAACCCTGGACCTCAAAAAAAACGTATCAGCGATTTCAAGCCAGAACGCAAAACTTTCAGGGCTCCTTGCGGACATCCAGAAGAAGACCCTTGATATATCCGGTATCAAATCATCAAACGACTCTCTCAAGCAGGAGATCGCCAAGTTAAAAGCCGAAAATATTGACAAAGGGGATCTGGCTACAGAGCTTAAAAAACAGAAAGTATTCTATCAACTGGAAATCCAGGAGCTTTCGAGCAAATTCGATAAAAAGATTCAGGCTCTCAAAGCCGATAACGCTGGCAATTCAAAGTAATATGCCATCATTTCACAGGCGTCTGCCTTCATGCTGATTTACGACAATATCTACACATGGGAAGGACCTGACTACAGCGATCACGTTCTCTGGCTGATATCCTGCCATCTCCGAATTATTGATCTTTCCTTGAGCCACCCAGGTCTCACTTTTCTCAAGTCAAAAATCGTGGTAGCCTCCGATGTGAATGAAGGCCCTAAACGTAAAATCTGCGCCGAAACACTGGGGCGCCAGATATACAAAGAGTTCAATCTCGACATGAAACGAACGCTCTGGGCCGAATACGATCCTGTTCTCCCCAGCCGCATCATGGCAGCGCAGATGAAACCTAAATACCACGACGGAAGTGAGATCATCTACACCATCCAATGGCGGAAACTCATGACAAACGAAAGAGATTTGATCAAACGTTTTATTCCGTCTCTGGATATATGATGAATGATTCCTCTCACGAAATGTGTTTAAATGGGTAAAAAATTTTTCACCACAAACGCTTTTTCAAACGTCCAACGCTCAACGTTGAACGTTCGACGTTGGATGTTGGACGTTCATTTTTTGTTCATTTTTTCATTATAAAACATGCTTCCCTCTGAACCGGCTGGGTGTCGATCCTGTCCAGCTTTTAAAAGCCCTGTAGAAACTTGATACCTCACTGAACCCCAGATGTGATGCCACGTTTTCCATGGAAAGACGGGTTGTCGTAAGAAGTTCCATGGCTCTGCCCTGACGGACTTCGGCCAGAATCGTATTGTAGGACGTTCCTTCGTCTACAAGACGCCGCCTCAATGTTCGTGGAGACAGGCTGATGCGTCTGGCCAGTTGACCCAGGGTTGCAAATCCTTCCTTCTGAGCTGAAAGCTCCTGATGAATTCTGCGGGTCATGGATTCATGCTGCTGAAGAAGGGGAAGCAGCCTTCGGCATTCTTGTTCCATGGCCCGCCGCACCAGAGGGTTGGCAAGCTTCAATGGTTTTTCAAGATTTTCAGCGTCAAAGACTATGGTATGGCATGGTGCGCCAAAGACCACGTTGCATTGAAAAAGTTCGTCGTATTTTTCTGCGTAGGGTGGTCTGGGATAGTCGAAACGAATTTCCCTGAAAACGCCTTCTCCCCCATGGCCCAGCTTGGCCATGCAGTGAAGGGATGAAACCTCCGCTTCGCAAACAGCCCGCCTTATATCCCCCAGAGCCATGAGTTCCCGTAATTCCCCATAACCCATTCCGTCCCGGACATACAAGGAGTACTGGTGATACGAGTTGGTGAGATGGATGTAGTTCATAGCCAGAGTCAGCGCATCCAGCAGGGTTTCGCAGCACATCATGGCAAGGCCCAGCTTTCCGTTGGCGCTGAAATGGTAGTCTTTTCCCACTTCCAGTCCGATCCAGGGGACCTCGGGAACAAGAGCCCCCAGGGAACGTGTGACGGTCAGTTCCTGACGGATGGTGATCAATTTCTGGGGGTCATTCAGATCATCCGGGGCAATCCCGCTTCCCTCCAACAACAGTTCAATCCCGATTCCATACCGCGCCGCCACACGTGACAGAACAACCACCGCATTGATCAACCGAAGCTGCGGCAGTTTGGAGCTGGAACGTATAAGTGGCAAATCGTTCATTGAATCATTCCCTGTTTGTGGCCGTTTTTGTCACTATAAATGACCGATTGCAGTGTTGTCAATCTACGTTACCGAACATTTATCAATCAACAATAGGAGGATGTATGAAAAAAATGTTATTCGCCGTTGCAGGGATGCTTTTCATCTTTTTCTGTATCAGTTTATTCCCCGAGGAGTTTGGCCAAAGACAGTTTGACAATGGCAACCTTTCATTCTATATGAACGTTCAGGCTATAAACCCTTTTCAAACATAAAATTTCACACATCATGACTTAAAAAACGCCCCCTTGTTTCGGGAAAAGATCGGAAGTGTGAAAAAATCTTATTACAGGCATCTGGTCTTTCTCTGCGTCTAAATGTTTTTCTCGTCTCAACAGGATGCAGCTCTGGCAATCCAATTCGATCCGGCAGGAAAAAGGTAAGGAGCCGTTCCGATTGAAGGCCTTTATCCAGAGAGACATTTCGTGAAAGAAGGCTAATGAGCCATTGAATGTTCAGCATGTTAAAATACACAGAGGAAAAACAATCATTTCCATGAAACAACCACTGACAACCTTGAATTGGATTTCCATTTTAACCGTACCTACCCTGATGGCCAGCCAGGCTTTTGCCGTTGATAAAAACGCTTTTAATCCATCTGGCATAAATGCAGATATGCTTCTCCTGATACTCTATATTTCCCTGGCATTGTTCTTTTCATTTATTTGTTCAGTGGCGGAAGCGGTTCTCTTGAGTGTGACGCCTTCCTATATTGAAAATATGAAAGAAAATAATCCTGTGCGTGCAGCACGTCTGAAGCGACTAAAACAAGATAATTTGGACCGGTCTCTTGCAGCCATTTTAACTCTTAACACAATCGCCCATACGGTGGGAGCGATCATGGCCGGGGCCCAAGCAACCGTTGTATTTGGTGATACCTGGTTTGGCTTATTTTCTGCTGTTATGACATTAATGATCCTTTTTCTATCCGAAATCATCCCTAAAACCATAGGTGCTGTCTACTGGCCGAAACTCACTGGCCCCACTGTTTTTTTTGTAAGCTTCATTATTGTCGCTCTTTATCCCATCGTCTGGCTCTCTGAAAAACTCACACAGATCATTTCACGTGGAGAAAAAACGCAGATTGTCAGTCGTGACGAGTTTATCGCCATGGCCCGGATAGGTGAACAGGCTGGCCACATTAACGAAAACGAGCTTCGGGTTATTCTGAATTTATTCCAGTTCGGTTCAATGACAGTAAACGACATCATGACGCCCCGGACCGTCATTTCAGCGCTTCCCGAAAATATGTTGGTCAAAGACGCCATAGAATACATTACGAACAACCCGGTCTCTCGTTTACCGCTTTATCGAACAGACATTGATCATATTGTCGGTTTTGTTCTCAGAGATGATATTCTATTAAAAATGTCCCTTGACCGGCATGAGGAATCGCTCAAATCTTTCATGCGTGAAATCCTTGTAGTTCCCAAGAAAACCTCGGTGTCAATATTGCTCACGAGACTTCTTAAAGAGAGACAATATATCGCCATTGTCATTGATGAACTCGGCGGGACAAGCGGCCTTGTTACACTCGAAGATCTGATTGAGACATTGACCGGCATTGAAATCATTGATGAAATAGATAAAGTTGAAGATATGCGTGCTCTGGCCCGAACGTTGTGGAAAGACCGGACCAGAACTCTTGGTTTTAATTCCATCATCCATGATAAGGACAAAGCGGAACGACCATGATGTGTGTCCGCACAATTAATTCATAGCCTGCTTCTTATACCCGGAAGGAATGGCTGTGATGTTGGCTGGTGCCTTTCCTTCTTTGAATTCCATAAGCTGAGTTGACGTTTTGAGGGTCGCACCCATCATGGTGGTTGTGGTGTTGCTGAGAACCGTCACCCCTTTGATTTTCTTCGTCTCGTTCAGAACCTGGGCCATGGATTCTTTGAGGCCGGGTTGCATGGTCATCATGACCGCAGAGTATCTGGCGAAGATGTCGCCTTGAACCTTGATATCCTCAGTTGCCCATACTTCTGTGTTGGCCGGCCCCATGGCCGTGTCCAGCTTCTGGATATATTTGCGGCAGTTCCAGGCGTTGATTTTCTTCTTTTCTCCTGTTTCCTTGACAGTCATGGAGAACTTCATCATGCCTTTCATCATCCCAGACATAGCTTCTTTCTCTTCTTTGCTCATCTTTTCGCCGCCCATTGATTCCATGGCCTTATCCATGTTCATGGGCATCTCGGTGTATGTTTTTTGGGTATGATCAATCATGGTGATGGTCTTTTTATCGAGCCGAATGATCGTACTTGCATCTTTACTGTCATTACGAACCACATTATTAGTCATCCAGATACTCTGGATGTCGTCCTTGGCCGGTTGAGTCTGCCCCATCATGGTGAAACTGCCGGTGTGCGTCTTCTGCTTCATGAAGATATCGGCCATGGCCGTACCCTGCAACATCATCAGCCCTGCGATCAATGCGATAAGCCCGATTGAATAAATTCGTTTCTTCATATGCTTCCTCCTTTGAAATAGTGATTTTTATATGCTTGGTGAGTTTATGAATTTGCGGAGAATAGCACCCCTGGTGCTGTTTATCAAATAGAACATTTGACATCTATCGTTTGACACATAGATGGCAGATCTTTATAATAAAAAAACATTTCGACAGGCAGCTGTTTCCGGTCAGCAGATAGTCCCGTCTTTTGGTTTCAACAGACATAATCTGCATTCTGTTTCTCTAATTTGTCATGCAGTCCGTTTGATTCAACAGAGACCATTTTTAAAATTACAAAACGTTTTTGTTTGCGTATTAAACCGATTTCATATACAAACGTTCGCTTGTTCGTAAAATTTTAGAACTATTATGATTAAAACTATTTTGATTGGAGGGTTAATGAAAAAAGCATCAGATTTCAGTTTCTTCAGTGGCGGTTTAAAAGGGGCTGAAAAAACATTCGGTGAAAATGCAGAAAAATACGGCGTCAAGGAAACAACCATTTCATTTCAGGGTCATGAGCTGGACCGCGAAAAAAATGTCCTGATCCTGACGGACAATGAACTCAAACTGGGCGATATCAGCATGGAAATCGTATCCAAACGGATGGGCCGCAGATACGCCCAGACAGACAGAATCCGCAAGGTGTTCCAGGTCATTTTCCATATGGTAAACAAAGGCTTGCAGGTATTTGCCGTGGGCTGGATTCAGGAAGACAAGACGGTCAAAGGCGGAACCGGCTGGGGTGTGGAACTTGCCAAGTTTTTCAACAGACCTGTCAGCGTGTTCGATCAGACTACAAATAAATGGTTCAGCTGGATCGGTAACGACTGGAAAGAAGATGTGCCCGTCATTTCCCATGAAACATTCTGCGGAACAGGAACACGGGATCTATCCGATGAGGGCAAAAAAGCCATCGAAGAGCTTTTTTCAAGATCTTTTAAATAACAGAGAGTTTTCGGGTAGTCATACACCAACACCTGGAATATGATTGACCTCTGAGATCAAACCGGCTCATAACGATCAGGTTTGATTTTTATTTTTAGTCCAGATTAATGACCTTATTCACAATACCGTTTCATTAAGAAATATTATGACAACGCTCATTTTAATTTATTCGATGACCGTAGGGGCGACCCGCTGGTCGCCCTGCCCCGCATAACCACAAACGCGATTATTTTACATCAGTTTGGGCGACCAGCAGGTCGCCCCTACAACGATTCGTCGGTTACATTTATCTTAGGGACTCAGAAATATTAATTTACCATCACGCATCCCGCCTTCAAGTCATATTCTGCCCGAGCCTCACTCTCAAGATCCTCAACGTAGCACTGCTACGCCTGCGGTCTTGAGAGCGAAGCCCGTGCAAAATCTGCCTCTGAATCCGGGCGCGATCCAGGTAATTTAATATTCTCCGAGCCCCTTAAGAAAACGGCATTGACTTTATTCACCATGAAATCCGGTTAAAAAACATCCACTTACAACATAACCGGAATTCCTTATCACAGGAATTTCACGGAACTTTCAAGCGCCTCGCGATCTGTCCTTGTCGTGTTCACTGCGGCAGATTCATCTGCGTAACCAAAGGACATTCCAAAAAGAATTCCCGTTGTTTCGGGGATACATAGCAGTTCACGCACAGGGTCGGGGAATTGCCCCAGGGCTCCCTGCATACAGCTTGAAACGCCGTTCTCGACCATGAGAAGGCTCAGTGTCTGGGCATAAATTCCGATATCCACAGCCCCCATGATGTTCAGGTACTTTTCCATGGTGAAAAAAACAACATGGGGCGCGTCAAAAAAAGTCCAGTTCCGAAGCATGGACATCATCCGCCCCTGTTTGTCGCTTCGTTCAATGCCCATGGAACTGTAAAGCGCATTGGCCGCGCCAAACTGACGGTCTCGATGAATTCCGTCGTATCGCACCTTCCAGTCAAAATCGGGATTAGGCTCCCTGCCGCTCATCACAGCGGCCACAAGGCTGTCTTTCAACCGATCTTTCATTTCACCGGAAACCACATAGACCTGCCAGGGCTGGACATTGCAGTTTGATGGTGCAAGCTGAGCATCGGCAAATATTCGTTTGAGCGTATCCTCAGAAACGGGTTTATCAAGAAAGGCTCGAACAGAAACCCTTTTTTTAAGGGCATCGGATACGGACATAGTTTTCTCCTTTATCTTTTTCTTTGTTTACCCGGAGCGCCCTGTTTTCCAACTTTAGGCCTTCCATTTTCGGAAGACTTGGGCGGTCGGGAGCCGGGACGGGGCGGTTTTTTTCCTGTTTTATCCGGTTCACCTGGTTTGGCAGATCGTGATCTGGATTCTGGTTCCGACTTTCTTACAGAACTTACTGTTCGGCTTCTTCCTGTTTTATCAGCCTCGCCCGGCCTGCCGGATCGTGACCTTGACTCGGTTTCTGGCTTTCTTGTGGAACCTGTGGTTCGCCTTCCACCTACTTTATCAGTTTCAACTGGCTTACCGGATCTCGATCTTGGTTCTGTTTCCGGCTTTCGTGCAGAACTCGCCGTTCGCCTTCCTCCTGCTTTATCAGAAGCACCCGGCTTAGTGGCTCGGGCCTGAGCACGGGATTCCGGTTCAGGTTTTCTCTTTGAAACTTTAGCGCGTTTGGGTGGCGTTTCTTTCGGTTGCTTTAAAGAGTCCCGTTCTTTGACCAGTTCTTTGATTTCTTTGGCCGCCTTTTTCTGACTTGTGGTGCTTCCGGGTCTGAAAAGTACGAAATCCGGGACATCGCAGCCCTCTGTGAATCCGTCAACCTTTTGAACCGGAATCTTATGATTCAAAAGTTTCTCAATGGCTTTGAGATAGGGTTTTTCATTGGGGCTGACCAGGGAGAGAGCAATTCCGCTCACCCCTGCCCTGCCTGTCCGGCCAATGCGGTGAACATAATCTTCAGGCACAACCGGCATATCGAAATTAACCACATAGGGCAGATTGATGATATCAAGACCCCTTGCAGCCACGTCCGTTGCCACGAGCGTACGTATTTCTCCGTTCTTGAACTGCTCAAGAGTCCTTATGCGAAGAGACTGGCTTTTGCTGCTGTGCAGAGCAGCAGCACTGATTCCCTGCTCCACAAGTTTTTCCGCCAGTCTGTTTGCACCGTGTCTGGTTCGTGTAAAAACAAGCACCCGGGTCCAGCGCTCGCGGGTGATCAGATGGGCAAGAAGAGCCCGTTTATTATTCTGATCCACCATATGAATCTTCTGCTCAATGCGTTCCGCCGCAGTATTGCCGGGCGTCACTTCGATGTGCTCAGGGCCGATCAGCACTTTTTCAGCAAGATCCCGGATATCCTGGGTGTAGGTGGCTGAAAAAAGCATGGTCCTTCGATCAGGTGGAATAAGGCTGAGGACAGCCGAAATCTCCTGGCTGAAGCCCAGATCGAGCATCCGATCTGCTTCGTCAAAAACAAGAAATTCTATGTGGCTGAGGTCAAGATTTCTCTTACCGGCAATATCCAGAAGACGACCCGGTGTTGCCACGAGAATATCAATACCACGCTTCACCCGGTCAATCTGGGGTTCAATGCGCACTCCGCCGTAAACCACAGTGCAGCGGAGAGACACCCTTCGGGCATAAGATTTGATGCATTCACCCACCTGAAGCGCCAGTTCACGTGTGGGTGTGAGAACAAGAGCCCGGGGCGGCCGTTTTTTGCTGTCGTTGATCTCACGGCTTAAAATTTCAACCAGAGGAAGCGCAAACGCGTCTGTTTTGCCCGTTCCGGTCTGGGCTCGGGCAAAAATATCCCGTCCGCTGAGGATCGCAGGAATGGCCTGGGTCTGAATGGGTGTTGGGGCAGTATAGCCCTTTGTCTTAACGGCTTCAAGCAGTTCAACCCGAAGGCCAAGTTGATCAAATGACATAAATTTATCCTGGATAGTTTGCAAATTCTTTCGTTTCAACATGCAGACACACGCTTTTTTATGTGCCGGATTTCAATATAATCGGAATATATACCCTATTTACGCGACAATGTCCCTTCGAATTTCCAAATCAGACACGGTAATTGCATATCTTTATGGCCCCAAAGTTGCTGGCCCTCGTTCCGGGGATTCTCCCTGACTTTACCCGATAGATTTTTTTTCAAAGCAAGAATGCGTCAGACCCTCGTAGGTCGGGTAGAGGAACGAAACCCGACAAATGACCCGATCCTTATAATAATCGGACGTTTATTTTATTGGAGGTGCTGTCAGTGAATAAAGTCAACACCGATTTTAATGAATTAATCGTGGCTTAACAGCGTATTAATTCTTCACGATTTATGGTGCATTATACTGTAAGAATAGATACTATCGCCAATTATGAATACATCGACAGATAATAAAAAATCCCGGGCAAAGCGATGATGCCAGCCTCTTTCAATCAAACCCGAACAGTTGCAGTAATTGGCGGAGGCCCGGCTGGCTTGATGGCTGCGGAGGTTTTACTCAAGGGTGGCATTCGCGTGGATCTGTATGATGCCATGCCGTCGGTGGGGCGAAAGTTTCTCGTGGCCGGAAGGGGCGGATTAAACTTCACCCACTCCGAACCCCATGATCAGTTTCTCTCCCGCTACGGGCAGTGGCGTAAACAGCTTGAACCTCTGCTTGAAGCATTCGGCCCCGATGCTCTCTGTACATGGTTCCATGACCTTGGCTTCGAAACCTTTGTGGGTTCGTCAAGGCGAGTGTTTCCAAAAAACATGAAAGCCGCGCCTGTCTTACGTACCTGGATTAAGCGTCTGCTTGCTTCCGGTTTATCCCTGCACCTCCGTCACCGCTGGTGCGGCTGGAACTCGGACAATGGCCTGTGTTTTGAAACCCTTGAAGGCGAAAGGATTGTCCATCCCGACGCTGTGGTACTGGCTCTGGGTGGTGGAAGCTGGGCAAGACTTGGCTCAACCGGAGCATGGGTGCCTCTGTTGCAACAGTGCGGAGTCTCTGTTGCGGCCTTGAAACCTTCCAATTGCGGATTCAATGTGGCCTGGAGCGATCACTTGCGCCAACGTTTCAGCGGCCAACCCCTGAAATCCGTGGCTCTTACCTTCACCAATTCCCAGGGAACGGTATTCCGCAGACAAGGTGAGTGTATGATAACCGAAACCGGCATTGAAGGAAGCCTGATCTATGCCCTGTCTGCCTCTATCCGAGATGAAATTGACACAAAACAACTGGCCGTTATCCACCTGGATCTTGCCCCGGACTGGTCTGAACAACGGCTGATCGACAGGTTATCCCGGGACCGTCATTCCCGTTCCATGGCCAGTCATCTTGAAAAAGCCGTGGGCATCAAAGGCCTTAAAGCCGTCCTTCTGAGGGAGTACGTTTCCAGACAGGATTTCACAGACCCCGTTCGCCTGGCCTCATCCATCAAAAACCTGCCTGTCACCCTTGTTTCAACTCGCCCCCTTGACGAAGCGATCAGCACGGCGGGCGGCGTCACCTTTGAATCCCTGGATCAGAACCTTATGATCCGCGCCTTGCCCGGTATTTTCTGCGCTGGAGAAATGCTGGACTGGGAAGCCCCCACCGGAGGCTATCTTCTCACGGCTTGTTTCTCCAGCGGCTATGCCGCAGGTTTGGGGGTTTTGAAATGGATGACACTGCTGGATATGGCTAAATAATGGCAATACCAACCTTGAATTTTTTCAATCATAGCATAAAAGCTGTGTTATAATCGTTCCTGATGTTTAAAACGTATTCAATTTATATGAAGGAGATTTACACATGAAACCGACCTCTCTACTTCGAGGTTTCTATCATTCGGAAGACGGCGTCATCACAGAAATACTGGATGCGGATGATCAAGGCATAACCTTCACAGCCACGTTTTCCATTTCGAAAAATCTTATTGACCAGTTCAAGGCACACCCCGAGCACCTGATGTTCAGCCAGCGGTCCCGCATTGCCCGGCTTGGTGTGATGATATCGAACAAATCTCTGGCTCAGGGACATTTCAAAGACGACCAGGTTACCATCAAGATGAACGCATCATCGGTAATCACCGGGTATCCGGCATTTCATGACATGAAACCTTTTTTCACGCCGGGTCTTAAAATCGGTCGCCTTGCCTATTGCGATCCGGAAAATCTTTTAACATCCAACGAAGTCCTTGACGCGGTGAACCGGTCCGAACTGAAACTCCCGGCATCCACGTCCATATCCAGCGCCGGTGACATTCTGATCGCGCCACACCATGTGATCTATAAATTGGAAAAACCCCTGGATCAGGAAACCATTGGCCGGATTCTTCTTCGAAAAGACGGAAAAGAACTGCTCAAAATGGGTCTCAAACGTGAAGAGGTTCAGCAGATTGTGCTTCCACCTGGAGAGGGTATCATCACCACCTGTTCCATGTACCTCAACTACCATTATGTGGTGCTCCAGAACGACATGACACGGTTCGGAGAGCTGGGCTATCACCTTCCGGCCACGATCCTTGACCCCATAAGAACACGGGGCATCAGCATTTATCTTGAGATCATCAACCGCAGCGATCAGCCCATCGTAAACCCCATGATTCCTGCCAAGATCTACCGAGCCGCCCAGTTTGATCAGGACCCGGCTGCGTATTCCAATGGTGTCCACTCCAAAGTCCATGGCTACGACGAACTTCGCGCCCTTGAACATCGTTTTGACAAGATGGGGAAATCCACCTGTTATTTCCTGAACAAACCCGCCGCTGTTTTTCCGGCTGAGCAACAGGATGCCGACAACGTGGAACTCTTCATCAACGGCCCTGAATCGCTCTGTGAAAACCCCGTGAGCGTCTGCGCATCCGACCGGAGAAATTTCAGACAGGACAGCCGCTGCCCCCATGTGTACGCCATTACAAAAATCCCCTTTTCAAAAGGGGACGGTGCAAAGCCCCTGGTGCTCAAATATTTCCCCAACATCCAGGAACACCACGACATCATTGATACGGTTTACAAAGGCCACATCGATTCCTTATATTTTTTCGAACCCTCATACGAACACGGCCCGTTCCTGTCCCAGCAGGATCATCACCGGCTTCAGGAATACTTTGCCCTTGGACTCAATGTGTACTGGATCTCCTCATTAAACAACAAGCTGATGATGTACACCGAACGGGACGGCATGGGTTATTTTGTTATCCCTGAGAAAATGACGGCCTTTCACAAATCCATGCTGTTTGCCTTCTACGGATCGAACAAAATTCTTTCGGAAGAAGGAAACAAGCGGCTTGAAAACCTCATTCAGGAACTCATCGGCTTCTGGGGAAAAAACATCGGTTTCGTCACAGGAGGCGGCAGCGGCGTTATGGAAAAGGCCAATGTGCTGGCCAGAGAAAACGGCATCCTCTCCGGTGCTAATTACCTGGAAATCACGGATCAGGCCCTTTTCTCCGATGTGGATTTCTGCCAGATTTTTCAGAGTTCCTGCCGTCACAGCCGCCAGAAATGGTTTGAAGTCACATCCTTTCCTATTTTTAACGTGGGTGGGCTTGGAACCCTTGAAGAACTGGGCATCACCTTGTGCAATATGAAACTGTCCATTATGGAACGCGTGCCACTGGTGCTTTTTGATACCGAAGAATCGGGATACTGGAAAGGTGTGGAAGACCAGATCAAATCCATGGTTCAGAGTAACCGTGCCCCTGACTGGTCAGAGGAAAACCTCGTAATCACCAGCGACCCCAAGGTGGTGATTGATGCTTACAGAAAAATGCTGCGGTTGTTTTGATGTTACGGATACTGGGTGGGTTTGGCCCTTATGCTGTCGTCTTAAAATGACCTCCGGCGGCCCGCTTTTAAAAAGCGGGGCAAATATATTGGGAATGAACGCTATAGGTGAAACGCCATTTCGGCCCCATAAGCGATGTTGGTGAACTCGTAAAAGGTCGCTTGATGGTTATGGACAATGTAGGGTGGGCGATAGCCCGCCCTACGAGTTTTATGCTGAATTTCCGCTTTTTTACGACTCCATCTTATGTTCCAGCTGCTTCAACAGTCGGTCGAAGTCACTTTCAAACAGCCGATCCTGAATGATGCGGTATTTTTCAAATTCGCTTTCAGCATGGGCCTTGGCTATTTCTGCTGTGACCCTCCCTGCGTCCTGCAAGATTTCCCGATCTGTGGCTTCGATGAATTTGTTTAAGCGTGTTTCCCAATCCTGCATGGTCATCGGGATCTTACGAAGTGCCATATCTTCAGCCACATCCAGATAAGCCGAAACCAGCCTCTGCAATTGCGCCATTTCGTTTTCGGTCAAATAATTCTTGGCCACACTGACATCAAACTTCTGTATTTTACCCTTCGGGGCGTCCTTCCAGGTCGTCAGCCCCATGTTTTGTTTTTGATGGTCTGCCCGTTCAACGATCACCTCAGCAGCCGTCTGGCCGTGAATGGCCCAATGCAATTTGTTCTGAACCATAGCAAAAAAGCGTTTGGTGGCTTGAGCGGTCACATCATAATCAATGGATGTTGCATAAATATCCGTGATCTTCTGATAGAACTTGCGCTCGGAAAGACGGATTTCCCGAATACGCCCCAGTTGTTCTTCAAAATATTGCTCAGTGAGGATGGAACCGCCGCTTTTTATGCGTTCATCATCCATCACGTAGGCTTTGATGGTGTATTCCTTTATGATGGTGGTCGCCCATTTGCGGAACTGTACGGCCCGTTCCGAGTTGACTTTGTAACCAACGGCAATAATGGCCGAGAGATTGTAGTGATTCGTATTGTAGTTCTTGCCGTCAGCGGCAGTTATCCGAAAATTTCGGATAACTGAATCTTCCTGTAACTCGCTATCACTGAATATCTTTTTCAAATGATAGTTAACCGTTCTAACATCAACATCATAAAGAGTGGCCATCATTTTCTGGGTCAGCCAGATATTCTCATCGGCATAAACAGCCTCAACGCCGCCCTTACCGCTGGCTGCCACAAATGTCAGATATTCGGCAGCCGAAGAGCGAACAAGGTATGTCTCATTTTTACAGCCTTCTGAAGTTGCTTGTTTTTTATCCTTCTTCATATAAAATCTCCCTTACACCAAACGGAGTTCGAGTTTGTGTTTTATCTTCTCCCAGCCCGGGATGACAGAATCGAGAAGTTTATAAAATTCTGGGCCATGATCATGATATTTCAGGTGACACAGCTCATGGGTAACAACATAGTCAATGCATTCTTTAGGTGCTCTGATCAAGTCTGTATTGAGGGTTACTGTGCCCTTGTCTGAAAGGCTGCCCCATCTTTTTTTCATTCGCTTAATGGATAGTTTGGGCTGTATCACCCCCGTGCCACCCAATCTCTGCCAGCATCGTTCCATACTCTCCGCAAATTGAAGCTGTGCCCTTTCAGAATACCACCCATTTAAAAGCTTTTTGGCAGCCTCTGGAGTTGGCTCGTTCCGGCAAGTGACATGAAAAAAACCGCGAGACATTTTAACGAAGTTTTCCGGTCCTTCGGTCAACCTCAAGCGGTATTGCTTTCCAAGGTACAGGTGTGTCTCGCCGTTCACGTAACATTGATCAGACGTCTTTGGATTAAACTGATTGAAATAATTCAGTTGCCTGAGAATCCAACGAGCCCGTTTGATAATTTTCTTTTCTATCAACGCGATATCGGACTTCACAGGTGCTTTGACAATAACCGTGCTGTCAGGATGTACGGCAATTTCCATTGTTTTTCTGTCACAATACAACAGACTGAAATCAATGGTCTTACGACCGTAAACGACCGAGTGTTTATGGCTTTGGATGAATGCCTCCATTATTTATAATTCCTGTGCTTTGCCACCTGCATCACCTTTTCGATGATGTCATCCATCTGATCAAGCGACAATTCGATACCTCTTTCCGTCTTGAGCTCATCATAGAGATAATCGTCGATCTCGTTAACCGCTTGTTTCTGGGCGTCTTCATCGTTCCAGAAGTGGACTTTCCTGTGTTTTTCCAAAATGCTATGAATAGCGATGGCCGTATCAGCCGCAGCGGATTCAAAGTCCTCTTCACCTAATTCATGCTTTTCAAGGAAAGGCTTAAGCACACCAAAATAGGCCATGGCATCTTCATTGCCGGAAAGCTTATCTGGTATATCATCGTGCACCTTACCGGCAACTTTGTTTTGGATCTCCACGACTTTATTCAGATAATCCAGATCGGATATCCTTTTAGCCCTGAAATCTTCAATCGCCTGCTGGATCAGCTTTGAGAACTTCTCGTAAAAAGCAGGGTCTTCATCCATCTTTTCGGTGATAGCTTTCTTCGTCTCATGTGCAATCTTATCAGCCTTTGAAGCCGTTGTTTTTTGTTTTGTTCCATAGACCGCCTGTTCCTCTTTCACCATCATGAATGCGTTATCGTCAAAAATATTGACCGGCTCATTCAGTTGAACAACTTCACTGGCTTGAATATGGGTGTCCAGCAGCTTTCTAATTTTTGGTTCGTAATCCCGATAATCGATGGATTCTGCATATCGGAGTTTCACGGATACCTTGAGTGACTGGAACTTCCGAAGATCTGCCTTGTATCTGGACAGCGTTTTTTCATCGGTTTCAGTCAGGAATTTCTCGGAAGAGAGAGCAATACCAAGGGTTTTTCCAAACTCCGAAAGTCGGCCATAAAACTCTTCTCTTATGTCCTCATCGGCAAGCAGTTCCTCATAGGCTTCTTCATCGTAAGAATGCTTAACCTTTTTGAAGAGATCCCAAAGATCGGAATAGCGGCCCGGCAGCTTTTCTATTTCACTGTTAATGGATGCCAGGGTTCCGACAAGGTCCGATTCATCGAAGCCCTCAAACGCGCTGTACATGGTCAGTGCCTTGTCCAGTTCGCCGAGGACGCTTACATAGTCCACAATAAAACCGAACTCTTTGCTTTCATGAAGTCGATTGACCCTCGCAATGGCCTGGAGCAGCGTGTGCTCTTTTAGCACCCTACATAAATAGAGAACCGCATTTCGCGGGGCATCAAAACCCGTGAGCAGCTTGTCGACGACAATAAGGATTTCAGGTTCGCTGCCATGCTTGAACTGGTTTATGAGCTGCTTGGTGTATTCTTCTTCACTGCCATAGCGTTTCATCATCTTTTGCCAGAATTTTACGACTTCATCCGTTGTCTCATCATCGGTCTCTTCATAGCCCTCACGCATATCCGGCGGTGAAATAACGACATCGGAACTGACAATGCCGATCTCATTGAGGTACGCGTTGTACTTGAGCGCGGATGCTTTATTTGGAGCCACCAGCTGTGCTTTGAATCCTGTCCCCTGCCAGCCCGCGCGAAAGTGCTCACAGATGTCAAAGGCTCTCATATATATGACCTGATCGGCTTTGTTCAGCATTTCCGCTCGTGCATACTTCCGTTTCAGGTCCGCCTGTTGTTCTTTGGAGAGCCCTTGCGTGTGTCGCTCAAACCAGAGATCAACCGCCTTTTTATTTTGCGTCATCTCCACATGTCGCCCCTCGTACAGAAGCGGAACAACCGCACCATCTTCAACGGCCTGAGTGATGGAATAATGGGGTTCCAACAGTTCACCGAATTTGGTGAAGTTGTTCTTTTCCTTCTTTAAAAGCGGTGTTCCGGTAAATCCCAAATAACAGGCACGGGGAAACATCCGCCTCATTTGTGCTGAAAAGGAGCCGAACTGGGTACGGTGGCTCTCATCCACCAATATGAAAATATCGGGGGATTCATCCTGATATTTTTTAACCGCATACGCCTTGTCAAACTTATGAATGAGGGTTGTGATAATCCCTGATTTCTTTTCAGCGACCAACTCCAGCAGGTTCCTGCCTGATGTTGCCCGATTCGCCTCAAGGCCACAGGCGGCAAAGGTGTTCCCAAGCTGCTTGTCGAGGTCGTCACGGTCTGTCACAAGAACAATTCGCGGATTCAAAATTTCAGGGTCCAAGGCCAGGTTTCGGGCCAGCATCACCATGGTCAGAGACTTTCCTGAGCCCTGAGTGTGCCAGATCACGCCGCCTTTACGTGAGCCTGAGCTGTCAAAGTGCTTTACCCGATTCAGGGTGGACTTGACGACGAAATACTGCTGATAACGGGCAACCTTTTTGATGCCCCCATCAAACACGGTAAACTTCCACGCCAACTCCAGGAGCCTTTCCGGACGGCAAAGGGAGAACAGGGTCTTATCCTGTTCGGTCACCAACCGGGATTGATCTACCACGGAAAGCACGGAAGACACTGAAAAATCATTTGGGTCAATCTTGTGCCGCAAAGAATCCTGAACCAGTTTATTTAACTTTCTAAATTCCGTGGATTCCGTGTTTTCCGTGGTTAACCCCAACTCTTTCCACACACCCCAGAATTTTGCAGGCGTCCCCACAGTTGCATACATGGCACTGTTTTTATTCAGAGCCAGCACCATCTGACTGTAGATAAAGAGTTTCGGGATATGGTCATCATTCTGATTTCTGATCGATTGCGAAACGGCCTGTGCCACTTCAACCTGGGGCGCTTTACATTCAATCACACAAAACGGAATGCCATTGACGAAGAGGACAATATCCGGTCGGGCTGTTTCGGTTGAGCGCGTTCTCTCAACACGGTATTCGACCGTTACGTGAAACCTGTTGCGTCCGGGGCTATTCTTAGACTTGGGCCAGTCGATATAGTTCATGTTAAAACTCTGCGAGTCTC
>JBAZWJ010000047.1:0-47279 GCA_041660385.1 Desulfobacteraceae bacterium | reverse complement strand
TCAGCCGACTCGGGCACGGCTGTGTCCATTGAATCCACGGACGATCCGCTGCCCTGCTCAAGATTTTCAACCTTATTGGTGCTATCAGCCGGAGGATTTTCACCCGGGGCAGGATTCTCCGTCGTTTCAAAGGAATCGGTGGTTTCAGTGGTCCCATCACTGTCCATGCCCATTCCCATGATATCCACCGGAGTGTCTTCCGTTGTTTCTTCAGGCGCACTCATCACTTCTTCGTATTCCGGAATCACGATGCCTCGACGAATCATGACGCGGTAGATGGCTCTTGAACGTTTTTTCACATAAGACGAGTTGCTGAGGGGGTTGAAAATAATGGGGTTTGGAAGAACACAGGCCAGCCGCACAGCCTCCTGAGCACTCAGGGAATATGCTTTTTTTCCGTAATGATGTCTTGCTGCGGCATCAATACCAAAAACACCGTCACCCCACTCTGCCACATTCAGATATATTTCCATAATCCGTTTTTTTGACAGGGCCTTTTCAATTCGCCATGTCAGAATGGCTTCCTTGATTTTTCTGATCGGGTTCTTGGATGGCGAAAGATAAAGGTTTTTAGCAAGTTGCTGGCTGATGGAAGATCCGCCAGCTTTCAGTTTTCCCTGGGCTATATCTTTCTCCAGCGCTTTTTTCATGGCATCAAAATCAAAACCGTCGTGTTTCCAGAATTTATCATCTTCGGCAATAATAACGGCCTTCACCAGATAGGGTGACACCTTTCTCATCTTGACCCATTTATGTTTGATGGTTCTTCGAAGGCCTTTTTCAGCCCACTGCTCTTTTCTGTACTCCATGAACGCTGTGGTTCTGGGGTTGTGTTTTTTGAGAATGGAAACATCGGGATAAATGAATGTGGCCAGAATATCTGCGCAAATGGCGAGGGTGATGATGATGGCCCCCCATTTGATTGCTTTCACCATGACCGTTCCCCCCGTATAACTGACTGGGAACGTGATGCTGTCGGATGTGTCTTTTCAGAAGTCATGCTGATTCGAAATCCCGGATTTGCACTTAGTAGCAAGATAGGACCAAAGCCCATTTTTCGGGCTATATAAAACATTTTATCCGATAATTCAAATCAATTTCAGGGCTAAAGCAGATCAAGGGTGAAATAGAAGAAATCAGTTCCCAGGCGGTCTTCGGTTGAATCCGATGATGTCGCGGCATTGTCGCGGACTATCATGTAAACATGATACCGGCCTTTCTGGTATTTTTCTTCTGCGTCTTCGCCAAAAAGAGAAAACATCACCGATGGCCTGAACTCAGCAGCCATGGCTCCCTGACCGAGAAGCGCTTCAATGTTTGTTTTGTCGTCATACACAAACAGCTCGCCCAGGCTGTTTGACGAGGGTGTCATATACCAGGAATAGATCAGGACCTGGTTCGCTCCTTCTGGAAGGTCGGTGGTCATGGCCGTGAAAGCGGCGGCTTTGTAAGAGTTGTCCAGGGAAAGGGTATCTCCCTGTGAAAGGTTAACAGTCTGGTGTTCTCCCTCGGCCATAAAATCGGCCTGAACGCCGGTGATTTCCGGATTTTTCCCAATGGGTTCAAGGCAGATTCTGAACCGTTTAAGCGCGGACAACACTTTTCCGCCAATGGTAACCGAAGCCGTCACAGGAACATCCACCGAAGAAGCGCCCAGCACGTCAAGAATTCCAGATGGAATTTCAAGCGGGTAATCCGTGTTGTATGGGGCTTCCGTCTGAACATAAACACCGCTTTCAACCGTTCCCACGGTCCAGACAACAGCCATGTCCGAATTCTGATCCATGTCTTTACCGCTGACAAGCAGCCGCATGGTCACCGTGTCTCCGGGCAAAACTTCCGGATCGGAAATTTTCACGGCAAGAATTTTGGGACTCACCGAAACGTAATCTTCAGGAAGATCGCTTTCCCCGCATGATACGAGTCCAAACAAAAAAAAGACAAGGGCTGCGGCAAATGCCGATCTATTTGTATTCATAACCTCTCCGGACCACGATTTAAAAATCAATTTTCATACCCACAAAAATCAGAGGAATTTCCGAATCCACGGACACCACGTCTTCGCTTGCGGTGTAATCCTCGTTGTAGGCCTTGGATGTGACATATTTACTCTGGAAAACATTTCTGAAATCCAGATAAGTGCTCAAGACATAATCATCAAACAGCCAGTAACGGTCGATGCGGAAATCCACCTGCTGGTGAGATTTCAGCCTGTCCGTATTCACCGTTCCTGTGTAGAGGGGAACATAGGTGTCGTTGTCCACATCGTAGCGTGTATTCACGTTCAGAAGATCGGTGTACGGTGTGCCGGACACATACTGGTATCTCACGCCAAAAGACCAGTTTCTGTTGGGTTTGTAATTGAGAACACCCACCAGATTATGGGGCGTGTCCATATCAAAATACCGTTCGGGCTTGCCGTTTCCGTCCGTCCGTTTGGCCACGGCATAGGAATAGGAAACCCAGCCGAAAAACCGATCGGTCATGTTCTGGCGAAGCATGATTTCCGCCCCGTAGGATTTCCCCTTGCCCGAGTTGCTGTAAGCCGTTGGGTTATCAGCCGATTCCCGCACCACCAGATTGGTGAATGTTTTTCGGTAGGCCTGCACATCAAGGTACAAAGAGTCAGTGAAGTAGTGCTCAACTCCAGCAACGGCATGGACGGAACGTTCAGGTTCCAGTCCTTTCGTGCCCCAGGGTTCCAGAAATTCATCGTACTGGGGCATCTGGGAATAAATCCCCCAGGCGGTTTTAAGGGTTGTCTCCTTGGTGAGATTGTACCTGACAGAAAGCCGGGGATCGATCAGGTCGTGGTGGTTGTAAGTATCCTTGAAATAATGAACGCCCGGCGTCACCGTGAAACTGCCCAGAGTGATCTGGTCCATCATGTAGAATGTGGGATAGAAAAAGCTGAAATCCTTGTTGATTTTCAGTTCCAGATCCGTGTGGTCGTAAGAAATTTCACCCTCTTTTTCAAGCACCATGGAGTCTGAATCAAGACCGACTTTCACATAATCCATCCTGAGACCGCCTTTGAACTTATGGTTGTCGTTCAGACGGTATTCTGCTTTTTCATTCAAGGCGAAAGAGTCCACATCCTGTTTGTGGTAAGCCCTTTCTCCCTGATCCCATGTGAGGTTGGACGACGTGACCATGGGGGAAAGAACGGATCTGAAAGCCCCCTCGCGGTAATCCCATTCTCCGATAAACGTGGCAAATCGCGATTCGTGGTTCAACGTGTCCGAATACCTCTCCGACACGGACCGTTCTGGATCGGTGAACTTGAACGAGTCATCAGCACCGATGCCGGTGAGTCTGATTTCATTGCCATCGCTGATCCGATGGTTAAGGGTAAGGGACGCATCGTAATACGTGGGATATTTCACAAAATTAACATCATTGTCCTTGTTTGTCTCTTCATCCACCTTTTCCGCCATTTTGATGTACTGGTCGATAAAGCCGCGCTTCATCCCGAAACTCACCGAATCCTTGTCGCTTAAAGGCCCTTCAACCATGAACGACGACGAAAGAAACCCGATGTTCACATAACCTCCAAAACGGTCGCTGCGTGGTTTGCGTATGTTCAAACCCACCACACCGCCCATGGCGTTTCCGTATTCCGCTGAAAAACCTCCGGCATTGTAATCCATGGATTCGATCAGCTCAGGCTCGATGATGCTTTCAAATCCGCCGAAATGGTAAAACGCCGGAATGGTATGATCACCCACCAGAAAAAGGCTGTCTTCCTGTGACGAACCTCGAATGGTGATACCCTTGCCATAACCGTTGAACACGGAAACCGAATTCACACCGGGCAGGCTGGTGATGGATTTCAACACGTCTCGACCGCTTCCGGGCACACTGGCCGCTTCGGTGATAGAAAGGCTCTGGGTTGATACTTCCGGTTTGTCCTTTTTCTTGCGAACGATCACATGGTAGGGGTTGAGGGTCTGGGGGACCACCCGAATCACCAGATCCTGTCTTGCCGGATCAGGCACTTTGATGGTTTTTTCCCATTTGTCATAACCCGAAGCAGCGATAATCAGGGTGTAAGAACCAGGAACCAGTTCGATGGAAAAAAATCCCAGTTCATCAGTCATCGGTGCCTGGACAATTTTCCGACTTTTGTCGTCACGGACATGGATCTTCGTATTGGACAGCGGATTCCTGCTGCCTTTTTCAAGCACTTTTCCCGAAACTGTGGACAGGTTCAGCGGCTCATAGGGAACCACTTCCAACTCTCCGCCAGAAATGTCGAATGAGGCATTGCGCAGATCGCTGAGCCCGGCTGCGGCCCCTTCCGCAAACGATGAACCAACGGACAGGATCAAGATGAATAAAACAGCTGCGAACGTTTTCATGGTCGTTTTTCCTGAAAAAACGGTTTTGAGCAGATCAGGCCAGCCATGGATTCAATGCGTACGGCAGCGGCTTTCACACGGGTCTTGCAGACATTGAAAAACACAACAGCGGGAATGGCCAGAGCAAGCCCCACGGCCGTTGCAATCAGAGCTTCGGAAATACCCGCCATCACCACCTGGGGCCCTTTGCCTGCCAGTTGCCCAAGATCAGCAAAAGATTTCAGAATACCGAGAACCGTTCCCAGAAGCCCGATGAACGGAGCATTGCTGCCCACAGACCCCAGGAAACTCGTATATCTCTCCCACTCCTGTTTTTCCGGCAGGAAATACGCGTCTACCCTCCGACTGAAACAGCGCGGTGAAAGCTCCGGTTCTTCAAGTCCTTTGAGAAGAACCGATGTTTCGGATGACGAGTTGTGTCTGAGGGCAAGAATCAACTCATCCAGCGTTTCAGCCTTTTCAAGGGTAGGTAGAAGTGAGCGTTCCCCAAGCAGACGACGTCTGTAATAGATCATCCGCTCAATGAAAAAAGCGATGGAAAGAAAACTTAAGACGAGAAGCAGCACGAGAATGGCCCTTGCTGAATAAAAAGCAAACATGGAAATATGACTTGTGATCATGATGATATCCTCCGTCTAAATAACAAACTATAGTTGGTCGGGTTGAGGTCGATGCTTCTTTAAATTAAACATCGAACATCGAACATTGAATGGGTTCATTCTCCACCGGCGAAGCCTTTAAAAGGGTTTCTCTCCGGCGGTACGGTGTTAAGGCTCAAGGATGAATGGGGAATATTGTTAAATTCATACTTTTTCTCAGTTCATCCACGTTGGCGATTTCATTCAATGGCATTCCCCATTTATCCTTATTAAAATGCCCCGATCCTTAATTCGATGTTCATTATTCATTATTCTTTTTTCTCATCGCTCCAGCACAAAACTATAAACCAGATCCTCAAGCACCGTGGCCACAGCCGACCCGTTTCGAGTAGCAGGAGTAAACCGGCTTCGTTTAAGCGCCGCAACAGCCGCCTGGGCGAATTTCGGATGGGTTGCCCGGATCACATTCACCTCTGTCACCCGGCCCTGTTCATCGATGCAAGCCGATAAAACGGCTTCGCCTTCCCGCTCCTCGTTTTTTAAGGATTCGGGATAATCCGGTTTCACCCGCTGCCTGAAGGCAGGCATGGTGCTCAGCTCAAACACGGGAACGGAGACAAACGACCGGGCCAGGGGTTTCACTCTGGACGGCTCCGTTGCCTCCGCTTCCTGCTCTTTCATCACCGTGTTGCCCTGACGAACGGCCATGCCGCCTGTTTTCTCGTCTGAAAGGCTCTCAACATTCAGACCGAAAACAGGCTTTGCATCGTTTTCCGCACCAGGTTTTTCCTCTGCCCTTCGTTCTGACAGCTCCGGTTTTGTGGGAAGAGGTTTGACGGTTGCTTTCTCAGACATTTTCACGATTTCCTTTTTAATTTCAGGGACCTTCGGTTTTTCTGCCGGTTTCTCCAGCGGTTTTTCCATGGGGGGGCGCTCTGTTACCGGAACAAGCAGTGACACGCCAAAGTCACGCTTTGAAACCGGTTGTGAGCCCATGAAAAAAAAACCGCCGAAAACAACCCCGTGAATAGCCAGAGAAAAACAAATACCCATTGTCAGATAAGACCTGCGTGCATCCATGATCAGCCCATATCGTCCGTGGTTTCAACATTGATGGCAAAGCGGGTGATACCCAGTTTCCTCACCATGTCAATGACCCGGACCACATCTTCGTGATAAGACTTTTTGTCCGCACCAATGATCACCTGGACATCCGGATTGTCTTTCTTTTTCAGCTCAAGCTGTTCTTTTAATTCCCCGCTTGTCATCAACCGTGTCCCATCCAGATAGTACATGCCGTCACGGGTGATCATCACGGAAACCGTCCGGGTTTTCAGAGCCGCACCCGTTGCCGCATGGGGAAGCTCCACCTCAATGCCGTTCATGTCCACCACCGTGGAAACAAGCATGAAGATGATCAGCAGCACCAGCATGATATCCACAAGGGGTGTGATATTGATGTCCGACATGATCTCTTCGTCGTTCTGCCTTGAAAAACCCATGTTGTCCTCTTATGCCGAAATTTTATAAACGCCTCACACAACATCATGTCCATGGCGGTTATGTTTTATTATTCTGATACGGAAGCGGGCCGTTGAATTCTGGATAAACCGGAAATTTAGAAACATGAAATGGATTCAGGATGAATTGACGGATTATGAAGGTGAATTGTTTGGAGTAAGAGGTGAGAGTTGTTTTGCGATAATTTTCACACGGGTCTGAATGCAACGGCGGATGAACGTCATGGAACCACCCGTCGTTCTGTCTTTCCGGGCGGCCTCCGTTCAGATACGGAGTTTGGCTTGTTACAACCTACGATGAATCGCACCCTTCGATACACGAAGCCGACCCGGAATCCATGTGGGCTCAAGAGAACGTGTGTGAAAGTAATAAACTTCCCCGCTCAAGCGGTCATGGATTCCGGGTCACAAAAAACCGTGCCCGGAATGACAGAGCGGTGGGGCATGCATTGAAGGAATTTTTTGCGTTCGCAGATGGCTCTCGCTCCGGGGAGAATCCTCTGAATGAGGGGCGAAAGATTTATGATATTACAAAATTTATGGTTTGAACCTTTTGGCCAGATAGCTCCGTGATCATCATTTTGATCCGTTGCATTTCTCTGTAATCTTGCTATACATTGGAATTAATAATCAAAAGGGTGTGAAAACACATGTATAAAAAACATGTTGACAATGTTCAGCAGCTTTTCTGAAAAATTATCAATAATTAATAACGCTTTTAAAAAAAGCAAGGAGATAGACCCGGCATGGAAACTCCAGAACTCCTTGAAATCATAAGCCGAGACGAGGACAGCAAACATCAGTTCAAAGCCAATGTGACCAATGAAATATCACTTGCTCAAGAACTGGTGGCATTCAGCAACACACTCGGCGGCAAGATATTCATCGGTGTAGCAAATGACGGGACTGTATCCGGCCTTACACGGAAAGATATGGGAAGGTTGAGCAACCTGGTTTCGAACGCAGCCTCAAATCAGATAAAACCAGCAATTAATCCCATTACAGAAAATATTTCTCTTGCTGACGGGTTGGTTATGGTTGTCACTGTTGCTCAAGGAATCAATAAACCATATATGGATAAAGACGGCGTCATCTGGGTGAAAAGCGGCCCGGATAAGAGAAAAGCCACGTCACGAGAAGAAATCCAGAGAATGTATCAAAGCGCCGGTTTGATTCATGGCGATGAAATTCCAGTTGTAGGCATGTCAGCAGCCGATCTTGATCAAGAAGCTTTCTCAAAGTTTTATGAATCGCAATTTGAAGAGTCTCTTTCTGAACAGGATCTCCCCTTGAACCGACTGATAGAAAATCTCAATCTAAGCAGACAGGGTGTCGTCAATATTGCAGGGGCATTGTTATTTGGAAAGAATACTGTGTTTCGCCTTCCGGCGTTTATCGTCAAATGTGTTTCCTATCCGGGAAACGATATTCATGTTAGCGAGTATCTGGACAGTCAGGATATTTCAGGGCTTTTAAAAGATGTTTTTGATCAGAGCGTAAGTTTTATACAAAGGCATCTTAAACGGATTCAAAAAGATAAAAACGTCAACTCACTTGGCGAACCGGAGATTCCGCGCATTGTACTTGAAGAAATTGTTGCCAATGCACTGATCCACAGAGATTTTTTTATTTCAGCCCCGATCAGAATTTTCATCTTCTCTGATCGTATCGAAATTATCAGTCCAGGCCATCTGCCCAATAACCTTACAATAGAAAACATTAAAAACGGTAACTCAAACATCCGCAATCCCATTCTTGCATCGTTTGCGACAAAACTCCTTCCATACAGAGGCTTGGGGAATGGCATTCGCCGGGCTCTTAAAGCCTATCCGGACATTGACTTTATTAATGACAATGAAGGCAATCTGTTTACATGCATCATGCACCGTCGTGTTTGATGTTTCGCCATTATTCCTTTGATGACCATCTGAAGGGGGATAAGAATGGCCGCGAAAAGAAGATCGGTCAGATGCCGGAAAGGGTTGTATTTGGTGCGGGTTGTGAAGGGAAAAGGGGTGCATCAACCAGCATATCGCGCAACAGCCCCTTGTCCCTTATAGGATTCTTCCCGGAACGAGGGGATACAACCTTAGCCTAATCCGGTTAGGCGTTTGGCCTTGCAGGCAAAGCCAGAATTTCATCTTTTACAGAAATTGGAACATTAAGCCAATGAGTATTGACTGTAAGAACCAGTTCACAGCCTTGTTCTCTTGCAGCATCAAGTATTTGCTGGAACCACATGACATGTGACCATTTTCTTGGAACAGGACTATGAAGAGCACGAGATTTACAATCCCACGAAACCTCCATCGCCTCACGATAAATGTAAGGAAAGGTCTTGGATTTAGGCAAAACAAACAGCCGATTAGAACTATCAATACGTACTTCTTTGATTTCATCTGCTTCCATATACATGTTCCCTCCGTCCCAGGCTCTGCCTGGAAACGTATTTCAGGGGTTGCACATCCTCCGAAATCACAAAACATTTTTCCCATTTTCCAAATCCACCAAAACAAACCATCCTCAACAATCCGCCCCTTTATCACACCCAGCACAGTCAGCCGGAAGCACAGCCTCGCCTTTTTTAAAAACAATGAGAGGGCAGTTTTTGCAGATATCGGCGCCGGGGAAGGCGTCGCCGGGGCGGGTGATGGAGCTGCTGCCCAGGTTGTCGATGCGTTCTTTGAGGCGCAGGCACACCGATTCAAACTTGGAGCCGGGAATCATCACGTTGATTTCTCCGCGTTCGGTCTTGCCGGAATTATAGCTGCCGGAACAGGCGGGGATCATGTTGAACTGCTGTTCCATGAAGGTCCACACATTGCCGCCGCAGGCAGAAGAGTTCATGGTGATGGCGCTCCGTAAAGGATGGGTGTCGGTGGCAGCCATGTAGTCCACGGCAAGATGATAGGCCTGCATGGTGTCACAGTAGAAATGGACGGTGTCCGGGCCGCCGAACACATCGGCTTTGGCCAGAGGCGCAACGGCAATGCCGATAAGCCCTTGGGGCATCCGGGCTTTGGATTTAATGAAGCGCTCGGCCTGCTCAAGAGTGCGGGTATACTTGGCGTGGCCTTTGATTTCACCATCGTCAAGCTCTTTCCATCCGAAGTTGTACAGGGCGTTTCCACAGCCCATATCCTTCTTTTCTCCGTAGACAATCTGGCCTTTCATCCGGGCCGCGATTTCCCACTGGCAGAAGGTGATAGGCCGGACCGGGGTGTGCCAGATGTCAGCCGTTCGCTTGAACGCATCAACCTGGGCCTGATCGTAAAAGAATTTCACAGCAATGGGGTAATGGTACAGCCTTAATTCTTCCATCAGCATGCGCTGCATTTCCTGGTATGTCATTGTTTTTTCTCCTTGTATAATTATGAGTTGCCTCCGGTGTCCCTCCGGGGGCCAGATTTTAAAAATCTGGACAAATGGGTTTTGAGCTGTGATGTATTGTATTTTTTACTATTTACAGAAAAGCCTCCGGAATGATTCCGGAGGCTGTCATGGCATGGCTTTTTGATATAAAAGTGGTTAACAGTAACACATTTTTCTATGAAGGGAGAGCAAATTTTTCATAAGGCCAGCAGACAACACCGCCGTCCAGATACTTCACGTTGGAGTACCCTTCTCCCACAAGGATACGCTGGGCCTCGTAACCACGTAAGGAAATTTTACAAAAAGGAACAATCTCCTTATCCTTCGGAAGCATATCAAGAGACGTCCTCAGTTTGCCTAAGGGGATGTTCATGATCCGGGGGTCTTCGATGCGCATGACCTTAAGCTCCATGGGAGACCTGACATCAAGGAAGATAAAATCGTCACCTCGGTTGATTTTTTCTTTGACCTCAATGGGGCTGTACGAAAGCCCGATCCCTTTGAGCTTGTTTTCAGCAATATTGGCCGTTGTGATGATGTTGTCCATGGCTGGCGAAAAAGGCGGAGCATAGGCAAGATCAAGATGCGCAATATCGGTGACCGGCCGTCCCGCCGTCAATGTGGTCACAGCTACATCCATACGTTTGGCCACGTCACCGGGTCCTACGATCTGAACACCAAGAAGCTTCGCACTGAATTTCTCAACCACGAATTTGATGATAATCATTTTCGCATCTTCGAGAAAATGGGCTTTATCAGGTGACGGGTTAAGTACGGTGATGACATCGTAACCCAAGGCTTTTGCCTGTTTCTCTGAAAGACCTGTTTTTGAGATGTTAATGTTGAAAAGCTTGCAGATCGCTGTTCCTGCCACGCCTCTGAACGGCGTTGAAATGCCGCAGATGTGGTCGGCAATAACCCTGCCGTGTTTGTTGGCTGTGGAACCCATGGGGGCGTAGATGGCTTTCCCTGTTATAAGGCTTGTGTTTTCCACACAATCTCCACCGGCATAAATCGAGGGGTCGGAGGTCCGCAGATACTCGTCCACTTTAATGGCCCCTGTATCACCCAGTTCAAGTCCCATGTCAACGGCAAGCCGGACATTGGGACGTACGCCCACCGCCACAAGGACCATGTCCGCTTTAATTTCATCGGTGCCTGTCCTGACTGACGTGACGTTTCCCTGATCGTCGCCCAGGATTTCCATGACAGTTTCTCCGAGCTTCAGGCCCACTCCCTTTGCCTTGAGCTCCTGATGCACATGGTAAGCGATTTCAAAATCCAGAAGCTCAGGAAGAACCGTTTCGGCTCTTTCGATGATCGTGACGACCATCCCCTGTTTTGTGAACGCTTCCGTCACCTCAATTCCGATAAGACCCGCACCGATAATCACCGCATGTTTACCGTTGAGATCGCCGCTACTGTTACGGATTTTCTGAGCATCTTCAACGGTTTGCAAAAAATTGACTCCTTTAAGATCCAGTCCTGGTATCGGCGGTTGAAAATTTTTACTTCCCACAGCAAGAACGAGAGCGTCGTAAGGGATTTCGGTGCATTCAGCCGAATCGGTTTTTACAACACACACGGTTTTTTTCTGCCGATCCACGGATTTGGCCAGAGTATGGTTCAATACGGTTATGTCTTTCACCATATGAAAAAACTGGGTATCTCTCACCACGCCGGTGGGTGTGGCCATAAGTTCGTTGTGATCGTGGACTTCTCCAGAGATGTAGAACGGAAGGCCGCAGCCCGCATAGGAGAGAAGTTCACCCTTTTCAATGATGGTCACTTCCGCTTCAGGATTGAGACGTTTGATTCGGGCTGCTGCTTTGGGTCCGCAGGCCACTCCGCCGATCACCACGATTTTTTGTTTTTTGTTCATGTGTCACCTTTTTTTGATGTTTTTTTTACATTAATTATTAAACCGGCAATTTAATAGACCAGTATGCTGTCAATTCCGATGGGTTACGCTAAAGCTTCACCCATCACCTCCGCGCGATAAAAGTCGGTACACTTCATTTTTCCTCAATTGATATATTCGATATTGGATGTTCAGCCGTCTTATCAACATCCTTGCCACCCCGTTTGTCCATAAACCAGATCACGCAGGAAGGCCGATATTTACAATGTATTTTCGGATCCCTGCATGCAAGGCAATCACCGCACAGGAAGACGTCATGTTTCATGCAATGGTATGATGTTTCCACATCCGGGTGGTTTACGCAGCGCCCCATGGGTTCCTCCTGTATTACGTTGTCGAGATCCCAACCCTGGTAACAATCGAAAAGAGTCAGGGTGTGTTATTCAATTGTCGTGCCACATGAATCTCATAATCTTTCAATATATTTTAGACTTAAATTTCTTATAGATAGAAATAATGCACTTCGTATGGATTTTTCTCTTGATCCGCATAGTAGCGTTACCTATACTATGGTAACGTTGCTGTTAACGTTAACCCTGATAAATATAATACAAAATGCATGTGAGGAAAACCATGATCAACGACCATCTTGGGACAACCTGGTCCGATCTTCTTCTGGAATCACTGGCTGACGGGGTGTTCACGCTGGACAACAGCGGACACATCACATCATGGAACCGGTCCATGGCCAGGATTTCAGGCTACGAGGCCAGAGAAGCCCTTGGGAAAAGCTGCATCATGCTGGGTTTCAACAGCTGCATGGGCAAAAGCTGCCCATCCAGCGTGATCGAATGCGATATATTCAGACACGGCGCCGTTAACGGCAGAGAGTGCATGTTGCGCCATAAAGACGGCCATGACGTGCCGGTACTTAAAAGTGCACGGCTGATTAAAAACGATCAGGGCAAAATTCTCGGCGTTGTCGAAACGGTGACTGACTTGACCGAGTTGTACGACGCCAGGAAAAAAGCCGAATCAGCCATCATCCGACTGGGGGAAATGAGCCGTTTTGAAAGCATCATCGGGAAAAGTCACGATATGCGGATCGTTTTTTCTGCGGTAAGGGCTGCGGCGGCAAGTGAAGCCACTGTGCTTCTACAGGGCGAAAGCGGTACGGGCAAAGAATTGATAGCCAGCGCCATTCACCACAACAGCCCGAGGTCCGGTGGCCCCATGATCACGGTGAATTGCAGCGCCCTTTCGGAATTCCTTCTTGAAAGCGAACTTTTCGGTCATGTGAAAGGTTCTTTCACCGGCGCTCTCCGGGACAGGGCCGGACGTTTTGAAGATGCGAATGGGGGGACCATTCTCCTTGATGAAATCGGCGAAATCAACCCGTACATCCAGGTGAAACTGCTTCGAGTTCTCCAGGAACGGGAGATCGAACGGGTGGGTGATTCAAAAAAACGAAAAATTGATATACGTGTCATCGCCGCAACCAACAGGAATCTTCTGGAGCAGGTCAAGGCAGGATATTTCAGAGAAGACCTTTATTATCGTCTCAAAGTCTTCCCCATCATCATTCCCCCATTGCGAAAACGAAAAGAAGACATCCCGCTTCTTGCAGCCCACTTCATCGAAAAACAGAACGGGAAAACCGGAAAAAACATCCAGGGCCTCACCGGGCAAGCTCTCCGGGTCATCATGGACCACCCGTTCCCCGGCAATGTCCGCGAACTTGAAAACGCCATCGAACACGCCTTTGTCCTCTGCTCCGGCGGTCTTATTGATGTGCCAGACCTGCCTGTTGAAATCCGTCGCCCCCATTATCCCACATCTGATTCTGAACAGAACCCGGATGGAAACAGAAAGGGGCCGCGTAAAACACAGCTTACCCGTGACCATCTCGTAAAACTCCTGGAACAATCAAACTGGAACAAAGCCGAGGCGGCAAGGCAGGTTGGAATCAGCAGGACAGCTATCTGGAAATACATGAAAAAATGGAATATTCCCCTTGAAAAGCCGTGAAAAGATCGTATTCCAAGGTTGACAAACAGCGGGGTATCTGATTTTAACAAAAGAACGAAAGAGATAGGAAGGCATTATTTCACACAGGCATATCCTGCGGGTGAAAACCCCGGCAGCCTTCTCGCAGAAGGGGCAAGCCCCCATCAAGCACATTTCGAAAGTGCGCTATGCAACATTAAATGAAGGAGCACCCATGAAACGGTTTACCGTATTATTTATTATATTTCTTGTTCTGGTTTCAATCGTCTGCGAGCAAAAAGCCATAGCACGCCCCGAAAAGGGAAAAACAGAATACGTCCTGATTCTTCACGGAATGGGGAGAACCCGTTTCAGCATGCGGAAAGTCGCCAAATTTCTGGATGATCGAGGCTATAAAACCATGAACATCAGTTACCCTTCCACATCCGAACCCATTCCCGTTATCGCGGATACCCACGTTAAAGAAGCCATCGAGTCCTGCGTAAAGCAAGGTGCTGACAAGGTCCATGTGGTTGCCCATTCCCTGGGAGGCATCGTGATCAGGCAGTACCTGCAAGCCAACAGCCTCCCCGAAGGCAGCCGTGTGGTAATGCTGGGACCACCCAACAAAGGAAGCGAAATGGCCGATTTTCTGATGGATTCTTTTCTTTACAAATGGGTCATGGGGGACGCGGGCCAGAGCCTGGGTACCTCTGAAGACAGCTATGTGAACATGCTTGGACCTGTAGAAGAAGAAATCGGCGTGATCGCCGGAACAAGAACCGTGGACCCCATCGGCTCCTTTCTCATCCCCGGTCCTGACGACGGAAAAGTATCAGTTGAAAGCACCATGCTTGATGAAATGACCGATTTCATCTGCATCCCCAAAAGCCATCCTTTCATGGCCTCAAACCGAACCATCATGCACCAGATTGAATATTTCCTTGAAAACGGAAAATTTGACAAGGCGGATATGGTGAATCCTGATTTGTCGTAAAATATTTCACAGTCCTGATGCTATCATTCAAATATCCTTTGCCTTGACAGAGGAATACCGTGGTGTATACTAATGGTGTATAACTTATGGAGGGCGCATCATGGTCAGAACACAGATCTATTTGACGGAATATCAACGAAATGAATTGGCTGCTTTAGCCAAGACTATCGGCAAGAAACAAAGCGAACTCATCCGCGAAGCCATTGATCGGCTGATCGATCAAGCAGGTCACGGACGCAGGGAGTCTGTATTGAGCAAGACAGCCGGAATCTGGAAAGACCGGACGGATCTCCCTGATTTCGAAGCCATCCGCACTGAATGGGACAGAGGCTGATTATGGCAAAGTCAGTTCTGCTGGACACGGATGTTCTGATCGATTTTTTCAGAGGGTATGAGAAAGCGGTGGACTTTATCAGCGCCCATCAGGACCGTATCCTTCTGTCAGCTATCGTTGTTGCGGAATTGTATGCCGGAGTAAAAGGAGCTACAGAGCTGGCTGCTTTGAATGACTTCATTTCCCTCTTCCGTGTTGTACCGGTTAGCGCAGAGATCGCCATGACCGGAGGTCTTTACAAACGTGATTACGGCAAGTCCCATGGAGTTGGACTTGCGGACGCCATCCTGGCCGCCACAGCAGAAACCGAAAGTGCAGAATTGAAAACGCTCAACACCAGACATTACCCCATGTTAAAGGGACTAAAACCCGCCTATAACAAGTAGAGAGTCTTCTCATCTTTACGCTATTAATCCTTCGCCTTACTCACAAAAAACACCGCCATGGTGAAAAACACCAGCCCCACAACGATGAGAACGGCAAAAGAAATCGCTTCGGGAGCCTGACCGTAAGAGGCTGATCGAATGGCCCGTGACGCATGGGTCAGAGGCAGAAAGTAAAGGGCTTTCTGGGCCCAGAGCGGCAGGGAATGGAGGGGAAAGAAGGTGCCCCCCAGGAAAGCCATGGGAGTGATGACAAAATTGGTCATCAGGCTCTGGTCCGCATGGGATTTCACCAGCATGGCCATGGCCACGGCCAGGGAGGCGAACACAAAGCTGTTGAGAAATATGGCAGCGAAAAACAAAGGTGGGTATGACTGGTGCACTCCAAAAAGAACACCGAAAATCAGAATGATACACACCGCAAGAAAGCCCCGTGTCATTCCGGCCAGCACTTCTCCGGCCACATAGCCCGCATCGCTCACGGGCGCGGCCTGGATTTCCTCGAAAATATGCCAGTAAAACCGGGCGATGTTGATTTCACTGGAGATGGCAAAAGCCTGGGTCATGCTGGTCATGGCCACAAGGCCGGGGACCAGAAATTCCATATAGGTGTGGCCGTCCACAGCCACGTGTCTGCCCATGGCGTAACCGAAAGCCACCAGATAAAGCAGTGGCGACACGCACCATGAAGGGATCTGACGTGTAAGACGCCGTCTCAATATCATCATTTCTCTGTAGTAAACTGCGAGCATTCCGTGAATCATCTTTATTCTTTTCCGACTTTTTTTCCGGTGAGCGAGAGAAAGGCGTCTTCCAGGTTGACGCGCCTCAACGTGAAACTTTCGTTCTGGGCCGCAATGTAGTCATTGGCCTCTTTTCTATCTGCAAAATACTGAGGGCGCATATCATCGTCCACAAACCGGTCGATGGCCCAGGCTCCGATCCGGGCTATCAGGTTCTGAGGTGTGTCCACCGTGATAATCCTGCCCTTGTCGATAAAAGCCACCCGATCTGCCAGAAACTCCGCCTCTTCGATGTAATGGGTGGTGAGAAAAACCGTGGTTCCCTGTTGCTGGATTTTCTTGACGAGCGCCCAGATCTTCCGCCGCATGGCCGGGTCAAGACCCACGGTGGGTTCGTCCAGAAAAAGAATGGCCGGAGAATGCATCAGCGCCCTTGCGATCATCACCCGCCGTTTCATACCACCGGACAGATTTTTGATCAGACTTTCCTTTCTGTCTCCCATTTCCACATAATCCAGAAGCTCGTCGATCCGTTTTTTTCGATCAGCCCGGTTCATTCGAAACAGCTTGCCGTGAATGGTGAGGTTCTCAAAAACCGAGAGTTCCCTGTCCAGGTTGATGGATTGGGGAACCAGACCGCACTGTTTTCTGGCTTCCACACTGCTCTGCCCCACCTCAATGCCATTCAACATCACCGTTCCGGCTGTCCGCCGGGTGAGGCTGGTCATGATGCGAATGGTGGTTGTTTTACCCGCGCCGTTAGGTCCTAAAAAAGCGAACAACTCGCCGGGGTTCACGTGTAGTGAAAGGTCGTCCACGGCTTTCAGGATTTTGTAATGTTTGCTCAGATGGTCGATTTTGATCATGATTTTTATGCCTTTATCCATTTCAAAACAGGCTCAAGATGTGGAGATGCGGACAACAAAACAGCAACATAAAGTAACAGCCCTATCATCAGAATCAAATTGGTATAAACAATCCGCCATCCATGAAATCGACTCTCTAAATGAGCGATTATGTTTTTGACCTCTTTATCTTTTGTTTCTTTATACAATTCCCGAAGGATTTTCAAAGAAACTGGGAAACTTGCAACGGCATAAATGTACATTGGAATAATCGCGAACAGACAAACAAGGGCTGGTCGCCATGGTATGGGAAACTGCAAACAGGAGATTGATAGGAATATAGTTGAAAGACCAAAAACCCAGTTCAAATAGTCTGAGTGAGATTTTACTTCCTTTGCGTATTCCTCGTCAGTAACCAACAACTTATTTTTCATAATCTTTCCTATCGGGGTCTAACATCACTAATCAACATTGCAGTTCTCGTACGGCAGTTTAGCTACTTTTGAAATACATCTTATTTAGGTCGTTTTCTCCATAATATTTTATGTATTCTGCTACCGCAAATGAATCCATCATTCCTGAAATATAATCAACTATACTTCTTTTCCGAGTGTCATCGCTTTGTAAATCTCGATACTCTGGTGGTAATAGTTTTAAATCTGTATTGAAGGTATGGTCGTCGTACACATTGAATAAACCATTAATAATTTTCTCACCACGCTTTTCATACAATTGCACTGAGGGTTTTCTTAATAATGATTTAAATAACAATTTTTTCAAACCGTTTGATAGTAACTTGTACTTGCTAAATCCAAGTCTTTTTTTACCTTTTTCTTCTTCTATTACTTTAATGTCCCAAATTAGGGTATTAACAATTTTTGATGTCAATTCCTTCCGAAATAAGTAGGAATACTCTTCCGATGATTTTAACCTATAAGCATTATCTGCAAATTCTACACATTCGGTTACTAACCCACACAAGTGATCATATGCTAAAGAATATTTTTCGTTTATTTTAAATTCATAAAGAAGTTCATGGATGTTCAGCAATCCAGAGCTCAATGTATCATCTAAATCATGTGCTGCATAAGCAATTTCATCAGCTAAATCCATGATTTGACAATCTATTGTTTTATTATGGTCAAGATGGATTTCTTCAATTTTTAATGAAATTATATCGTAATCATCTTTATAGATGAATTTTTTGACTCCATCCTCTTTTGTTTGAAAATATTTAATAACGCTCATTATAGTTCTAAATGTCAAATTGAGACCTTGATAATTATGATGTTTTTTTTCAAGTCTATTTAGAATTCTTAAAGTTTGAGCGTTGCCTTCAAAGCCACCGATATCCGAAGCAAGCTCGTCTAAAACAATTTCACCAGAGTGCCCGAAAGGAGGATTTCCAATATCATGTGCTAAAGATGCTGTTTCTGCAACAATTGTATCTTTGAGGCCCAATTCGCATGCAATACCTCTTGCAATTTGTGCGACTTCAAGACTGTGTGTAAGTCTATTTCTATGAAAATTTGTATTGTCAATGCCCAATAATTGCATTTTTGATTGAAGTCTGCGGAAGGAAGATGAATACAAGACTCTTGCATAATCTCTCATATATTCATTGCGTTCTCTTTTAGCGTCAATATCAGTAAAAGCATGCAAACGAAATTTATGAGCATCAATTTTAGATTCAAGTTCTTTAGCAAATTTTTTTGTATCTTTATCGTAATCCATATATCAGTCTCCGCGAATTGAAATAACTAACATAATGTAAAATCAATTTATATTTACCATTTATGATTATTTTTCAAAAACCTCATGGCAAAAAAACTGTCTGTTGGATTATTTGTTTTAATGCATGACTTTGACTTACGCCCTATACCATGTTTTTTTTCTGCCGCACACCTTTTATGTCCACCACCACATCCTGTAACGGCTGGCGGCGCACGCGATGGGGCAGGGCCAGTTCTGCGGCACAGTCGATGTCCCGAGGGCTGACTTCGGTCCGGCCTTCGTAGGCGGCAAGGGTTTTGGCTGTTTTCATGATGATGATGTCACCCCGGTGTCCGTCCACGCCCACGTCAAGGCAGTAACCCGCGATGTCATACAAAAGGGGGCGGGGGCAGATCACCCTCGGGTAAAGATCCATGGCGTTTCGGATTGTGCAGGCCAGGTCGTCCGAATGTTTTTTCCAACTGGCGCAGAACGACGTGGGATCTTCATCAAAAGCGGTGCGCCGTTCCATGATCCGCACCCTGGCTTCGGGATCGGCGATGCCTTTAACCGTCACGCAAAGGCCGAAACGGTCCAGAAGCTGAGGTCGGAGTTCCCCTTCTTCGGGGTTCATGGTTCCAACCAGAGTGAAACGGGCAGGATGGGAAAAGGAAATGCCTTCCCGCTCAATAGTGCTCACGCCCATGGCCGCCGAATCCAGTAGAACGTCCACCACATGGTCATCCAGGAGATTCACTTCGTCCACGTAAAGGATGCCCCGATGGGCCGCAGCCAGAAGTCCAGGTTCAATGTGTTTTTCCCCTTTTTTGAGGGCCTGTTCCAGGTCCATGGTTCCCACAACCCGGTCTTCGGTGGCACCCACCGGCAGGTCGATCACCCGGACACCCCGTGATTCGATGGCCGGGGCCGGGCCTTCCACAACCTGTCTCCGGCACTCCGCATGCCCGCATTCCAGACAGACATCATGACTTCCTTGGGGATTCCTCTGGAACGGACAGCCTTTCACCACGTCAATGGCCGGAAGAATATCGGCCAACGCCCGGACCGCCGTGGACTTGGCCGTCCCTTTCTCACCCCGGATCAGCACACCTGAAAGACCGGGGTTGATCACATTCAATATCAGTGCGAGTTTCATATCATCCTGACCTTCAATGGCCAGAAAGGGAAAACGTTCTCTTTTTTTCATGATGGTTCCTTTTTTATTAATAATCGAATTAAACAAAACGATATGGCCTCCGGCGGCCCTGCCGGGAGCCAACCTTTTGAAAAGGTTGCCAAACAGGCTTTGCAGGACATGGCGTGCGACCACCTGCAACCACCCCAAACCCATTTGTCCAGATTTTTAAAATCTGGCCACCGGAGGGCCGCCGGAGGCAAACATCAGAATTCTCAACAGAATCCGTCAACCCGTTAACATCTGTTTTTCCTTTATAATATCAATCAGACGATCGGCTTTGAGATCGTCGATTTTAAAATAAGTGGCTGTCAAAGATTCGGCCAGTTTCCGGGCAAGGCCGAAAGTCACTGGCCCCTGGTTTTCCGGGTCCACCACAAGGGTTGTCAGCCTTTCTTCCGTTGCGATTTTCAGGGCAAAGGACAGGGCTTCCGGCAGGGGTTTTTCGCCGGTCATCGACACATTGGCCCGACCATCGGTGATCAGGATCATCATGGGCCGTGCGTCGGGTTCCCGGATCAGGTGGTTGCGGATCAGATCGAAGCCTTTGATCAGTCCTGATGACAGCGGGGTTTTGCCGCCCACGGGCATATCTTTGAGCATCCGGGCCGCCAGTTCGATGGACGAGGTGGGAGGGAGATTCACCACCGCCTCGTCCCGTCTGAAACTCACCAGGGCCACCTTGTCCCGTTTCTGGTAAGCATCAAGCAGGAGGGACATGATGGCCCCTTTGGATGCGGCCATGCGGCCCCGTGCGCCCATGGAACCGCTGGCATCCACAACGAACAGCAGAAAATTTCCGATGCGTTTTTCACGGATCTTCTCACGGATATCCTGAGCGGTAAGAACAACGGCAAGATGGCTGTCCCCTGTGATCTTTCGCTGGATCTGATAAGGCGCTGCGGCCCGCAATGTGGCATCAAAGGCGATATCACCGCGTCCCTTGTTATCTGCGCTTTTCACGTAACGTCCCTGTTTGGTGGCTGTTCTCGACCGGGACCGTCTGCCCGAGCCTTTACGGAAAATCCTGTCCTTGGTTGAACTGAACTTCTTCACCTTGAACGTCTCGCCCACCTCGGCGATGGTGTCTTTCACCGACTGCCGTTCGGCCTGACGGCTGTTTTCACTGCCGTCGTTTTCTTCAGGTTCGTCAGATTCCGAACCATCGTCTTCTGGCTCATGGGGATTTTTAGCGTTCTGCGGTTCTTCGCTGTCCGAGGTGTTATCCTGTTCCTGGCTCTGGTCCTGTTCTTGATTCTGGTCTTCGCCGTTTTTTTCATTCTGATCTTTGGGATGATCGTGCTGATGATCATGATCCTGGGGTGGTGGCGATGCATCACGCCGCCGGTGGATCAGGGCGAATTCCGCCACACGTTTCACATCGGACACTTCCACGCTGCTTCGACCTTCAAAAGCAGCCAAGGCTTTGGCCGCCTGTTCGATGGTCAGATCGGCCCTGTGCCCGGCCACATTGTTTTCCGTAGTGAGGTTGACCACCAGAGTTTTAAGGTAATCGGGGAAAACCACATCTGGCAGAAGAGAGCAGGCCGAAACAATCCGTTCGGCAAGTTCCCGGTTTTTCAGGCTGTATTTCACCATGAAAGATCCGGGGTTCTGGTCGAATTCATCTCTGAGCTGCATCAGGTTGACCCGCATGTCCCTGTCCTCTTCGGACCGCACATCCACGCAAAGCCCGAAACGGTCCAGAAGCTGGGGCCGGAGTTCTCCTTCTTCAGGGTTCATGGTCCCCACCAGGATAAACCGTGAGCTGTGAACAAAAGCCATGCCTTCCCGCTCGATCCTGTTCTCGCCGGAAGACGCCGCATCAAGGATAATATCCACGATGTGATCATCCAGAAGGTTCACTTCATCCACATAGAGAATGCCCCGGTGAGCCGATGCCAGAAGGCCGGGGGCCAGAACACGGCAACCGCTTTTCACCGCCAGATTGAAATCCATGCCGCCAGCCACCCGGTCTTCCGTGGCGGAAAGGGGAAGTATGACCACGGGAATCGTCTGTTGGATAAGGTCATGTGACGTGGCACTTCGACAGAACGCACATCCTTCCTCGGGCCGTTCCGGATCACATGCAAATGAGCAACCGGCGTGCCGTTTCATCTTGGGAAGAACGGCTGAAAGCGCCCGCACCGCCGTGGACTTGGCCGTGCCTTTTTCACCCCGGACCAGCACGCCGCCGATTTTCGGGTTGACAGCGGCAAGAATCAGGGCCGTTTTCAGGTTGTCCTGGCCGATGATGGCGGTGAAGGGGAATATGTTTTTATAATGATTCATTCTGGTTCCTTAGTCATTCCGATTTTTTTAAGGATCGAGCCATTTGTCGGGTTTCGTTCCTCTACCCGACCTACGATGGCTTGTCGCATGATCATTCGACATTTTTCATTCAAGCCCTTTGACCATCAATTCGGCCCATTTCATCCCGGTTCTCCGCTCTGCAACCCATTCGACGTTGGACGTTCGATGTTGGGCGTTCATCTTTTCATCCTTTAATCCTTTCCTTCACCGCCGCCCACTCCTTCGCCCATCCTTCCACCTCGTCCATGGTCATCACATCCACCGATCCCCCTTGAAAATCGCCTTTCACATCACCCATGCGATCTTCCAGAATGGCTTCGGTGTCAAGGTAGGCTTCTTTCAGACGGTCCAGAAGTTCGGGATCGGGCGTCCAGATCCCCCGGCCTTGGGCTTCCAGGAGCCGCCGTCCGATTTCTTCCATGGCCCAGGGGTTGACCTCCTCGAACCAGCGTTTCATTTCCGCATCCAGCATGAATGTTTCGGCAATGTCATCGAAAATCCAGTTGTCCACCTCGCCGGTGGTGGCCCCGAAACCGTAAACACGGCCAATGCGTTTGTTCAGGTCTCCGGCTCCTTTGTAGCCGTGCTTTTTCATGCCTTCAATGTACTTGGGATTTAAGAGTTTGCTTCGGACCACACGCCGCAACTCATCGGCAAAATCCGTCACGGAAACATTGGCCGGATCACGGGTGTCGCCGTAATAGGTTTTCGGTTTTTTGCCTGAAAGTGTTTTGGCTGCCACGGTCATGCCACCGTAGTTACCGAAGAAACCGCAGCAGTTCAGGAAATCCGCTTCATCGGAGATGTGCTTGTCAAAGGTCACCCGCACCCGTTTCAGGTTTTCCATCAGCTCCCCATGGGCAGGCACGCCGAAATCATCGGCTCCTTCACCGTAGGCGTAGCCGTTCCAGAACAGATATACATCAGCCAGATCGCTTTCCGTTTTCCAGGCCGAAGCGAAAACAGCCAGATTCACTCCGGCTTTGTATACGCCGGGCTTGGCTGAAAACACCCGGTAACTCAGCCGCCGGAACTGATCCATGTCGTCCATGGACACGTTTTCTCTGGCCGCCTGATCCACGATGTGTTTGCGGATGAAATTGCTTTCGGGCTTTTCGTTCAAAAGGGCTACGGCAGTGACGGCCTGATCGATGTACCGCACCGCGTCGGGAAAGCAGTCCCGGGTGATGCCGGAAACGCGAACGTTCACATCCACTCTGGGTCGGCCCAGTTCTTCCTGGGGAATGACGGTAAACCCGTCTACCTGACCGTTGCTCTTCCACCGGGGTTTCACACCGAGAAGGTGGAGAATCTGACCGATCTGTTCGCCGTCAGCCCGCATAATGTCCGAAGCCAGCCACACCATGCCCACGGACTCGGGATAGCCGCCTTCTTCCCGGAGGTAGCGGGCAAGAAGCGCTTCAGCCAGCCGGACGCCCACGCGCCACGCAGCCTGGGTGGGAATCCGTGTGGGGTCCACGTTGTACATGTTCCGCCCTGTGGGCAGGATGTCATACCGGCCACGGGAGATAAAACCCGATGGGCCCGCTGGCACATGGCCGCCGTTCATGGCGTTTAAAAGGGATTCGGTTTCACGGCAATCTGCGATGCGCCGGTCCACATGGATCACCAGATCGGCAAAGCCCTGGAAACGGGCTGTCAATCGTTCGGGAAATTCTTTGTCGCCAAACTCCGAACGGATCATCCGATCCTCGTCCCAGCCGTTGATGATCCGGCCGATCAGGGAAACGGCTTTGCGGTCCGCATCAAAAAGAAGCTCGCTGTATGGTCTTCCGTTTTTTCCTGTGCCGCCGGGATTTGAAAGGGCATCCCCAAGATCCTCGCCCCAGAAGTCGAACACAAGCCGCCGGGTGTTGAACTCCGCCGCGCTGTCATAGCGGAGAATGGTGTTGATGTACTCGTCACGATCATCACCTTCCGGTCTTTGTCCGAACACATGCATGCCGATCCGTGTCTGACTGTTTTTCACACTGGAAATGATTTCGTGACAACGTGTGGAAATGGTTTCAAAATCCCCGTGATCCACTGCTTCCAGCTCCTTTTCCAGATGGTTTTTCTCCATGGATTCCCGGATCAGATGTTCGATCTGGTGGGCCCTGGCCGGGTCCAGCGCCTTTGCCTGACGGTATTCGTTCAAGAGATCTTCCAGATCCTTCAACCCTTCATACGTGTCCGAGATGGTCATCATGGCCTGAAGGTGGTTCACCAGAGTGGCGTGACCACGGCGCTTGGCCACCACGCCTTCCGCCGGGTTGTCCGAATTGTAGATATAAAGGTGGGGCATGGTCCCAATGGCAATGTCCGGCCAGCAGGATGCGGACAAGCCAGCGCCTTTGCCCGGCATCCATTCCAGATTGCCGTGGGTTCCCACATGAATCACCACGTCTGCGCCGAATATTTTGTCCATGGCCATGTACGTGGCAATATACTGATGGGGCGGAGGAACATCCGGGTCATGGAGAATTTTGCACACCTGACCGTCGCAGCGGGCTCCGGCACACCCCCGTTTGGGCTGCATCATCACGTTGACGTTGCCGAAGTTGAGACCGGTGATCACCAGCTTGTCCTGATACACCATGCTGGGGGGGACTCCGTTCAACTCCTGTCCTGGCGGTTCACCCCAGGATTGGATCTGCTGTTGTTTTGCCTTTTCGGGAAGCGCGTCGAACCATAAACGGTAAACGTCACTTGGAATCTGGTAAAGGCATCCCCCTTTTTCTATGATTTCATCCACGGTGGTCCAGCGGAATTCGGCAATGGCTTTTCGGGCCAGAATCAGTTGCATCAGATCCTCACCCGTTTCCGGTATGCTGTCCAGATGGTAACCGGCTCCGGCCATGTCCCGCATAAGCCGGACCAGACTTTCCCCGGTATCAAGTCCTCCGGCTCCGCCCACATTGGCTTCAAGCCCGGCGCATTCGTTTTTGTGAAGCACGAACACCACCTTGCGCTCTTCCGGCTTTTTTTCCCCAAGCCGAACCCACCGTGCGATGCGTTCTGCGATGCGGTCCACACGTTCTTCGATGATTTCACGGACCTCGTACACCGACCCGGTTTCCAGATCTTCAATTTTACGGCTGCACGCCATGATCAGCGGTTCGATGTTGCCTTCGAATTCGGGCATGGCAATGCCGAAACACACATCCGACGTTATGCCCTGGGGGTCTTCCTCCCATTCGGCCACGGATTTACTGTAAGAGATAAATGGCTTGAACACCGGCACGCCGAGCCGTTTGAACAGGTCCACGCTCTGGGCTGCCACGCCTGTTTCCGATGTGTCCGATGATTTTTCACGCCCCAGAAAAAAGAAATGGAGGTTCACCAGAGCCGCGATTCGGCTGTTGCCTTTGTCATCAAAAAAATAACGTTCGGCGGCTCCGATGGGTCCAAGAGATCCGGCTTCCGCATCCGGTGTACCGTTGCAGAAAACCGGCAACACGTTAAGTCCTTGTTTTACAAGGGCATCGATCATCGATTGTTCCAGACTTGCGTCGCTGTTGGTGAAACTGTGACGTGAGAAAAGGAGCCCCACCGTGGGGGCCTGGGTCTGGGGCCTTGCAAGGTGATACTCTTCCACCGTGTCATACACGGCTTTTCCCGGTGGATGGAGAATGCCCTGCCAGGGAAGGGGCAAAGGCGCTTCCACCGGGATTTCGGGCTTCATGGCACTTGCCAGGAATGAAAGAAGTCGCCGATAGTTTTCAAGCCCTCCGTCGCTCATATACCCATAGGCTTTGGCGCAGATCTCCATGGAAACCGTGGCACACCTGCCCCAGTTTGTGGGATCGAAACTGGTGGTGATGATGGTTTTCCCCTCTCCGATTTCATGGAGCCGCTGCTCCACCTCCTCCCAGAACCCGTCGTTGGTCCAGTAGAAAAAAATCAGATCCGCCGTGCCTGCCTGTCTGAAAAAAGCCTCAAGCACATCGGCGCTTGCGAGAATCTCTTTTTGTGAAAACATGGCAAGGTCAACATGGGGATGATTAGTTGCCGCCTCAAAGAACGTAGGCAGATACGAACCCCACATGATCGAGACGATTTTGATGGGAGAAGGTTGATTCATGGTCGTTTCTTTCTTGTTAAAAGAGTTATTTTCAAGTGCCTCCGGCAGCCCTGCCGGGGGCCAAACTTTTGAAAAGTTTGACAAACAGGTTATGGTGAGCGACCTCGCTCCCAGAATCTGCCCAAACTTTACCTGATAGATCTTTGCACAACAATTATGCGTCAGACTATCGTAGGTCGGGTAGAGGAACGAAACCCGACAAATGACCCGATCCTTAAAATAATCGGACGTTTATTATGCATCATTGGCCAACCTTGAATAGAACAAAACCGTTGTCTCAATGACCCACACCCGTCGGGTTTCGTTCCTCTACCCGACCTACTTAGTACGCAAACTCTGAATCATCGTTCGAGAGCATTGAGATTCAAAGGGTGTCCACTTTTTAGACGACAAGATTTACTTGCCATGCAGACTTATCGGGCTCCAAAGCGAGAGCCCCAATCACCAAAAACCCATTTGTCCAGATTTTTAAAATCTGGCCCCCGGAGGGCCGCCGGAGGCACCGATTTTATTCAAATAAATACCCTAATGCCCAGGCAGAACAAACCGGACCCCGTTGCTTTCACCGATCATGGCGTCCACTCCGTAAACATCCCGGATGCTTTCTTCATGGATCACATCCCAGGGCTCACCCAGGCCGTGGATTTTTCCATTGCACAGCATCAGAACCCGGTCGGAAAAACGGGCTGCCAGGTTCAGGTCGTGCATGGCCATGATCACACCAACGTTTCGGGTGGCGGCGAGGTTTCGGATCAGTCGCATGACATCGATCTGGTGTTTCAGGTCAAGGCTGCTGGTGGGTTCGTCGAGAACGAGAAAATCCGCGTCCTGGGCCAGTGCTCTGGCCAGAAGGACTTTCTGTTTCTGGCCTCCGCTCAGGCGTTCGAAATCCGTCACAGCCAAGTCCACAAGGTTGAGATCGGTTAATATTTCCGACACGATATCCATGTCTCGCCGGGATGGCCGCCAGCTCATATGGGGTCTTCTTCCCATTAGCACCGCATCGAACACCGTCATGGGGAAACGGCTCTGGACGCTCTGGGGTACGTAACCCAGATGCCTGGCCAGGGCCATCCGGCTCATGGTTCGGGTGTCTTTCCCGTGGATGGTGATCTGCCCTTTGCCGATGTCGTTGATCCGGGTGATGCACTTGAGCAGGCTTGATTTTCCCGTCCCGTTGGGACCAGCCACCGTGATGATCTCACCCTGTTTCAGGCAAAAACCGATGTCCGTAAGAACCGACCTGCCGTTGTATCCGAATGTCAGACCCTTGATTTCAAGCATTACCAGGTTTCCTTTGTCCGCCGGACCAGAAGGTAAAAGAAAAAAGGCACTCCGGTGAAAGCGGTGACAATGCCAAGGGGAATCACCTGGGGAGCCCAGACCGTCCGGCCAAGGGTGTCGGCGGCAAGAACGAGAACAGCACCGCTCATGGCCGAGGCAGGCAGAAGAAACCGGTGGTCAGACCCCAGCAGCATCCGGGTGATGTGAGGGGCCACAAGCCCTACGAACCCGATCACACCGGTAAAGCAGATGGCCCCTGCGGTGACAAAAGATGCAAGGATCAGGGCGGCCATACGCACACGTTCCACATTCACCCCAAGACCTTTTGCCGCGTCATCCCCAGTGGCCAGCAGGTTGAAATCAGGGGCCATTCGGAGGATGAACGGAAAGGGCGTAAGAATCATGATTGCCGAAACGGGAATCTCCATCCAACCCGCCTTGCTGAGGCTTCCGAAAAACCAGAACACGATTTCAGACACCTGTTCCATGGTGCCCATGTACTGGAAAAACGAGGTCAGGGCGGAAAAAAGAAACATCAGGGCGATGCCGGTTAAAATCATGGTTTCCGATCCGGCATTCCTCAAGCGGCTCACCGCAAGAACCACAAACGCTGAAATCATGGTGAACAGAAAGGCGCTGGCCGCGATCCAGACGTCCCTTCCCGCTGCTGCCGGAAGAAAAAAGATGGGAAGAACAGCACCGAATCCGGCGGAAGAACCGATGCCCAGGGTATAAGGCGATGCCAGGGGGTTTCGAAGGATGGCCTGAAACACCACACCGGCCAGGGATAATCCAAAGCCTACAAGTATCGCCATGACAATCCGGGGCAGACGGAGTTGGGTGACGATGGCGTGAGCCGGATGACCGGAATCGGTCAGTGCCGGATAAAGATCGGCAAGACCCAGAGCCGAAGATCCGGTGGACAGGGCGACAAGAGCCGTGGCCGCAAGAACAGCGCAAAGAACCAGGCTGATCAGCCATTTACGGCGGACAAGCCGGATATACCGGATATAAACGTGTTCTCTTTCAAACATATGTTCGTCTATGGCGATGGTCATAAATAAGTTCCGATGGGTAATCCGGCCTCCGGCGGCCCTTCCGGGGGACCAGATTTTAAAAATCTGGACAAATGGGATTGGGATAGGACCGACAGCACATCCTTCCCATATCCGTTGAGAAAAACCGGCATTTCGGACAAGCTTGAGAAAAACACACCGCCGAAAGGTATTTTCTGAAAACGTTCGATGTATTCCCTGTGAACCGACTCAGGGTTGATGTCTTTGAACAGGTCGGGGTGAAAAAACCGGGCCAGATGGCAGACACCCACCACCGCCCTGGGGCCGGTCCAGATGCTGCTGTCCATCACATGAACCCGGCCTGATTTCACGGCGCTGATTCCGGCCCAGGCCGGGCGAGACATGATCTTCCGCTTCACCTGATTCAGGTATTCCGCCCCGTTTTTTTCATAGCCGTTGGTCCAGGATGCGGCTTTGATGATGATTGCAGGATTCCTCGTCACCACCCATTCGGGGTTCACTTCGGGGTAAGCAATTGAAAACTCCGAGGCGAGGTTCCGGCCCCCTGCCATAACGCACATCTCAGCGCCGCCCGATCCGGGACCAGCGGCATGGTAATCGCTGTAACTTTCCACATACACCGAGGGTATTTTCTTGACTGTTTTCAGACGTTTTTCGATCAAATCAAAATAGCCGCCGTACCAGGCGCACAGCTCGGCAGCTCTTGCTTCAACCCCTAAAATGCGGCCCAGATCCCGGATTTCCCGGTTCATGGTTTTCAGTTTGTAGAAATTCAGGCGTAAGACCTGAATGCCCATGGGTTTCAGCCTTTTTTCCAGTTCCGGCCCCGGATTCCGTTCATAGGCGATCACCAGATCAGGACGGATTTTTGCCAGGGCTTCCATATCAGCCTCACGCCAGCTTCCCACTTTGGGCTTGTCGGCCAGACTTCCCCAGAATTTCCGTTCCCGGACGATTTCTGAAAAAACTCCGGTCAGACGGTCCTCGGCGTTCATGGCCCGCATCATCTCCACCACGTCGGAGTTCATGGCCACCACCTTTTTTACCGGCATCCGGATTTCTATGGATCTGCCCAGAGCGTCGGTGATGGTTATACTTTGGGGTGACGTTGCGCAGGTGGCATTCTGTGCTGAAAACACCAGAAAAGCCACAGCACAGACCAGGGATAGCCCTTGTAACATTTGTCTTTTTAATCGATATGGCATTATTGGACTCCGCTCAATTCTCGGTTGTTTTTATAAGTTTGCCTCCGGGGGACCTTCCGGGCGTTGCCGTCAGGCTAAGGCTTTAAATGATCCAATCCGCATCGAATCCCAACGGGATTCCGTATCACAGGGTTACGGCAACGCCGCTGGCGAACATCATCCCTCGTTCCGGGGATTCTCCCCGGAATGCGCCCCACGGAGGCTCCGCCTCCAACGCCGCACATTACAGGGTGTTTTTTATTTGCCACACAGTTTCATACCTTAAAAAATCCACAGATTTTCCTGATCATACTTATGTGTTCATAGTGTCTCGAATCGTTTTTTTATTCGTATTTGGAGTGTTTCGATCTCTCCATTTTTGGAGGCGGAACCTCCGGTTAAGCATTCCGGGGAGAATCCCCGGAACGAGGCGCGCCGGTGATCCCAGGGTAGCGGCGTTGCCGCAACCCTGGGCTATGGGAATCCCTTTGGGATTCGGCGGCTTGAATCATTTAAAGCCTTAGCCTGACGGGTTATGCCCGACAGAACCACCGGAGACGCGAACCCCATCAATAAACCAACCCCACCTCAAAAAAATAACTCCGGCCATCCAGCTTGTAATACTGGTAACCGTCCTCATCGAGAATATTATCCACGGACAATGACAGATTCACCCATTTCACAGGGCTTACCGTGACTTTGGCATCCAGAAAAAACGCCTTTTCATAGCTTCCGTACACACCGTCTTCGGTGTCGCTGTTGTCTGTTTCATTGTATATTTTGTCGAAAAACCGGCCTGAAACACCGCCTTTCACGTATTCTGACTCTGCATCAAGGCCAGCGTTCCAGGCGTTTTTGGGAATGCCGGTGACCCGTTTTCCTTCGCTGTCCGGATCGGTGGGGCTTTTTTTAATCTTGGCATCGGTGTAGGTGTAGTTGCCCCAGGCTGTCAAAAATGATCCGATCTTCTGGGCGATTTCCGTTTCAAGACCATATGTCCGTGCGTCACCTGCGTTTATGCGGGCCTTGGTTGTGTTTGTGCCGTCCGTTGTGGTGTTGTAATAAATCATGTCTTCGATTTCGTTTCTGAACCCTGTAACTGAAAAACGGGTGGTCTTGTCAAACAGGTTCTGTTCAAATCCAAGATCATAACACACTGCCGTTTCAGGTTTGAGATCCGGGTTGCTCTGGTAGGTGGTGGAGCCTGACACCCAGGTTCTGTATAGTTCATACAAGGTCGGGGCACGAAACGCACTGCCCACCGATCCTTTGATCGCCGTATCTCGCATGGGTTTGAAAACAAAAGCCGCTTTGGGGCTGAACTGTGAATCGGTGTTGCTGTCATAGTTCGTCAGGGAACCGGGAGCGCCTGACCGGCCACCGGATACTTTCCAGCTGTCGTAACGGCCACCCAGGAAAAGGGTGAGCGGTTCGGCGATTTCCCATTCGTCCTGAACAAACATGGCCCACACCCTGTCTTCTCCGCCCGCGTAATAGGTGCTGTCGCTGGGATTTGCAAAGCTCCTGTAAAACGGAATGGTGTAGGAGTTTGTGTCAGATTCATCGCTGCGGTGGGCGAGTCCCACGGTCATCATATGGGACTGGCCCAGAGGCACATCGGCCCTGACTTCGGAAAACCAGGCGTCACATGTTGTATTGCTCATGGTTCCTGCGGCGTTATCGTAATCGTCCACGGTGCCTGCGGTGGATGATGTGGTGTACTGGTCATCGGTCTTGACCATGCCGCTCAGAGCCGTCAATCGAACCTTTCCAAACACATCGGTGTAGCTCAGGGAATATACGCCGGTTTCGTTCAGGCTGATTCCTGTCATGGACATAAAATCATAGGGCAGAAATTTGGCCCGCTGGTTGTCACCGGCTATGGCGTATGTGGTAGCGTCCCCGAAAGTCCCCATCAGCGTGTGGGGCGCACCGTAATTGTATTTATGGCGACCGAACATACCGGACAGAGAGATTTTCCCCGTGTCGGACAAATCGTAAACCCCTTTGAGATCAAAACTCTGTTTTTCCGCTCCGTTGTCTCCCTTATCCCCCACAACCCATCTGCCGCTTGTACCATTGGTGTTGTTCATGGCAGAGCCGCCTTCTGTGGTGCCGATTCCGGCGGCGATCGTTTTGACAACCGGTGTGCTGGCATATCCGTCCGTACTTTCGTTTTCATAGCCAAGGCGGAGGCTTAACTTGTCCATCAGCCGCTCTCCAGCCGAGGCCATGTATCTGTATGATCCGTTGCTTCCGAATCCGGCGGCGATCTTTCCTTCCAGTTTTTCCGGTGTCCGGGTGATGATGTTGATCACGCCGCCCATGGCGTTGCCACCATAAAGGGCCGACCCCACACCACGGACCACTTCGATGCGCTCGATGTTGTCCACAGGCAGCATGCCCCATTCCACACCTGCGGTATAGGCGTCGTTCACCGGAACACCGTCAAGCAGGATCAGGGTGTAATGATCGTTGTTAAAGCCCCTCATGCGAATGGACGTTGTGGAATCCATCAGCCCCTTGGTCCGTTTGACATAAACACCGGCAAGGGCTTTCAAAGCATCATCAACGGTTTTCACGTTCTTGAGGTCCATGTCCTCTTTTCCGATCACCGAAACGCTGGCAGGAGCCTCATCCAGATGTTTTTTCGTTTTGGTTGCTGAAACCACCACATCATCTAGTTTTACCGTCTCTTCGCCTGCACGAGTTCCACTGGCAGAGGCAATAATCCATGCCGTAATAAATACGAGACAGTACACACAGTACCCTGCGATTTTAATACTTCTTGTGATTACTCGTTGATTTTTTTTTACCCCCGAAATATTTACCGAGTCATTCATTTTTTCCCCTTCACTATTCTATGTTTGAAAAACAAAATAAAAAAAGCCACGAAGCATCGACCCTGTTAATGGGTTACGAAGCCTTCGTGGCTTAATATGTCTATTATCTTTTTTCGACTCTTAATTAACTATGAATTCCGCTTTCAAGCGGATAATAAAACGAGCTATACTCAAACATTTTTTGTATGTCAAACGTTTTTCCGTATCCCGTCATGTATGAAACATGAGAATCCTGTTGTTCTGTTGGCAATGAACTTGACAGATAAAAATAATTCGGTTAGTAGAGGAAATCAATCAATGTGATATGAAATCACAAACCCGAAAATTGGCGCTTTCTGTCAGTGTCAGAAGAATGACAACAGAACATCAACTGAATTGAGATATAAACTCAGTCAGAAGATGTCATAAAATTTTATAAAAAAATAAAACCACGAAGGTTGCACTCCAAAAGAAAGGAGATGTAACCCGTGGTTTTTTTTGTTTTTTAACATGGTTTCCATTAATATTTTCATGCATTTTGGGCGGTGTTGAAATGACGGTCGACGATAAACAAAAAAAGGCTCTCCATGTCAGAATGATTGCCGTGATTCTGCTGATTTTAGGATCTTGTACCGGGGCGTTTGCAGCCGGGAAAAAGCTTGAAACAGACCGGGACGGCAACGGTAAGACAGATCAAGTTGTCACTTACAATGAATCCGGAAAAATTATTCGGATTGATGTGGATAACAACGGCGACGGTGCGATGGACCAATCTCAAATTTATCAGAATGAAAACCTGATCCGTGTTGAGCGTGACACGAATTTTGATCGGAAGGTGGATTGTATCGATCATATGAATAACAATAAATGTGTCAGCCAGGAGATGTTCAATGCTTCAGGCCGAAAATATCTGGTCAAGGAACTCGATAGCAAAGAGAAGCCGCTGAGAGTTGAACGGGACACGAATGATGATGGCATTATGGACACGGTTCATCTGTTTGAAGGTGGCGTTCTGATCCGTACCCAGCAGGATAAGGATAATGACGGAAAGCCTGATATAACGCAGGTGTGTCGAGGCGAGCAGGTTCTGGAAACCAGCTATGATGCGGACAGTGACGGGAAAATCGAGTGTATTATCGCTTTTGACGAAAAAGGAAAGCCTCGCGAGGAGCGGAAGGATGCGAACAAAGACGAAAAATTCGATACCCTCACACGTTTCCAGGATGGAATACCGGTTTTTCAGGAAAAAGATTCTGATTTTGATGGTAAAAATGATCTTTTTTCCCATTTTGACAAGGACGGTCGGGTTCAAAGAACTGAAGAAGATCGAAAACATAGGGGGAAAATTGACCGGATACAATGGTTTGAACGAGGAACGATTGTAAAAATAACTATGGATGAAGATGGCGACAGCTCCATGGAATCTGTGGTCTTCTATAAACACGGGAAGGCGGTCTCCCAAACACAGGATCGCAATGGCGATGGGATTGCGGATGTAAAAATCAGGTTTAATTCAAGGGGACTGAAAGAATACGCAGAGTACGACAACAATTATAATAAAATGGTGGATATGTGGGAGTACTGCAAAGACGGGAAATTGACACGAATCGAAAAGTCCCTCTTGGGCAAACGCCGCGCTGATCTAAAAGAGTATTACACAAACGGGAAAAAAGAACATGTGGAACAGGACAAGGACGGCGATGGAAGGTTCGAGGTCAAACAATGGTTCAACAAGCCCCCGTTCACGGCAGTGGTGGAGATGGATACCAATGGAAATGGCAAAGTGGAGCAGCGGCTTTTTTATTATAAGGATATTCTGAAAAAAAAAAGCGTGGATGAAAATGAAGATGGCAATCCGGAGTTGGTCGAATACTACTCCACTAAAGGCAAGCTTGAAAAAAGTGAGGAATACAATCCCCAAGAGGGTTATATGACCTGGTATTTCGATGCTGCTCAAAAAGCAATGAAAGCTGAACATTCCCTTCGGCGAAATGGTCGTATCGATACCTGGTATGTTTATCAGAAAGGGATGCTTAAAAAAATTTCCGAGGATAGCAACGGCGATGGGAAAGCGGATATCTGGGAGGAATATGATTCATCAGAGGCACTCAAGAAACGAAAACGGGATCTCAATTTCGACGGGTCGGCGGATGTGACGGATGATTTCTTAAACGGGCAGGTTTCACATTCGGCTAATTAAACCGGAATTTCAGTAATATGAATTCCATCCGGAATCGGATGGGTAATGGTGAATGAATTAAAAAAAGGAGACAATTTCATGTTTGAAGGCAAGACAATATGGGAAGTCATCAGTATGGGAGGCTTTACCATGTATATTTTAATGATATGCTCCATCGTATCGCTGGGAATTTTTATTGAGCGTTTGACAAGCTACAGGCGGAGAGCCATTGATCGGATCGCGTTCATGGAGCATATCAAAACGTTTTTTAATAACAAGGATATCCCCTCGGCCATCACCTATTGTAAAACCATTGATGCGCCGATATCGGCAGTGGTGCTTTCCGCTTTAGAGAGAAACGGGCACGATGAAAGAATCATCAGCAAGGCAGCAGATCGCGAAATCATGATGGAGACCGCTAAGCTGGAACGCTACACGTCCATTGTGGGAACCATTGGCAACATATCTGTTTACATCGGCCTTTTTGGGACGGTTCTTGGAATTGTCCGGTCATTTCACAACATGGCACAGATAGGGGCAGGAGGAATATCTGTGGTGATCGGCGGTGTTGCGGAAGCTCTGATATGCACCGCAGCCGGTCTGTCTGTCGCCATTCCTGCGGTTGTCGCCTATAATTACTTTACCCGCAGGGTGGACGACATCGTCATGGATATGGAGTACTGTTCGTCTGAGGTCACCGACCTCCTTACTTTAGGGAAATCATTATGAAAAAGAACGTTAAACGGGGAAGGGTGGCATCGGAGATCAACATCACTCCTTTTACCGACGTGGTGCTCGTTCTGCTTATCATTTTCATGATAGCAACGCCTGTTCTGCTTCAGCCGGGCATTAAAGTCGAGCTGCCGAAAGCCCAGGCAGCGGACAGCAATACGGAAAAGAATATCAGCATCACCATCGGTGACAACGGGGAAATCTATTTGGATGACCAAAGAATGGATATCGGCAAATTGAAGTATGAAATCGCAACCAGACTATCGAAAAATCCATCCATGGCCGTGATCGTTAAAGGGGATAAAGAAGTCAAATACGAGCTGGTTGTCAAGGTGATCGATGCGGCCAAACTGTCCGGCGCGAAAAAATTTGCTCTGGGTGTTGACTTGAAAGACGGATCTTTTTAACCGCAGACCAAGATGCGTGGAACAAAAAAGGTGTCAGGAGCGTATGTTATGATCACGATAAAAAGGTATTTCACTGTACTGTCACGTTCAAGAAAAAGCATTTGTTCTGGCAACCGGGCGTCGCGTGTTCTCATGATCGCCATGGGGTTGTCTCTTGGGATGCATCTCGCGGTTTTCAAGGTTTTCTCTACGACATTCATGTTTAATCCAGTGGCAGTTACTGAGCTGGAATTTCAACCGGCACCTGAACCGCCAGCACGAAATATCCCAAGACCTCGTGCAATGCCCAAAGTGATTTCGAATGCCTATACGCTCAAGGACAATCCCACTGAAGTCATCAATACAAGCACTCCTCCGGAAACAATAAAACCTGAGCGGGTCCAGGCCAGTCAGCTGGCTCCGGGCAGCTATGGAATAAGCACCACAGATGCAGCCTCCGGCATTGAAATTCCGTTAATCGCGGCTTTGCCGGGTAGTAGGCCAGGCCGAGGAGGGACCTCATCCCTGTCGGGGAGTCCTTTTGCCGGAAATGCTGGAGGGTTTGATAATCAGAGCTATTATAAAATGATCCGGATGGCGATAGAACGCCACAAAGAATACCCGGATACGGCACGCTCCAGGCACATTGAAGGACGTGTCGTTATAAGATTTATTCTAAAAAAAGATGGTCATGTGCAGGAACTCAGAATTGCAAAGTCTTCCCGGAACACGAAACTCGATCAGGCCGCATTGAAAGCCGTTCAAAAGGCAGCCCCCTTTCCGCAACCACCGGTCAGTTTATCCAACAAAGACTTGCCTTTTGAAATCGCCATCAATTTTGAACTGAGCTGATTTATCCCTATTGGCTCAGGCTCCATATGTCAAAAAAGCCACGAAGATCAGGATAGGGCGAGCCTGTAACAACGATACACGACTTCGTGGCTTCGGGTTGCCTCACATTGTTTTTTCCTTTGGATATATGTATTTACGTCTGAGGCTTAAACACCATTTTATGGTTTACCAGATTCATATAAACAATTTTACCTTTGATGGTTTTCTGCTCACCAAAAATACTGGTAAGCTTATAAACGTCATCCTCTATCGGTTCCAGAAGGTCCACAGATTCCATATAAAGAACCTCTCGTCCGTCAATCATCTCGTATGCGCTGGCTTCACACATGGGCAAACACCTCCTTGATCATAGTTTCCACAATTGTTTTAACCATATGGGGCAAGGGTTCACTGTGATATCCCGCCAGTTTCACATGTTCCTGGCTTAAAGGCAGAAAAATTTTCAGCGCGGGAGAACCCATCACCGCTTCGGCCATGGCCGGTGTCACCTCGCCCAGCATGGCATTGGCCCAGGACACGGAAATGGCACCGATCACAAGATCAGCCTGCATCACGGACCTGATAATGGCGTTTTCACCTGTGGCTCCCCGGTTCGCTCCGGCTTTCAGCATCTGCCCGGTTGCGATGGCGTTAGTTCCAAGGCCCCACACTTCAATGGATTCCCCGTAATATGATTTGATGGCTTTGATCAGGGTTTTTCCGATCCCGCCGCCCTGGCCGTCAATCACACAGATCCGCTTTCCCATGATCACATTAAAACCCCAATCTTCCTTTTCCCAAAATAAAAAAAGCCACAAAGTCTCAACCCCTTTTTTTAAGGGCGAACGCCTTCGTGGCTTTATTCGATTCTTTATTATGTTTTGTCTTGCTGCTCTCATCCGCCTTCTGACGGACATTGAAAGAATTCATATAACCAAACCAGGGTGGGCTGTCAAATGGTTTTTCCCGACCCCCTTCTGAATATCAAAGGATCGGCCCTGTTTATGACATTCATTCGGCAACATTTCTTGTTTATCATGAAGGAATCCTGTAATAGAAAAATCTATGAAATAGAAAATGAGGTCACGATGCCCACTGTATTTACCCACCCTGTGGTTCCCATTGCCATTGGAGCGGGTTTTGGAAAAAAAATTATCGCTTATCCCCTGCTTATGGCAGGAATTTTTGCTTCCGTTTTACCTGATCTGGATGTGGTGGCTTTCAAGATGGGGATACCCTATGCCGCAGCATTCGGTCATCGGGGGTTCAGTCATTCGCTGATGCTTGCCTTTCTTTTCGCTCTGGTTTGTTCGGCCGGGTTTCGATATTTTAAAATACCGTTGTTACCGAGCTTCCTTTTCCTTTTTGTATCAGGTGCATCCCACGGCCTTCTGGACACTCTGACCAACGGTGGACTTGGGATTGCTTTGTTATGGCCGTTCTCGGACGAAAGGTATTTTGCTCCGGTCCAGGTTATCCAGGTTTCGCCCATCAATCCGGCACGTTTTTTTTCCAAAAGAGCTGTAAATGTTCTGTTGTCCGAGGGGCGCTGGGTTTGGCTACCCTGTTTTATTCTATTTTTAAGTCTATTGCTTCTCAGATGGGGTAATCGTTTGAGAAAGGACTAAAAACCACGTATTCTTGTGGGTATGACCCTGTCAAAATTTTTGCAGAACGATATTAAGCTTTGAAAATAAAGCATTCCGGGTTTTCTCAATGTGCAAAGCTTCCTGATAATCAAGAATCGCTTTGTCTTCATGTTTGAATCTGTCAGGTTCAACCTGCAACGCATAGGAGTTGATCTGCCGCTCCCAGAACCAGTCAGCACAACAGAACTGAACGTTTTCAGGATCAACAGCCGTGATATCGTTCAATCCGGAGAAAAGCCTTTTTCCCATCTCACTGTTATCAATACACAAAGCCACATAGGCAATTCTGTATTCCACGTTGAGAATCCCGCATCTGTCCGGTAATGGTTCAATGCTATGGGGATCTGGGTGCCCCTCGAAAATAAAATGACCATAGCAGCACTGGATAGTAAAACAGCAGGACAGAGAATTAATACCATTGACGATATCAATGATCGGGGCGTCTATCATATCACCTCTCAGCGCTTCAAGACTAATCTTCCGTTGCATATGGAAGTCAGGATTTTGTTCTAAAGGTCTGAGTCGGGTAAATGTTTCCATATCACGGTTTCGGGGTAGCCATGTAGCTTTTCTTCCAGGAGTTTTTCTTCAAATCCCTGTAATTCACAAGGGCAAGACAGAACGCGCCCACAGCCAGTTCGGCACAGTGGAAATGGTCCGGTTCCAGAGTTTTGAGGTAGTCGGCAACTTTTTCAGGGGTGATATCCCAGGCTTCTTCGATGGTTTTCCCTTCGGTCATATGGGCCACAGTGTTGGCGGTGGCAACGGTATTCAGGCAGCCGTCAACCTGAATGGACACGCATTCAATGGTATTGTTGGTAATGGTGAGAAATATTTCCACCGTATCTCCGCAATCGCCTGTGCGTTTTCCGTATCCGTCGGGATTGGAAAGGCGTTCCATTCGATGGTAGCTGCTGGCCATTTCAATAAATTCAGGGGAATGCTTTTCAATATAATCAAGCGGATCGACTTCCACAAATCACCTCGTTCTCAAATACTATTAAAAACCCGGCTACTATCCCGGTTAAACATTTTAGATGGAACATACTCTTAATACTGCAACACAGTTATCGCACGAAAGGATGGGTTGCGCCTTGGCTCCACCCATCCTACACACTGTCTCCTGTAGGATGGGTGAAGCTTTAGCGTAACCCATCGAAATTGACAGCATATTGGCCTATTTAATTGCCGGTTTAATATGATGGAAACGGTGAAGAAATTCAAGATCTTTTCCACCTCATGGCAATTGCATATCTTTATGACCCCAAATCCGCTTTGCCCTCGTTCCGGGGATTCTCCCCGGAATGCGCCCTCGGAGGCTCCGCCTCCAAAGTCGCACATCACGGACTGTTTTTTTATTTGCCACACACTACAATTTTTTAAAAAACATAAGATTTTTCAGATTAAACATCTGCAATCATCCGGGCTGTTTTAAAGGCAAGGTTCAACCGCCAGTCCTTTGAGCTGTGGAGAAGATTCCCGAGAGCATTTTTCACCGAAGATAATTCGCCTCTGGGCCAGGGGCCGGAAACGGCTTCGAGCAATTTCCTGATTGCGGCCAGGCCCGAATGCCATTCGCTGTCATCATGATGCAACATGGACAAACGGTCTTCCACGATTCGCATAAACCGTTTCACGTCCGTAAATTCCAAACCTTGGGCATGGCGAGCTCCATGAATTCCGGCCAGTTCCCCGAAAACCTGGGTGGCCAGGACCATGGCTCCACCGACCCGATTGGCACCGTGCATCCCGCCTGCACATTCTCCGCAGGCAAAAAGCCCTTTAATGTTTGTTTCTGAATGTTCATTGATGGCTGCGCCACCATTCATGGCATGGGCAAACGGAGCCACCGTGAACCAGCCCTTATCCGGGGAAAAAATACGGACCGTTCCGTCTGACTGGAGGTGGTTCAGAAGCATGTTGTCCACAGAAGAATCAGGTCGGCCATGGGCCAAGGGGACGTGATGGGACCGAGTCACACAGAGTTCCATGATTTCTTGAGTTGCATGGACCGATTCTCCGCCGGGGCAGGCGATGAGAACTCCGGGGTTCGCGATTTGCCAGCATGGCCAGTGCTGAAGTGTTTGAACATCGTACCAGAGGTATTGAACAAACGGCATATTCACATAAGCAACGCCCAATCCACCCATAAGTGCTGTTGCGAAACCAAGGTTTTCTTTTCCTGCCAGACTCCGTTTAAAAAGCCCGGCTGATCCGCCTGTTGACAGAATTACGGATTTTGCCCGAACAACGAGATGACCACCTGTGTGCTGCTCAACGAAAACCGCTCCTTCGACAGAGCTGTTCACGATAGGAATAAGGTCTTTCAAGGTAAACCCTTCGAGCATGGTTCCGCCGGATCGTTCAAAACGCTGCCGCATGGCCTGAAAAGCCGACGGCAGATCGGTAAAAACGTAGGCCAGTTTTGGTTCTTTGATGTAACAGCAGGTGAATCGTTCGAATCCATCTGTGCCGCACGGCTTGAATTTAAAACCGGATTGCCTGAGATCATCGAACAGCCTTTCGCTTTCTTTTGCCATTAATTCCGGAAGACGGGAATAAATGATTCCGGGAGCGGCAATGGATTTCACGGCATCAATAAAAACATCCGATTCTCTGTCATCATGGCAGACCACCATTCCCAAACACTGGTTCCTGTTTGTAAAGGATGACCCGGAAGGCCCTTTGCCGTTGCTCACCAGAAGAACTGAAAGTGAGTTGTCTTCATGGAGGGCTGAAATCCCGGCACGAAGCCCCGAAAGCCCTGAACCCACCACAAGCACATCACAATGTTTGACAGTCATATTCATACGCACCTGACCTCCGCAGGAAGCAGCTGACATTCTTTGCACAAAACAAATCAAGGTTGCCATGACCTGAAATTTTGCTTATGATTATAGCCTGTTTCGAATATGAATTCATTCTCGTTCTTCAGAATCCCTTCACGATTTTTTGTTAAAAAACATCAAAGGAGTAAACCATGGGTTTGTTACAATGGAATGACAGTTTCAGTGTTCAGGTAGTGGAAATCGATAATCAACACAAGGTAATGCTGGACATGATCAACGGGTATTACAATGCGGCGATAAACAAAGAACCCCAGGATGGTCTCATCAAGCTGATTAATGGACTGGAAGCATACACCATCCAGCATTTTGACACCGAAGAACGGTATTTCGATTCATTCAACTACCCAGATAAAGCCGAACACAAAAGGGCTCACGACGAAATGAAAAAAAAGGTAAAGGAATTGAAAGAACAGATTGCCGAGAAAAAAAAGGTTCTTTCATTGGAGGTTGGAACATTCCTGATCGACTGGCTGACAAATCACATCAAAGGGGCCGATAAAAAATATACGCGTTGTTTTCACGAAAACGGGCTTAAATGATCGACGTTCGAATCACCGTTGCTGGGGATGTACCGGCGAGGACGGGGCAATTTTTGTGGCTTCTTCATCCGGCTCTTTACTCTTGATCCGTTTAACCACGGCATCGCTGAACTTCTTTCCACAGAACGTATAGGCTTTATTGGAGCCTTCCTGGATCACATTGTGGTACCTTGTTCCGTAATCGGTTTTCATAAAACGGATGTATTCCTTAAGCTCTGCCTTCGAAACGTCTCTGTAAGTGAATAAGATGCTGAGGGCAATTTCCCGACCGATGGCACCCGATATTTCTGTTCTGTTCTTTTCGAAGTTTTCCCGCATCGTCTGTTCCGGCGGCAGGCTCATGGAAGGAAAGGCTGAACCCAAGGCTGTCAGCGTGATGATCTGCATGTTGATCATCCGGTCCACGATCAAGTCGGTTGCCTTTACACTGGCATCAATTTCCTGGACAAGTTTAATTCGCTCATCGTAATCCGGTGTCTGTTTCAACGTGGGAACGGCTTCCACCATGGCACGGTAAGATTCGGGCGTTGAAGCGGTTTTTTCAATAGCGGTCAGCTTGAGACCTAAAGGCGAATCGAGCCAGGCGATAACAGATCGCATGTCATCCGGACTCATCTGTGATTCGATATATTCTGCAAGAATGGCACGGATAGTATCAGGATTGAACGACCTGCCAATAATGCCGTTAATATCCGTAATGACCTGTTCAGACATTTTCCCCAGGATGGTTTCGTTCCTCTTGAAACATTCCCGAACTTCGGCCATGGTTTTTTCCGGCACGTTTTCAAGCTGCTCGTTAATACCACATTTGGCCATCAACTCGCGGGTCAGTGCATGGATGGCTTGAGCCGATTCGGCCGGTTTTTTTTCTGCAACAACAGGCGCTTCGGGCGCATGTTGACATGACAGAATGAAAACACTGCATAATACCAGCATTACATATTTCATGGCCTTGCCTTGTATTTATATGGTTAAGTACACATGGACTGGTGTATCCGGGAATTGAAATGATTGATTTTCAGCCCGCCGCACCGGCCTCCACGGGAAGTCTATTCCAATTATGCTCTAAATGGGTTCTTTGTTATGGGTTTTGGTTTGTTTTGTCAAGCTAATCGAAGACGTCGGCAACTCAGAATGTCTCGCGGACATGTGTATCAAATTAGCGAGACATATTTTCCTCTCACATATTCCGTATGGGGACCACTTTTGCGATGACACGCGTTGGCTGAACTCAGGGCATGACCCTTTCCGGAGGTGGGTTTATTTCAATCCGCATTCAGCATGATGCAATAATCAGGCGGGTTTGGAACCCGCCGCGACAGATTGAGTCTCATCTTGATTGCAACATGGACTTATGATTTTATGGCTCTGGCACAAAATATGAATGTTAATTAAATGTACGCCGATTTAAAAGACAAAACCGGTTTGGCCTTTAAATAGAAAGTATGGGAGGTGCCTATGTCAGAAAATATTTATGTTTGTAACGACTGCGGCAAAATCAAAGATAAACCGGACTTCATGTGTGAGCCTGTTCTCATGGATGAAGCCCATGTGTGCGGGACTTGCGGAACTCACAGTAAAAACCCGGAACATCTGTGCAAGCCAGAACTTACAAAAATCAATTATGTGTGTGTGGGATGCGGAAAGGTTTCCGACCTGCCCGGCAAGCTGTGCAACCCCAGAGATCTGGAGCTTTTGGCCAGAAATGAACCGCCACAAACGATTTTTTAATATGATACACTGACCTCACCCAACGGAATCGCCGTGATGGTTTGCCCACACGGCGATTTCTCTTTTTAAAAAATAAAAAACAATTAAATGATGAACCCTTACCATCCGATAATTATTAATGTAATGGGAATCAAGTATTAACCGTCATGGCCGAAAAAAACATACGACAATACAGAGGATATGCCAGAGGCATAGACAAGAAGGGGGCGGTAGGAGTCCTCAACCATTGAGGATATCCACGCAAGGGCGGTTACGACTGGGGAAACCCGAACTGGGGAAGGTTCGCCGGAATTTCGGCAAGTCGCAACCGCCTTTTTTCTTTTCTTTGTTCGGCAGGGCCAGCTGATAAAATCCTGCACATTCTCTAATCTACTGCGTGTTCATCTTGAAATCATGATCTGTTTCCTTTATAGAATGATGGTTATTCATCCCAATGAAAAAACTGAAGATGGAAAAACTAAAAATGGACCGGCCTTCACTCAGTGAGACCGAATGGGCCAGAATGAACCAAAATCATTGAAAAGGACTGTTATAAATGAACACTTTCGAAAAAGTCACCGTTGTTAAAAAAGCCAACGTTTACGCCAATGGAGCTGTTACAAGCCGCACGGTACTCTTTGCTGATGGATCGAAAAAAACGTTGGGCATCATGCTTCCCGGTGATTATACCTTCAACACCGCAGAAAAAGAGATTATGGAAATACTCGACGGCGAACTGGAAGTCCTCCTGCCCGGCAATCCCGGCTGGAAGGTCATTAAAGGCGGAGAAAGCTTTGAAGTTCCTGCAAGCGCGTCGTTCAGTCTGAAAATTAAAAAAATTACGGATTACTGCTGCTCGTATATCGCTTGATGCTTTGTCGTTGCAGGGCGGGTTTGGAACCCGCCCCTACGGATGTATCGGAGCATCTGTTTATGAGGGGAAAATAACAAACGTTTGAAAAGGTGGGTTATGGGGAAAAAAAGTTGTATTGCCAGCGCAATGATTCTCTGTGTTGTTTTTTGGACAACTGGAGTGTTTGCCGAACGTGCCCTCAAGATGACCAAGGAAGAAGCTTATTCCGAACAGCGTTTAGCCCTAGTGATAGGCAACAGTGACTATAAAAACAGCCCGCTCAAGAATCCGGTGAACGATGCCACGGACATGGCAAAAAAACTCGAATCCCTGGGTTTCAAAGTCAAACGACTTTTAAACGCCGACCAGGTTGAAATGAAAAAAGCCATACGGCAGTTTGGTGTGGATTTGAAAAAAGGCGGCGTGGGTCTTTTTTATTACGCTGGCCACGGTATGCAGGTCAAAGGCAACAACTACCTGATCCCTGTGGGTGTGGATATCGCCGAAGAAGATGAAGTTGAAGATCTGGCCGTTGACGCCAGTCTTATCTTAAGAAAAATGCAGAGCGCTGATAACAGGCTGAACATCGTCCTCCTGGACGCTTGCCGGAACAACCCTTTTGCACGGAGTTTCAGAAGTGCGGAACGTGGTCTTGCCCAGATGGACGCTCCCGCAGGGACCATGATTTCCTACGCCACGGCTCCAGGAATGACAGCAGCCGACGGCGACGGACGGAATGGGGTATTTACGAAAAACCTGCTGAAAGCCCTCGACAAATCGGGCAACGTCGAACTCAGCCAGCTTATGAAGCAGGTGGGTAAAGGCGTTCAGGAAGATACAAAAAAAGGACAGACACCCTGGGTTTCCTCGTCGGTTACCGGCGATTTCTATTTCATCAACGTCCATATTGACAAAGCCAAGGGTGATAACACGGTGGTGTTGGTTCCCACGAAACAATCTACCCTTGACGAAGAGGAAGAATTCTGGCTTGCCATCAAGAATTCCAATAAGTTGGAAGATTTTAAGGATTACGTCATACTTTACCCCGAGGGCCGGTTCAGAAAAATAGCCAACATCAAGATCCGTCAGCTCTCCGAAGAAGTAAAAAAACCTGAGCCTGACCGTGACCGGGTTTCCGACTACAAACCCACCACATCCGATTCCATCCTGCTGGCCGATGCATTCAACAACAATGACAACACCTGGAAACTCTGGCCCAACGGAGAATTCTACATCACGGACATCCGTAGCGGCACTTTCGTGATGGAAACAAAGAATGAGCTGAATTCCTCGGAATTCATGGAACGCAGTGTTTCACTTCCCGATAGTTTCGAAATTCAGGTAACCACCACCTGGAAAAGCGGTGTGGATGACAGAGCCTACGGCATCGCCCTGGGTTCAGAGCCCCAGAACCGTTATAATTTCGGGGTGAGCGGAAATGGCTGGTCTTTTGTCAGCGGCTATAAAGATAATCAGGTGATCGACCCTGCGCCCATGCCATGGAAATCAGGAAACGCCATCATCGGTGACGGTTACAAACAGAACGTTCTCAAAATCAAAGCCAAGGGGTCGATCTGTGACTTTTTCGTGAACAATCTGTATGTAGGAACGGTAACTATCCCCATATCCCACGACCGCCTTAAAGTTGGTTTTTTCGTTGAAAACAAGCAGAAGATCACGTTCGACGATCTGAAAATCACGGGCCAATCCGCTTCGGGCAATGTGATTTTTTCGGACAGTTTCTACGGCAATGAAAACAGCTGGCCTCTCTGGCCCAACGGCGAACACTACGTCAACTCCATCTCAGGTGGCGTGTACTCTCTGGAAACGAAAAACAACCTGAACTCGGCGGAATTCCCCGCGAAGTTCGTTCAGCTTCCTGAAAATTACGACATCGAAGTAACAACGACATGGAAAAAAGGGATAGACAACTACGCTTATGGGCTCACCATGGGGACAGACACCCAGAACCGGTTCAATTTCGGCCTGAGCGGCAACGGCTGGTCCTATGTAAGCGGGTATAACAACAATCAGGTGATTGATCCCATGCCCATGGACTGGAAGTCGGGCACCTGCCTCATCGGCAACGGATCAACACAGAATGTGATTCTGGTCAAAGTCCGGGGCACCCGGTTCGAGTATTACGTGAACAAGCTGTACGTGGGCGAAGTGAACATCACCCTGCCCAGGGACCGCATGCGTTTCGGCCTTTTTGTTGAAAACATGCAGCAGGTTCATTTCGATAATCTGAAAGTTACGGCTTATTAGCAAGGATACCATGAACGGTTTCACCCTTGACACCCGGCTTCAAAACGACTGCCATATACTTGGGAAAATGGGCCTGAGCCATCTTCTTCTGATGAACAATGCCCTTTTCCCCTGGTTTATCCTCGTTCCCGAAACAGACGTTGTGGAACTCTGTGATCTTGACACGGACTCACAACATATTCTTCTTGATGAGATCAACCGCCTCTCCCGTTTTGTCAAAGATCATTTCCCCATAGACAAACTCAACGTGGCTGCCATCGGCAACGTGGTCAAACAACTCCACATCCATGTGATCGGACGCCGCACCGATGATCCCTGCTGGCCCGGAGTGGTATGGGGCTCGGGACAATCGAAACCTTATTCCGAAAAAGAGATTGAGGAGATGGGGCGGGTTGTTCGGAAGGATTTGGCAGGGTTAAAAAGTTAATAATAATTAACGTCCAACATCCAACGTCGAACTTTCAACGTCCAATGTGGATGATAACCATTTATAAGATGCCCCCCGATTCTTAACAAACCACCAGCCAAAATCATCAATTCATCTTCCATAGTCACGAACTACCGGCGTAGCCGGTAGCTTGATGAGGGCCCCTAAAAGGGGCCAGTCACTTACTCGTTATTTAAAATCAAATTCCAACTGCCTACATTCT
>JBAZWJ010000046.1:0-47984 GCA_041660385.1 Desulfobacteraceae bacterium | reverse complement strand
GTGCGTATAAATATAATACGTACACGTATAAAAGGCAAGAAAAAAGCACGGTTTTTCAACAAAACCGTGCTTATGGAGTTGTTTTTTTTGCTTAAAGTGTGCGCTTTATCCGATTTTCAGGGTTTTATGGGGAAGCCGCCAGGAATGACAAACAGGGAGAGAAAGGTGGGAAAAGAGGTTTGAGTCGGAATATATATAAAATGAGAATTATGTTATTTATTGTTATATTGCTATTTCTCAATTCATGCTGTCCGCTCATGAGCAGGTATCATAATGCAGTTATATTAGGGGTCAAACAAACAGAAGACTCAAATATTGAGATGATAATTGAAAAAGAATTTCATCAAATGTGGTTAGTTCTACTCCATCCCGGTGGTAAATTATTAGATTATATATCCTATAAAAAGTATTATATTTGGAATGATGAATCCCAATCTTTAAATATGTTAAACACATTTTACATGGACATACCCCAAAAATCTTTTTATTCAATTTCAAACAACAATTTATGAGTATACATCATTCACCATATTATATCGCGGGAAATAGTAAATAATTCAGTCATTGTCTTTAATAGTAAAAAAGTAATCAATAAATTTGATCTTCTAAGTTGTGACCGTTCTTTTGGTAAATATGGTGTGAAAAAATTTAATGAAAACCTCTTTTTTTCACAAAATGGGAAAATACTTGAATACAATCCAAAGACAAATAATTTTAGCGACGCAAATGATGACCAACGTCGTTTGTTAAAGACAATTATTAATCCTCGTGAATACGCTGCTTTTAGCATCGAAGAATGGATTGGAAAAGATAAGAATTTCAAAATTCAGTTGGTGACAGCAATGGTGTCTTTGTTCAGAGCGGACGGCGTGACGATAAGGTTGCCTGTTGAATTCTACGTTGAAAAAATTGACCAATTAATTCAGAATTCAATTAATAATAGTGATAATAGACAGTGTTATAAATTTGAAAATAGCTGGGATGAATGTTTCAAAATAATTGCAGCGATGGAAGGTGATTGGGGTAACGGTAAAGATAAAGTACAAGTCGCTCAAGAAATCATGGGATATGAATGTTTCAACCAGTTTAGCCAAATCTATCCAGAAAAATACATTAATCTCCTTAAACACAGAACTAAATAAGAAAAAAATATTCACTCGTCCCAGGTTCCGGCCCGGGAATGAATACAGCATGGCTCCAGCCACGCCTGCCATCGATCGCCTCATAATGTATTTCCATGCAGAGGCCTGCCATACCCCTGGAGTCGGAGTCCCCACTCCCACAATAGGTCTGAGCCTGGTAGTGAATAAAAAAGTTCGACTCAGCCATCAAGAGTCCTGTGGATTTTTTGCAGTAAGATCTACAAGTTAAAAGAGGCTTTCGCATTATTTACTTAATCATCCAAATAAAAAACCCGGATTCGTTTCCAAATCCGGGCTTTCGATCTAACAGGAGGCGGATAAAGCCTTATTTCATGAACAACATTTCCTGATACGTCGGCAGAGGCCAGATATCATCAGCAACGATGGCTTCGATTTTATCAGCAGCCTCACGGATGGTATTCATGGCTGGAACGATTTTGGTGGAGCAGAGCTTGGCTTTTTTGAGATGGTCAGTTTCTTTGCTTGCCAAGTGTTTCGCCAGCTGGGCAACACCATCTTTAAGATTTTTTACAAGTGCTGATAATTCTTTAAGAATCGAATCATCATAGGGAACACCCAGTTCTTTCAGCTTAAGGAAAGCACCGGCCAGTTCGCCCTGGTAGCGGATCGCAGCCGGGTAAATGATGGTTTCGGCCATTTCGATTGCGGTTTTGGCTTCAAGAATGATTTTGAGAATGTACTGGTCAATGTAGATGTCGTATCGGCTGTGCATTTCGACGTTTGAAAGAACATTGTATTTTTCGAACACGGCGAGCACATCCGCATCAATGAGTGAGGGTAGGGCTTCCGGAGTTGTTTTTAAATTGGGCAATCCTCGTTTTGCCGCTTCTTTGTGCCATTCGTCGGAGTAGCCGTCGCCGTTGAAAATGACGGCGCCGTGTTCTTCGATGATTTTCTTGAGAAGGATCTGAACGGCTTCGTTGAGTTTTTCAGGTTTGCCTTTGGTTGCTTTCTCAAGTTCGGTGGCCATGTAATCTAAAGAGTCGGCGAAAATCGTGTTCATGGCAACGAGGGGGCCGGAAACGGACATGTCCGCACCAACAGCTCTGAATTCAAAACGGTTTCCAGTGAAAGCAAAGGGGCTGGTTCTGTTTCTGTCACCCGCATCTTTGGGAAGCGGGGGAAGTGAATCAACACCTACGGTGAGAACACCGGCTTGTTTGGATGATTTTGCGCCGCCTTTTTTGATCTGTTCAAAAACATCGGTAAGCTGCTCGCCAAGGAAGATGGAGATGATGGCCGGAGGTGCTTCGTTGGCGCCCAGTCGATGGTCGTTGCCGGCTGTTGCCACCACGGCACGGAGTAGTTTGGAGTACTTGTGAACGCCACGGATTACCGCTGCGCAGAACACAAGGAACTGGGCATTGTCATGGGGTGTTTCACCCGGATCAAGAAGGTTGCCCTGGCTTTCGTTGCCGAAAGAGTAGTTCACGTGTTTACCCGAGCCGTTCACACCTGCAAAAGGTTTTTCGTGGAGAAGGCATTCCATGCCGTATTTTTTGGCGATTTTCTTCAAGGTGACCATAGTGAGCTGCTGATGGTCAGTTGCAAGGTTCGCTGTTTCAAACACAGGTGCGATTTCAAACTGGCCGGGGGCCACTTCGTTATGACGTGTTTTAACGGGAATACCCAACTCGTAAAGCTCACGTTCCACTTCAAACATATAGGCGATGACGCGGTCGGGAATAGCACCGAAGTAATGATCTTCGAATTCCTGTCCTTTAGTTGAGGGCGCGCCGAAAAGGCTTCGGCCGGTGGCCAGGATATCCGGTCTGAGGCCGAGCAGAAGTTTGTCCACAAGGAAATATTCCTGTTCTGCGCCGCAGGTTGAAGATACCATTTTGTTGGAACTGTCACCGAACAGCCTTAAAATACGCTGGGCCTGTGTGTTCAGAGCCTGCATGGAGCGCAGGATCGGGGTTTTCTTGTCAAGGGCTTCGCCGGTCCATGAGAGAAAGGCTGTGGGAATGCAGAGCGTCGCTCCGTTGGGGTTTTCCATGATGTAAGCCGGGCTTGTCACGTCCCAGGCGGTGTATCCGCGAGCTTCGAAGGTCGCGCGAAGTCCGCCGCTGGGGAAGCTGGACGCATCGGGTTCGCCCTGAATCAGGGTTTTGCCTGAAAACTCGGCGATGGCATTGCCTGAAAGATCGGGAACAAGAAAGCTGTCATGTTTTTCAGCAGTCGAACCGGTCAGAGGGAAAAACACGTGGGCGTAATGGGTGGCGCCTTTTTCAATGGCCCAATCTTTCATGGCGTTGGCAACCACGTTGGCGATATCAGAATCAAGTTTGGAGAAATTATCAACAGTCTTTTTAAGGGACTTGAAAATGTCTTTGGGCAGTCTTTTCTGCATTACAGACATGCTGAACACATTGGCCCCAAACCGGTCAATGGAGTATGTGTCTTTGTAATTGATGGTGGTTTCCACAGGTTTGCGCTGATTTATCGCCGCAACGGCTTTTGCTCTTCCATTCATGGATTTATCTCCTGATAGGTTATCCCGAAGGATGTTAATTAATAAACATGTTTGTCACACATTGTGCTTTTTTTGTTTGGGCCATTTGAAATGCAAACGCTGTGCCATTTGCTCTTTTATCCTGCAACATCATGATAGATCAAGTGCAGCTCGATATATGCAAATTAGATTGAGTACATAAACGAATTGAAAAGGCGGTGATGTGAATCATGTGTTGACAGTTTTGTAACAAGCAGGGGGTGTTTATGGACAATTTTGTAAATACAATATCCACTGTGCCGTGTTGCCGCAAAAAGTTATAAATCAGGCCAGGCAAAACATTTTTCGCATATGTTGCCGAAAGATCAATGTATATTCGTAATATAATATGATGCTCAAACTTGATTTGTATTAAAATGAAAACCATATTTCAATTTTGTCATTTTCTCAAAAAAAGAGTTGACAGGACATCCGTTAGAGTTTAAACAGTGTTCAATATGTAAATGTCGTATCCGCACAATGGCGTGCGGTTATACTGAAGAATGGACAAAGGCGTCAATACCCGATTTCGGGGATTGACGCCTTTTTTGTTTGGGAAAAAACTTTTAACCGGATGTGCGGTCAAACTCATGGAAAAAACATTCAAGGCTAAAATCACCCTGTTCCACTGCATTAACGCGTTCACCGAAAAGGCAACCCTCTCCACGGACCGTGTGGACGTGAAAATCGTCAAGATGCCCTGTTCCGGCATGGTCACCGAGGTTTTTCTTCTGAAGGCGTTCGAAGCGGGAGCAGATGCTGTTTCAATCTTCGTCTGCCCCGAAGGCGCCTGTCGTTATACTGAAGGCAACATCAGGGCCGGAAAACGCATGGAAAAAACACGGGCCGTACTTGATGAAATCGGCGTGAAAGGCAGCAGGTTGACTATGCATCAGGTCAAAGCGTCTGAGAGTTCGTCTGCCAGCGATATCATTTCGGGTATTTTAAAAGATCTCGAAGAACTTGGCCCAAACCCGGCGGCATGAAGAAACCACGTTGAAACCTGACGCAACCCTTCGTAGGGGCAGGTTTCAACCCGACGCAGCTAACGTAGGGGCAGGTTCAAAACCCGCCCAAACAGGAAAAACATAACAACGTCAATTAACATCACCATTCACCATAACGGAGTACCCTATGATCGTTGGTCACCAAAAACCGATTGAAGAAATCAAGAAGATGGTCAAGCCGTACAAAAAGCTTCTCATTCTGGGATGCGGCACCTGTGTTAAAACCTGTTTCGCGGGCGGCGAAGATGAAACAGCGGCCCTTGCCTCTGCTTTGCGGATGGCTTTAAAAATTGACGGTGCAACCGTTGAAATCAGTGAACAGACCGTTGAACGTCAGTGTGAAAACGAGTTTATTCAGGAAGCGGCTAAAAAGATCGGCGAAAACGAAGCTGTTCTTTCCCTTGCATGCGGCGCAGGCGTTCAGGCCATGGCCAAACGTTTTCCAACAGCGCCGATTTATCCCGGGCTTAACACCACATTCATGGGCATTCAGGAAAGCCACGGCGTTTTCACTGAAGAATGTCTGGGCTGCGGCAACTGTGGTCTTGGACTATTCGGCGCGATCTGCCCGGTGACCCGCTGCTCCAAAAAACTCCTGAACGGCCCCTGCGGCGGTTCCCAGAACGGCAAATGCGAAGTGTCTCCAGACATCGAATGCGGATGGCAGCAGATCATTGATCGTCTGAGAACCCTTGGCCAGCTTGACAATCTTAAAACCTACATTCCTCCAAAGAACTGGAAAACCAGTCATTCCGGCGGACCTCGAAAATTGGTGAGGGAGGATCACATCATATGACAACGACAACACAACACATCAGCAACCTTCACGAAAAATTCCTGAAAGGCGAATTCGCCGTAACCGGTGAATGCGGGCCTCCCAGAGGTTCCGACCTCAGCGTCATGAAAACAAAAGGCGACATGCTGAGAGGCTGGGTGGACGCCGTGAACGTCACAGACAACCAGACCGCCATCGTCCGCATGTCCAGCATCGCCGCGTCAAAACACCTTCTGGACATGGGCCTTGAGCCGGTGATGCAGATGGTCTGCCGCGATAGAAATCGTATCGCCATTCAGAGCGACATCCTTGGAGCCTACTCCATGGGCATCCGCAACATCCTCTGTCTTTCAGGCGATCATCAGAGTTTCGGCAGCCAGCCTGATGCGCTTAACGTGTTTGACATCGACAGCATGAACCTGATCCGCACCGTGCGCGACATGCGTGACAGCGGCAAGGATATGAGCGGTTTTGATCTCAAAGAATCTCCCAAAATGTTCATTGGAGCTGCCGCAAACCCCTTTGCCGATCCCTTTGAATACCGTGTTCTCCGTCTTGGCAAGAAAATCGACGCCGGTGTTGATTTCATCCAGACCCAGTGCATCTACAACATGAAACGCTTCAAGGAATGGATTCGTCTATCGAACGAGGAAGGCTTGACCGAAAAAGTGTACATCATGGGCGGCGTCACTCCCATCAAAACTGTGGGCATGGCCAAATACATGAAAAACAAAGTAGCCGGCATGGATGTTCCTGATGAGATTATCAATCGCGTGGCAGGAGTTCCTAAAGAAAAACAGGCCGAAGAAGGCATGAAGATCTGCCTTGAAACCATCGAGGAGCTGAAACAGATGAAAGGCGTCAGCGGAGTCCACATCATGGCCATCGAGTGGGAAGAGAAAGTGAAAGAAATTGTTCAGGGCGCTGGCCTGAGAAAATAAACTACGAGGTAACTATGCCTAAGAAATACCATATCGCAACAAAACCCGCGCCGCCCCGAATTCATCCGGTGGGAAAGTACGCCACGGTGGAATTCCGGGAGGACTGCGCGGGAAGTTGCCGTGAATGCGTGAAGAAGAAGTGTGTGTACAATATTTTCAAAGACAACTACTACCACATGAGCCATATGGAGAACCCCGAATACTTGTACACCTGCAACAGCTGTTTCAGATGTGTTCAGGAATGCACCAAGGGAATTTTCTCACGGGTCGTGAACCCCGAGTACCGTTTTCTCGGTGACGATTACTGGACGCCGTCCATCATCCACCGGACCTGGTATCAGGCCCACACCGGCAGCATCCCCGTTTCCGGGGCTGGCTACCGTGGCCCTTTTGTGGGCGAAGGATTCGACAGCATGTGGACGGACATGAGCGAAATCGTCCGCCCCACCCGTGACGGAATCCATGGACGTGAATACATCAACACCATGATCGAACTGTCCAGACGGCCCATGGGGCTTCGGTTCAACAAAGACATGAGCCTTGCCACAGACGTGCCGCCCATTCTGGAAGCGCCGTTCCCCATGCTGTTCAAAGCCCACGACGAATTTGGCGTGGGTACGGACAATATCCGACTTGCCATGGCCAAAGCCGCAAGTGCTCTGGATACATTCCTGTTCATCGATCCGGCCCATGTTACAGGTGAATTGAAACAGTATGCCAGGAACCTGATTCCTGTGTTCACTCTGGATAACTGGAAAGAGAATATGGATCTGGTGAAAACCTGTCAGATGGTTCAGATTCCCTTCGGTCCCGGCGTGAAAGAGGTGGTCCAGCAACTCCGGGCTGTTAAAAAAGATCTGTTCATCGCTGTATCCGCACCGCTCGACGCAAACGCCGCGCGAACTGCAATCGATCTTCTGGATGCGGACATCGACACCATCCATTACATCGCCAGTCACCATGGTAAAGAAACCAACGTTGAAAATCCCCGTTACCTTCGGGATGCCATCCGTGACGTGCATGTGATCCTGGTGGAAAATGCAGCCCGCCTCAAGGTGAACCTCTTGTTCTCCGGCGGAATCGCCATGGCCGAGCATGTGGTGAAAAGCATCATCTGTGGTGCGGACGGCGTGGTTCTGGATGCCACCCTTCTTCTCGCCATGGAATGCAGACTTTGCGGACGATGCAAAGACGGCCTTTCCTGTACAGGCAAACTGGAAGACGTGGACCCCGAATACGGGAAAAACCGGATCACCAACCTGATGGCCGCATGGCGCAACCAGATCCTTGAAATACTGGGTGCCATGGGAATTCGCGAAGCCCGGAGACTCCGTGGTGAAGTGGGCCGCAGCATGTGGTTCGAAAACCTGGAAAAAGAGAACTTCGGTCCCCTGTTCGGCGAACGGAAGGTCGTCTGATGATGTTGCAATCAAGGTTTAAGAGGCGGTTTTGGAACACGCCCTTAATCGAAACACCCTGACGGCGTAGGGGCGGGTTCCAAACCCGCCCTGAAATAACACCCTAACAACAATGTGGGAAAACATATGAGCGATAACAATACAGCATGGAAACTCCCCGAAATCGTGGAAACACCTTCCCGTTTTCGAAACACCATAGGGAAATATGTGGTCAAAAGGAATTCCAAATGCATAGCCTGCGGACTCTGCGCCCAACTCTGCCCCAACGGCGTGCATCTCCGCTATGAAAACTATGCAAAGGCCCAGAGACCCATAAGCCACAAATGCATCGGTTTCAAATGCAAGGAAAACGATTATTTCTGCGTGAAAAACTGCCCCCAGGGTGCCTTGTCCATCAAAGAAAATCCGTTGCTCGAAACTCTGGGCGACTACCGATGGACAGCGGAAATGCTCCTCGGTCATTTTTCCATGGCCGAAACGGGCGAAGTCCCCAAAGTGGATCTGGAATATAATCTGGGCGCTTCAGGCGGCGGTTTCGACAAAATTCGCTTCAAACACCCTGATCCGGCCAAAGCCGTGAGCCTGCCCGATGACCAGATGGACACCAGTGTGGAACTCAATAAAACAGGCGACGATCGTCCCAAACGGACCATCTCCATTCCTTGTTACGGCGGCGGTATGTCCTTCGGCTCCACCGCCTTACCTGTGATCATCGGCAGAGCCAGAGCTGCCAAGCGACTGAACACGCTGACTTGTACCGGTGAAGGCGGATATCCTCCTGATTTTCTTCCGTATAAGGACCACGTGATCACCCAGGTGGCCACCGGCCTTTTCGGGGTTCGTGAAGAAACCATCAAACACTGCCCGGTGATGGAATTCAAATACGCCCAGGGCGCAAAACCCGGTCTTGGCGGCCATCTCCTCGGCGAAAAAGTCACTGAGGCTGTTGCGGCTATGCGTGAAACCGTGGTGGGCAGCTCGCTGTTCTCACCGTTTCCCTTCCACAGCGTGTATTCTGTTGAAGATCACAAGAAGCACGTGGACTGGATGAAGGAAATCAACACAAAGGTTCTCGTATCCGTCAAGGTTTCAACGCCCACGGATGTGGACATGGTGGCAGTCGGTGCCTATTACGCCGGAGCCCACATCATCCACATTGACGGCAGCTACGGCGGAACAGGTGCGGCTCCCGATATCGCCAAGAAAAATATCGCCATGCCCATTGAATACGCCATTCCCAAAGTTCACAACTTCCTTGTGAACGAAGGAGCCCGTGACAAAATCACCCTGATCGCCAGCGGCGGCATCCGTTCCGCCATGGATGTGGCCAAAGCCATTGCCCTTGGTGCTGACGGCGTGGTTATCGGAACGGCGGAAATCGTGGCTCTGGAGTGTGTCCGTTGCAGCAACTGCGAAAGCGGTCGCGGCTGCGCCCGAGGCATCGCCACCACCGACCCCGAGCTGGGCTTCATGACCACGGAAGAGTATTGCGAACAGCGCATCGTGAACATGTACATGGCCTGGCGCAAACAGTGGTGCAACCTTCTCCGCTCTCTGGGCATGAAGAGCATCCGTGAACTGGTGGGAAGGTCAGATCTTCTCGTTCATCTGGACTATCTGGACGAACAGGAACGGGCCAAATACCAGCCAGCACCGGATTACAAGGTCATTATCTGATAAGGCTTTGCATATTTTTGCCTCCGGCGGCCCTCCCGGGGGGCCAGATTTTAAAAATCTGGACAAATGTGTCTGGGTAGGGGCACGGCGCGCCGTGCTCCTGCAAAACCTGTTTGTCAAACTTTTCAAAAGCATGCCCCAGTGAAGAGAGGGGTTTGGCTCCCGGCAGGGCCGCCGGAGGCACTATTCAATAAAGGAAACATATGGTTATGAAAACAAACCCTACAGATAACATCAGTAAGCTTCTGGCCTCACGGGTCGGGCTTCCCTATATTAAAGAGCCAGTGGCCAAATGCGACGAGGAAGGTGGTTGCGGTGTAACCGGCTTCATGTGTTCCATTCCCGTTGCGGGCCGTCATATCTATGAACCCTCGGTTCAGATGCACAACCGGGGTAACGGCAAGGGCGGCGGAATTGCGGCAGTGGGCCTTTCAGCGGAAAGCTTGGGTATTCCTCAGGATATTCTTGAAGACCACTATTTGCTTCAGGTGGCCTATCTTGATCCCAGTTGTCAGGCCGAACTGGAAGCGAAGTTCATCACACCGAACCTGAACGTGCACACCAGCGGAATGATCCCAACCATCGACGACCACACATCCATCGGACTTGAAGTGAAACCGCCCGATGTGTGCCGGTATTTTGTCCGGGTGAAACCTGAGGTTCTTGCCGCGTTCATCAAAGAACACAATCTGGAAAGCCTGGACCCGAGAAAAGCCGAAGACGAGTTCATCAGCCAGAACACATACCGCCTGAACCAGGCGTATTATGCGTCTCTTGGCGACAAACAGGCATTCGTGCTTTCCCATGGCCGGAACATCATGATCCTGAAAGTGGTGGGTTACGCCGAACAGGCCACCCAGTATTACTGCCTTGAAGATTTCAAAGCCCACGGATGGATCGCCCATCAGCGTTATCCCACCCGTGGTCGCCTCTGGCATCCCGGTGGTGCCCATCCTTTTTCAGGCATGCACGAAGCATTGGTTCACAACGGCGATTTTGCCAATTACCATGCGGTTTCCGAATACCTGCATCAGTACAAGATTCACCAGCAGTTTTTGACCGACACCGAAGTGTCTGTTCAGCTTCTGGATCTTTACAACCGCACGTTTGAGTACCCCATGGAATACATCATCGAAGCCATCGCTCCCACAACCGAGTACGACTTCGACAGTCTTCCCGAAGAAAAACAGAAAGTGTACCGTTACATCCAGAGCCAGCACACAGCCGGTTCTCCCGACGGTCCCTGGTTTTTCATTATCGCCAGAAACGATCCGTACAACGACTTCATGCAGCTGCTGGGGATCACCGACACCGCCATGCTGCGGCCCCAGGTTTTCGCACTGCTTGAACGTGACGAAGTTCAGATCGGCCTGGTTTGTTCTGAAAAACAGGCCATTGACGCCACACTCCAGAACCTTGCCAAAGAAGATCCCCGGTTCTGCCCCGTGGCCGACAAATACTGGAACGCCCGAGGCGGCAGCTCAACCGACGGAGGGGCTTTTGCCTTTACTATCAAAGATTCCGGCAAAGGAGACGGCTCCAAGGTTCTCAGCACGGAAAACAAGTTCGGTGAAAAGATCGTGTTGGAAAAAGGTCAGGAACATTTTGATGTAAAAGCGCCTGCCATGGTTTCTGATAAAGCCGCAGCCATTGAAGGTGAAGTGGCGAAACAGATCGAAGCTACAGATCTTTCAGCTCTCAAAGCTTACTGTATGGCCAACATCACCACTTGGACTTTTGCCGATGTTTCAGCGTTCTGTAAAGCCGTGGTGAAAAATGCTGGTAAGAGCGACACGGCCAAAGCCAATGCCATTGAGATCCTTACGTTCTTAAGTGATCGCCGCTACGATTCGGGCAAAAAGAAATTGAGTTCCGTATTGGATATGGTGAGAACATCGCTCACCGACATTTTCATGAGTTTCCCCAAACTCAGTGAAAAGGTCGGCAGCCGTTATTCCTATATCGACTGGGACAGCCGCGACATGCTTCGCGCACCCACCGGCAATGAAAGCGTTCTCGTCATCAACGCCCGGGCCTTTGAACCCGAAGGACCGAACTGTGATTCCCGTCTGATGAACAAAGCCTTCAATCTGGGCTGGAAGCACTACATCTGTTTTGGTTACAAAGGCCAGCGCTTTACCGGCTGCGGGTTCGGGCCCAAAACCACCGATGTCACCATCCATGTGTATGACAGCTCCGGTGATTATCTGGCTTCCGGCATCGACGGTCTTGAAATCCAGGTTCACGGCAATGCCCAGGATCAGCTTGGTCAAATCTTGAAAAGCGGAAAACTGGTTATCCACGGTGACGTGGGCCAGACCTTCATGTACGGCGCCAAAGGCGGCGAAGTGTACATCATGGGCAACGCCGCAGGCCGCCCTCTGATCAACGCCACGGGCAAACCCCGCGTGGTGATCAACGGCACCTGTCTCGACTACCTTGCCGAATCTTTCATGGCCGGTGATCCCTTGAACGGCGGCGGTTTCGCCATCCTGAACGGCATGAACTTCGATGATAAAGGCAAACTCACCGCCGAGCCCACGCCATACCCCGGCTCCAACCTCTTTTCTCTGGCTTCCGGTGGCGCGATTTACATGCGCGATCCGGAACGGAAAGTCGTTGACGAGCAACTGAACGGCGGATCTTTCGCCAAACTCACCGACGCCGACTGGGCCTTGATTCTTCCCTACCTCGAAGAAAACCAGCGTCTTTTCGGCATCAACGTTGACGACGACCTTTTAACCGTGGACGGCGAGAAAAAACACTACAGCGACGTCTACATCAAAGTTCACGCCGTCGCTCTGAACAAACATTAGTCCCACACCCAGGGATTCGCCGCCCGAAAAGCGCGGCGCTCCCTGGGCACGCCAATCTCCCGATTGGCCATCCAATGCCTCCATCCTTATAAATCTACGCCCAAGGCAATTGCACATCTTTTTTTTGAGGGCAAAAAAACGGCTCAGCCAACCGCATCGCGCAACAGCCCCTCGTATGCTTAACCGGAGGCTCCGCCTCCAAAAATGGAGAGATCGAATCGCCCCGAATACGAAAAAAACGATTCGAGACAGCATGAACACACATGTATTATCAGGAAAATCTGTCGATAATGCCTGGTCACTTACAAAAACTTATATTATATATTGAAAAACTTATATTTATAAATTATATTAAGCCATGAATACGATAATCTGGTCAAAAAAGGCGCAGAAACAACTGTTAAAGTTACCTAAAAAAGATGCTTTAAATGTTTATGACAAAGTTGACGAGCTTAAGAATTTTCCAGATTGCCCAAACGTCAAACGCCTGACCAACCATCTGTATGGATTCAGAATGAGGGTTGGACCATACAGGGTGCTTTTTGACCATGACACAGGCGTTAAAATCGTCAGCATTGAAGAGGTAAAAAAAAGATATGAGCGTACATACTGAAATACAAATCATCAAGCAAAACGGCAAACCGGCCTTTGCGGTCGTACCCTATGACAAGTGGCTTGAATTAACGGGTGGCGATGACGAGTCGGTTTATATCCCCCATGAAGTGGTCGGTTACCAGTTAAAACAAAATCTGTCTTTGATAGCCGCTTGGAGAAAACATCTGAAAATTACCCAGAAAGAACTGGCGGAAAGAACAGGCATAAGCCAGCCAGCCATTGCCCAGATCGAAAAAAACAGCTCAAAGGCCCAAAAAAAGACACTAGAGAAAATAGCCTCGGCCATGGGCCTTCTTGTTGAACAGATCACAGACTGAAAATAAGAAAGACAAAAATACAATCCACAGCTTCTTATGGCAGTTCAAAAGCTGATCGTGGTTTGAACAGATCGATTGGCTGTTTTTAAATGCCATGAATACAAGCAACTTCACACCTGACGAATATCCTTGCGAAATTGTGATGGAAAACAGGCTTGCACCATCACTGTTTCGTAAAAGTGATGGCGCAAGCCCGGCCCTCGACCCGGTTTCCGATTCCCGAGGTTTCGTTGAAATGAGCTTTGATTTTGTACGAGTACCCTGAGCCCTTGGGAGGCCGTTTTATTGTGAATTCGGGGCTGCCGGTGTAGCCGTGGGCGTAGATGATCGCGTCGCCCGTGTCCTGAATCGTTCCGTCAAGGGTGAGGGATGCGGGCTTTCCTTCTTCGCCGTGCTGGGCCTTGATCACACCGCTTTTCACATGAGCCGTGAAATCGAAGATGTATCCTTTTGCCCCCGAAGATTCGGTGTTGGACGGGCAGTCGAGCCGGACGCTCCATTCGCCGTCGAACTTCGTAAGACTTGAAGGCGACTGGGATTGCGAACGGGTTGACGAAGGCGAAAGAATATAGACCGTCAACAGGCAAAGGGCCGCAAATTTTCCGATCGGTTTTAAATTCATCATGGTCCTCCATAACGTATGAATGATTCAGGCAATGTATAATCCAAAACGGGGCCAACATTACAAGCTGTTTTTATGTGCTCGATGCTATTGACCGGCAGCCATGCATGGCATCAGCCGCTTGCCGTACCCCATACACTGTACCGAAACCATTTCCACGTCAACCCTAATTTAGGATCGGCTTTTCGTCACGAAAACTGACAAATGCCCCATCCTTAACCATCTCCGCCCTTTGAATGTTGACAACGCCATCGATCTATGAAACTTTTCAATCATTGTAAAAAACAACAAACCCATACACCGTGAAAGCAAAGCCAATAATTCATACAGCATTCAGACATCTATGCCGAAAAAGATGATCGTGGCTTTAAAATCATGATGCTTGTCGTTACGGAAACGTTGCTGTTAAACTGGAAAGGATGTCAAAAGGTATTTGGATTTTTCGTTGACGTGAATTGAATAAGGATGTCCCTTGAATTGGAATTTAATTGATGCGATTCCAAACTGGAGGTGTATTTATGGGCCAAGCAAGACTTCGAGGCTCTTTTGAAAACCGGAAGAAAGCCGCTATTAAACGTAACATGGATTTGCTTATTGGGGGACTGGGGGGGAGAGACGAGCAACTGATGACAATGTTGGGTAGAGGGATTAGGCCATTCATATCTAAATTGACAAAAGAAGAATGGCAAGCACGGCGAGTACGGATAATTGAATCGCTGAAAGGCCACCCTGAACCCACTAACCTTGAAAAGGCAAAGCCAATTCGTATCCGAGATGACGAAATTGGCTGGTACCTGTTTCTTTGTGAACAGACAATAGAGAATCCCTTGTGTATAGATATCGCCCAAGCACAACGAATTCTACCTTTTTTTGTAGGTATTGGTGAACGATGGGGTCACTCGCAAAAGGTCGAAGGGATAGACCGGAAAATTACAGAATTACTCTCTCACTATAAGAGTGCCCCTGATGGTATTATTTTTGAGATATTAGTTGCGCTGTCATACGCTGCAAAGGGTTGGAATGTTGAATTTTTAATGGAGGAACCGCCTGCAAAGAGTCCTGACATGGTCATTCGGAAGGGTGGTGTAGAATTTGTCGTTGAGTGCAAACGTCTTGATAGGAGGACGACATATTCAGAAAAAGAAAGAAAAGAGTTTTTACGAATATGGGACGCCACAGTTCCTGTTCTAATCAAGAACAGACAATGGCTTTGGCTGAAAGTGGTATTCCATAATGAGGTTTCCACACTTCCAACTGACTTTTTAGTTCAAGTTCTGGAGAGTTCCTTGCCTATTGAGGACAAGGAAACAATCCTTCATGATAGTGATGACGCCACTATTCATGCTCGCCTTATCGACCACCTGTCGGTGAATTCGCACCTTGATAAGTTTATGGTTAAAATGCCTTCTCCAATGATGAACTATCTGCTCGGTGGCGATTGGGCACCTGAAAATTCGGAGGTTACTATTGTTAATTTAATGAAAACAATAGAAATGAGATACTGCGAGATACCGATATTGGGATCATACATTGAGTCAATTGATTGGGCATGTGGCATCACTCGAAAATTTGACTCTGAAGTATCTATTAATAAAAAAGCACGGGACATTACAAAACTACTCTCAGATGCAGTGAAACAGGTCCCTCAATATAAACCATCAATTATTCATATTGCCGCTGAAACCCTTGAGGGGCGAGACGTAGAATTGCGAAGAACTGAGAAGGTTATGCTGAAGATTCCGTCTTTTGTGACAGAAAAACCTGTCGTAGCTGTGCGGTTTCATCGTTTTCAGTCAAACTCGAGAATTAACTTGCTGTATGAATTTGATGAAACTGTAGAAAAATTTCAAATTGATGGAATAATCCTTGAAGACATACCAACCCAAGTTGTTGTCCCAGAGCATGTTAAAAAAGTTGATGGGCGACATTGGGAGGTCTATGACTAATTCTGAGTTCATCACGACATAGGAATCAAAGGGTCATGTCTGCCCTTGACTCATTTGATAAATAATTGAGGAAAAGGAAAGCCAAGAACCGCCAGCTTATGAATTTTAACTTTCATCGGTGAGATCATCGAAATCAAGAAGTTTTGCGTTGCCTTTTTTCACAGCACCCATACGGTTTTTGACTTCACCTCTCCATTCCTGTCGCAGGCCTTCATCTTTCTTGTCGATTCTCGCCAATATCAGTTCGGCAAAATCACCCGTTCGTTTGGTGGCATTTTTAAAGCCTTTTCCAACAATGCCTTGTCCATCAATGCCCCTTTCAATATTCTGTAAATCCAGCATTTGTTTTTTATATTCTTACTTAACCTGAAACAGCCTTTTTTATCATATAGAAGCTGTGCATGCTATTGGAGCAATTTCTTCAGATCGACTTAAGACTTAAAAATCAAATCACCTCTTCCTTTGTGAAATCCAGGTCCCCACGGTTGTTTTCAGCCATCCTAACCCATCCTGCAACACGCTCTTTGCCGTAGACCGTCTCCCATTCCCTGAGGATGGTGTCTACGGGGATATCGTGGAATACGCCGTGGAACGCAGTGTATTCCATGAATTTCTTACTTTCGGAATTGTATTCATGAAATATGGAGTCGCTCATGCCGTCAAACTCAAGGGGAGGAACTTTATGCAGCAGGCAAAGCTCAGCATTGAAAGCTGGAGTGGCCTTGACCCATTTTCCTTCAATCCACAGGTCGGTGTAGCCATGGTACACGATCAGGTCTGTTCCAAGATACTCCAGAAGCTGTCGGGTCAGCAGGTGGTTCTTCACCGATGCAAAACCAACCCGGGCAGGGATGCCGCACGCACGGGCAACGGCGCAGAGAAGACCTGCCTTGGGAATGCAGAATCCTGATTTTATTTTAATGACATTGCTTGAAAGATAGTGTTCGGGTTTATGAAAAGGGAGATAGGGATTGTACGTGATATCGTCGCGAACTCGGAGATAGAGCTTTATGGCTTTTTCCCTGTCTGACCACTTGCCATTGCCAAGAATGTCCGACGCATATTTTATCACATCGGGATGGTCGCTGTTGATTATCGCACCGGGCTTTAGACAGTCTTCTGTGTTTTCAGGGTTCAGCATGGCTCACCTCTTTAATTGTAGCATTCTTAAAACGTCTTAGATGTCTTTTCATGACGCCATCATCTTTGAAAGATATTGCAAATTCGGGAAACACCTTACTTAATGCATGTCAGGTTTTTTTGCAAGACAGAGGATGTTCTGGGAAAAAATCAGGGATAGCCTCATGAAGAAAAAAGGGGCTGCAAAATACATTGATCACGTCCATCAATCAGGGTATGACGCACAATTAATAATCGTGTGGCATTTGTCGGCTCAAGGTTATTTGGAGAGATCAGCGCTTTTGCTCTATTGGGCAGATTCTTAGGGACTCGGAAAAGAATCATGGATGAACGGACGTTTTAGGGGAGGCGACAATGACAAAAAAACAAGATCAAAAAAAAGCCCGTGACAAGAAAAAAAGGCAGGAAAGAGGCTCAAGCAAAGCGTGAAGCATCGAGTCATATAGATATTGAAAATGTAGTGGATGACGCTTTGAGGCTTTTTGAGGAAGGGGAGCGGAGACAAGGTGAGAAGATTCTTGAAAAATTAAGGAAAAAACATGGGCAGCATCCTCATGTTATCTTTGGATTGGGTGTTCTTGAGGCATTTGATAACAACGTTGACAAGGCTATCCTTCTATTTAAAAGAGCGACGCAGATTTCACCTGATTTAGCAGCGGCGCACTTCAATCTGGGGGTCGCATATCAAAAAAAATTTCAAATTCCGGGAATGGTAACAGCATTCAGGCGGGTTGTGGAAATTGGCGAAGCGGGTGGTTACATGGTCAAGCATGCGCAGGATATGCTTAATATGCTTGAAAAACAGACAAAAGAGACGGACGGAATCAGTCTGGACGAGTATTTATTCGGATATGAAATATTTAATCAAGGCGTTGAATATATGACGTCACAAAGCTGGGATGACGCAATTGCCAAATTCGAAGAAACGATCAAAATAACTCCGAAACACGTTCAATCCTATGGTAATCTTGGAATCTGTTATTCAAGTCTGGGGCGGCAAGAAGAAGCACTGAGGGCCTATGATAAAGCAATAGAGCTGGACCCCAATTATGAGCCTGCTTTGATCAATCGCCGGATTGCGGAATCTTTGAAAGAAGGTGAATGTTTAGGGGGACAAGTTAAAACGATTGAATATTACAACGAATATTCCCTAAAAAACAGGTCGTACATTGAGGAATACGCTGAAATGCATGGCATTATGCCTGAATAATAATCAAAGGATTATAAAAAAATCAGCCGGGCTTGCCTGAATAAGCCCGGCTGATGAATGATAAAAGATTATTTGCTGATGTGATACAACGCTTTCAAAAGCACGAACGGATTATGGTAAGTCACATGAGGTTTGGGCACCTTTTTATCCACGTTTAGCAGTGTGTATATTCCCATCATCGCGGACTGAGTTGAATAGTCCACCATGTACGTTGACGTTTCGGGGATTTCAACATACTCGCCGAGCAGGGCGAAGTTGGTCGAGCCTTTGGGTACCACATCCGGCCGGTCGCCTATTTTTCTGGGCTGCCAGTGGCTTACGACATACGGCTCGTTATAAAAAATTATCTTGCTTTCTTTGGCAATCTCATCCAGGTGATCAACGATCCCGAAATGATACAGCATTTCCGCCAGGAGTTCCCTGCCTGTGCATTCATGGGGTTCTTTATTAATGTAATTCCCCTTTGTATTTCCAATGAGTGTATAGCCCAGATAGACCGTTGTATCTTCAGGCTGGCCTTTATATAAAGGCTGAAAAGGAATATGCAACCCATAACCCCAGTTGGATTCGGCAAAAGAAATGATATGCTGCTGACCCATGACCGTGGCCTTGGAAAAATTCATGATATGGTCATACAAGAACTTACTTTTGCTGGTCAGCGACCATACAGCCCACTTGCATTCATTGATATTGCTGTTGAAAGCCTCGGGGTGACCCATGATGTCCGGCTGTTTTTTCGCCATATTTTCCCACAGAGTCCATGAACCGTCCCTCTTGTCCCTGATGAGTTCCGCTGTTGTGTCCATGGTGCCTTCGGAAGAATCAGCCACTTTTGAGCCGATGGACATCAGGATATAGTCCCCATTGTTTAAGGTAATGGTCTTGTCCTGGCCGTTTTGTTTGTAATAGAACCTCTCAATTGTTTTTTCTGTGGTTGAGGGCTTGAAGTCCACATCATTGACCTTGCATCCGAACTGGAAATCAACGCCTTGATAGGCAAGCCACTTGACGATCGGTTTAATGACATAAGACTGATTTTCGTAAGGCGTATTCCACCCCTCCCGACCCAGATCCGCAAGGTCGTCAACGTCATCGATAAATCTGTGCAGATAGCGTTTGAATTCGGTCAGGGAGTGCCACGAATCAAAACCGAAAAGAGGCGAAAACATGTACCAGAAATTAGATTTGAAAAAGGAAGGCTGGAAAAAGTCGGATATCCTTTTCCCCGAGGTGTCTTTTTCCGACTCCCAGGCGACCAGCTTGATCAGAGCCATTCTGTCTTTGAATGAAAGACTGTATGTACTGGAGTCGAGCCTTTTCTGATTAAGACCGAAAATTCTGCTGTAAGAAGCATGAAGCTTAAGCTTGCCCGATTGGTTGTACTCGAAAATTTCGTCTTTGATGGATGTTTTTGGATCGTATGCGGACAGGTTTTCAGGCTTCTGGCCTTCTTTCATGACGGCTTCTTGTTCTTCGGGAACAGGAATGGAGTCCAGCAGATTCCAGTAGCAAGTATACCTTTTTTTATTGATTAACCTCGCACCTCTAGATTTGTAGCCGTTTACAGGGCAAGCCTCGCCATCCATGGCACCGCCCATAAAATTCATTTGTTCAAGAACGTGGACATTTTTCGCCGGAATCTTGCCGTCTCTGACCGCGAAAACAGCAGCCGCCAGTCCCGCGATGCCGCCCCCGACGATGTAGACCTGGGAATCAGGTGTGATGACCGGTTTTCTTTTCTCCCTCCCTGTACATGTGGCCACCGTCAGGAAGCTGCACACTAAAAGGCACAATAACATTTTTACGTTTTTCATCGTCTGACTTGCCCTCCTTTAATTTGTTTTTTTTGTTTAAAAACATGAACTTAACCCATACCCCCCCATAGGGCCGTGCCGGGTTGGTCACTTTTAAATGATATTTGTCGACAATCGACGGCTTGTTATGTCCATATGTCAGGACATATGTCAATCATTTTTATAAAATGATTAATCCAATAAAAAGGATTGACAACTCCAGTTCGGGGTGAAAGATAATATCGTATATTGTCGACAAACTTTGAGGGTGGAGCTTTTCTTAAAAATGGGTGTTCGAAACACATTCCGGGCGCTTTCTTCCAGGGACTACCGCCTTTTCCTGGCAGGCCAAGGAATCTCCCTCATGGGGACCTGCTTCCAGCAGACGGCCCTGGGGTGGCTTGTCTACCGCCTCACAGGTTCTTCAGTCCTTCTCGGACTCGTGGGGTTCTGCGGCCAGATCCCTTCTCTGTTTCTGGCTCCTATGGGCGGAGTCCTTGCCGACAGGATCTGCAAACGCAAGCTGATCGTCATGACCCAGGTCCTTTCCATGGGGCAGGCCGCCATCCTCGGAACACTTCTTGTCACGGGTACCATCAGGATGTGGCATATTCCTGTTCTCAGTTTTCTTCTTGGAATCGTCAACGCGCTGGATGTCCCGGTACGACAATCGTTCATCGTCGAGACGGTGCGGGATAGGACTTTGATCGGAAACGCCCTTTCTCTCAACTCGTTCATGGTCAACATGGCCCGGATCATCGCGCCGCCCCTGGCCGGGTTCATGATCGCGTCATTTGGTGAAGGGGTCTGCTTCTATATCAACGCGGCGAGTTTCGGTGCCGTCATTCTCACTGTGTGTCTCATGGGTGACATCCGGTTACGAATCCGGACTAACGACGCACCGGTATTCCGGAGCCTGAAGGAGGGTTTCACTTACGTCCTGGGGGAACATGAGATCCGATCCGTTCTGGTTCAGCTCGGAATCGTCAGCTTCTGCGGCGTGCCCTTCGTCGTTCTTCTGCCGGTTTTCGCAAGGGACATCCTTCACGGCGACGCCGGAACCCTGGGGTTTCTCATGGGAACGTCCGGAGCTGGGGCGCTTTCCGGAGCCCTGTTTCTTGCGTCCCGGAAAAACGATTCGGATCTTGAAAGGATCAGGGCCCTTGGCGTGGTTCTCTTCGGGCTGGGGCTTGTGGGTTTCTCGATGTCGGGATTTTTCCCCCTTTCCCTTGCCATGCTGTATCTTGCGGGTTTCGGGATGATCGTCCAGATGGCGGCGGGCAACACCCTCATTCAGAATCTGGTGGACGACGATAAAAGGGGCCGGGTCATGAGCCTGTTCACCATGGCGGTCATGGGAATGATCCCCATGGGGAGCCTTTTTCAGGGTTTCATGGCGAACCAAGTCGGGGCTTCTGCGACACTGGCCGCAGGAGGGATTGGATGCCTGCTCTGTGCTGTGGTGGCAAGGATGATGCGGATGCGGAAGGCTTATTTTGAAGTTGTATTCTTTAGTTTTTTAAATAAATTCAGTGCCTCCGGCGGCCCTGCCGGAGGCAAAGATCGAAAAGTCAAAAATAAGGATCAGTTATGGAAAACAGGAAAACACATTACGGATGGTGCCCCATCTGCGAGGCGGAATGCGGAATTGAGATAACGACAGAAGGGCGCGAGATCCTGTCCATCAGGGGCGATGAAAACAACTCGTTTTCGAAGGGGATAGTCTGTCCCAAAGCCGCGTCCCTGAAAGATCTTCACAACGATCCGGATCGCCTGAGATACCCGATGAAACGGACAGGCACGGAATGGCGGCAGATCAGCTGGGACGAAGCGTTCGGCGAAATCGGGGAAAAGATCAGGGACATCAGGAAACGTTACGGGAACGACGCCATGGCGTTGTTCTTGGGAAACCCCAACGTGCACTACCACGGCAATATCCTGTACATCGCCCTTCTGATGAAAGTGCTGGACACCCGGAACAGGTATTCGTCGAGTTCCCTGGACCAGCTTCCCCTGATGATGGCCTGCCAGCAAATGTTCGGCCACCAGCTTCTTTTCCCCGTGCCCGATGTGGACCGTATGGATTTCTTCATCATCATCGGCGGGAACCCCGCCGTTTCCGGTGGAAGCATCATGACGGCGCCGGGCATATCGAAAAGGATCAGGGATATCCGGAAAAGAAACGGGCGGGTGGTAGTGATTGACCCGGTCCGAACCAGGACTGCGGAACTCGCCGACAGTCACTATTTCATAAAACCCGGTACCGACGTTTATCTCCTCGCCGCTATGGTGAACACCCTGTTCGAGGAAAGGCTCGCGGCCCCGGGGCGACTTGGGGATTTTACAGACGGGATAGATACCGTAAAAAAGACGGTGGCGGGGTTCACACCGGAAAACGTCTCGGGCATAACCGGCATCGGCGCCGGGGATATCCGAAATCTTGTCCGGGATTTTGCGGAAGCCGAGAAAGCGGTGTGCTACGGAAGGATAGGAACCTGCACCCAGGAACACGGCGTCCTTTCCACATGGCTGATCCTTGTTTTCAACATCCTCACGGGGAAAATGGACCGGCCCGGCGGGTACATGTTTCCCACACCAGCCCTGGATCTGGTGGGATTCACCGCCCTCGCGGGGGAAAGGGGCTGGGTGGGAAGGCATCATTCGCGGGTGAGCGGTTATCCGGACTTCGGAGGGGAACTTCCGGCGGCCGCTCTTGCGGATGAGATTCTGACCCAGGGCAAAGGACGGATCAGGGGGCTGATCACCGTGGCCGGAAACCCGGTGGTTTCCGCACCCAACGGGCGTTTGACGGACAAGGCCCTGGCGGACCTGGAATTTATGGTGGCGGTGGACTGGTACGTCAACGAATCCACGCGTCATGCCCACATCATCCTGCCGCCCACCACCGTTTTAGAACATCCCAACCACACGATGATGACCAACCTGGCCGGAGTCCGGAACTATGCCGCCTATTCCGAGCAGGTGTTTCCGAAAGACCCGGACACGCGCCACAACTGGGAGATCATCGCCAGACTCACCGCCTGTGCGGCGGAGAACCCGTTGCTCCGGTTTGCCTTAAGGTTCGTCAGGCCAGAGCTGCTCCTTGACGGATTTCACAGGATGGGTCCCCATGGGCCGAAATTTGGATTCATAGGGCCGGGGCTGACGTTGTCGAAACTGAAAAAAGCGCGTCACGGCATTGACCTGGGGCCGCTTGTGCCCAGGCTTCCCAATCGCCTTTTCACGAAACCGAAACGGATACGCCTGGCACCGGCGATGTTTGCAGACGCTTTGAAGGAAATCAAACCCATGGAGAAAAGTCAGGACGACTCCGCCGAAATGCCTTTCGACCTGTCGCTGATCGGGAGGCGCAATCTCATGTCCAGCAATTCGTGGTTTCACAATTACAGACGGCTTCGCAACAGGGCCAACCGCTGCACTCTTCTTCTTAATCCGGCCGACGCGGAAGTACGGGGAATACAGACGGGGGACATGGTCCGCGTGGAATCGGCGACAGGCACAGTGACCGTGGAAGCGGAGGTCTCAGACCGGATCATGGCGGGTGTTGTGAGCATTCCCCACGGGTGGGGGCACGGTCTTCCGGGCGTCCGGCTCGGCGTGGCCTCCGAAGACCCCGGTGTGAACGTCAACGATCTCACGGACAACAGACGTGTGGACCTGAGCGGAACAGCTGTATTTTCAGGTGTTCCGGTGAGAATCGGAAAGCCGCAATGCTGTTGACTTAAACATAGCTCCAAATAAAATACTGAATGTCTACCAACAGGGCAATCGCATCGCGCAACAGCTCCTCGTTCCGGGGATTCTCCCCGGAATGCTTAACCGGAGGCTCCGCCTCCAAAAATGGAGAGATCGAAGCACATCAAATACGAATATGAAAGAAACGATTTGAGACATTATGAGCACACATGTATGATTCGGAAAATCTATCGATTTTTTAAGGTATGGAAGTGTGTAGCAAATAAAAAACAGTCCGTGATGTGCGACGTTGGAGGCGGAGCCTCCGTGGGGCGCATTCCGGGGAGAATCCCCGGAACGAGAGCGTGGGTGATGGCTTTTGAAGAGAAAGCATGGTTGCAACAAAGAGTGAAAATATAGCGCCATTTATTCTTTGCAGAGCGCATGAAATAACATGCCGTAGGGTGGGCGAAAACCCACCCTACATACGTAACGAACATTTACCCAAAAAAAAGATTATTTCAGGTCAAAGCGATCCAGGTTCATGACCTTGTTCCAGGCCGCGACAAAATCGCGCACAAATTTTTCTTTCGCGTCGTCCTGGGCGTAGACTTCGGCCAGGGCACGCAATTGGGAGTTGGAGCCGAAAACCAGATCCACGCGGGTCGCGGTCCATTTGAGATCGCCTGTGTTGCGGTCCTGTCCTTCGAAGGTGTCTCTGGCGTCGGAGGTGGGTTTCCAGGCTGTTCCCATGTCCACCAGGTTGACGAAAAAGTCGTTGGTGAGGGTCCCGGGATTTTTCGTAAATACGCCGTGGGCCGATTGACCGGCGTTGGCCCCTAATACCCGAAGGCCGCCCACAAGTACGGTCATCTCCGGCGCGCTCAAGTTGAGGAGCTGGGCCTTGTCCACCAGCATGGCTTCGGCAGGCATGGTATAGGCCTTTTTCAGGTAATTGCGGAAACCGTCGGCCTGGGGTTCCAGAACGGAGAAGGATTCCACGTCGGTCTGTGCCTGTGTCGCGTCGGTGCGACCCGGTGTGAAGGGCACATCAACCGATGTTCCGGCAGTTTTCGCCGCCGCTTCAACAGCCGCACAACCGGCCAGTACGATAAGATCGGCCAGGGAAATTTTCTTGCCACCTGTCTGTCTGCCGTTGAAATCCTGCTGAATCCCTTCGAGAACTCCCAGTACTTTGGCCAGTTGCTTGGGCTGGTTAACATCCCAGTCCTTTTGCGGGGAAAGGCGGATCCGTGCGCCGTTGGCTCCGCCGCGTTTGTCAGAGCCCCGGAAGGTTGAGGCCGAGGCCCAGGCTGTGGCCACCAGTTCAGCCACAGAAAGACCCGAGTTCAGAACTTTGGCTTTGAGACCGGCGATGTCCGTGGCGTCGATCAGTGGGTGATCCACGGCGGGAACCGGATCCTGCCAGATCAGGTCTTCAGCCGGAACTTCAGGACCGATATAGCAGGCTTTGGGTCCCATGTCCCGGTGGGTCAACTTGAACCAGCCCCGGGCAAAGGCATCGGCGAAGGCCTTGGGATCTTTGTGAAATTTTCGCGCGATGGGTTCGTAGATCGGATCGAATCGCAATGACAGATCGGCGGTGGTCATCATGGGTCGGTGTTTCTTCGACGGATCGTGTGCGTCGGGAATCATGCGTTCTTCCTTGACGTCCTTGGCCAACCATTGCGAGGCTCCGGCCGGGCTCTTGACCAGCTCCCACTCGTAGCCGAACAGCGTGTCGAAATAGCCGTTGTCCCATGTGGTGGGGTTGGGCTTCCAGGCACCTTCGATACCGCTGGTGGTGGTGTATACGCCCTTGCCGGTGCCGAAACTGTTGATCCAGCCCAGCCCCTGCTCTTCCATGGGTGCGGCTTCCGGTTCAGGCCCCACCAGCTTGGGATCCCCCGCACCGTGGCATTTGCCGAAGGTGTGACCGCCGGCCACCAGGGCCACGGTCTCTTCGTCGTTCATGGCCATGCGGGCGAAGGTCTCGCGTACATCCTGGCCTGAAGCTACAGGGTCGGGATTTCCGTTGGGGCCTTCGGGGTTCACGTATATCAGGCCCATCTGCACGGCGGCCAGTGGGTTTTCCAGTTCGCGGTCGCCGCTGTAGCGCGTGTCACCCAGCCAGGTTTCTTCGCTGCCCCAGTAGATATCCTCTTCGGGCTGCCAGATGTCGGCGCGCCCTCCGCCGAAGCCAAAGGTCTTGAAACCCATGGACTCCAGGGCGCAGTTGCCCGCAAGGATGATGAGGTCAGCCCAGGAGAGCCTGTTCCCGTATTTCTTTTTGATCGGCCAGAGCAGGCGGCGCGCCTTGTCCAGGTTGCCGTTGTCGGGCCAACTGTTGACCGGCGCGAAACGCTGGTTGCCGGTGCCTCCGCCGCCACGGCCGTCGGATGTGCGGTAGGTGCCTGCGCTGTGCCAGGCCATGCGGATGAACAGGCCACCGTAGTGGCCCCAGTCCGCAGGCCACCAGTCTTTGGAGTCGGTCATCAGCGCGTAAAGATCCTTCTTCACAGCGGCCAGATCAAGCTTCTTGAATTCTTCGGCATAATCGAAACCGGGGTCCATGGGGTTTGAGCTTGGCGCGTGCTGATGCAGGATGCCAAGGTTCAGCTGATTGGGCCACCAGTCGCGGTTCGATGTACCTCTGCCTGAATTGGATTTACCGGATTTCCCCGTTACCGGGCACTTGATATCTTCACTCATGTTCTTTCTCCTTCTGTTTTAGGGTTTGCGAAGTCATCTTCACACTATATGTTAAATAAATACAGATAGTTGCTAATTAATACAAGGCTGAATGCAGCCATTATTATAAGACAGCCGTTGTTGGCAGCCCTGATTTTCGAAGAGCCGCAATGATGATTACCGGTCACTTGACGATAGGACGGGACCCAGTCGACATTGAAAGACCGAATCATGAATAAGGTTAAAAGGATGAATGATGCGTTAGGTGTCAGACCGGAAAAACAGGGGATTAATTATATTTTCATTATACCGGTTTTCCCGAATGTATATTTATAATCAACTACACGACATTCCTTTAAAGTTCAATTTGTTTTTTTGCCTGCCCACGGTTTTATCCCATCCGAAAAGACGATATAAAGAAGCCTGAATAACCTGATGATAAGGGCGATCATCGCTGGTTTTTTCGGGTGCATAAAAGAGTACTTTGCCCCCATTTGTCTTGACAAAAAAAGCCCCCAACCTAAGTGATCGGATATTCAGAATTGGCCCTTCACTCCCTGGATGAGACATCGGAAGAACACGCCCATATATCAGCGATTTTGAAAGCCGGAACGAGGGCGGCTGACCTTGTCCGCCAGATAATGACGTTCAGTCGTCAGACGGAAGAGGAATCCAAACCGGTAAAATTGGGACAGATAGTTAAGGATGCCCTGAAACTGATTCGGGCCACCATTCCCGCCGTAGACTATTTTTCTGATCATTACGCCGAGGCCACGGCTTTGAGAGAAGTTCTGGATAAAAGTAACGAATCAGGCCAGTCGCATTACGATGGGCTTGTGTCATTTGGATCTGCCCTATAATCTGTTGTGCCACATCCATAAGTGTGTTAGTATCTCTTCTGTAAAATCAATATATACCTCTGACTTCTTTCGAAAAAAAATGCCATTCACAAACAACGATTCGGAGCGCATCATCATCATCGTTCAGGTATTATGATGAAGTGCTGATAGAACCCCAATCGGACAAACCGGATAAAAGGATAACGGCAGGTTGAGCAGATTTTTTCATAAAAAAAAGGCCCTGCGCGCGATGGTGCGAGAAGTCATGGAGCCCTTCAAGAACGCAGGGGATTCGACGATCATCAGTCTTGCGGTGGACGTGATCATCATCCTCAGTATCCTTATCGCCTGCATTCTGATCCCTGCTGAATATCTGTTCCCCGAACACAGGGAATCGTTTTTTCTTGTGGAAATCTGGATCACCGGAATTTTTATCGTGGAATACGCCCTCAGATGGTATTCAGCGTCGGATCGCCTCAAATACCCGTTAACACCCATCGCGTTGATTGATTTTATCGCCATTCTCCCGACGTTCATCGCCACCCATGACGGGCCTTTTTATTTCAGCATCATCCGAAGCATAAGACTTCTCCGTCTGATGAAAATTATCCGTTACAGTTTCCTGCTTCACCGCTGGTATTCAGATTTCGTTTTATGGGCAATTACGATGAAAGAAAAAAACAGGGCTAACCAGCTTTTAAAAATTTTTTTCTACGCGCTGTTCACCTGGATTATCGGTTCGAACCTGATCTACATCACGGAAATACATCTGGGCGATTCGATAGATGGGCCTTACGTCAATTACTGGCAGTCTTACTGGAATATCATTATCATCCTTTTTTCAGGTATTGAAGACAAAGCCCCCATGTCCATACCCGGTCGGATGGAGGCGGCCGTTCTTCTCATCGCCGGAATCTGTTTCGCAGGGCTCCTCACCGGCGAAATCGTAAGCATCCTGGTAAAGCACATCCAGAGAAGCGGGAAAATTAATCTGAAACCTCCGGGTAGCATGCTTGAAAATCATATTGTCATCATTGGGCAGAACAAACACCTGCACAATGTGATTACCCAGATTCACCATGCACTCAAAGGCAGCCATCACATTCTTGTGGTCAGCCGTGCTGCCGAAGACCTTAAAGCATTTGAGCCATCGATCTACAAGAAAGTCATGGCTCTTCAGGGCGACGCTCTGGATTCAAAAATCCTCGAAGCAGCGAATATTAAGGAATCTCTCCGTGTTGTTCTCCTTTCTTCATTGTTCAGATCAGGCGATTCGGAGCAGGAAGTGGACAACAGAACACTGATGAAAACCATGGCTGTGCTGGGCAAGAACGACAATATTCCTATCGTGGCTGAACTCCAGAGTGAAAAGAACCTCCATCGGGCGTCCACGCTTGAAGGAGTGGAGTTTGTGGTGAGCCGGAGATTCGGGGAACGCTTGATCAGCCAGGCTGTGCTAAACCCCGGGGTCACTGAAGTGTATGACGCCCTCATGACTTTCAGCGAAAACAGCAGCGAATTTTTCACCGTACCTGTTCCACCTGAGCTGGTGGGAAAAACCTTTATGAAAGCCCAGCTCTTTTTCCTTGATCTTGATGATGAACCCATGGTTCTTGTGGGCATCGACCGGTCGCCCCCTTTGACACCTACGACGAATTTCAAATTAAGTCCCTATGCATCGGAAAGCGGTTACAAAACAGCCGACTTGATTTTAAGGCAAAACGACCGGCTGATCATCATCGCCGAGGAACAGCCCTCGTTCATCGAAATCTCGAAAACCCAGCTCTGGCGGGGAAAAATCTTTCTGAGGAATTAATATGGAATGCATTGAAATAGACCCGCCTCTTGAAAATCATGTGGTTATCTGCAACTGCAATGAAAAAGTCCGGGCCATTGTGGAAGAATTACATATGGATGTCTCGGAAAAGCCTCATGACATCGTGCTTCTTATCCAGGATAAAACCTTATGGGATTCAAATCCCGAATGGCATCCCAGAGAAACGGACAGGGCCCGCTTCATCACCATGTTCGGCAGCCCTTTTGACCGCGAAGTTTTAAGGTCTGCCTGCATTGAACGAGCAAACTCAGCCATCATACTTGCTGATCCTAACCATGGTCAGCTTGCGGATGCACAGTCTACACTGATGGCCGTGGCTATTGAAAAGCACAACCCCCAGGTTCATACGATTCAGGAGCTGATTCTCACCACGAACAGAGATCATCTCAAAGCCATGAACGTGGACGAGGTGATCTGCCTCGGCGAAATTTCCGAAAAACTCATCGCCCAGAGCTGTATATCACCCGGAGTCAAAAACATATTCGAAAGCCTTCTCACCACCGGTCGGGGAACAGCCCAAATCTTCCTTCAATGTCTGGGGCCGGAGCTTAACGGCTTCAGTTACAGAAAAATTGCCAAGGCCTGTATTGAAGCCAAGGCACCGTTTATTATCATCGGATATATTATTTCACCTCCGGAACTTTTCTGTTCAAAAGAAGTCAAAAACCCGATCAGGTCCATTATGATGGTCAATCCGAAAAAACAATCCAAAGACCTGGCATTGTCGGAGTTCGACAAACTTATCATCATCGGATACGAACAGCCCGTTTCCCTTGCGGAATACGTGGAGATGAGTCAAGGGGCCTAACGTATGCATACTGCCGAAGACATATTGAACATGAAGGGACGGGAAATCATCTGCGTTCCGCCGGAAACGACGATTCAAGAGGCCCTTGAAAAAATGGTGGCCTACAAGATCGGAGCCCTGCTGGTCGGGACTTACGACCATATTCTGGGAATCTGGACCGAACGGGACTTCATGCGAAACAGCCTTGAGAAGGATTTCAATGCGAAAACCGCCCGGATCGGCGATATGATGAACCCCCATTTTTTCAGAATCCCCCATGACCATGATAAAAACCGGCTGCTTGACGCTTTCCACCACAACAAACTCCGCTACATGGTGGTTGAAAAACATGGGAAAAATGTGGGCCTTATCGCCATCAGCGACGTGATCATGGCCTGTCTTGCAGAAAAAACCGAAGACTACCACCGTCTTTTCCAGTCCATGCGCTGCGGTGCTTTTATCTGCGAGCCCAACGGCACCCTCATTGACGCCAACCCCGCCCTTCTTGACATGCTGGGCTACGCTGACAAAGACCATTTCATGGCCAGAAATTTCGCCGCCTGCCTGAAATGCAAGCCGGGGGAAGCACTGGTTCTTGATGTTCTGGCCGGAATCAGCGGACGAGTCACCGACCACGCCATAGACTTCATCGCAAACGACGGCTCCATCGTTCCTGGCCTTATCACCAGCCATACCCTGCGAGACGTCCACGGAGGCATCAAGGGTTTTGAAGGTATTGTGGTCGACGAATCGCGAAAAAAAACCATGGAACAGGAACTTCGTAAAGCCCACGATGTTCTTAACAACGTGATTCAAAGTTCGCCCAATGTGATTATCGCAGCCGACAGAAAAGGAACCATCATCATCTGGAACAAAGCCGCTGAAGAAACCCTGGGATACACAAGCGACGAAGTGATCGGCAAACTCCATATCCAGAAAATCTACCCCGAAGGCATTGCAAAAAAGATCATGGCCCTGATGAGAGGAACAGAATACGGCGGGAAAGGTCGTTTGAGATCCTTTCCCATGGTTTTCGTAAAAAAGGACGGCGAAACGGTTCAGGTAAAGCTGTCTGCATCCATCATTTATAACGATCAGTATCAGGAAATCGCCTCTGTTGGGATTTTTGTGGATTTCGAAGAACAGCTGGACATGGCCAGACGTTTGAAACACACTCAGAACCTGCTTCTCCAGTCGGAAAAACTCGCAGCCATGGGGCGTCTCACCTCTCTTATTGCCCATGAGGTAAACAACCCCCTCTACGGAATCATCAACACCCTTGAGCTGTTAAAAACGGAAATCACCGAAGACAACAAGAAGCGCAAAATTCTCGATATGGCCCTCAATGAAACGGAACGATTGTCGGAAATGCTTCGAAAAATGCTGTCCTTTGCACGTCCTGACCCGGACGACCGTCAGCTGACCGATATCAACCGTCTGCTTGACGAAATCATCACCCTTCACCGCAAGCAGTTCATCGAAAAGAACATTCGGATCAAAACACGTTTCGAAAAAGGTCTTTCTCCTGTTCCTGCATCAAAAAATCAACTCCGGCAGGTTTTTTTAAACATGATAACCAATGCCAGAGACGCCATGCCTGAGGGAGGAATTCTTGAAATCGGCACGATGAAAAAAGGCGAAATCATTGAAATAAGGATCAAAGATACAGGCGTGGGCATCTGCGCGGAAAACATGGACAAGATATTTGATAACTTCTTCACCACCAAGGATGATGTGAAAGGTGTTGGCCACGGCCTTTCCATCTGTTATACGTTCATCAAAGAACACGGCGGCGATATCAACGTTGAAAGTGAAGTGAACAAGGGCACAGTATTTACCATTGTCCTTCCTGTCACATCTAAAAAAGGAGATTGATCATCATGCAGTCTAAAAATGGCTCAATGGTTTTATTTTGTTTGTTTATTTTTTTAACTGCGGCTGTTTTTGTCCTGATGCCCGGTATTTCAGGGATGTCACACGCTGACGGGGCCATGGACAAATGGTTGGGGGGCAGTCTCACCCTTCCTTCACACCTCGTTCTTTCTCAGCCGCTTCCAAGAGTAGAGGAGACTCCAGTTTCAACGGACACAGCATCAGTTTCCACCGAAAAACCCAAAGGCTTTGACATGAGCTCAGCCCATAAATATCTGGGATACACAACCCTTGCTTTCGCTGCCGGGGCTGCTTTTTCAAGCTCCAATGAAGATATCCACGAACCCCTGGGATACACAGCTGCCGGAATGGCGACTCTGACCTGTATCACAGGATATCTGGAGTACAGCGATTATTTCAATATGGATGACGGATGGAGCAAAACCAACATCCATATCGTAAGTGGTGTCGCTGCCACAACCGGATTCATCGTCACGGCCATTCTCGGCGCTGGCGGCGATGGCCATGGCGGTATTGGCGGCGTATCCACGGCCCTCATGGTTGTGCCCATCGTTATTCTCAAATGGTGATTTTTCCAGATGTGTGGGCAGGTCCAAACCTGCCCTTCCAGACGAGAGACAATACAATCCCGGGTGGCCTGGAACCCGTCCAATAAAAAATTTTACTGAGACGAAAAATCTTCAAAATACAAATCTTTGTGCGTTTTCTATATAAATCATTTTTGACGGTTGATTCTTTCAAAAGATAACGGTAGAATTAATTTAAGAACAATAACATCATCCTCTTATCATTTTCGTTTTCAATTAGTTTTAAAAAAGTTTCCTTAATAATTCAGTGGTATGTGTATTATAAATGATTTTTCATTAAAGCGTTGACGCTTTTTATCCGACATGTAGTTTGATTTTGTAACACCAGAGCATTAAGCCAGATGCCATTCTGCCATATTTACAAATAATAATTATATATATCAGCCACTCGATTCATAGTTTACAGACGATCCAACCGATAAAAAAGGAGAAAAAATGGCCGGATTAAAAGATATAAAAATGAAACCCAAACTGATCCTTCTGTTTCTTCTTGTCGGTCTTATCCCACTTGCCACCACCGGCTGGATAGCCAACAAACTGGCTGCCAAATCGTTGATGCAGGCATCGTTCAATCAGATGGAATCGGTTCGTGAAATAAAAAAAGCCCAGATCGAAAAATATTTTATCGAGCGGCAGGGCGATATCGGCGTTCTCGCTGAAATGGTCAAAACGCTGAAGAAGAGTGGTACGGATCTATTGAGTACCGATTTCTTCACGAAATTCAAAGAAATGTACGGGTACTACGATCTTTTTCTGATTACGCCGGATGGATATGTGTTTTACACCGTAGCCAGAGAATCGGACTATCAGACCAACATGATCACAGGCAAGTACAGCGATTCGAATCTGGGAGTCCTCATCAAGCAGGTGAGCATGTCCAGAAAATTCGGCTTGGCAGACTTCAAACCTTATGCCGCAAGCAACAACGAACCGTGTGCTTTCATCGCCCAGCCTGTGCTTGACGGAGCAGGTAAAATCGAAACCATCGTGGCTCTGCAACTATCCCTTGACAGCGTCAACCAGATCATGCAGCAGCGCGAAGGTATGGGAAAAACAGGTGAAACCTATCTTGTGGGGTCAGACTCCCTTATGCGGTCCGATTCCTTTTTAGATCCGGTCAACCATTCGGTCAAGGCGTCATTCGCAAACCCAACTCAGGGTAGTGTGAAAACAGTTGGCTCTCAAGAAGCCCTTTCAGGAAAAAGCGATGCAAAAATCATCAATGATTACAACGGGAATCCCGTTCTTTCCGCATATACATCCATCAAGGTGGGTGATTCGACATGGGCTGTTATGGCGGAAATTGACGAAGCTGAAATCATGGCTCCCGTCCATGATGTCACGCGGATGATTCTTCTCATTGGTGTAATAATGGCGGCACTGATCGTCCTGATCGCCATTATTATAGCACGTTCCATTGCCATACCTCTGCTAAAAGGGGTTGAACTGGCGCGAGCCGTATCAGAAGGCGATCTGGATGTGGATGTGGACGTGAATCAGAAGGATGAGGTTGGTATTCTTGCTCAGGCCATGAATACCATGGTGGGCAATCTCAAAGAGACGGTGATTGTTGCGGAGAAGATCTCAAAAGGTGATCTCACCGCCCGTGTGAAGATTCTGTCTGATCGGGACAAGCTTGGAAAAGCTCTCGCGGAAATGGCCGAAAAACTGCGATTCATGGTGGCGGAGTTTATTTCAGGTGCTGCCAATGTGGCTTCAGGCAGTCAGCAGATGACTGCAACAGCAGAACAACTTTCCCAGGGTGCGACGGAACAGGCAGCTGCGGCTGAGCAGGCCTCATCCTCCATGGAGGAAATGGCCGCAAGCATCCGACAGAATTCGGACAATGCAAGGCAAACGGAAGTCATTGCCGGAAAAACCGCACAGGATGCTGAGCAAAGCGGTGCAGCTGTCACTCAGACTGTTATGGCTATGCGCTCCATCGCAGAAAAAATTGGCATTATCGAGGAAATTGCGCGTCAGACCAACATGCTGGCTCTTAACGCTGCTATCGAGGCTGCACGGGCAGGAGAACAGGGCCGTGGTTTTGCTGTTGTGGCCGACGCAGTCCGAAAACTGGCCGAGCGAAGCCAGGCTTCTGCAAAGGAGATCAGCGAGCTTTCAAACTCCAGCGTACAGATCGCCGAATCAGCTGGCGAAATGATCAACCGCATTGTGCCGGATATCCGGAGAACAGCCGATCTGGTCAAAGAGATAAGTGCCGCTTCATCTGAACAAAATACAGGCTCAGAGCAGATCAGTCAGGCTCTCCAGCAACTGGACCAGGTCATCCAGATGAACGCAGCCACATCGGAAGAACTTTCTGCCACGTCGGAAGAGCTTTCTGCCCAGGCAGAACAGCTGGAAAGCCAGATTTCATTTTTCAATATCGGTAATGAAAAAGCGAGATATCTGGATATCCCAAAAAAAATTCAAGCTAAAACAGGCCCTAAGAAATTTCAGACTCCAGGCTTAACGCCTAAGGCCGCAGCCCTTCCCCATCACACTGGTGGTAAAGGAAGCGGCAATGGTAAAGGCATTGAGTTGAATATGGATGATGAAAAATGGGGAGATGAAAAGGATAGTGAATTCGAAACATACTAGCTTATACATTGGTTCACCGGTTCCATGTATGTTAAGGAAACGGCATTGACTTTGATATTCTGTTCATAAAAGACATGGTTCTTTCTTTTGAATTTCAGTTTGCCTTCACTATGTCATAATGTTAGTATAGAAAAAGTTCTGATCATGCCTTATTAATCCTGATTATTTATACCAGATTAGTCGTTCAAAATGACCGAAATTTGCGAGCGGTGTAGTTTTTCTCTTCTTTTATGAATCAGGCAGTTTTATAGCCCTTAATCCTGATTCTGAATATTTTATCAAAACTTTAAAACGGTGGATTATTCATGGCTGATACACATTTTCTCAGCGATAAAAAAGAAACTTATCAATCCGTCTCGTCCGCTCTATGGCCTGATATTCTGAGCCGGATTTCGCAGATCAGCCAAGGTTTGAGCTGCATCGGTTCGCAGACGGAAAATGATTTCATTGCCCTGGGGCAATCACTGATGGAAGGTGATTCGGCAGGCAGGGCTATCGAGACAAAAGCCCTTGAAATTGTTGCCGTAACCGAAGGTGATCAGGAGGAGAAAGCTCTTTCTTCCATGAAAAAACACATCGGCGCAAGCCTTTCAAGGTTCCAATCGAGCAAGGAAAACATCAAGAACCAATTTGTCTCTGTATAAAACGTCCTGGCCCATCTCAGTGAACTCCAGAGTAAAAACGATGATATTGACCGCCTTGCCCGATACTTGAGAGCCGTGGCCCTCAATATCTTCATTGAAACATCGCGGTCCAATGTCCTGAGCGATAATTTCTCCATCATTGCCAAAGAGATCAAACAACTGTCCGAAGATATCGTGAACCTCTCAAAAATCGTCAATACCACCGTGGATGACGCGAAAAAACGATTTTTAACTCTCTACACCAATACCCAGCAGGGTGTCATGGAGCTTGACCAAGTCTCCGACGATACCGGTAAAACTGTCCAGCAAGCCGTAGCCATGACAGACGGATGGTTGGACCTTGCGGGGAAAACAGCCGCTAACGCTGTGAACATAGGCCATGAACTTGCTGGCCATGTGGGAAAAATCGTTATGGCCCTTCAGTTCCATGATGCTATGAGGCAAAGGATAGAGCATATCGTAACCGGTCTATCGGATATCACATCACTCTACAAAAAAAACATTGACCCTGGCACGGGGGCTGACTCAGAAGCCTTGTCTACGGCCCACGCCATGGCGTCTCTCCTGTTCGATCATATGGAGCATATGATTGTTGAAATTGGAGATGTTTATTCCCAATGTTCCTATGCCTTCGATGCCATTGAACGGGGCATCGGAACCATTACTGAAGAAGTAACCAGCCTGGTAGGCGGCAACGGCAATGGGGCTGGGCGCCTGGGTAATGACGCCGGTCGGCATCTTCTTTCTTCCATTCAGAGTTTAGGATTACTCCGAAGCAGAGGTATGAATCTGGTCGAACGGATGAATGATATATACGATGTGTCTACGCAGACCACCTCAACCCTTACGGATCTGACAGGGAGAATTCATAACATCAGCATGGACGCCCACATCAAGGGAATAAACGCCATTATCGCCGCCAGCAACCTTGGCAATGAGGGTAGAACTCTGACTGTTCTTGCAGCAGAAATGAAGAAATTGGCGGATCTTGTTGATATATTCGTGAAAGACGTTGAAACGATTATCCGTCAGGTGGCGTCTGACATGGATACGCCCAAACAAACGGATGAATCGGATGGGGATAAGGGCCTTGACAATACCATGATGGCAATAATCAACATGGTCAATACCATGAAAAACCAGGCCGGGGATCTCCATAACAATATGGAAACGATGGATAAAATTCATCTAAGGGTTAAGCAGGAACTTCAAATCATTCCAGCTATGGGCAACGATCTTTCCGCCCAGAAAAAAAATCTCAGCGAGCTGCTAACTTTTCTTGCCCCTTTTGCCGATAGACGTGGAAAAGAAAATCTGGCCGGAAGCAGGATGGTCGGACGCTATACCATGGAAAAAGAGAGACTGATTCACCGCACAAGCGTTTCTGCACAGCATGAAACAGAAATAAATATTGAAAAAAAACCTGGTGAAGCACAGGACCTTGGTGACAACGTCGAATTGTTTTAGCTTCAGACTCAGTGCCATTTTAAGGAGATCAGCATGGGACTTCATATGAACAAGAAAAAAGGTGAACCCCCTGTCCTTGTCCTCGAAGGGGATGTGGGCATCGCCATGGCGTCGGATATTAAAAACGAAATCATGAAGGTCATGGGCGAAACAGATTCGCTTACCGTGGATCTGGGCAACGCGGAGAGGTTTGATATTTCCTGCGTTCAACTGCTGTGTTCTGCCAACCGCAGTTTTGAGCAGAAAGAAAAGCACCTGAATGTCGTGGTCGGTAAAAATGATGATTTATGCCAGAAAGTACTCACCGGATCGGGGTATGAACCCCAAGGAGGGTGTCCTGAAAAATTGTGCAAGCGATGTTTGTGGAAAGGAGAAGGTTAAACATGGGTAAGAAAATTCTGACAGTGGATGATTCGGCAAGTATGCGCCAGATGGTCGCTTTTACGCTTAAAGGTGCGGGCTATGACGTGGTGGAAGCTGTGGATGGAAAAGATGCTCTGGCTAAAATCACGGGTGCGGACATCGGTATGATTATCACGGACCTCAACATGCCAAACATGGATGGTATTGAATTGATACGAAATGTCAGGGCTCTTCCCGGCCTCAAATTCATTCCCATCGTTCTTCTGACTACAGAGTCCCAGGACAGCAAGAAAAAAGAAGGCAAAGAGGCTGGAGCCACGGGCTGGATTGTGAAGCCTTTCAAGCCGGAGCAACTGGTTTCTGTGGTTAAAAAAGTGTTTGTTTAAATGTCAGGAAAATGCAGACAGGAAAAAGGAGCGTAAGAATGGATGCCCATAAAGAAACCTTTAGAGAGGAAGCATACGAACTGCTGGCCGAGCTTGAGCGTTCCCTTCTCGAACTGGAAGATAATCCGGACGACATGGAACAGGTGGGGCGTGTTTTCAGAGCCATGCATACCATCAAGGGGTCCGGGGCTATGTTCGGTTTCGAGGATATTGCGTCATTCACCCACAATGTGGAAACCGTTTTCGATCAGGTGAGAAGCGGAAAGATTCCTGTGACGAGGGAGCTGGTGAACCTGACCCTTTCGGCACGTGACCACATCAAGGATCTTCTCGACGCATCCGCTACAGGGAACACCGTGGATAAAGCGAATGCGAGCCATATCATATCTTCGCTCAACAGGCTTCTTACGGGTGTCGATGAGGCAGACGCATCTGCGGAAATGCAAGACATTCAATTGCCTTCAAAAACCCAGGCCACATACAGGGTCCAGTTCAAACCCCATCCCGAGCTATTCATGAATGGCACCAACCCTCTGCTGCTTTTGAACGAGCTGCGTGACCTGGGAGAATGTACTGTTACTGCCCACACTGAGAACATCCCTGTTCTGGAAGACCTGAACCCGGAAGCTCTCTATATTTTCTGGGATGTGGTGCTCACGACGGACAAAGGCATGAACGCCATCAAAGATGTGTTCATCTTCGTGGAAGACGATGCAGACATTATCATTGATGTCCTGATGGAAGAAGACCTTTACGGTGGTATGGACCAGCCTCAGCCCAGACTGGGAGAGATTCTTGTACAGCATGGAGCCATTTCTGACCAGGCACTGGCCAAGGCGTTAAGCAGTCAGATGAGAATTGGCGAAATTCTTATTAAGGAAAAAGTCACGACCCGTACAGCGGTAGCCGCCGCTTTATCCGAGCAGAGCCAGATCAAGAAACGGATAGAACAGCGCTCTGAAAGCACCCAAACCTCAAGTGTCCGGGTTCCTGCTGAAAAACTTGATCAGCTGGTGGATCTTGTGGGTGAACTGGTGACGGTTCAGGCAAGGCTGAGCCAGAAAGCCGCCAAACAGGGCGATCCGGATCTTGTGGCCATCGCCGAAGACGTGGAAAGCCTGACAGGGGGGTTGAGAGATAACGCGATGAGTATCCGGATGCTTCAAATAGGCACCACCTTCGCCAGCTTCAAACGTCTGGTGAGGGATCTGTCCAATGAGCTGGGTAAAAACATCGAACTGACCACGGCAGGCGGGGAAACAGAGCTTGATAAAACCGTGATTGATCAGCTCAAAGACCCGTTGGTCCATATTATTCGAAACGCCGTGGATCATGGAATAGAAACTCCGAAAGAAAGGCGGGAAGCAGGAAAAGAAGAAGCAGGGACCATCCATCTTTCCGCAGAGCACTCAGGGGCGCATGTTCTCGTCCGGATCAAAGACGATGGAAAAGGTCTTGACCCGGTTGTTATACGGCGTAAAGCCGTCGAAAAAGGGATTATTCCGTCCGATGCGGAACTGGATGAAAATGGAATACAGAATCTGCTGTTTGCCCCGGGGTTCTCCACAGCGGAAAAAATCACCGATGTTTCCGGTCGTGGGGTGGGCATGGATGTGGTCAAGCGAAGCATCGAAAGTTTACGAGGCAGCATTGACCTTTCAAGCGTTAAAGGGGATGGAACCACCATCACCCTGAAACTGCCCTTGACTCTGGCCATCATCGACGGCCTTCTGGTTCAGATAGGCGAGGGTTATTTCGTTCTTCCCTTGTCATCGGTAGAAGAATGCGTGGAACTCACGGGCGAACAGCATAAATCAAGAAAGAACGGGAATATCCTTAATATCCGGGGTGATATCGTGCCTTATGTGCGCCTGAGAGACGAGTACGATATCCAGGAAAACACACCTGATCTGGAACATGTGGTGATCATGGAAACCTACGGTAAGCGCGTGGGCTTTGTAGTTGACCGGGTGATCGGAGGACATCAGACCGTCATCAAAAATATGGGAAGCACATTCAAGGATGCACGGGACATATCCGGTGCCACCATACTGGGTGACGGGACGGTGGCATTGATCATTGATGTGAATAAAATCGTGGATCTCAGGTAAATAATAACCGACATACGGAGTGTAATCATGGAAAATATGAACATGGAAAGCACAGGCCAGTTTCTTACCTTTGTCCTTGACGAGGAAGTATACGCCCTGGACATCCGGCAGGTCCGGGAAGTCTTGGATTTGACGACCATTACCAAAGTTCCGAGAATGCCTGATTTCATGAGGGGCGTGATCAACTTGCGGGGCGGTGTGGTACCGGTGGTGGATCTTCGGCTGAAATTCGGACTTCCGGCCACGGAAAAAACAGTGGACACCTGTATTATCATTATTGAAAGCATTCTTGACGGAGACGCAACGCTGATAGGAGCTCTGGCTGATTCGGTTCAGGAAGTGATGGATCTGGACCAGGATCAGATCAAAGCGCCTCCCAAAATTGGGACACGGCTTAAAACAGAGTTCATCCGGGGCATGGGGAAAAAGAACGACCGTTTCATCATCATACTCGATATCGACAAGGTGTTCACTTCTTACGAATTATCCCAGGTTCTTGACAAGGATGGGGTTGGAGATTGTTTTGAAGACCAGGGGCAAAGGGCGTGATCACATTATTATTTAAGGCGATTGAACGAGGCAAGCATGAATGATACAATTCGGGATGCTTTTTCACGGATAGAACTCACCGGCAAGGATTTCAAGCGGCTGGCATCGTTTATCCATGAGAGACTGGGCATCAAGGTTCCCGATTTCAAACGGAGCATGATTGAAAGCCGTCTTCGTAAGCGCCTCAACGTCCTTGGGCTGAAATCCTATACCCAGTATTGCGATTTCCTGTTCAGCGGACAAGGGATGGATCAGGAACTATCCGAATTCACCGACGTGATCACAACAAACAAAACCGACTTTTTCCGGGAGCCTCACCACTTCAAATTCATTCAGGAAAAAGCGTTGCCGGACCTGGTCGAGAACACTAATGCCGGTGTTTCACGGAAACTCATGGCATGGAGCTGCGCGTGCTCCCGTGGAGATGAGCCCTATACCCTGGCCATGGTTCTCAGTGATTATGGTGAGACACGTAAACGGTTCGATTTTTCCATACTGGCCACAGATATCTCCACACGAATGCTTGAGACAGCGGTCAGGGGAATTTATGAAGAGCAGGTTGTAGAGCCTGTTCCGCCTGAATTCAAAAAAAAATACCTTCTTAGAAGCAAAGACAGAACCCGGCAGATCGTGAGGATTAAGCCTGAGATAAGGAAGAGAATCAAATTCCACCGGCTGAACCTTATGAATTCAGATTTTGGTTTGAGCCATAAGATGGACATTCTATTTTGCCGGAATGTGATCATCTATTTTGACAAGCCAACCACTGAAAAGCTGATCGCCAGGCTGTGTGATAATTTGGCTCCGGGAGGTTATCTCTTTATGGGGCACTCCGAGCTTCTGGATGTCAACCGTTATCCCCTGGTGCCTGTGGCTCCAACCATTTACCAGAAAATCAAGGGCCGATAGGTTTATTGTTATTTTGTTTTGCATACATCATGACACAATCAACGATCTAAAGGAAATTCGGGCATGGGGAAAAAAATCAAGGTGCTTGTGGTTGACGACTCTGCTCTGGTGCGACAGACCCTTTCTGAAATCCTGTCGTCCGATCCGGACATCATTGTTATGGATACAGCCTCAGACCCCTATATGGCCGCGAAAAAAATGAAAGACGACGTTCCCGATGTGATCACTCTGGACGTTGAAATGCCACGGATGGACGGCATCACCTTTCTCCGCAAACTGATGAGTCAGCACCCCATTCCCGTGGTGATCTGTTCCAGTCTTGCCGTCGAACAATCGGAAACGGCTCTCAAAGCTTTGGAATACGGAGCTGTGGATATCATCCAGAAACCGACCATGGGAACCAAGCAGTTTCTTGAAGAATCGCGCATCCATATCTGTGACAGCGTAAAGGCAGCGGCCGCATCAAGCCTGAAAAAGCTTACAAAGCAGCATACGGTTTCGCCCAAACTGTCTGCGGATGTGATGCTGCCGCCTTCCACAAAAGCCATGTTGAAGACCACAGAAAAAGTCGTGGCCGTGGGCGCGTCCACAGGCGGGACTGAGGCGTTGAGGATTTTTCTCGAAGCACTGCCCCCGGACGCACCGGGTATGGTGGTGGTTCAGCATATGCCTGAGAATTTTACCAGGGCGTTTTCCAATCGATTGAACAGCATCTGCCAGGTGACCGTGAAAGAGGCTTCGGACAACGACACGGTGCTGAGGGGACAGGTGCTTATCGCTCCAGGGAATTACCATGTGATGATCAAACGGAGTGGAGCCCGCTATTACGTTGAAGTAAAGACAGGCCCGCTGGTGTCCCGGCACAGGCCATCGGTGGATGTTCTTTTCAGATCTGCGGCTCGCTATGCCGGAAAAAATGCCGTGGGAGTCATCATGACAGGCATGGGAGACGACGGTGCCAAAGGAATGCGCGAAATGAAAGATGCTGGAGCCCACACCATTGCCCAGGATGAAGAATCCTGTGTGGTGTTCGGTATGCCCAAAGAAGCGATTAAACTCGGGGGGGTGGACCGGATAATTCCCCTTGACCGCATTGCCGGTGAAGTTCTGAGGGCATGTGCCGGAATATAATAGTCGGATGCCAGCGAGGGTGCCATGGTCAGACTGAAAATGCCCTGGGACGTCACCAGCAAAAAAATTGTGACTATCCATATAGGCGAATATTTTGCCAGCAGTGAACCCGTAGTGGTCAGCACCTTTCTCGGATCATGTGTGGCAGCCTGTCTGTTCGATCCGGAAAACCGCATCGGAGGAATGAATCACATTCTCGTGCCCGGCAAGGCCAACTTCAAAGATTTCAATGTGGAAGCCCGGTTCGGCATCAACGCCATGGAACTTCTGATCAACGCAATGATGAAGCTTGGAGCCAACCGTTACCGGATAAAAGGAAAAGTATTCGGCGGGGCGCATGTCATTCCTTTGTTATCCGCAGAAGGGGCTGTGGGACGGAAGAATGCGGATTTCATCCTTGAATTTCTGGAACGTGAAAACATCGACGTGGTCAGTCAGGATATGGGGGGACACAATTCGCGAAGAATATATTTTCACACGGACAGTGCTCAGGTTTTTCTGAGGCGTGGGCATACCCTGGCCTCACGACGAATAGCGAAATTGGAGCAGGAAAAATTAAAGCGCATTCGGGCGAATCTGGAAGAAGCAGGGAAAATAACTTGGTTCTGATCCTTTTTTCATAAAGCATCGGGCCATGACAGCACCCGTATATTAAAATTATCTAACGGAGGACTTATGGATTTCAGGGACATCAAAATCAAATCGAAAATTATCTTTATCGTTATCGCCGGTATCATTGCTTCCGTGGGTGTGGTGGGCGGTTATTCTCTTATCAAAACCATAAGCCAGGCCAATACGGATGTGGCCACTTACAGATCCGAACTGATGGACCAGACCCGGCGGAAGCTGAAAGACCTTGTGGACTCTACGTACACCATGCTGGAAAAGACTTACGAACAGTCTGCCACCGTTCAGGCGATCACGCAGCAGTACGGGGGCAGCTTGAAATCCCTGGTGGATATCCCCTATGCCATGATGAAAAAAGAGTACGAACGAAACCCGAAAGCACGAGACCAGATCATCAGTACTGTGAACGGTATCCGTTACAAAGGCGACGGTTATTTCTGGATCAACGACACCAACGGAATCATGGTTGCCCATCCGCTCAACCCCGCTCTGAATGGAACTGATCTCAGCGCTTATTCCAACAACGGGAAGCTGGTTCTTGCAGAAGGAAGCAACAACCCTCTTTTTCTCGAAATGGTCAGAGTCTGCCAGAATTCTCCCACCGGAGACGGTTATGTCAGTTATTTCTGGGCTTCTCCGAGTGACCCCAATAAACTTGTACGCAAACTCTCTTATGTCCGACTTTTCAAACCGCTTAACTGGATTATCGGTACCGGCATTTATGTGGACCAAGCCGAAATAGAAGGTCAGGCCCGAATCAAAGAGATTGTATCCAGCATGCGGTATAATAAGGACGATTATTTTTATGTGTTGGATAATAGTTACAGCGTGGTGGTACACCCCAATAAGGATCTGGTGGGTAAAAACTTGGGGGATGCAAAGGACACCAATGGCAAATTTTATATCCGAGAACAAGTGGATCAAGCTGTTTCCAAAGGCGATGCCTATGTGGACTACTATTACGCCAAATTGGGCTCAACCAAGCCGGAACCCAAACTCTCCTATGTCCGCCATTTCAAAAACTGGAACTGGACCGTTGTTTCGGGAGTGTACGTTGATGATCTTGAGAAGCAGATCGCAGAAAAGGAGGGCCTGCTCAGATCGTCCATGTGGCATCAGGTTTTAGTGATCCTTGTGACCATAGCTCTTTTTGTCAGCGGCGCTTTTGTCTGGGTGTTTTTCATGAGCCGGAAATACGTGGAAGAACCCCTTGCCCAAGGCGTCAGAGTATCAAACAGCATGGCGGACGGCAATCTCAACGTGGAAATTAATGTGCCCGGTAAAGACGAACTGGGGCAACTTCTCTTGTCCATGAAAAACATGCTTGAGAAACTGAAAGGTGTGGTTTTGGAAGTAAAATCCGCTACGGAAAACGTGGCCAGTGGAAGCCAGGAGCTCAGCTCGGCTGCGGATCAGATGGCTCAGGGAGCCTCAGAACAGGCTGCGTCCGTTGAGGAAGTGTCGTCTTCCATGGAAGAAATGGCGGGAAGCATCAAGCAGAATGCCGACAATGCTCAGCAGACGGAAAAGATCGCCATGCGGACAGCCGAGGATGCTGTGAAAGGTGGAGAAGCCGTGTCTAAAACCGTTTCAGCCATGAGGGAAATCGCCGATAAAATTACCATCATTGAAGAAATCGCCCGCCAGACCAACATGCTCGCTTTGAATGCAGCCATCGAAGCGGCCAGGGCAGGCGTTCATGGTAAAGGATTTGCTGTGGTGGCCGATGCGGTGCGGAAACTTGCGGAACGAAGCCAGGCCGCAGCTGCGGAAATCGGAACACTTTCCAGTAGCAGCGTGGCCATTGCCGAAAGTGCCGGAGACATGCTGAATAAAATCGTACCGGATATCCGGAGAACCGCCGAGCTGGTTCAGGAAATCAACGCGGCGTCCAATGAGCAAAGCACGGGGGTTGGTCAGATCAATCTGGCCATCCAGCAACTGGACCAGGTCATTCAGTTGAACGCGTCCTCCAGTGAAGAGATCTCTTCAACAGCTGAAGAACTGGCAGCCCAGGCCGACCAACTCAAAGACGCCATCTCGTTTTTCAACATAGGAAATGACGGCTTCAATCGAAGCATGAAACCCTCCAGAAGTTTCATGCGTTCAGAAAAAACAGATCGTCCCAAAGCCATAGAAAAGTCAGCGAAGAAGCCTGTAATGATTTCCAACAAACGGTCATTCACCTCTGAGGGCTCGGGTTCGGGTATCAGCCTTGATATGGGCGATGACATGGATGCCTCAGGTGATTCCATGGATCATGATTTCGAAAAATACTGAAAGTAATTCTTTGGGGAGCCGATATATTTTTATGTCGGCACTTCATGTTTAAATCTCTGTGAACGTCGCGTGTCTTTTGCTCATATGCCCGTTCGCAGAGATCATTATGACCGCATCATCAGAGTTAATGTAATATCAAGGACATCTATGGACAGACCTCGCATTGCCATCATCGACGACAACCCTCATCACCGCAGTATGATAAAAACCATCCTTGCCCCCCTTGATGTAATTTTTTTTGAAATCGAAGCCGGGAAAGCGGCTCTTGAATCAATTAAACATATTGATCCCCATGTGATATTATGCCGAATGACAGGGCGGGATTTAGATGGCGCTGCACTTTGCACAAAAATAAAACAAACTCCCGGAATGAATAACATCCCGGTTATCTTAATTGGCTCCTCTGAAACGGAGGAAGATGTCAGTCAGGGTTTTTTATGTGGTGCCACTGAATATATCGATAAAAGTGAAGCCAGAACCAAACTCCTTACTGCTGTAAACAGCCATTTGTGCCGACGTGTGACCATGAATGGGAAAAAAATTCTTGTGGTGGATGATTCAAGGTCAATGCGTTTAATGTTGGAAGAACATCTCAGCCGCAACGGTTTTGTCGTGACCTGTGCTGAAAACGGTAAAGAAGCCCTTGAAATATTATGGTCGGAAAAATCTGATGTTATCCTGTGTGATGTGTATATGCCTGAAATGAACGGGCTGGAGTTATGTGAAATCCTCCATTCATCCCAATCACTTTCGGACATCCCTTTCGTCGTGATGAGCACAGAAAACGACGTGGAAAACATGCGCCGGATGATGTGTTACGGAGCTGCCGCATTCATCATCAAACCCTTCAATATTGAGCAACTGCTGGTCACGCTGAACAACATCTTTTCCTATGAATTCCTGATCCTCCTCAAGGAAAAAGAACGGCTGGACACCGAACAACGATTGCTGCTTGCCGGTATCACAAGCCTTGTAAAGGCCTTGGAAGCAAGAGACCAGTACACAAGAGGCCATTCAGAGCGCGTATCCCTGATCCTTGCAGGAATGGTAAAATTCAATGGCGGAAGTTTTTATGAAGAAGAGCGGGCGCGAATCGCAGGAAGGCTTCACGATATCGGTAAAATCGGCATCCGTGACGACGTCCTTTTAAAAGCTGGGAGACTTACCGATGAGGAATTCAAACACATCAAGAGCCATCCAACCATTGGTGCGTCCATTCTTCAGAACATACCCAGCATTTCCGATATCATTCCCGTTGTATACTCACACCATGAACGTATGGATGGACAAGGCTATCCCCAGAGGCTGCAAGGCTTCACCATTCCCCTTTGGGCAAGAATGACTGCCGTGGCCGACACCTACGACGCCTTGACAAGTGATCGACCCTACCGTAAAGGCATGGCCCATGAGCAGGCCCTCGCCATCATTGATCAAGCGACCGGCCCCCAGCTTTGCCCGAATTGTGTCCGCCTTTTCCATGACTGGTGCCAGAAAGAAAAACCTGAAAACTTCCATCATTCCTGATAACACCCCATTGTTTAACGTTTGTAAAAATAACGTAAAAGCTTTATTAACAGAATGTTAACAGTAGCCTCCCGTTCTCTTTTTTGATAATCCGTCAGACAAGCCTAACGTGATTACTTACCAAACTCAGGATTATGTAAAAGAAGAATTACGGAGCCATTTGATCATGTGGAAACATTCGATTCTAACAATCTGTCTTACCGTCATTTTAGCAACATCTTCCATTGCAGCCCTTGCCGTATTGAAAGACAACGAAATCCGAGACGACCAGAGAACAGTTTTCAAACAAGCGTCAGCAAAAATGAGCGGTCTAAAAGACAACACTAAAACCCTCGCCGATCCGGTTTCGCCTTTATTGAACAGCCCTGAAGAAAATTATAAATCGCTCACCGAACCAGCCCCGGCACGATACACCGGAAGCAAAGACCCCCTGTTGGCAAAAGTCATTCCGTTCAAAGACAGCGATTACAACTGGAATTTTATCAAAGAAAAAAAAGACCACAGAATTTACGTCAGTGAAACACCCTGGTCCCGATACAGAACATTCAAAGCGGAAACGGTGATCGAACAACCCATTGAAGTGCTCATGGAAGTGATGCTGGATGTTGACGGTTTTGCAGCGTGGTTGCCGGACTGCCTCCAGTCCAGGCACTTAAAAACCCTTGGCAAAGATAAATTCGAAGGCCACTTTCTCGTCCATGTGATCTGGGATTCCATCTGGCCCATCACGAACAGGGATTTCGTTATCGAAGTGGTGACTCATCTGGACTGGAAAACCATGATCGTCACCGTTGAGCTGATTAGTGTGGATGACAGCGACGTCCCTGTGGCCAAAGGAACGAAGCGCCTCAAAAAGTTTTATTCCCGTTACCAGTATTCCACCGTCGACCGAAACCATACCCATGTGACCTATTCCATGATCGTCGATCCGGATCTTCCATTCCCCAGCCGAATTGCCGAAATACAGACCTCGCCCATCCCCTATAAGACCCTTGTTGGTCTGGCGAAAAGAGCCAAAGAGCCCGTATTCCGTCAATGGGCCGTTCAGGAGTTGTTTTAGATTTATGCACAGGAAGTATGGGTAAAATCCTCGTATGTTTGGTAGAGGAGCGAAACCCAAAAAAG
>JBAZWJ010000045.1:0-49658 GCA_041660385.1 Desulfobacteraceae bacterium | reverse complement strand
TGGTGGGTGTTCACCACAACAGCGTCACACCCACCGTCGATGAGCTGGCGTATGGTTCTTTCGAGAATCGGTTGCCCGCCCAGGGGGAAAAGGGGTTTGGGAAGGCTGTCCGTATAAGGTTTTAACCGTGTTCCGAATCCTGCTGCAAGTACTAAGGCTTTCATGGTTCAATACGCTTCTTTTTTGATCAATCACGGATGATGGCGATGAATTCTTCGATGGTTTCAATGTAGTATCGGATCTTGTCATCCGCACCCACTTCGGCCAGGCCCTTCTGATTGAAATAGTTCAGGGCGTTCTTATAAGTGATTTCAGACAGGGACTCGGGCAGCTCAATTTCGTGATTCTTGAACATTCGCCTTCCGATAGACTGTGCTTTTTTCACGTCGGCCTTGCTGTCCGATTCCCTTTCGGGGTGGCGTTTGAAAAAGTTCAGAACAACAAGATAGGATTCCAGATAGGTTTTCAGAAAACTGGCGAAGCAGTTGAGCCGTCTGTAGCCTTCCGAGGTGATATCGTAGGTTTCGGGAAGGGTTGAATGGGGGGTGAGAACCCCATCGTTTATAAAGGCTTTGATGTCTTTTCGAATATAGAATTCCGGAGGCGTTTCCCTGTCGTAAGTGAACTCGTTGTCGAACATGTTCATCAGAGTGGTATAGGTGTCGATCAGATCCGAATGTTTGAATTGAAAGGTTTTCAGCTTCAGGATGGCAATCGCTGAGTAAGTCCCTGAAATGAAGAAGTTGATGCATGTGTTTTTGTAATACCCCAGAAGAGGACGTTTGCTGAAGTTGATTTTGTAGATGGTTTTTGCTGTGGGTTCCGCATCCTCATCGGCGTTGATGTCGATGAATTTTCTCTTCACATAGTTTTCAATAACGCTGTTGATGGGCCGGTCGTTGTTCTGGAGCAAGGTTTCGGAAAGCATGATTCCTTGGGATTTCATGTAGTTGATATACATGGAAACGTCCGTTATCAGACTCTCGTGTGAGAAACGTTTTTTGGGGCTGTTTAGTATGGCTCCGGCAACGATGCCATAAGGCGTGGCCAGGGATACTTTTTTAATGGACTGAACAAGCTGGTAGCCGATACTTTTGCAGAGGTCGGCATGCTCTGATCGGTTCTGCTCATAGAACGCCATATTGTTATTTTCAATATAGGATTTGAGGGATATGGGTTCATGGAAATTGATGTACACTTTGCCGTAGCGTTTTTTCAGGAAGCGCCGGGCTTTGAAAATCTGGCTCACGCTCTCCGGTTCTTTCTCCCCCCCTTCCACTTCATGGAGGTAGGCGTCTTCTTCAAGAACACGGTCGTAACCGAAGAACACGGGAACAAAAAGAAGGTCTTCGCAGGCTTTATCTCTACAGGCGTCGATAAGGATGGAGAGAAGCCCGATTTTGGGAGGAAGAAGCTTGCCGGTTCTGCTTCGCGTTCCTTCTATGAACAGTTCAATGTTGAAACCCTCGGTCAGAAGTTTTTTCACATATTCCGAAAAGATTTTCGAGTACAGTTCAGCCCCTTTGAATGTCCGGCGCATAAAGAAAGCGCCGCCGCCCCTGAAAATAGTCCCCATGGGCCAGAACGACAGGTTTTTCCCCGCAGCAATATGGGGGCAGGGCATGTTGTTGATATGGAAAAGGTACGAAAGGATCAGGTAGTCCAGATGGCTTTTATGGCAGGGAACAAGAACCAGAGGGGCTTTGATGGACATCTCCTTGACCCGTGCCAGCCCTTCCTGATCAACGCTGATGCCTTCGAACAGGTTCTTGAACAGCCAGTCCAGAACAATCTTGAAGGCCGTGATCCATTTGAAGCTGTAATTGGCCGCAATTTCTTCAAGATAGGCATCGGCGCTTTTATTTACATCGCGGATGGGGAGGTTTTCCCTTTCAGAATAGCTGGTCAGATAGCTCTGAACAGCCTTGCTTGTGAGGACGCTTTCTTTCAGTTCTTCCCGTGATTTCAGAACCGGCCCGGTGATGGTCTGGCGATGCCTGTTGATAAGGGTCACAAGATCTCTTCGGATCAGGGCCGCCTGCTCGCCAAGCCCTAAGTCTTTGAGGTCAGGGCGATCCAGGCATGTCTTTAGATCCAGGGGATCAATGAGTTCAGCAAAACTGTTTTTTGATCCGCTCAGAAGGGTTCCGAGACGTCTGAGTTTGCCTGGTTTTTCCTGGGTTCCGAAAATGAGATCGGTGATGGCAAGCTTCATTTTGATCGGTTTGGGGCTGAAGAAAATCAGCTCGGGTACAATGAAAATCGGTCTGTTCGTTTCTTTTTGAATTTCAATCAGCAGGCGGATAGGGTCTTTTTTTTCTTTTACAAACCACTGATAAAAGGATTTCTTGCCGATGAGTGAGATCAGTGCTGATCTTCCACTCAGAAGCTGACCCTTGATATGGCCGTTTTCTACGGGATCGGGAAATGTGAAATGTCTGATGAAATAATGGATATGGGAATATAGGATTTTGACCAGATGCATGGCAGGCTGCCACATGATAAACTGATGGTCGAATCCGATGGTGGGGTAAGGCAGGCCCATTTTTTGGAATCGGGTGAAATAAAAAAGGTATTCGAAATGGCTTCTGTATTTCGACGCATAAACGATGATGCTGTCTTCCGGAAGGCTTTTGAGTCTTTCCAGTTGTTTTTCGTTGAAGCTGATATTTCTGAAAAGAAATCTCAGGATAGCGGAAGAAACAAAACCTGATTTGACCGGAAGATAGGAAGAATAATGGATATCCGGAGAAATGAGGGTTTTGGTCAGGGATTGTTTTACATTCAGAGCCCATTGTTTGACGGCTTGTGTCATAGTGGTTTTCATATCATTTTTCATGGTTCACTCACACATTATGTATCCGGGGTCTGTTATATCTCCGGTTGTGGTTAATGGTTTTTGACAGTCTTGGTTGTCAGCGACTATGGATGAATCTCCATCTGAATTATCAACGTGAAAACTCCATTGGGTGGGGAAAAGCCTTTTGTCCGTAAAATAAAAAAAGTGTTTTTTCAGGAAAAAGCCGTTGAAATTAAAGTCAGACATAAATAATATAGTTTATTGTCAAGCGCAAGACCTTAGCCGTGTATTTTTTAACTTCCTGAAATATCGAATCAATTTTCAGAGCTAAAAAAAGGGCCCCCATGTTTTTTTTAAGTTGCGTTGACTGAACCATTATGGTAGCTTTCCAGGATTAAATTGCTCCGAAAAACGATGACCCCTTTTTGCAGGGGAATAAAAAATTAAAAAAAATTGACGAATTTAAGCTAAAGGAGGAAGTTTATGAAGACATTGATTGGTGGCGCTATAGCAGCTACTTTGGGTTTGATCGGTATTGCAGTGTGGTTTGGTCCGCTTATGCAGCTTCTGGCAGCAACGATTCCTGCTGTTCTTCTCGTCGGCGGTCTTCTCGCCCTTTACCTGGGTTTTGACGAACTCAAGGATTCCTGGAAAAAATCAGACGAAGAAGTTAAGGAAGGCGAAGCCAAGGAATAAGTTTTTTTTAATTATTCCGGAAGATAAAGCTCGATAAAAGCCTTGCAGTTTTGTGCAGGGCTTTTTTTTTATTTGTCAGAGCCTTTCTTAACAGCCGACGTAGCCAGCTTATCAGCTCTCTCGTTTCCTTCTACCCCTGAATGGCCTTCCACCTTTATAAACCGCAGGTTTGAAAATCGTTTCATCAGTTCCCTGATGGATTCCACCAGTTCCTGGTTTTTCTGAGCTTTGTGATTTTTGGCAAGAAGACCCAGTGCGTAGTTGCTGTCCGAATAAATCCTCACAGGCATCTCTGGTTTTTTTATTTCGGAAAGAGCCACCCGTATGGCTTCCAGTTCGGCAATGTTGTTGGTCCCCTGACCGATATAGCGCGAGATTTCCCGTTCATGACTTCCGTAACGCAAAAGAACGCCGATTCCCGAAGGGCCTGGATTTCCGGAAGACGCCCCATCGGTGAACGCGTGGATGACGCCTTCTTCGTGATGTGACTCCTCCCGTGATTGTTCAACAACAGTCATTGTGGAAGAGGACGTTTCTTTTTTATGGTTTTTTTTGCCCTTTGGAACTAGATTTTCTGGATCGTCAGGTTTCAGGCTGTCCGGATGGACCTTGTATTCGTAGTCCTGATCTATGTTGTATTTGATCAGGACTTTACCGTTTTCTACGGCAAGCTCACCATCATCATCCACGGCAACCCAGACCTTGTTGCCCTTGAAACTCATCCGCTTCCAGTTCGGTGTTGTTGTTCCGGTCATGGCACTCATCAACGGTAAAGATGGAAGGATTGTTTGATGCGGTTATAACGGGCCAGGCCATCATGATAGTGTGCCATGATGTCTGTCAGGTTTTCCATAGCCGTAAGCCGCTGCCTGAGTTGTGAATCTCCCAGAATCAGGTCAATGGGTTTTTTTTCGAATTCATATTCATAGGGTGGTTCTTTCCAGGCAAATGCATCGCCGCCTTCAGCAATAAACGCTTGAAGAAGGGCGAGAGAGGTGATGTACGGCTCATAGTCCTCAAGGTTTTTGATGTGGATCTGAAAACCTTTGCATGTCTGGCCCTGCCACTTGTTCGATGTGGGCTCAAAAGCAACGGGCCTTAAATGGATTCCTTTCAGATGCACCGGATTCATCCGGGTAAGCATGGTTTCAGGGTTTGCGTAAGGCGCGCCCACCAGCTCGAAGGGCTGTGTTGTTCCACGTCCTTCGGAAATAATGGCCCCCTCGAAGATCACCTGCCCCGGATAAACATAGGCTGAAACAGGAACGGGAAGGTTGGGTGATGGCGCGACCCATGAAAGGCCTGTTTCATGGTAATACATTCCACGGTTCCAGCCTGTGAGGGGAATGATGTCCAGATCGCAGCCGATGCCGAAATGATCGTTGAACAGACGGGCCAGTTCGCCCATGGTCAGTCCGTGGCGCATGGGAATGGGATAACGGCCAACAAATGATCTGAACTCTTCGTTCAGAACATTCCCTTCTGTTTTGATGCCACCCACAGGATTCGGCCGGTCCAGAATGACGATTTTTTTCCCGAAGTTTTTTGCCGCTTCCATACAGTAGGATACAGTGTACATGAACGTGTAAACGCGGGTTCCCACATCCTGAAGATCCACAAGAAGAACATCAATATTTTCGAACATGTGTTCAAGGGGTTTTCGTGTTTCACCATACAGGCTGTACACGGGGATGTTGAGGTGACTATCCATGCTATGATCGGATTCGATCATGTTGTCCTGTTTGTCGGCAAAAAAACCGTGCTGGGGTGAGAAAAGGGTGGTGAGCTGATCCTTGAACGTCCGGTCCACAAGGGTCCGGGCATGGGTGAAATCAAAGTCCACCGAAGCCGGATTAGCAAGAAGTCCCAGTCTTTTTTTCTTCAAATATTCCGGTGAATGGCCGATGAGATTTTCAAGACCTGTTTTTACTCTGACCAATGTTTCAACCCCTTTATCATTTGTTTACTTGTTGTTGGGGCAACTGCCCGGAGAGACGGAAGCAACATAGCAGTTGAAGAAGGAAATGTGAAGCCAAAGCTTTTCAGCCGGTTTACAACCATCAATCGAGTTGCTATAATTTGCTTAATTTGTCTTCGTTGTTTATCGACAGATAAAACATCCTGTTCAATTCTTTGGCAACGATTCTTTATTTTGGAAAAGAAGACAGTTTTTTCCCGAATTTTTCAGAACCGTAACGGACGGTAACTCCTTACTTTTGAATCCCATGGCTCGGCAGCCATGGGGATGTTTTGCATCCCAGGTGATGTAGTAGAATTTACATTTTCGGCAAATCGGTGTGTTGTCGTTAGTCATGGTCAGGCGAATACTTTTTCGTTGGTATTTAAGAGGCGGGTTTTAAACCTACCTCCCCAAAGTCCTGCAAAAACCGGCAGGACGTTATAATCAAAGATGAAAAGATACTTCATTTCCCTGTATTGGATCAAGAAAGAACTGTTATGATGCGCAAAACATTAACACAGAATAAGGCGAAATTTCTTGAGTACAACTGGCTCAGAAAAGAGCTTTTTCTGGAATATTCTCCAAGAGACGGTGAGCTCATCCTCTATCTCCTTCCATGGCTCTTGAGCGTCAATCATCCGAACTGTCCAGGCTATATCAAAGGCTATGGAAAGCTGTTCACCCTGTGTGATGTGGACAATGACAAACAGATTAAAATAAGGGAAGATCAGTTCAAGGACATGTTCAGAGTGACGGAAAGAGGTTCTCTCCTGATCCCCAAGTCCGAATATCCCATTGAAGGACTTTATACCATCGGAAGCATCGGTACCATCAGCCAGACATTCGATTCGGATTGCGATATCTGGGTGTGTTATGACGGTAAGAAACTGGAAAAAGAATTAATCAGAGCGCTTCGGGAAAAGCTGAATCTTATCGCTGAGTGGTTCGGAAAGAATTGCAGGATTCCTGTCTATTTCTTTGTTCTTGATGCAGATGATATTGTTCATTGCCGATTCGGGTCGGTGGATGAGCAGAGTTCAGGTAGCACACAGACCCATGTTCTCAAAGAGGAGTTTTACAGAACCTGTGTGGTGATCTGCGGAAAAATTCCGCTCTGGTGGGTGGCATACGACACTCGGAAAGACATGACTTATGACCTGTTTCTCACAGAAGTGGCTAAAAGTTCTCAGTGGACCAACGATTTCATCGACATGGGAAATATTGAAAACGTGGAGGAGCACGAATATTTCGGTGCAGCGCTCTGGCAGCTCAACAAAGCCCTTGAACGACCTTTGAAATCAATCATCAAGATGCTGCTGCTGAAAATGCAGCTTGATGCGTCGGATGAGGAGCTTGTCTGTCATAAATTCAGGCAGCACATCATGATTAAAAAACCTGAAAATATGATTCCTGACCCCAGCGTCTTTTCGATGATTTTCATCCTGGGCTATTATCAGGGCAAGCGGGATCAGGACACGATCATGTTCATCAAGGAATGCTTCTATCTGAGATGTGGCATGAAAGCTTACAGTGTCATTCATCCTTCACGGAAACAGCTCAGCGACATATTCATGAACCAGGTTGCCATTGACCGTGTTATCCGTGAGAGGCTCGACCGTTTTTCAACCTGGGATCTGGAATCCCAGATAAAATTCGGGAAACAGCTTTTTATACTGCTTCTCCATATATATCGGGATATATCCAAAACCCATGCAGGGGTAGCATCCCGAATCGACAGGGAAGACTTGACGGTTATAGGACGTAAGATTCAGATTTTTTATGAGGCCAAGGATTACAAAGTATCGATTCTTCCCAAAGTCATGGACAAGCTCAACATATCGGGGCTTACGTTTCATCTTGATGCGGGGCGGTGGCATGTCTATTCAGGGGTTGCCAAAGGCGGGCATCTTATATCCCACTCGGATATCCTTTATGTGGTTGCCTTTATTGTAAAAAATGAATTGTTCGATCCGGTACGGATGCACATGCTTCCCAACAGCTCCAGTGTTTCATTACCGGAAATTCAGAATGTGGCCGTGAAAATAAGAGACTTTATTCATCTGAACAGTGCGGCAGACAGGAATGACTATCTGAAAAAGGACACGATAAAACGAATGCTCGTGGTGGTGAGTTTTGAGGAAGAGTCCTGGGAAAAAACAACGACCAACATGGCGGTGATTTATAAAACAAGTTGGGGCGAAGTCTATGTCAGGCGTTTTCACACGGAAAAACGCCTTAAGGAATTCGTGACGAAATCCGGATTTAAGGAGGGAAGAGTCCTTGTTGATTACTATCTTCAACGGAAATGCGTCAATTACCCCATGGTTCTTGCCCAGGCAAAAGCATTAATCAGAGGCTGAGTTTCATGGATATCTTCTACCGTAGGCGGTGAGGGTCACAATTAATGATTTCCCGTCATTCTTGATTCTTGATTTAACTGTGTTTCTCTGATATTCAACCTGGACTTTCTGAACGGGATTCCGTTTTTCCGTTCACAGTACACGCCATTCCTGATTGAACCATGCGCTTATGATTTATTCAGGGACGGAGACGTCAATGAAGAGTCATTCTGGGGAGGAGAAATGCAGAAAACAATTTTTTATTCACCGGTCCTTAGTCGCGTCATGCACTATCTTTCGCGTGGTATGTTGTTTATTCTTGGGTGGGCTTATGCTGAAACCGGGAAAAGACCGCCTAAATATGTGATTATCGCAGCTCCTCATACCAGCAACTGGGATTTTTTCTATACCATGCTTGTGGCCTTCGCTCTTAAGCTTAAGGTATATGCCATGGGGAAAAAATCGCTGACAGAAGGGCCGTTCGGTAAATTTATGCTCTGGTTCGGAGTCATTCCCATTGACCGCGATAAGTCAAACAACGTGGTGGTACAGACCATCGAAACATTCAACAACCATGACAGCCTATCCATTATCATTCCACCGTCAGGCACGCGCAACAAAGTGCAATACTGGAAGACGGGTTTTTACCATATTGCCCATGGTGCAGGTGTTCCTATCGCTCTTGGTTATATAGATTATAAAAGAAAAATTGGCGGTCTTGGGCCATTCATCACGCCTTCGGGGGATATTGATGCAGATATGAAGATTATCCGTGCGTTCTATGCGGGTGTTACCGGACGGTATCCTGAAAAGCAGCTGGGTTGATAATGGAAATCGGAATTGACAGAATCTCGGTATATTTAATTGTCGGTTCATACTTACCTTATACCTTCACGCTGATCGACATGCATTCTGTCCCATAAATCAATTAGAATAAGCTCGTGAGGTTTGGCCGCATAGGCATTGATGTCATCCATCTGTTCTTCCACAATGGATTCCCAGAGTTCCCAGTTTTCAAGGATGTTATGGAGTTTCAGAGCCACGGACTCCGTGTCTTCAGGATTGATTTTAATACCGGAAGTCATGACTTCAGCAGCTCCGGATGTTGAAGGGTAGAACACAGGCACGTGATGCTGCATGGCTTCCAGAATCACCATGCCGAAGGGTTCGGCACGTGACGTGACTATGACGGCACTGGAGTTTTTATAGGCTTCGCCCCGTCTTTCCCAGGGCAGAATACCTTTGATGTCGTAATATCCGGTATATCTCGGAAACAGGTATTGAAGTTCACCCTCTCCAAATATGCGGAATCGGCAATCCCCTTTCATGGAGTACAATTGATTCGCAATATTTATGAAAAGATCGGGTCGTTTCTGTTCCGTAATCCTGCCGGTGAACGTCACGTGACGTGTTTCAAAATCACCCATTTCGCAGGGAGGGATTTCCTCTGCGGAAATGGGGTTGGGCATGGCTGTGATTTTATCCATATTAATCCCGTAATGGCTTGAGACGACATCTGCCGTAACCCTGCTTGGAACCACCACCTGATCCGCATTCTCAGCACTTTTTTGCTCCAGTCGGATGAGGACTGCATCCATTCCCGTTATTCTCCTTTCGTATTCCGTGGAATGGAAATGAGCGACCCAGGGTTTTTTACGGATTTCAGCGACGGCTTCTGCTGCATTGAAGGTGACCCAGTCATGGGCGTGGATGATGTCAAAATCTTCGTTCCTGCAAAGTTTAACGAATCGCCGTTTAAACTCTTCGGTGAGGCGGAGAATTCCCGTTCCTTTTTTCATTTCCCTTGGGCCTGAAAGGGCTGAATATGGGGAGGCGAATCGGGTTGGGTCGTAAGGTGAATAGCCGCTGGTATATGTTGGGGTCATGTATGGGGAACCCCAGCCCCAGGGTTGGGAGGGGCTTCCATAGGGTGACCAGGGTTGTTGATACGGTGATGATGCGCTGGCCTGGGGCAGGGTGATGTCAAGAGCGATCAGATCAACGTCGCAGCCAAAGGGGTTGGGCAGAATGGCTGATTCATTCCAGGGGACCACAACGGTGAGGCGGACTCCACGTTTCTTCAAGTTCCGGACCAGATGATATGCGGCTGTCCATGTACCCCCGGCAACAAGGGGCGGGACCTCCCATAGCAGCATCATAACCCGGACACCGCTGGGAGCCGGTCCGTGAATGGCAATCAACGATTCTTTGATTCCTTCGTCGAATATGGCCTCCCGCCATCCATTGATCAGAGGCCAGGGCATTTTATCCATGTCGAACTCCGCACCCCTTAGATCTGCACCCCGGATATTCATTCTCAGGACTTTCGTCTGATCCAGTTTTGCATTTTTCAGATTGGCTTCAGCAAAGCTTGCCCCTGCCAGATCCGCATAGGTCAGATCCGATTCCGTAAGGCTTGTTTTATCAAAGCGGGCTCCGTTTAACCGCGTGTTGACAAGAATAGTCTGGTCGAGAAAACTCTGGGAAAAATCGGCATCGTCAAGCACGGCGTCCCGAAAATCAATCTGCCTCAGATTCTGGCCGGAAAAATTCACGTTTCGAAGTATCACACCCTGCCAGGTCACCTGCTTCAAAGTTTCATGATCCACATTTCGCAAGGCTTTTTCCACGGCGATTTTGATGTTACGCTGGACTTCCTCGTCTTTTTCCATACGGGCCATGGCCACAAGCGATGACAAGGCCTGGAGATGGTATTCCTTTTTTTCCGGTGTGAAAAAATGCTGGAGCCCAACAACACCCACGATTCTTAGCCGGGCGTTGTCATCCGCCGTGTTTGTGAGGAGTCCTTTAAGATCATTGGCGGCCCGTTCCACACGCTCTTTTTTTCGTGTGTCCAGATAGTTGCGAAGTCCCAGAAGTGCTCCGATCAGAGCGACAAGGGTGGTGATCAAAGGACCGATGGACGTGAACAGACTGCTGAGGAAAAGGCCCTGGGCCTCGTTTTTGATCTTTAAGCCGATCACTTCCTGTTTCGATTTTTCACGGCTCAGTTGGATTTCCTGGAAAGTCCCGAGCTCCGAGCTGATTTGGCTGACGATTCGGGTGTTTTTATAGATGGCCCAGGTTTGAATTCCCGCAAGAAATACGATCAGTATGAACAGATAGACGGCCAGAGGAATTTCGAATGGACGTTTCATCTGCCTCATGGTTTTTTTGTCGTCCTTTATGTTATCTTTCCGCGAACTGCTCATGCTGGGACCCCCGTTGTTCATGTGGCAGAATGGTTATGTGATGGTTGTGGGATGTTTATGGGTTGTTGAAAGTTCTTTTAAGTATGAACATTTATCATACACGAATGATTTTTACCATTAAAAAAATTCTGGGATTCTCCCCGACTTTACCCGATAGATTTATGCATAGAAAGATTGCTTCAGACCCTCGTAGGTCGGGTAGAGGGACGAAACCCGACAAATGATCCGATCCTTAAAATAATCGGAGGTTTATTCTGTATCAATGGTCAACTTTGAATAGAACAAAACTGCTGTCGCAATGGCCAGCACCCGTCGGTTTTCGTTCCTCTAACCGACCTCGTTTCTCAAACTCTGAACCATCGTTCGAGTGCATTGAGACAACTCTGGTACCATAAAAATATGCGGTAGCTCCGGATATTTGGTTTGCAGGTTGTTTTTCAGGCATTTTTTTGTTAACGTAAACAATCTTTTTAGAATTCCGATGTCGGACAACCAGATTCTTGCACCAAGCTAATTTTCTGACCATCTTTTCTGTCAATAACTGAAATTATTTAATGGGAGACAGGATGCGTTTTCCTCGTTTCTCGAATATTACTTATGATGAAATCAACGGTCCGCAATCACTTCATTTTTTATGTGATCGTCAGCTATCTGATATTTGGTACAGCGTGGATTTTTCTCTCAGACAAGATGCTTCTCGCGTTTACCAGCGTCGACGATATGAGCAGACTGTCCACCGTTAAAGGGATGGTTTTTATCATCATCACCGATCTTCTTCTGTTTTTTGCCTTGAGCGGAATTCCTGACCGTAAAACGGATGAATCCCATGGCAGCCCCCTTGATTCGGGTCAGCTGACTTTTTCCGATCGTTATCCACGATGGATTGTTTATACTTTTGCCGTGGCTGTTTCCGGGGCCATGCTGCTCTTACGCATGCAAATCGCTGTTGCCTTTGGCGAAAGGCCCATGCTTATTCTATTCATGATGCCCATCATCCTGAGTTCAGCACTGGGGGGGCTGGGGCCAGGGCTTGCGGCCACGGCCATTTCTGCATTCGGCGTCAACTATTTTGGAATTATTCCAACCCATAATCTGAGAATTCGTGAAGCGCATGACTTATTCCAATGGTTCATGTTGATCGTCAGCGGCATTATGGCGAGTTATCTTTGTGAACTTCTTCACCGGGCAAGGCGGCTGGCTGACGAACGGCGGATTTTGCAGGAACGGGCACGGGAGGAACTACGGCTTAGTGAGGAACGGTTCAACCTTGCCATGCAGGGTGCGAATGACGGTCTCTGGGACTGGAACATGACGACCGATGAAGTCTATCTATCTCCAAGGTGGGTGAGCATGCTTGGTTACGAAGAAGACGAGCTTGAACACCATCTGGATACATGGAAGCAGGTGGTTCATCCTAACGATATGCAGAGAACCCTTGACCGTGTGAACGATATTCTTGACGGGCGGGCCGACCGGTTTGACGTGGAGTTCCGCCTGAGGCACAAGGATGGGCATTACCTTGACATCATGTCACGGGCCTTTCCGGTTCGTAATGAAAAAGGCCGGATCATCCGTCTGGTGGGAACCCATGTGGATGTGACCGAACGCCGAAAGGCCGAGCGGAAGCTGCGAGAAAGAGAGGCGCTGCTCTACAAGACAAGCAGGATGGCAAGGGTCGGGGGCTGGGGCTTTGATGTGGCAACGGGAAAAGGGGACTGGACTGATGAGGTGGCACGGATCCACGATTTTGATCCTGATCAGGAAACCAATGTTGATATAGGTTTGAATTTTTATCATGGAGAACATCTGGAAGCCATTCAAAATGCGGTGAAGGAAGCCATCGAAGAAGCCAGACCCTACGATCTGGAACTGGAACTTGTTTCGGCAAAAGGCATCCACAAATGGGTCAGGACAGTGGGGAATCCTGTGATCAAGGAAGGAGATGTGGTTCGTGTTGAGGGGATTATCCACGACATCAGTGCTCTCAAAAAAGCGGAACTGGAGTTGCAGGCCTTGAACGTGGAACTGGAACAACGTGTTGAACAACGGACCGCAGAGCTTGTGGCGGCCAATGACGAACTGGAAAGTTTCGCCTATGCCGTGTCCCATGATTTGCGCGCTCCGCTCCGGGCTATGAGCGGTTTTTCTTACGCACTTATTGAAGATTTTGGCGACAAACTGGAAGATGCGGCGAAAGTTTATCTGGACCAGATTATTATTGGAAGTCGCAGAATGGGCGAACTGATCGATGGACTGTTGACATTGTCCCGGAGCACAAGAAGCCAGTTACAGCGATATACGGTCGATTTGTCGGCCATAGCTGAGCGGGTATTGGGGGAATTATTGGCTGTGGAACCTGATCGGATTGTTCGCTGGACAGTGGAACTTGGGCTGACCGCTCAGGGAGATCCGGCCATGCTGGATGTTCTTATGACTAATTTGATATCCAATGCCTGGAAATATTCTTCCCGCAGAGACGAAACACTTATCCGTGTTTTCTCTTCGCAAGAGGATGAAAAATATTTTATCTGTATTTCTGATAACGGGGCGGGCTTCGAGGAATCTCACGCATCAAAACTATTTCAGCCCTTCCAGCGTCTCCACCGTCAGGAAGAGTTTCCAGGGATCGGAATCGGGCTTGCAACGGCTCAACGCATCGTGAACCGTCATGGTGGTGAGATCCGTGCCCAGGGCCGTAAAGATCAGGGTGCTGTGTTCTGTTTCAGACTGCCAGTTTATAGTGAAAAGGAGTCTATGCATCATGAAGTGTAAAACCATATTGCTTGTGGAAGATAATCCCCAGGATGAAATGCTTATCCTGAGGCACCAATGAACCTCCGGGAGCTTGATGATGAAAACGCTGAAGATCTTGATGATAGAGGATGAAGAAGCGGATTTCCAGCTTGTTGCACGGTATATCCGCAAGAGCAGCCTGAACACTGAGCTTACCAGAGTACAGGATATTGATGAGCTGAAAGACGCTATTGTGAAAGGTGGCTGGGATGTTGTTTTGTCCGATTACAAAGTTGTTGGGCTTGATTTTCAGGAATCTTTAGACATCATCATCAATAACCTGGTGGGCATTCCGGTGATCATGGTGTCGGGCAGCGTGGGTGAGGAAACAGCGGTTGATCTTTTAAAAAAAGGACTCTGTGATTTTGTTCTCAAAGACCGGCTCCAGCGTCTTGTTCCGGCCATCGAAAGAAGCCTGGAAGAACGCCGGGAAAAAAGAAGACGGGAAAAGGTGGAAGACGCTCTGAAAGAAAGTGAATCCCGTTTCAGGACCTATGTGGAAAGTTTACCCATGGGTATCCTTGTTACCGATGGAAAGGGCCGGTTTATCGATGTGAACCATACGGTGGAACATCTTCTGGGTTATGACCGTGAAACGCTGCTCACCCTGAGCGTGGATGCAGTCGCGCCACCGGAGGATCTGGATAAAGTCAGTGACGACTACGGCAGACTGATCGCTACAGGTCAACTTGAAGGTGAGTACCGGATGACGGCAAAAGATGGATCAATCATCTGGACTGCCTTGAAGGGTGTTTGTATCGGCAAAGACCGCTACATGGCCTATTTTCAGGATATCACGTCGCGAAAGGAGGCTGAAAGAGCGAGGGTGTTTAATACGCGACTTCTTGAGCTTGTTCACGAACATGTGGACATGCAGATGCTTATCAAAGAATTCGTCAGAGAAATCAAGTGCTTCACCGAATGTGATGCTGTAGGCATCCGGGTCCTGGACCATGAAGGCAATATTCCTTATCAGGCATTCGATGGTTTCAGCCCTGGCTTTTTTGAAGTGGAGAGCCCACTTTCCATCAAATCGGACAAGTGCATGTGCATCAACGTAATCAAAGGAACCACAGATGACAGGCTGCCGTTTTATACGAAACATGGATCGTTTTATATGAACGGGACATCGCGGTTTCTGGCCACAGTTTCTGAAGAGGAAAAAGGAGAAACCCGAAATGTCTGCAATGCCGTGGGGTTTGAATCGGTTGCCCTTGTTCCGTTTCGAAGTGAAGGAAAAATTCTTGGGTTGATTCATGTGGCGGACAGACTTGAGAACAGGGTGCCCCTTTATCTTGTTGAGCTTCTTGAACGGGCCGTGATGCAGCTGGGAACGGCTTTCCAGCGGGCACAGGCAAAGAAGGCTCTCAAAATTCAGCAGGAAAAATTCAGAAATCTGTCCCAGGAGTACCGTATTCTTCTTGATAACGTTCCGGATGGTATCGTCTATCTTTCTCCAGATTGCCGGATCCGCTGGACCAACGCAGCAGCCAATTCGTTTTTCGGTTTGAACAGCGAAGCGGATTCTTATGGAAAAACCTGCCACGAAGCATTCTGGAAAAGGGATGAAAGTTGTCCTGACTGTCCGGTTGTAAGAAGTATCCAGACAGGCAGAAACGAAATCGGTGAGTTGGCGGCAGATCAGAATGATCGGAAATATGAAATACGAGCCGTTCCAATGAAAGGAGAATCAGGGGTTGTTTCCGGGGTCATCGAGATCATTCGGGATATCACCGAACACCGTAAACTGGAAGAGCAGTTCCGTCAGGCCCAGAAAATGGAGTCCATCGGAACTCTGGCGGGCGGTATCGCCCACGATTTCAACAATATTCTGTCCGCAGTCCTGGGCTACGGCGAGCTGGTGCTTGATTCCATGGACGAAAATGCACCCCAGCGCGATGGGATGAATGCCATCATCGAAGCGGGATTAAGAGCAGCCCATCTCACCAAAGATCTCCTTCTTTTCAGTCGGAAGCAGGTCAGCGATAAAGGACCGGTGGAAATTAATTCCGTGATCACAAAGATTGAGAAGTTCATCCGACGGATCATCGGTGAAGATATCCAGTGCGGGACCCATCTATACAGAAAGCCGATCATGATTCACGCTGACGCCCATCAGATCGAACAGGTGTTGATGAATCTTGCCACAAACGCCCGTGATGCTATGCCAAAGGGCGGTGTTTTCACCATCTCAACGACCTGTATCGAGTTGGACAGGGATTTTGTGGATGCCCACGGCTTCGGAAAACCAGGGTCCTATACTCTTGTCACCGTTTCAGATACAGGCAAAGGCATGGATAAAAAAACAACGGAAAAGATCTTCGAACCGTTTTTCACAACCAAAGAGTTGGGAAAGGGGACAGGGCTCGGGCTTGCCGTGGTTTACGGTATCGTCAATGATCATCAGGGTTATGTCCATGTGTACAGCGAGCCGGACAAAGGAACGGTGTTCAGAATTTACCTGCCCATGATCCGCGAAGAAGGTTGGGCCGAACTGGAACAGGCTGAGTGGGTCATGCCCAAGGGGGGCAATGAAGTCATTCTTCTGGCCGAAGATGAGGTGTCGGTCCGAAAACTGTTTACCACCATACTCAAGCGGAGCGGGTATTCGGTGATTGAAGCGCTGGACGGAGAAGACGCGATCCGGAAATTCGAAGAAAACAAAGACACCATCGACCTTCTTATCTTTGACCTTGTCATGCCCAGACTCGACGGAAAAAAAGCCCTTGAGGCCATCCGCAGGGTGAAAGATGATGTGAAGGGTATTTTTGTCAGCGGTTACGCACCTGAACACATCCGGCAGAAAGATCTTTTTGATCTCCATATGGAAGTGCTTTTTAAACCTGTCTCACCACGTGAACTGCTCAGGGTGATCCGGAAGATTCTTGATCATCCATGATGGTGAAGATCGTGATTATTAATTGATTTGTATGGATCGCCAATCAAGGTCCGCCCCGTAAGGCTTTCAGATCTTGGGGTTACCCACTCAGGCCGTCAGGGAAAAAATGGCCTGCGTCAAACAAAATTTTTTATTCAGATTATCCATTAACTCGGAAAAAACTTGACATTGTTCCATACTTGCATAATTGTACAAGTATGAATACTAAAAATCATATCATAAACATATGCAAAGCGTTGTCGGATCCGGGCAGGCTGGAAGCGTTGCTCGCGCTGGATACAAAGGAACTGTGTATTTGCGATATTTCGGAAAAGCTTGGCCTTTCGGATTCCACGGTATCGCGCCACATGGCTATCCTTGAAAAGGCGGGACTTGTTGAATCACGGAAAGACGGCAGATGGCGGTATTTTCGGCATTCCCAGGCTGATATTCCAGGCGCTGCTCAATACGCTGTGGCATGGATCCGTAAATACATTAAAGGGACTGACGCACTGACCCCGGCGATAATGGAGGAAGATATCCAGGCCGCTGCCTGCGAAAACAAGGCACGGGTCATGTTCCTGTGCAGTGGAAACAGTTGCCGAAGCCAGATTGCGGAGGCCTTTCTGCGAAAATACGGCAAGGGGTTGTTTCATGCATACAGTGCCGGTATTGAACCCAAAGGCATCCATCCCATGACCGTTAAGGTTATGGAAGAAGTGGGCATAGACCTGTCCGAACAGAAGGCTAAAAGCGTGCTGGAATTTATTGGTCAAATGCATTTTGGTTATCTGATCACGGTCTGTAACAGAGCCGAGGAAATCTGCCCGCTATTCCCCGGTGTCAGTTACCGGCTTTACTGGCCGTTTGAAGATCCTGTGAGGGCCGAATGCTCCGAGTCAGATCGGCTCACCAAGTTCCGGGAGGTCCGGGACGCGATTGAAGTGAAAGTGAAACAATGGGTGGATGATTACGAGAAAAAAATATCCGTTCACCAAAAGAGTAAATAAGATAAAAAAGGAGAATGAACATGTCTAAAAAAATGAAAATATTATCCGGTATTGTAACTATAGCTGCCACGGTTTTCATTGCGTCAGGCCCAGCCTTTTCAGCGCCGAGCGCCCTTAAAGGTAAAATTGTGGTGGATGGGTCAAGCACCGTTTACCCGATAACGGAAGCAGCAGCCTCAGCTTTTCGAAAGGATTTCCCCAATGTCGATATCACAGTGGCTGTTTCAGGAACCGGCGGGGGATTCAAACGGTTTGCCAAAGGAGAAACGGATATTTCCGATGCGTCCCGGCCCATCAAACCGGACGAACTGAAAGAGGCCATGAAAAACGGCATTCAATTTGTAGAGCTTCCGATTGCTCTGGACGGCCTTTCGGTGGTGCTGAATCCTGGAAATACCTGGGTGAAGCAGCTTACGGTTGAAGACCTCAAGGCCATCTACCTTGAAAAAGGGAAAGCCCGGACCTGGAAGGATCTTAACTCCGCATGGCCCGACAAAACCATCAAGGTGTATTCTCCCGGCACCGATTCGGGAACCTTTGACTACTTCAAGGAAGTTGTGGTCGCGAAAGGCGAAAGTTTCCGCCCCGACATGTCCACCAGTGAAGACGACAATGTTCTTGTTACCGGCGTGGCTGGAGACAAATACTCCATCGGGTATTTTGGTGCTTCCTATTATTTTGAAAACAAAAACAAAATCAAGGCAGCCTCCATTGTCAACCCACAGACCGGCAAAGCGGTCATGCCTGATCCGAAAAACGTCATCAACGGAAGTTACGCGCCTCTAAGTCGGCCCTTATTCATTTATGTCAACACCCAATCGCTCAGAAAACCGGAAGTGAAAAAGTTTGTTGAATTCTATATCAAAAATTCAGCGAAATTCGCGACCCAGGTGGATTATGTGGCTGTGCCCAAGGATATAGCGGAACGCGCCAGTCAGTTCTACAAGAAAAAAATTACCGGAACCACATATGTCACACCTGATTTCAAAAAACGTGAAAGCAGTCTGAGCGAAGCTTACAACGAAAAGAATGTTTTCGATAAAAAATAAACTTCAGGTGAAAACAGATGCTGAATCACTCTGAACACTTAAAATCCGGGGCTTCATTTCCTGTTGCTCTTAAATTGAAGTCCCGGAAAAAACAAAAAATCAAAGAGGTCGGAATCCTTGGCTCCCTTGGAACTGCGACTTTACTCTCCGTGTTTGTGACGTTAACCATAATTGTTGTTTTAGGGTTTGAGACGGTCCAGTTTTTTCAGCAGGATGAGGTCAGTATCAGGGAGTTTTTTACAACGACCCAATGGAATCCTCTTTTAGGATCTGAAAAGCATTTCGGTATATGGCCGCTGGTTTGCGGAACTTTTCTGGTGGCAGGGATTGCGCTGGTCGTTGCCGTTCCTTTTGGTCTGCTAACAGCTGTTTATCTCAGCGAATATGCTCATCCGAGGGTTCGATCCATTTTGAAACCCGCCCTTGAAGTTCTTGCAGGGATACCGACAGTGGTGTACGGCTTTTTCGCTCTGACAATCATAACCCCTGGCCTTAAAACCCTTCATGAAGGCTTTGGTTCTTATAACGCTTTGTCCGCGGGACTTGCCGTAGGGGTGTTGATCCTGCCCACCGTAACATCACTGTCCGAAGATGCGCTCAAGGCCGTTCCGGGCAGCCTTCGAGAAGGTGCCCTGGGGCTCGGTGCGACAAAATTTGATGTCTCGACAAAAATCGTATTCCCGGCGGCATTATCCGGCATTGTCTCTGCGGTACTTCTGTCCGCAGCCAGGGCCATCGGTGAAACGATGATTGTGGCGCTTGCCGCAGGAAGTACGCCTCGCGTCACCCTGGATGCAAGGGAAGAAATTCAGACCATGACCGGCTTTATGGTTCAGATGGCTCTGGGGGATGTGTCCAATTACGGGGTTGAATATCTTTCCATGTATGCCGTGGCGTTTATCTTATTCAGTTTAACGCTGATATTCACGCTGATAGGTGCCTGGATTCGTAAACGTTTCAGGGAGGTATACGAATGAATGCCCATGAACCCGAAACACCTGAAATTTTTAATGATCCGGAACGAATGAAAGCGGCTCAGAGATCCATTCAGCACCGCCAGCTGATCAACACCGTTTTTAAAAACATCTGCATGTCTGTTGCAGGTATATCCGTGGTGCTGCTGCTCGTTTTACTGACCGCCATTTTTTATCTGGGTTATGAAACGCTGACCCTGCCGTTTTTATCTTCTCCGCCAAGTCCTGACGCCTCAACAGCCGGTTTTTTTCCGGCCATAATGGGCAGCGTCTGGCTTCTTGTGCTGGTAATGGCACTGGCCTTGCCTGTGGGTGTCGCAACCGCCATTACCCTTGAGGAGTTCAAACCCGGAAATCGTTCCTTACGAAACGTCCACTCCGTATTGCAGACCAATATCACCAATCTGGCCGGAGTCCCTTCGGTGGTTTACGGTATGATCGGACTGACGCTTTTTGTTTCGATGTTTCAAGTCTTCGGAAATGAAAAAAAACCGGCGTTTGAATGGGGTGTCCGTTATTTCGACCAGTTTTACAGCGATTCCGATCAGATATGGCTTGTTCCTGTTGATGCATCGGACACACCTGAAACAATACCCCATTCCAGTATGGTTGCATTCACTCCGAATGGAAAAAAAGTTGATCTTAACATTATTGGTCCAGAAGCCCAATGGCCTGAAGGAGCGTCCTTATCTGACCGCACACTGCGCGAAGACAGCATTCCCGGACGGATTCATGAGCGAAGCTGGTATTATTTCCGAATTCCTTTCGGGCGTGGTGTTTTATCCGGCGCTTTAACGCTTATGCTTGTGATTTTACCCATCATTATGACCGCTTCCCAGGAAGCGCTCCGTGCTGTGCCCTATAATCTTCGTGAAGCGGCATGGGGTATGGGAGCCACACGCTGGCAGACCGTCTGGAAAATCACCCTTCCCTCTGCCGTGCCGGGTATCATGACCGGGACGATTCTGGCCCTGAGCCGCGCCATCGGAGAAGCTGCGCCTCTTCTTATGATCGCGGGGATTGTCTTTATTTCCAATCCTCCCGGAAACATCATGGATGATTTTACCGCCATGCCGCTTCAAATTTACAACTGGGCGCAGAGGCCGCAGGCGGAATTTCACCATATAGCGGCAAGCGGCATTGTGGTGTTGCTGGCAGTGCTGCTTTTCTTTAACGCCATTGCCGTTTATATCCGAAATAAATATCAAAAGCCCTTATCTTGAATGAAGGAAATGTAATTCCATGAAATCACTCCAAACAAGCATGGAAAATAATTCCGTTATACGTGAAAAAAACCCTTCGGCCATTCATATTTCGCAGTTTGATGCTTGGTATGACCGGTATCACGCCCTGAAAAACATAAACATCGATATCCCTGAAAAACAGGTAACGGCATTTATCGGCCCCAGCGGGTGCGGCAAAAGCACATTGCTGAGATGGATGAACCGGATCAACGACTCGATTTTCAAGGCCAGGGCCGAAGGGACATTAACCATTCACGGTCAGGATATTTTAAGCACTAAAACTGATGTGGTGGCTCTTCGCCGTCGCGTTGGAATTGTATTTCAAAAACCTAACCCGTTTCCCAAATCCATTTTTGAGAACATTGCCTTTGGTATCCGCATGCATCTGAATGTATCAAAAAAAGAAGTGGGCGACATTGTGGAGTGGTCTCTTTATAAGGCAGGACTGTGGGATGAAGTCAAAGACCGGTTGAAGGAGTCGGCTCTGTCCCTTTCCGGTGGGCAGCAGCAGCGTCTATGCATTGCCAGGGCTATGGCGCTGGCCCCTGAGGTGCTTCTGATGGATGAACCCTGTTCGGCCCTGGACCCCATTGCCACGGCAAAAATTGAGGATCTGATTCACCAGCTGAGAGAACGGTACACCGTTGTGATTGTGACCCACAACATGCAGCAGGCCACGCGGGTTTCGGATTACACGGCATTCATGTATCTCGGTGAAATGATCGAATTCGGAACATCCGACCAGATGTTCATGTCGCCCAATGATCAACGGACGGAAGACTATATCACAGGAAAATTCGGCTGATAAAACGGAGAGAAATCATGACAAAAATACATACCGACAGAATGTACGAAGCGGAACTGAAACATATTTGTGACCGTTTTGCCGCCATGGGGAAAAAAGTGGAAGGGATGATTGAACTAAGCACTCATTCCTTTTTTTCAAATGACCTTGAAGCCGCATACAACGTGATCCGGCAGGATAATGACGTGGACAGGGATGACATCGAAATAAACACCCTGTGTGTGAATGTGATTGCAAGACGTCAGCCTCTGGGGCCGGATCTCCGCCTGGTCATGGCGATTCAGAAGTCGGTCACGGATCTTGAACGCATCGCCGACCTTTGTGTCAGCACGGCTGAAAGAACCATTGAGCTGGGACAGCATGCGCCCATCCATTTTGAAACCCATTTAAAACCGATGACAGAAAGTGTTATCCGGATGGTTCACGATGCCATGACCTCATTCGAGACCAGAGACATCACGACATCACACCGGATACATGTGCAGGACAGAATGGTGGATGCCTATTACGCCCAGTTGTTTCGTCAGCTTCTGGAACTGATGAGGGAAGACGGTAAAATCGTATCTCAAGCCACGCGTATCCTGTCGATTATGAATAACCTGGAGCGGATGGGCGATCATGTGAAAAATATTTCGGAAAAAATTGCGTACCTTGTAACCGGAACGTTTGCCCATCATAAAACAAAACCATCTCAACACATAAGAGGTATTCTGTTTCTGTGCGTCCAGAATTCAGCCCGGAGTCAGATGGCCGAAGGTCTGGCCCGAACCCTGCTCCCAGCATCCATGAACATCTTCAGCGCAGGATCGGCCCCTGCCGGGAAGGTGAACCCCAACGCCGTGGTGGTGATGGACGAACTGGGCATCGACATTTCAGCAAACCAGCCCAAACGCATCACCGACGTGCCCCTGGGCAAGGTGGACATGGTCATCACCCTCTGCACAGAAGAGGTCTGCGTGAACCTCCCCGGCATTATTCAAAAAAGATCCTGGATACTGCCGGACCCCGCCGCAGCCAAAGAAGCCGACAAACATTCGGCATTCATCGGGATCCGGGACGTGATCCGTGAAAAGATAAATGGCCTTGCAAGCGAACTGGCGGGGTCGGAATAGTAAATCCGATTCACGTTCAGAATGTGCCCCTTTGCCTCCATCATACCATAGCCGTCAGGCTAAGGTATTAAATGATACAATCCGCATCGAATCCCAACGGGATTCCGTATCATAGCCCAGGGTTGCGGCAACGCCGCTACCCTGGGATCACCGGCGAATATCCCCCCAACCCCAACGGGGTTGCGTCCGGATGTTAGCCATTCATGGGAACGTTACGTAACCCCGTTGGGGTTGAAAATCATAACCGGCAATGTCCCAGGGTAGCGGCTTTCGCCGCAACCCTGGGCTTTATGCCGCAGCCCCTTTGGGGCAAAAAAACTGATTTTTGCCTTTAGCCTGGCGGCTATGCCCATCATACCCCCCCCGCATTCATTCCCGAAGCCGTAGGGTGGGCTTTCGCCCGCCATGACTGTCGGGCGCGAGCCCGACTACTGGATGTATTTTAGTGCCGGGTTAATGATAACCAATCTAACGTTTAAAAGGTAAAGTCCATATCAAAATCATTCTCCGTCCGAAGCACGGGCGCAGGCGATACAACTGAGAGCGCTGGGGGCCACTTCAAGGCGGCCAATGGAGATTTCCTCCTCCAGTTATACACAATACCCAAAGTCTCCGGTTACCATCCGGTTTAAAGCCGTTTATGGGAATTTATCCATGTGAACCGGAAAAGTCTGTTCGTCAATCGGATACACATCCCCAGGCCGGGGCTGGTAGCTCAACGCCACCTTGACCACCGCATCACGCACGCCAGCGGGCAGGTCGATTTCGATGTTTTCCTCTTTCGGTGCAAAGGGCTGGACGCTGGTGTCCCGAAGAAATCCAAGCTTTTTATCCGGTCCGAGAACCATGGTACTGCCCAGGCTGTCACCGGGCTGGGGCATATAAAAACGGGCTGTGCTGTATATTTTTTTCCCGTCAGGGGTTTGTGCCGTCACATCCAGGACGACTTTTGTCTTGGACGGTCAGCCGTCGGGAATGCGGTGTCCGGCCTTGTTCGTGATTTTCGTTTTCACCACGATTCTGGGGTACATCTCGTTTTCCTTGGGTTGAAACGTGTAGCCCATCACCTCCACGTCCATGGGCAGGGCCGCTTTGTAGAGGGCTGAGGTTTCAGCACGGTTGTTGAAATTGGGAGGCATATAGTGGTTGCCGCTTTTCATGTGGCAATCCTGACAGCTCTTGCTGCCGCCAGAGGGGATGTAGCCGTGCAGATAACTTCCGTAAAGGGTGGCGCATTGCTCTGGGTTTTTAAATTCCAGTACAGGTCCCAGGCCGTGGCACTGGCCGCAGATCAACGGGTTTTTTAAGAGAGCGCTCTTTTTCACCGGGTTGCCCTCATGCTCCGGGATATCTTTGGAACCGTAAATCACCCCGCGTTCTGCTTTTCCATGGACCATAGCTTTGTCGCCGTGGCACATCAGGCAACCGATGTTCAGTTGGCGCAAAGTGGTTTTGTCTCCTTTCTGGACGGCCTGGGCCAGTTCTTCGAACACTGCGTCGGACACGTCAGGTTCCAGCATCTGGGGCAGATGGCATTTCACGCAGATCAGGTTTTCCCGCGTGGCTTTTTCTCCTTTTTTGATGGCAAGGGGGCCTTCCTTTAAATAGCGTGTGAGAAATATCTGGTCGCTCATACCCATGAGGGGCCGGGCGTGGTGGGATTTCTCCCATTGTCCGTAGATTTCCTCATGGCACTCTTTACAGCTTTCAGAGTTGTATCGAGCGATAAGACCTTTAAGTGAGGTGATTTCTCGCGCTTTTCCGTTTGTCGTACTCTGTGCCAGCGCCAGGGTGACCCAAAGCGCCACGCCAAGCAGAACAGGCAGAATTTTTTTCATGACCCCTCCATCCTAATCAATTCGTACAATTTCATCCTCTTCCGGTTTATCTTATGGAGATTCCATGAACACCCATAATAAAGGAACGATGACCTAAAGAATCATATTGAACAGATAGCCTACTATCATGATCCCCGTTCCCACCACGCCGATAAAAACCGCAATCAACCGGGGTTTCAAGACTTTCCGAAGAATGATCATTTCGGGAAGAGACAGGGCGATCACCGACATCATGAACGCCAGCACCGTTCCAAGGGCCGCGCCTTTTCCAAGAAGAGCCTGGACAATGGGGATGATGCCTGCGGCGTTGGAGTACATGGGGATGCCGATCACAACCGACAAGGGCACGGACCACCAGGCTGATTTTCCCATGAACGAGGCCATGAACCCTTCGGGGACATAACCGTGAATTCCGGCACCCACCGCAATACCCAGAATGACGTAAATCCAGACTTTCCCGACGATATCACGCACAGCCTCGATGCCGTAGCGAATCCTTTCATCCCAGTTTCCCGGCCCATCGTCCATGCTTACAGCCCCGGCCTGGATCTTATAGACCCAGTCTTCCAGATGCTTTTCCATTTTCAAGCGCCCGATGACCCAGCCGGAAATGATGGCGATAAAAAGCCCCGTTCCCAGGTAAATCGCCGCCACCTTCCATCCGAACAGCCCGAACAGAAGAACCAGGGCAATTTCATTGACCATGGGAGCGGAAATTAGAAAGGAGAATGTTACTCCCAGAGGCACTCCCGTGGTCACGAAACCCAGAAAAAGGGGCACGGCTGAACAGGAGCAAAACGGGGTGACAATGCCCAGCATGGCGGCCAGCACATTACCTACGGATTCACGCTTCCCAGCAAGAATGGCACGGGTGCGCTCAGGCGAGAAGAACGAACGGACGATGCCCACGCCGAAAACCACAAGGGTGAGCAGCATCAGGACTTTCGGGGTTTCATATACGAAAAAGGAGACGGCACGCCCCAGATGGCTTTGGGCTGAAAAACCGGAAAGCCGGGCCAGAAGTCCTGTGAAAGCATCAGAAAAAACAGCAAGCCGACTGTAGATCAACCACCATATCACGATCATCAAAACGCTGCCCAGAATGTATCTGGAGAAAAAGGAGTTCTTTCCAGCAATTTCGCAATTTTCACCTACGCATGATGGTTGATCGTTTTTTGTTTCATTTTTCATATATCGTCTTTCCTTTTCATTGGAGATCGTTTCAGCTACCTCCCCTGTTATTTTTTTCTTTTAGACGAGCAACAACCGCCTCCGGCATTCATCGCCTTTGCAAAGGCCTGCATCAGTTTATCATTGGTGATATCACCGCTCACAAAGGATGTCCCACGGCCTTTATTGGGTTTTTCGTTGCAGCCGCATCCGGGACTGCATGCGGGCGTTTCATTCTTGTTCTCTTCTTCACGCATTTTTTTTAATCTCCTTTATTAAGCCTTCAGTTTTATGGAGCATATTGGCAGATACTTTATTTAGCTCTTGCTCAACAGCTTTTTGATTTCAGATTCGATATAAACGATCATTTTATGCTGTTCGTTCAGGTGGTCCCAGACTTTATCCAGCCTTTTCCAGGTTTTCACCGTTCCTTTTTCCCGTTTTTCAAGGACGATGGATTGATAGGGCAGCTTGAAATACTTGATGTAATGGGCCTTATCGGGATCGTCCATGTTGACGATCTTCAATTCGACCGATCCTTTTGCCGCCTCTCGTTCAAAACACAGGCGTACCGTTTCACGGGTGATTTCCTCAAGAAGATTGCAGGAATGGCATCTTATCGTCCGGTGAAAGTAGTACACGACGACTTTATCATCAGGTGCATTCGCCGAATGGACTGACCCGAAGCCGGAGAACAGGAACAGCACGGTGAAAAAGAAAAGTATGATTCTTGGTTTACGTTTCATCATAATTACCAGCATTTTTAAAGTAATCATGAATCACCCGTCAAGGTGTGATTTCATGCCCGATTGTTTCTGTTGATCGATCCGTTTCACGAATTCTTTGATGAGAGCAAGAGCTTCTTTCCCATCCGCATCCAGCAAAACGCCTTTCATTTTCATCAGTTCTTCGGGTGTAATGTCGAGAATCATGATTTAAGTCCTTTCAGTTTGAATTTTATAAAATAAGTGACGATAAAACCTTATGTCATTTTTTACGGTATTATCCCTGTCGCGTTAGAATTCATAAAAAATCATCTTACCCCTGATCGCATGCATACCCGTCATGATCTTGTTCGACAGGGGACCGGCAAATAAGCTCGCCGTTTCCGCAGGGTTTTGATTCGAATTGAAAAACCGTGTGCTTGACGTTAAATCCGGTCTCAAGGGTTTCACGGATCGCATGGGACAGCGTTTCCGTCGCACTGACAGGCTGATCCGGAACAACGACATGGCAGGTCAAGGCGATCACATCGCCCCCAATGAGCCATGTGTGGAGATGGTGAATGCCCGTTACGCCGGTAAGAGCTTCAACTTTTTCCTTGATCGCCATCACATCAAGACCCAGGGGTGTTCCGTCCATCAAGACATGGACCGCTTCTTTCAAAAGCAGAAGACAGTTTATTCCGATGTAAACCACAATCATTAAGCTTAAAACAGGATCGACCCAGAACCAGGGTTTGAAATACATCACGGCGGCTCCGAAAAGAACAACCACGGATGTCATCAGATCCCCCAACATATGGAGAAACGCACCGCGAACGTTCAGGTTGTTTTCGGAGTTCTCGTGGAGAAGAAGCGCGGAAAAACCGTTTCCCAAAATGCCCACAAACGCGAGAATGGCAACAATTTTCGTATCGACCGGAGAGGGATGGGACAACCTTTTAACCGCTTCGATGGCGATGAAAACGGCTGTGCCACCAAGAAGGGCCGCGTTTACCGCAGCCGCGACGATTTCAAGCCGGACAAGACCGAACGTGTGAAGCGGCGTCGGTTTTCTTTTGCCCAAAAGATGGGCGAAATAGGCGATCATAAGCGCCGTGAAATCGCTCAAGTTGTGGATCGCGTCAGAGATGAGCGCCATACTTCCCGCAACCATTCCGCCGACGATTTGCGCCATGGGGATTAATAAATTGATCACCATGGAAATTAAAAGCCGCTTGCCTGTGGTGTCTCCATGATCATGGTCGTGGCCCATACATTCTCCTTGTCCCCTAAAAAACATGTTTGTCAAACTTTTGAAAAGTTTGTGGCCCCCGGCAGGGCATAGCCGCCAGGCTAAAAGCAAAAATCAGTTTTTTTGCCCCAACGGGGCTTCGTCATAAAGCCCAGGGTTGCGGTGAAAGCCGCTACCCTGGGACATTTTAAATGATGATTTTCAACCCCAACGGGGTTGCGTAACATTCCCATGAATCACCAACATCCGGACGCAACCCCTTTGGGGTTGGGGGGATGTTCGCCGGTGATCCCAGGGTAGCGGCGTTGCCGCAACCCTGGGCTATGATACGGAATCCCGTTGGGATTCGACGTGGATTGTATCATTCTTTCTTTTTTCCTCCACAATCCGTTCCATAAGTGTGGATCTGCCGTTTTCCGCTATATCCTGTTCGATATTCAGCACCGTGTAACCAAAACAATAGCATATCAGATCCTTCATTGATGCGCCTTCTATATAACACGTCTATTCCTTTGTTTTTTCAATCTTCGAACCGCCTGTCCAGAACCGTTTGACGCCATTCACGGCGTCCTCGAACAACGTGTAAAAAATCGGCACGTAAACCAGAGTTAAAAACGTAGAAACCATAAGGCCCCCGATGGCGACAACGGCCAGTGGCGAAAGCCGTTCAAGGCCGATGGCCCGTTCCAGAGCGATAGGAACCATGCCCACCGCCGTTCCGAAAGCGGTCATCAGGATGGGCCGTGTTCTCACCCGGACGCTTTCCTTGAGGGCATCCAAGGTGCTCGCCCCTTTCTCCTTGGCGATTTCGATGAAGTCGATGAGAAGAATGGAGTTTTTCACCACGATCCCCGCCAGAAGAATCATGCCCATGAACGCGGCGGTGGACTGGTGTTTTCCGGTGATCAGAAGGGACCAGATGGCCCCGATGGCGGCCAGGGGAATGGCCGTCATGATGGTGAGCGGATGAATGAAAGACCGGAACGCCGGAATCAGAGAAAAATAGAGAAGAACCATGCCGATGGCCAGGGCCGAGGTGAGGGCTGCGAAGTTTTCTTTGCCTTTTTTGGCGTCACCTTCCTGGGATAACCTGTAGCCCGGCGGAAGTTTCATTCCTTTGAGCGATTTCTGGACATTGTCCATGATATGGGACAGGGCCGCTTTTTCCCGGTATCCCAGAACCTCGATGCTGTTCTCCATGTCCTGCCGTGTGAGAATGGATGGCACATAGGCGGTTGAGACGCTGCCCAGAAGGGACAGGGGAATGTCGCCTGCGGCTGTGTGAATACGGAACGATTCGATGGCGGCCATGTCGTTTCTCGCTGGTTCCTCAAGGCGTATCCGAACGGGAAAGCCATCTTCGTTGGCCACCCGGAACACGGACGCGACGCCGCCCTGAACAGCGGCCTGAACCTGGGCTGCGATCTCTTTGGGGGAAATTCCGTAATAGGCGCAGCGTTCCCGGTCCACCGTGAACACCATTTCCTTTTTGTCCATGCCCCAGGACAGGGACACGGATTTCAGACCGCCCACCTGTTCGAGGCGTTTTTTCACATCCGTTGCCAGACTGTGAAGGACTTTGGGGTCCGGCCCGGTGACCATCACATCCACCGTGGCTTTCACGCTGGACATGGCTGTGGCTCCAAAATCGTACACATCCACGGATTTAAGGCCGGGGATGGCCAGAAAGCCTTCGCGCATGGACCGTTCCACGTCCCAGATGCTTTGCTTCCGGTGATACCGGTCCACAAGGTTCACGGTCATGTTGCCCTGCTGGGGATTTTTGCCGCTGCCGAAGGACACCACCGACGGTTCGGAACCGACGGTTGCGCTGATGGACATCACGCCTTCCTGACGTTTGATGACGGCCTCCATCTTTGAGACCACGGCGTCTGTCACGGCCAGCGACGCATTGGCATCGGCTTCGAAGTTGATTTTGATGATGCCGGTATCCATGGCGGGTTGAACATCCTGACCGATCAGGGGTTTGACAAACTTTCCGCTGACCACCATCAGCATGAATGCCAGAACCACAAACAGAAGGCGGTGTTTCAAAGCCGTATCGAGAAGTCCAGCGAAAAAATCACGGATGGAATTGACGAACCGGTCGCTGCCACGACTCACCAGGGATTCGAAGCGGCTGTTGTGGTGGCTGGCCTTCAAGATGTATGGCGCGAAAATGGGGATGATGGTGACAGACACGATGTACGAGGCCACAAGCGCGATGGTCAGTGAAAGGGAAAGAGGCCGCAGAACCGTCTGAACATAGCCACCGATGAAAATTATGGGGAGAAGCACGACGATGGTGGCGTATGTCCCTGAAAAGATGGCCAGCATCACTTCTTCTGTTCCGCCTGCCACCAGTTGTTTCAGATCTTTGCCTTCGGTCCTGTAATGACGTTCGATGTTTTCGATCACCACAATGGCGTCGTCAAGCAGCATGCCCACGGCGAGAATCACGCCCGTCAGGGTCACCATGTGAAACTCGAATCCGGTCATCCACATCACGGCAAAGGTGATGAGGTAGGTGAAAGGAATGGAAATGGCGCAAAGTATCATGGACCGGATGTTTCCAAGGAAAAGAAAAATCACGATCACGGTGACGATGATCGCTTCTTTGAGGGCTGCCAGCATGTTTTCCACGCTGAGTTCGATAAGGTCTTTCTGGGTGTAGCTGATCTGGAAATCGATGAACGGGTATTTGGCGAGAAGTTTCGGAATATGGTCTTCGGTGGCTTTGATCGCGTCCAGGGTATGGCCGTTCTGGTTTCTCAGGATATTGATGCCGATGGCCCTTACCCCGTTGCCGTGGTAGGCGGACTGGGGTTCCTGAACGGATTTTCCCACCGTGGCCACATCGCTTAAATGAACGATGCCCGTGTCCCTTTTCGCCACCACCAGACCGGCCAGATCCTTTACCTTGTCTGCCGCCCCTATAGTTTTGAACAGGTACTGGCCTTCTTTTTTGATGATCACACCTTGAGGGATGTTCTGATTCTGGGCGTAAACAGCGGCCATGATGTCCGTAATGCCGATGCCGTACCGCGTGAGTTTGACCGGGTTAACGGTCACCAGCACTTCAGTCTGAAATCCGCCGAACACTTCCACGTTCCCGATGTCGGGAAACCTTAAAAGCTCTTCCTTGATCTGGTTGTCGGCTAGTTCCCTGATTTTTTTAAGATCTGCTGGCTGACCCTCTTTCGGGGAAAGGGCGAGGGTCATGGTGGGCTGGGTGGCCTGGCTGATCTTGAACACCTGAGGGGGCCGTGTACCCTGGGGAAGCCGGGCCGAAATTTTACTGAGGGCGTTGGCCGCATCCGTGGCTGCCGCATCCAGGCCTTTGGCGTATTCGAATTCTGCCAGAACAACGGAAACCTCGTCTTTGGAGGTGGATGTGACTTTAGAGACCAGATCCAGAGTGGACATTTCCTTTTCGATCAAACGGGTGATGTCGGCATGGATATCTGCTGCTGACGCACCGGGCATCACTGTGACCACGCTGATCTGGGGCTGGTCCGTGTCAGGAAAAAGGTTGAACGGCATTTTTTTGTATCCGAGGATGCCCACCACGGACAAAAGGATCACAAAGGACAGGATCAGATGGGGTTTTTCGATGTAACTCCGGACGATGCTCATTCCCGGCCTCCGGCTGTGGTGACGAAGGTTCCGTTCGTTAAGGTCATCAGTCGGTTTTCCTGACCTGTGGCAAGATGCGCGCCCTGGGGAAGCTCATCCGATATGACGGCTTTTCCCTGGTTCGATCCTAAAAATGACACGGTTTTCACCCTGATTTTCCCTCCGTTTTCCACAAGAAAAACAAAATGGCCTTTGTCCGTATGGACCAGGGCATTTTCAGGAATAAGGGTTCCTTTCATGTTGCCGGTGACAAGATCCACCGTGACCGTTGAACCGGATGGAAGACCGAAGGGGCTTTTTGCAAGGACAATTTCAACACCGCCCATAAGATTTTTTCCCAGGGCCGGATACACGCGGGTGACGGAAACCGCCAACCGTTTATCAGCATTGACCAGGTAAACCCTTGCGCCTTGTCGGACTTTACCCATGAGTTCCTGGGGAATCTGGACCACCACCTTGACCGGCTCGGTCTGTTCCAGGGCGAGAATCGCCTTGCCCGGAACGGCAAGATCGCCCGGTTCCATATACCTTCGGGTGATGATGCCTGAAAACGGGGCTTTCACACGGGCGTAATCCGTTTGAAGTTTTGCGGCTGAGGCGTTTTTCTCAAGCCCTTTTACGCTGGCGGCCAAGGCGTTCATCGACGATTTGACATTTTCAAGGGTTGATCTGGAACGTTCCAGAGCTTCTTTTGAAATGCCGCCCATGTTAAAAAGCTTTTGATCCCGTTCTGTCACGGAACGCTGGGTTTCATAGGCGCTTTTCGCCCCGGTCAGCTTCTGTCTGCCCCCTGAAATTTCGGCTTCCGATACGGCGGCCCGGTCGGCCAGTTCGCGATCATCCAGGGTGGCCAGCGTTTCCCCTTTATTAACGTTGTCTCCTTCCCGTTTGGAAAAGGTAAGGATATAACCGGTGATTCTCGCCGCCACATCGGTTTTAATCGAGGGCTGAACTTCTCCGATCTGGCGGGAAAGCATTTCAAGGGCACCTTTTTCAGCCTGGGCTGTTCTTACGGAAACGGGCTGGGGCTGGGCTTTGGGGAGACTGGCGATTTCTTTCTGCTTGTTTTTGACCAGCATGATTCCGATTAGAGCAAGGGCCACAACGATGATGCCAACAATAATCTTTTTTTTCATTTCAGGTATTCCTCCATGGAGCCCGTGGCCCTTCTGTATGAAACCATGGCCGCGTTATAGTCGTAAAGAGCCTGGGCGTAATTCGCCGAAGCTGTAAAGTAAGCGGCCTGGGACAAGAGATACTCCACCATGGCTCCGGCTCCGCTTGTGTATTTTTCGCCTTCGATTTTAAAGGATTCCTCTGCCTGGGCCACGGCTTTCTCCGATGTACCGACCCGTTCCCTGCTGTCGGAAAGGGCGGACAACGCATTTCGGATATCAAGCCGGATCTGGTTGTCCACGCCTTTAAGATGGATTTTTGCTTTTTCGTTCAGGATTTTTTCACGGGCGATATCGGCGTAAAGCGGCCCTTCAAAAAGAGGAACCGAGACATTGATTCCGGCAAACCAGCTTGACTCACTGTACGACGGCTCGAACCCTTTCTGGTCCATGTAGCCGCCAAAAGCCGACACACTGGGTAAAAGCTTTCCCTTGACGTTTTTCACGTTAAGTTCCGATTCCCTCACGCTGTTTTCAGCCATCAGGTATTCGGGTCGATGACCTTTGGCCAAAGCCACACCTGTTTCAAAATCCGGCTGAAAGGGTTGTGCGATGAGCGTTCCTTGGGGTTCAGGAAGGTTTTGGCCCGATCCCACATCACGGCCCAGAAGGTAGGCAAGGGTCTCGGAAGACGAGGCGATTCCTTCCCTCAAGGTGGCAAGTCGCTGTTTTTCACCGGCAAGCTGGACATCCACTTTCAGAAAATCCACCCTGGCGATACGCCCGATATCGAGCATCATGGACGTGTTTGCGTATTGTCGCTCAAGGGCGTTAACCGATGCGTCGGACGCTTTTTCAAGCTGTTTCAGATGAAGCAGTTTATTGTATGTGTTCACGACGTTGGCAATGATTTCGTTCTTTGTCATGGTGAAGGCGTTGTGGATGAGATCCTTTTTGATTCCGGCGATCGTCACGTTGTTGCTGATCTGGCCGCCCTGATAGAGAGGGATCGAAAGAACCGCCTGGAGCGACCCGAATTCATCACTGAAATGAGCCGGAACGGTGGTTGATTTGGCTGGAATATAGGGAACCGTCTCTTCACGCCGGGTGTAATTCCCGTCTATGGAAAGTTTGGGCAGATGCCGGAGCCGGGCACTTAGCACCCCTTTTTCGCTGGCGTCAAGGGCAAGTTCTCCTTCCTTGACCGCAGGGTTTTTTGAAAGCGCTTCCGTTAAACAGGTGCCTATGGAAAGGGTTTCGGCTTTGACCGGCAACGGGCTAAGCCAGAGAAAAAACAGAGGAAACACGATCCGAAAGAGGTTTTGTTTTTTGATAAACACCTGGGGTGTCATGGGTTTCTCCATGTTTTTAATGTTTTAGTTTCTATGAATCAATCGGGTGAGGGGCCGTTATGAAAACGCCTCAAGGATATCTTCCCATACGATAATTCGTGTTTTTATCTTGCCTTCCGATTGCTGAATATTCACTGCATGCTGAAGCTCTGTTGCATACCACGGTGGAGACTTGGATAGAAAAAATTGAGACGTAATGAGTATCATGTAAGGTTCAGCGATATTGGACTCCATAAGATACTTAATATATCGACCAAATTGGCCGCCATAAGAATCATCTTTATGTGTGTCATTTGCCCCTATCTTGTTTTCAATTAGTGCCACAATTCTTAGATCAGGAGAAATATAAATAAAATCCGGCCGCATACCGCCGCGAGCATTCAGTTCTTCATTTGTTCTCCAGAATAGAGGATACTCTGAACTAAAGCTTCCCGAAGGTTTCAGAACTTCCGACGCAATTGTTGTGGAATCTGTGCAATAGGGCATGAGTAGTTGAACTTTATTCCACCCTATTCGTCCTTGTTGGTGATATATCGAAAGCAGCGCAGATAAAGAAATTTCGTCTTGTGGTGGAAGACCTGTTATCGGGTCAACGAATTTGCACATGGCCGCCTTTTCAAGAATCGCTTTATCAATTTTCACTTAATTATTTCCTTTATACCCCTCAGATGGTGATGTTGAACGGTTTCATGTAGTCCGAAAGTTTTTCTCTGGCCGCATCGTCAAGAACAGGGCAGTCTTCCGGGCCTTTGGCACCTTCGGCAATCCGGGTGGCGAACACCATACAGGTGGGTTCCTTGCACAGTCGACACCCGGTCTTATTGGGAAGACGTTTCAGGATTTCGATGACTTTGGGACGAGGCATGCTTTCGGTGGAAGGGGTGATGTTGTCTTTTGCCGCCCAGGCCTCGTTGATTTCACGTTTGAGCCATTCCACGATTTTCGTTGCTTCTTCTTCATCTCGCAGAGCGTTCACGGCGATTTTATTACCGTGAACCGTGATCAGTTTGCCCTGCGCTTTGAAGGTCACCGACGGCGGATCTTTCAGGTACTCGAATCCACCTAAGGTCGTATTGAGGTAGGGCAGGGCGCAGCTCACATCCTGCTCCAGATGGGCGAAACAGTGAACGCCCATGGCTCCGGGCTGGCATTTGGAGTTGAAGATTTCGAGACGGTAACGTTCAAGCAGCATGGCGGTTCTCCTTTCATACCTTGTTGAGGAAGGGATTCACGATAAAGTATAACCCCAGAAGCACAATGACGATCCCCGCCCCTTTTCTGAACCAGATTCCGGTGCTCTGCCAGGCACTGTTTTCAAGAATCCGCCTTACTAAAGCCGTGGAACTGCCTGCAACCACAATGGGCAGGCAGTGACCCAAAGCAAAAAGAATGATGAGGAGGACGCCCGTCACCACCTTGGCCTGAACCGTGACAATGGCCAGAATCGGAGCGATGAACCCGAAGGTGCAGGAGCCGGAAAGCACGCCATAGGCAAGGCCGAGAATAAAAGCGCCGACCACGCCTCTGACTTTCAGACGGTAAAGAAGGCTGCCGGACATCGAGCAGCTTTCAACACCCAGCATCCCCAGGGCCACCCAGATTAAAATGATTCCCACCAGCACCTGGAAATAGATGCCCACATCCCCCATCATCCTGCCAAGCATGGCGCAAACCACACCGATCACGGCAATGGTGATGAAAAGACCGGTTGAAAAGGCAAGGGCATAAACCCCGGCCTGCTTGGGTTTCACCGCATTTTCCTGCCCACCCACATAGGCGATGATCAGGGGAATGGACGCCAAATGGCAGGGACTTAAAAGCACGCTGATAAGCCCCCAGACAAAACAGCCGAGGGCGGCGAAAATAGTGCCGCTGGTGATCCATTGGTTAACGGTGATGAAGAATGAATCCATGGTTTTCTATCCTTTTTTCTTAGGATCTTTGCCAGGAGCAGGCACTCCCATGCTGGTCAGCTGTTTAATGATGGATTCTTCATCCATGAATCCGCTATGACGGTACACTTCTTTTCCAGTCTTATCGAAAAAGATCTGTGTGGGAATGCTGTTTATGCGAAAGCGTCCGCCCTGTTCATTATTCTCCCACACGTCGATGAACACGATGTCCGCTTTCCCTTTATAGACTTTTTCAAGTTTTTCCATGATCGGAGCCATCATTTTGCACGGAATGCATTTTTTGGCTCCAAGGTCGATCATTGTCACCGTACCTTTGGCCGGAATTTTATTGAAGTCTTTCACCATTTCAGCGGAATAAGCTGCGACGCACACGAACACCACACTGACAATCCCTGCGATGATACCGGTTGTTCTCTTTTTCATGATTTCGGTTCCTGTTACTTATATGGTTAATTTGTTTCTATTTTTTGACAAGGTCCTTTACAGCGATTTTCACTTTATCGACGTCCTTGGGATCCAGCTTGAAATTCTTGTTTTTTTCGATACCAAGGTCGGTGAGAACAAGATGATTTTTAAGGGGAATTCCCGCGTTATTAAAAATGGCCTTTGCACATCCGATAGCGCATCCGTCCATCACCACTATTGTTTCAGTATCCTTGGCAGATTGAACAAAGCCCCCAAGCAGCCCACCGATTCCGGCCAGACAGAACATATTGCCCACACCTTCCTGTGTCAGTTCAACAGCAGCCTGGTTGCTGAGCTGACCCACATTGGACGCACCGGAACAAGCCAGAATCATAACCTGACTGCTTCCATTGCAACAATCGTTTGACATGTTTTGATCTCCTTATTTATTGATCTCCTTATTTATTGATCCACTTTTTTACGTCGTCTTTGGTGGGGATTTTGCCCACGCTTTTCACTTCACCGTCCACCACCACCGCCGGGGTTCCGAAAACACCGTATCCGGCTATCTTCATCAGGTCGGAGACCTTTTCCATTTGAGCGTCGGTTCCGGTTTCTGCGAGCACTTCTTTGATGACAGCAGCGGTTTTTTCGCATTTGGGGCAGCCTGGCCCCAGTACTTTAATATCCATGGTTGACTCCTTTCATTTGTTTGTTTTGTGTTTTTCAGCGACTTCACCGATCCAGATCTTGATTTTCGCTTTTCCGGGAACGGTTCCCACAACCTTGACCTGGCCGTTGATCACCAGGGCGGGAGATCCCATCACTCCGTATTCGGCAATGGCTTTAATATCCCTCACATGTTCGACGTCTGCCGGGATGTTCATTTCAGCCACAATCGCGATGACATCGTGCTCCAACTGATCGCACCTGCTGCATCCCTGACCCAGAACTTTGATCTCGATGACGCCTGGTTCATGGTCCGGTTCAACGGGCTTTCCGGTAAAACGGCAGAATTCCCGGTAAAAGGCCGCTTCGTATCGGTCTTTGGCATTGGAACTGATGTAATTTTTTTTGCCCAGGCTTTCCACCAAATGCTGTTTGATCTGGCCTTCCGTCATACTTTCGCTGATTCTGGCCAGTTCCGTAAGCGCCTGTTTTAAGCCAATGATACCGATTTTGTTTGGCCCCACCTTGATTTGACTGATATCGTTCGCGTTCATACCCGTTCCTTTATATCCCTCGGTATCATCCGACAATTGAACCGTAGATCATTCCGGCGAGGGTTGACATCACTACAATGATGCTGCAATAGACGGCTGTTTTTTTTGGCCCCATGATCCCTGCAAGCACGATCATACTGGGCAATGAAAGAGCCGGTCCCGCGAGAAGAAGGGCCAGCGCGGGTCCCTGGCCCATGCCTGAACCAAGAAGCCCCTGAAGAATGGGCACTTCGGTCAATGTGGCGAAATACATCAGAGCGCCTGAAACGGAGGCAAAGAAGTTGGACCACAATGAATTTCCGCCTACAAGACTCTGGATATAATGCTCGGGAATCAATGCCGGATGACCGGGGCGTCCCAGAAGAAACCCTGAAACAAGCACACCTGCGGCCAGCAGAGGAAACACCTGTTTCATAAAGCCCCAGGTGGAATCGGTCCAGTTTGTGATCTCATCTTTCTTGAACCAGGATTTCAGCATGATCCCCATGGAAACGAGAAGGACTCCGGTGATGATCCATTTGTAGGCAAAGATCGTCTGCCAGATGGCCCCTGCGCCAGCCGCCGGACGGGCAAATGCTGCAAAGATCAGGATCAGCACAAGGCTTAAAATGAACAGCGAATCCTGAAGAAGGGTTCGCGCATCCTCACTTTCCGGAACATAGATCTTGCCTGTGGTTCGTGCCGCATCATCTTTTCTGAAGATAAACGCCATGAGCAGTCCGGTGACGATGGAAAAAATCACGGCCCCCACGGCCCGTGCAAGGCCGAGCTTCCAGCCCAGGATTTGGGCTGTCATGGTGATGGCCAGAACATTGATGGCCGGGCCGGAGTAAAGAAAAGCCGTGGCAGGTCCGATTCCGGCGCCGCGTGTGTAGATCCCTGCAAAAAGAGGCAGCACCGTGCAGGAACAGACCGCAAGAATACCTCCTGAAACCGAGGCCACCGAATAAGATAGGATCTTTTTTGCCTCAGCTCCGAAGTATTTCAACACCGACGCCTGGGACACGAAAACCGCAATGGCACCAGCGATGAAAAACGCCGGAATAAGACAGGTGAGAACATGAAGTCTGGCGTAATCCTGAAGCATCATGAACGCTTCCAGGCCCGATTGCCTTATCAGGGTGTGGTCCCATGGAATGTAATAGCAGCCAATAAAAACCAGAATCAGTATGAGGAGTTTGTACCGTTCTTTCATTTTTCCATTCCCCTTTTTGTTTTTTAAAACACTATATGCCAATTTGGCGATATAAAAGCCCAAAAAAAATTAATTCCGTGTGAGTATCTGACGATCCGCCGTTAAGGCCTTGAACATGATGTCATCAAAACCAGACGCTTTTTCTAGCCATGTTTCAAGTGTTTCCAGCATGTCTTTGGCATAGGGATTTTCAGGTGTTTTTGATATGGAATAGTTTACCCAGAGCCCGTCTTTTCGTGACGTCACCAGATCCGCTTCTTCAAGGATTTTCAAATGCTTGGAAATTGAACTCTGAGCCAGGGAAAGGGTGTACTGCAATTCGCACACACACATGGTTTTTGTGGATAGAATTTTCATGATCCGCAGACGGTTAGGGTCTGACAGGGCTTTCATTACTTTGACCATTTTTTTCATAGCGCCTCCATATCGTTAAAAAGGAATATAGGGATACAGATGTCGCCTGTCAATTCTTTTTTTATGTCACGCCCTGAGCCGGACAAAACCGGAGCAAAGGGCCCGGAGGTCTAACAGGGCCACCATGAAGAAGCCGAATGGAAAGAAGAGCAGGGACGGAACAGCGGGCCAGGTTCCCATAAGCGATAAAATTAAGCCGGTTATGGGCCTTGCTTATCCGATTTTTCATTCGCTGGCTCCGTTCTATCCAGTGGATACTGGAAAAAAACACGTTTCGGGTAAAAAAGAACCAGGGCTGGTTCGGCAGGAAAACATAATTTAGGGACTCAACCTGGATTTTGGGGGGGTATGAATTATTATATTTCATGATAACAAACTATTACGGTTTTGATGCTTTTTTGTGCCGAAGATGGCATACGGCTTGCTATTTAGTCTGTCGACGATGCAGTCTGGGTTCTTCAAAAAGAAAAAATCTCCGAACAAAGACAGCACGAGCAGTTATAGAGTCTCCTCTCCTCCAACCGGGGACGTACCGGGGATGGGTAAATAAAACGGCAACCCCATTCCCGGTATCCTCGGGACGAGCAAGGAAGAAACGCCAGCGAAGATCACCCTTTGCTTCGCAGCGATAATATAAAAGCGTTACTTCATCACTTCTCCTTTCCTCTTTCAAACGGGCACTTTAAGCCGGGAAGCTCTAAACCCCTGAGCTTTCCGGCTTAACCCGCCTGATGAACAGCATAAATCTAATCGATGTTAATCATTTTTGTTGACAAGACATTTCAGTTGTGAACACTGTTATTCCATGCAAACAGCGTTGCATCTGATCCATAATCCAATAATTCAATGATCAAAGGAGAGTTGCAAATGATTAAAGTCAGCAAAGACAGGCTTGTATTCGGTGCTATCTTACTTGTGCTCATCGCCGTTGGCGAAATCGTCCTCCACCTCCTGCACTTACCGGCATGGCCCGCCTTTTTTATCATGATTTTCTTTTTTGTGGGCCACATGGATATGAAACAGGTTCCGGCCATGCTGGTGGGAGGGCCGTTTGGCATTCTCAATATCATTGCAGTTAAAATCGTTGTGGGTCTTCTTATGGGACTTGGGCTGGCCCAGTTTACATCCATCCTGATCTACATTCTTTTCTTTGTATTCCTCATCATCGTTCTGGGGGAAGGCATCCCGGTTCTTTTCAATAACTACGCGTTCATGGCTTTTCTTTTCACAGCCACATACATGAAGACTCCCGAACCGGCCAATCCGTTTATTCTGGTGGCCATCATGGTTGTCGGTGGCGGAATCTTTGTGTTCTGCATTCAGAGTATTGTGAAATTCCTTGGGAAACTTGCCGCAGCCAAGGCAGCCTGATCGGGTCTAAGAATTTCGATTCATACGAAAGAAGCTTCAGGCGGTGGGGAATAGGGATAGTGACTCTGCAAAGTTCTTCGTTATCGTTGTTTTATCTGAACTGACCGGGGGGGGCCTGTCCACCGTTTGAAGGTTCTTCGAAAAGTGCAGGGTTCTGAGAAACCGAGCATGTCGGATATTTCAGTGACCGAGTATTGATCGTTCATAGAAAATGACGCCGACCCGTTCAATATGTTCACGCAATTTGACATGATCAAGGGTTGAAAAAATCGAGAGGTCGATCATCCAGGGCAAAAGGAGGTCGTCCAGTTCGCCGATAATTTTCAGAAGAATATTCTGGTTAAGTCCATAGCCATAAAGTGTCAGATCAATATCCGAGCCGTTCTTGTAATTCCCTTTGGCTCGTGACCCGTATAACACAGCCTTGTCCACCTGCGGGTGGCGGGCAAATACGGTTTTTATTTTTTCTGCGGCTGCTAAAGGCAATCCGAATGGGGCAACGTTCATGGCTCCAGACTCAATATTTCAAGCCGTTTGTGCAGGCGGATGAATTCCTCGTAGTACTGGTTCACAATACGTGTGGCTATGTCTTCTGCAATATCTTCGTTATAGGTATGGCTGGTTTGAATTCTGCTTTTGATCATTTCCATCCAGATTTCACCATTTTCAATTAGCCCACGTTTGAATGCCAGGCGGAAGGCATCCCGGCTCCCTAAGATACCGCTTTCACCCTGGGTTTCGAAAAAGTCCTTGATGGTGTTCCAGGCCAATTCGTATGTGTATTCAAAGCTTTGAATCAAGCCCTGCTGTTCCAGTTCATTCAGTTCACCTTTTTCAATAAATCGGGTGAGCTGCCGCAATGCTTTGGAATAATTGTCCAGTCTTTGTTTCCAGCGTATATCATCAGGCATGGTGTATGAGTCCTTTTTCCATAGCAATCAGGCTACTTTTTACGAGTTCATCATGGTTGGTTCGGCCGAAATTAGAATTTGAATTGTAATCTATAATTATACGGTAGAATTTTCAACGGGAAATAATGTCAGGAGAATCGCATATTTTTTTTAGTAACATGAAATGTCTGATCCGTGGTATTTCAAAAAAAGAATCGGATTACTTTTTTTGGAGTGGAAAAAAATGATGGATGGACAAAACAGATCAGCGATCAAGCCGGGCCTCACGGTCAACATTGTATTAAAGAAAGATCAGAGAAGCGGGGCATTAACCAAAGGTATTGTCAAAGATATCCTGACAAAATCACCCACCCACACCCATGGAATCAAAGTACGACTGACCGATGGTGCGGTGGGCCGGGTCAAAGAGATTTTAGGATGAGACTGTTCATTGACGGCGACGCATTTCCTAATCTTCTGAAACCCATTGTGCTCCGGGCCATTGAAAGACTGAAACTTCCCACGTTTGTCATATCAAACAAAACGGTCTATATCGGCCCGTCAAAGCACATCACGTCCATGGTTGTGGGCGCAGGAATTGATGAAGCAGACCACCGAATTGCTGACATGATCGAGGAAGGTGATTTACTCATCACCGCTGACATTCCCCTTGCAGACAGGGCCATCGCAAAACAAGCCCATGCCATCAACCATCATGGCGATCTGTTCACCGAGGCAAACATCAAAGACTGCCTGTCCATGCGGAACCTGATGCATGAGATCCGGGACAGCGGCATTATTACCAAGGGCTCCACACCTTTCAGCGGGAAAAACGCCACGAAATTCGCCAATACATTCAGTCAGTTTTTATCAAAACATATAAACTAAATCGAACAGGATTGTCGTTTTATCTTTAATTACGGTCTGTTGAACAAGGGGAAACGATGGGGAAAACGAAACATCCGCTGATAGGGGTTCTGGGTATCATCTGTTTGACATTTCTGGGCACGGCCTGTGAAAAACACGCACCCGTTGCGGATTGTAACCCTCCGGCATGGTTTTTTGAAAGTGGTGATCGTGACGGTTTCAAAACTGGTGTGGGCGAAGGTGAAAATCTTGAAGAATCTGCGGCTGCTGCCATGTCGGAAATTTCAGCTCAGATCAGCACATGGGTATCATCTCGAAGTATGACTCTGGCCGAACGCAGCGGTTCTACGTCTGAAAGTCGTTTCAAGCATCAGGTGAAACTGGAGTCCCAGCACCGGCTGAAAAACGCCAAACGGTTGAACATGGCTGTCTGCGGTAAACGGTATTATGTGCAATACTCGGTTGACTTGAGGCCACCGGAACTGGTGATGGCCGATGCGCTGGCATCGGAATATCCCGGGGAAAAAATCTTTTTTACTGGGTCTCCCGCACTGACAAGCTCTTCTTTCGCAGAAACAGTGATGCAGATATCATCCCATCAGAAATTGGACAGTTCAAAACGTCCTGAAACGCGAATCCCCCTGAGTCTGACTTTTACGGACGGTATCTGGTGCGTTCACGCGGGTCGCGTATCTCTACCCGTGTCTGATGTTTCGGAACTTGTGAACGTGGGTGTGTACGTCACAGAATCCGTCAAGTTGGGGCTTTGCGATAGGACCGGGGCTCCTTGCTCTCTTTTAATGAAAACAGGGGATGAGGTCTTTTTTTCTATATCGGGTGGGGCTGGATTTTTTTCAATTTTCAATACGTATGCGGATGGCCGTGTGAGCGTCATTGCCGCCAATCAACCCATGGCAGAAGGCGGGATAATCTACCCTGATCCATCCGGTCGCCAGGTTCTTCAGGCAAGCACCATTGAACCCGGCTCAGCCAGTGTGGATATCTACCTGCTGGTTGTCAGTCCATCCAGGCTGGATATGACCTCCTTTTCTGCTCTTAAAGAAGATGGAAGAACCGTATCCGGAGATGACAGCTTTTCAACACACGTTCTCGCACGCTGGCTGGACGGTCTTCAGAAAAAACAGGTGGCAATGCTGAAAACCCGGACTGAGCCGCGATGATTATGAACGTGGTTCTCCGGCGACCTGCTAATCATAGCTGTGCTTGATTTTCAGGCATGCTCTATGGCATCTGCGGTCTCTCCCTATGGCACGGCGCGCCGTGCCCCTGCAACGCAAAGGTTCCCTTACAAAGGCGCCGAACGAATTGAAAAGTTTACTTTTTATCCGGATCAACCATCCTGCCCAAGAACAGAATGGAACCGCTCGCGTTATCGCGGATGATGAATAAAAAGGGATGATCCGCCCGGAAAATCGGATCATACTGCACGGATTTTGTGACCATCTCCACAGCGGTGGCCGCTGCCGCTTCTGTGCCTTCCTCGTTGACTTCCACAAAGGCCTTGTGCTTGATCTGCCCTATCCAGACATCCCCTTTTTTCAGAAATCCCATGCCCCTGAAATCAGCAATATTTTCTTGGAACGCATCGATCATGCCCATTTTTTGAAATGGGTTTTTCAAGTCATAGCCGGTTTCGAGTTTGAATTTTGGCAGGTAAAGACTGACTTTTTGAACCCGCTCTCTGTCCAGTTTTTCCAGCCAGCCGTTCAGGATCTGGGGCGTTAACTGTTTTTCCAGTGCGGCCAGATCAGCTGAAGGCTTGGGCAGAAGGATCACCATGGACAGGTTGTTTCCTTTATACGGAATGGAGACAGCCTGGAAATCATTCTCTTCCATGATTTTGAAATCGCTTTTCTGATACATCAGGGGAACGGAGGTCTTTCTGGTTGCCGACACACTGAACGGCGCATCGGTTGTGCTGTTTTTCATAAATTGACTGTGCCAGATCCCCTTGAAGTAGATGGCGTTCAGAAGCACACAGACTGAATTGGTATCAAGCGCCTCAAGAATCTTGTCTATCTTTCCTTCGGTTTTCCCCTTGACCCAGGTGTTGATCGTGTCCAGTCCACCTCTAAAAATCTCGGCATCGTAGTTGGCTTTAAGGAGATCCTTGAACCCGCCGCCCACGCCACCACCGGTGAGCACAAGCGCATTGGCAATGTTCAGTTTCTGTCCGCTTTTCCGTGCGCTGGCAGCCAGTTCTCCGTTCAGATCCTTGAAAGCGGAATGCAGTTTTGCCTGATCCAGCTGAAAATGAAGGACGTCGGCCATCTCTTTTGCCGTGTTCTCACGGGCTCCGGCGTAAGTCATGCCCAGCGCCGTTGAAACACTGTACGGTGAAAAAAAGAGGTTGCCTTCCTTTGGAGCGAGTTCGCGGAACAACTCCAGGGCAAAGGCGGTGTTTCCCTGCACAAGGAGTTCTCTCGACAGTGGTACTTGAGCAGAGGCACCCATGGATGTGGCAGCAATTATCGAAAAAACGGAAACCAACAGGATGACAGGCCCTAAGGGTGATAATCGTTTCATTTTTTCTCCTTATTTAGGGACTCGGAAAATATTAATTTACCATCACGCATCCCGCCTTCAGGTCATATTCTGCCCGTGCCTCACTCTCAAGATCCTCAACGTAGGTCGACTACGCCTGCGGTCTTGAGAGCGAAGCCCGTGCAAAATCTGCCTCTGAATCCGGGCGCTATCCAGGTAAATTAATATTTTCCGAGCCCCTTAGTCAATCGTTCAAAGAGTGTTCTGCCTGTTAACCGGCATTTTGCTATCTTCCTATTCCAAGTGTTGAGCTGACCTTTTCCACAATCAGGTCAGCGTCGTTTGTCTTTTCAAAAACCTTCATATGATACTGTCCGTGAGCCTTGAACGGAGCGGATAATTCCAGAATCAGCTCAACAAGATAATACGGGATAACCCTTTTGTTCTCCCGGATAAACGGCTGATCAAACCCGATGGAATATAGCCAGTCAGCGGAATATCCCAGGAAAACACAGGCCACGGCATATCTTTCAAAATCCATGGCAGGGGCTGGTTTATCAAAGGCCCGTTTCCAGAGATCGGCCCACTCTTTGTCCGTCGTCACCACCTTGGTGAATTTTTCCTGCTGAAATGATGATGACCCCTTCCATTCCATGCCACGATAATCCTTTACGTCGGCGGTTTTTTCCAGAACGCTGGTAAGAGCGGGACCACAGGCGTTATTGCATTCTTCCATGGTTTCAAAGGGAACGGCACCTCCACAGCCACCCCAGACAAACGGTTTGCATGTCCTGCTTTGGCTGTCATAATAGTAACGCTCAAAATTTCCTTTGCAGGGTCCGCGTTCGGGCTTCATTGAACATTTTTTTCCATTGAATTCACTGGCCAGCCGAGACAGGTCGTCTTCAAATCGATTCGGGCGGCTGTCCTGTTCTTCCATGGGGCCCAATGCCCGGGCTTTTGCTGTGGAAAGATCCGCAAAGATATCACCGGTGAAGAAATAGTCGCCTGTGTAGCTGATCACCTGAATAAATGCATCAAGGCCTTTGAAAAAACCTTCACCTTCAAGAGGATAAATCGCTTCCAGGTCCCGTTCTTCTTTGACGAGAATCGCCGATGTGCTTGCCTTGACCGGAATATTCAGGCAGTAGGGCCGCTTGTTGTAATGTCTCGGGGTTTTGGGCTGAACTTCCGTGTACAGTGCATCGCTGTAATCATCAAACGGACCGTTGCCCGGTGAGCATAGGGTGGCCGGGGCAATGACAACCAGCTCAATGCTTCCCTGGCCTCCAAAGGTGTTGGATGTTTTGAGCGGATAATAAAGGGCCGTGCTTTTGAACGTATAGGCCACTGGTTCAATGAACCGAAGCTCGGGAGAAATCTCAACGAAATCAAGAACAAAGTAAACCAGCCCCCGTTTTACATAATCAGCCACAATGGCCTCTTCTTCGGGGTAAGTCTGTTTCACAGGAAGTCCCCTGGCCTTGAAGTAACGGTTCACCCACTGCCTGAAGGTGGCGACATCATTGACTTTGATCAGGGTCAGGTCATGGGCCCCGAGTTTTTTGTTCAGACGCAGTTCCACCCCCTGGGACGTGGCGGTTGGAGAACCGCCTTTCGAATACTGAAGATGCTGGTAGGTTAAACAGTATTTTTTTATCATGGCAGCGGCCTTCTCAAAAGCGCCGGCAGGAGCCAGGCTGAGCGAAGGTTCAGACGGAAAGGGGATGAACCGGATGATCCCGGTTTTTTTGGACGCCTTGAGGTCTGTCCCTAAAATCAAAACCTCTTCGCGGAGATTGTGCAGGATAATCGCCTTCTGGGCGTCTTCACTGACCGTGACATCGTCGTTGCTCACATAAATTCTGCCCATGTCGGCCTGGGCATTCAAGATCATGCACCAGATAAAAACAAAATATGCTAAAATTCCAAGAAAAACTTTTTTCATGGGCACCTTCCTATCTGTTGTTTCCGCCCATCAGCTGGGGAGTCTGCTCGTTGTTGTACTGTTTCCGGGCGATGCGTTCCACCTGGGGTTTGATGTATCCGAACAGGTCGTCCATTTTGATGGAGCCATCGGGATTCACCACCTCTTCGTTCTTGATGCCTTTCAGCATAAAATAGGTAAAAAGGCCGTGGCCTTTTTCATCATAAGTGGAACTGATCTGGTCGCCTGCGGAGGCTGAGAGGACGGTCATGTTGGCTGACAGAACTGTGTCGTTCTGAAGTTTCATCACCAGGGGCCGGGCACCTTTGGCGATGACGGATCTTCCTCCGGCACCTGAAAAGCAGGAATCCAGGGCCACGATGATCTCTTTGGCCGGGAGTTTGCCTAACGCATCGTACATCCGCGTCAGCGAATACCCGGTTTCGGCGATAAAGGAGGGATCGCCGTCATAGGGAACAAGGTAAGCGCTGCCGGTTTTAGGATCGGGCGCACCGTGGCCGGAATAGTAGATAAATACCGTGGCGCCCGGTTCCACATGGTTATGCAGCCAGCGTTCAAAGTATTTGTTCATATCACTTTGAAGGGCTTTGTCATTTGTCAGCAAAACCACATTTTCTTCAGGGTAGCCCATGGTTTTTACAAGATAGTCAGCGACAAGCCGGGCATCCTGTAGCGCAAAATCAGCTTTGGGTAATTTCTGGCGATAATCTTCAATGCCGATGACAATGGCGTAGGCGTTGCTGTTTTGATTCATACGGATGGATGGCAGTTCATCCACATCTGATTGGATTACGATGGAAAGGGCTTGTTTAGGTGGAGCGGGTGGTGCAATTGGAGCCTTTTTCTTGGTCGCTTTCTCTGCCAGTTCGATGATCCGTGAGGCAGAGTTTTCCTGTTTGGATATGAGGAAGCCTTTGGCATTATCTGTTTCAGCCCCCTTCTCAATCAGAAGTTTTACGATTGCTTGCTGACCACCGCTGGCAGCGAGCGAAAGGGGCGTATATCCCCCTCCGTCAACAGAATCAACATCGGCACCCTTTTCAAGCAGGAGTTTCACTATACTGACGTTGCCTTTACACGCTGCAATGTGCAGTGGGGTCCCGCAGTTACAACTTGAAGCCCAGCCGTCCCCGCAGCTTGTTTTATTTACATCAGCCCCCTTATCAACCATAAGGCGGATGATATCCACGGGAGCGGAATTAAACACGGCTTCATGTAACGGAGAAAGCCCTGGCATCATAACCGCATTCACATCGGCTCCTTTTTTCAAAAGAGCTTCCACTTTTTTGATATCTCCTTTTTTCGCGGCTCTGCCCAGCGGTGTGACAGTTGAACATGATGACAGAATCATTAAAATAGCAATGATCCACATGAGTCTCGCTGATTTTTTCATAAACCCACCTTGTTTCATTCTGACCCGTTGAAGAATTTGTTTGGTAGCGTTGTTTTAGGGTGATGCGTTTTACCTGGGTTTGATATGTCTTCATCACCACAGTCTGCTTTAATACCTGCAAAATTCATATCTTAAAAAGAAGATTTTAGCTATTATCCTTTTTTTAATCATCCCGCTTTTACTTTTTGTCTCTTGATTACCGCAGAGTGGTTATTGATTTGGAAAAAATGGCTGCCATACGCAATGGGTTGTTTGACTTTTATTGAAAAGTCATCGCGGATGTGGAAGTATGGTTGAAAATTATCACTAAAAGGAAATATCATGAAAACCAGTGTTGATCCATCCGGCAGCCGGTTGGACGAAAAAGAGAAATTCGGCCTTAAAATCCTGGGAGCCATCGGTCTTTCCCATTTCATGAACGATATGCTTCAGTCGTTGATTCCGGCAATTTATCCTTTGCTGAAAGACAGCCTGGCCTTGAATTTTACGCAGATTGGTTTGATTACACTGACTTATCAGACCACAGCGTCTCTTCTTCAGCCTGCCGTGGGAATCTATACGGATTCCCATCCCCAGCCTTACTCCTTGTGTTTCGGTATGGGGAGTACATTGATCGGGTTGCTCGTTCTTGCCCTTGCGCCAGGTTTTACAATGCTTCTTGTGGCTGTGGCGATGGTGGGCATGGGTTCTTCGGTGTTTCATCCCGAATCGTCCCGCGTGGCACGGATGGCTTCGGGCGGGAAATACGGTCTGGCTCAGTCGATCTTTCAGGTGGGTGGTAATGCGGGAACTGCCATGGGGCCGCTTCTAGCCGCTTTGATCGTTATCCGGCAGGGACGGCAGAGTATTGCCTGGTTTGCTTTGGTTGCCCTTTTTGCCATGATAGTCCTGTGGCAGGTGGGCGGATGGTATAAGAGACGGCTTGCAGGAGAAAAAAAGGGTGATAAGGGGGATACTCTGGTAAAACGGCCTGTGCGAAAAGCGATTCGGCCCCTGATGATTCTTCTTATACTGATATTTTCAAAATTTTTCTACATGGCCAGTTTGAACAGCTATTATATTTTTTACTTGATCAGCAGGTTTCAGCTTTCTGTAGAATCGGCCCAAGTCCATCTTTTCGTGTTCCTTGCAGGTGTGGCTTTGGGCACGATTCTTGGCGGCCATGCGGGTGACCGGTTCGGACGAAAGCGGGTAATCCTGCTGTCTATTCTCGGCGTTGCCCCGTTCACCCTTGTTTTGCCTTACGCTAGCTTATTCTGGACAGGCCCTTTGACATTCGTTATTGGCCTTATCCTGTCATCGGCTTTCCCGGCCATTCTTGTTTACGCCCAGGAACTTTTTCCCGGAAGAGTGGGGATGGTGTCCGGGATGTTTTTTGGGCTTGCTTTCGGGATGGCTGGTATCGGTGCGGCTGTTCTGGGAAAACTTGCTGATGTTCACGGCATCAACGTTGTGTATCAAATTTGTTCCGTACTTCCGCTCCTTGGCCTGTTTGCGGTCTTCCTGCCGGATGTGGGGCGACGGGTCAAATAATAAAATAATATTTTATTACGAAGATAAGTATTTTTAATTGTTCAGACTACTGTTTCAGGTTA
>JBAZWJ010000044.1:49350-51108 GCA_041660385.1 Desulfobacteraceae bacterium | reverse complement strand
TTCTTTTGTTTATATGTGAAAGACGTTTTATTAATGATGTAGGCGTAAGATTTGCATAAGCCATGCCGTGATTGCATGCATAAAAGATGGTTTAAATATAGCAAGTTAAAACGCATACTGTCAACGAAAAGGGTTTCTTTTCTGGGACAAACTGTATCATTTGCATTTTGTTCATGATACATATTTAAACCTTGTGAGCCAAAAGAATACTGAAGGAGATCATGGACCAGGGCAGGTTTGGAACCTCCCCAACGGCCTTAAGGAAACGGTATTGAATATAAACCAGAATCACCAAGGATCTACCCATGGACAGAATAACCGCTGAGGACGCTCCACGCTACGCAGCACAGCTCATCCTCGATGCATTTGAAGAATACCGACGACGATTCGCTGAAATAACAGGCAGAGCACGTCTCAGATTCATCGAATTCGACTGGACAGGAAGCCGGGCTGATGCCCTTGAAAGACTGGATCTTTATGCCATGGTCGTAAGTGAAACAGTTGAAAATATGAAAAATCTCATGGGATCATTTCTTGCTCAAGAAAAAATCGGTGTCGCCATGAAGTCCATTTATGGGGATATAGTTGCCTTGCGTGACGACACGGAGCTTGCTGAAACGTTCTTCAACTCCATCACACGGAAAATCTTTTCCATTGTGGGAATGATCCCTTCCATTGAGTTCACCACACCGGATTTTAAAATACCCATGATCCAGGAACGGACATGCTTTATCTGCCGGTCCCATCTCGTTCCTGAAAACGGTGTTTCCGCAAGCGGGATGATTGAAAAAATCCTTGATGTGTACAAGGACGAACTGAACCTGAAATACATCACTGAGGACGCGAGAAAAATCGCCGGGGTGATCGAAAAACACCTGATTGAACAATACGGATTCAGTCGTATGGACTACATTGAGGTCATCGAATCGGTTTTTTACCGACAGAAAGCGGCTTACATCATCGGCCGTATCCGTTCAAACACCCGGATTGTACCCATGATCATCGCCTTCCTCAGTGAACCTGACGGTGTCAGGGCCGATGCGGTGCTTTTAACAGAACGATCTTCAAGCACCATTTTCAGCTTCACCCGTTCCTATTTCCATGTTCTGGTCCAAAGACCCTCAGAAATGATCAATTTTCTGAAAAGCATTCTTCCCAACAAGCGTGTGTCCGAACTTTACACGGCCATCGGATTTCATAAACACGGAAAATCGGAACTGTTCCGTGAACTCACACGGAGCCTTGCCATCACCAATGATCGATTTGAAATCGCTCCAGGTGAAAAAGGCATGGTGATGCTTGTATTCACACTCCCCTCTTTTGATGTTGTTTTCAAAATCATCAAAGACCATTTCGAATACCCAAAAAAAACCCATCGCCAGGCTGTAAGAGATTGTTACCGTCTTGTTTTCCGCCATAACCGCGTGGGTCGACTGGTGGATGCCCAGGTGTTTGAGCGTCTGGAATTCGACAAACGGCGTTTTTCGGATGAGTTGCTCAGAGAGCTCAGAAAGCTTGCCAAAGAAACCGTCATGATCAGCGAAGACCGTGTGACCATCCGCCATCTTTTCACCGAAAGAAGAATCAGACCTCTTGACCTTTATATCCGGGAAGAAAGCGAACATGCTGCCAAAGAAGCCATCGTGGATTACGGAAACGCCATTAAAGAACTGGCCGCCTGCAATATCTTTCCCGGCGATCTTTTCCTGAAAAATTTCGGGGTCACACGCCATCAGCGGGTTGTTTTTTACGATTACG
>JBAZWJ010000044.1:0-49340 GCA_041660385.1 Desulfobacteraceae bacterium | reverse complement strand
GATTACGACGAAATCTGTCTGGTGACGGACTGCAATTTCAGACGAATCCCGAAATCAAGGGGTTATGACGACGAATTATCGTCCGAGCCCTGGTATTTCGTAGGCGACCACGATATTTTCCCCGAAGAGTTCAGAACGTTCATTCATCTGCCCGGGGTGCTTAAAGAAGTTTTTGAAAAAGCACACGGCGATCTCTTCACCGTGGAATTCTGGACAGCCATTCAAAACCGAATCATTCAGGGGGATATCATTCATATCTTTCCCTACGAACAAAAGAAGCGTTTTAAATTTTTGAGAGAAAAGTGAGCATAACGCGTCAATTTACCAGATACGTCAGCTTACCCGGTCACCCTGTTTTTCACCGTGCTCCTTTTCCATATGCCGCAATACGGAAAAATGCTCTTGTGAAAACCGGATGCAATCCGTTATAATATTTTTATAATAAATTAAGAAATACATACCAACTTAAAGACACTGCCAATTAAAAAAATTAAAGAACTATCCTTAACTTACAACGTTAGTACTAATGCCGTTTCCTAAGAATAGTGTTGTAGGGGCGGGTTCCAAACCCGCCCGAATTATGAGGCGAACATGGTGCAGGGCAGGTTTGGAACCTGCCCCTACGACCTTTAGGAAACGTCATTGGCGTTAGTACCATATGACATAATTTGATAATAATCAGGAGATACATCTCTGAAGGAGCGCCCAATTGAAAAACGTAACGCAAAAACTCATTGAAAGCCATCTTGTGGAAGGAGTCATGGAACCGGGAAAAGAAATCGGAATCCGAATCGACCAGACCCTGACCCAGGACGCAACCGGAACCATGGTCATGCTGGAATTCGAGGCCATGGGCCTTCCACGAATAAAAACAGAACTATCGGCGCAGTATGTGGATCACAACCTGCTTCAGATTGACTTCAAGAACGCCGATGACCATATCTTCCTTAGAGATGCCTGCAAAAAATTCGGCCTCTGGTACAGCAGACCAGGAAACGGCATCAGCCATCCTGTTCATATGGAACGTTTCGGAGTGCCCGGAAAAACCATTCTGGGCTCAGACAGCCACACCCCGTCTGCCGGAGCATTGGGCATGCTGGCCATTGGTGCCGGCGGGCTTGATGTTGCCATGGCCATGGCTGGCGAGCCTTTTTATTTTAAAATGCCGATGATCTGGGGCGTAAAACTCACCGGTTCTCTTCCTGAATGGACAAGCGCCAAAGATGTGATTCTTGAAATGCTCAGACGTCACGGGGTGGATGGCGGTTTTGGAAAAATCATCGAATACCACGGCCCCGGCGTTGAAACCCTTTCACCCATGGACAGACATGTGATCACCAACATGGGTGCTGAACTGGGTGCAACCACCAGCGTTTTTCCTTCAGATAACCGAGTCCGGCAATTCCTGAAAAGCCAGGGCCGAGAATCATGCTGGACAGAAATCAAGGCTGACGAAGGTGTGGTTTACGATCTCAATATCGAAATTGATCTTTCAACCATCGTTCCCCTCATCGCCTGTCCCAGCAGTCCCGGCAACGTGGTACCTGTTTCTGAGGTGGCCGGAAAGAAAATCTACCAGTCCTACATCGGTTCATCGGCGAATCCAGGCCTGAGAGATTTCGCCATCGTGGCGCTGATCACCCAGGGAAGAACAGTCCACGAGCATGTGTCTCTGGACATCAATCCATCCACACGGCAAGTCATTGAAAATCTCATTCACTACGACTACATGGAGATGCTCGTTCAGGCCGGTGCCCGTGTTCATCAGGCCGGATGCAACGGATGTATCGGTATGGGGCAGGCCCCGGCCACAGGCAAAATCAGTTTACGCACCGTTCCACGAAACTTCCCCGGACGATCCGGAACCATCGGCGACCAGGTTTATCTGTGCAGCCCTGAAACCGCTGCGGTTTCAGCGCTTACCGGTGTGATCACTGACCCCAGAACCATGGGTATACCCTACCCCCGGTTTAAAGAACCTGAAATACTAAAACTAAACACAGCCATGATGATTGCGCCGGATCCGGATGGCTCGACCATCGAAATCGAAAAAGGCCCCAACATCAAACCGCTTCCAGACTCCTCTCCCTTGCCGGATACCCTTGAAGCTCCGGTTCTTCTTAAAATGGGGGACAATATTTCCACAGATGAAATCATGCCTGCCGGAGCCCACATCCTGGCATTCCGAAGCAATATCCCTGAAATCAGCAAGTATTCGTTCTCACGGGTTGACGACCGTTTCTATGAAAAAGCGATTGCTCTTGAAGAAATGGGTTTCATCGTGGTGGGCGGCGAAAACTACGGGCAGGGTTCAAGCCGCGAACATGCTGTTCTTGGCCCCCGCTTCCTGGGCCTTCAAGCCGTGCTTGTCAAAAGTTTTGCCAGGATTCACTGGCAAAATCTGGTGAACTTCGGCATCCTCCCCTTGACCTTTGCAAATCCTGAAGACTTTAAAGCCATTGAGACAGGCGATGTGCTTTCACTTCCTTCGTTACGTGACACCCTTTCCACCTCGGGCACACTTGTGGTAGATAATAAAACCAAAGGCACAAACATAGAAGTAAAACACACCTTGAGCATCCGTCAGGTGGATATGATTCTGGCTGGTGGACAGATCGGTTACATAAAAAGCAAGCAGGCCTTGTAGTTGAACTCTCGTTTTTTTGTCGCCATGGGTATTTAGTCTTAGATCCTAACGATAAAAAATCCAGGGTGACAAAACCAAGATAACCTTCCAAAAGAATTCTTATTAGAGATAGGAGAAATATCATGAGTACTTTAAGTTTACGTATCCCCAATTCTCTCCACGTAAAAATCCGTGAACTCGCAAAACAGGAGGGGATTTCAATCAATCAGTTTCTGGCCTCGGCTGCGGCTGAAAAAATGGCGTCCCTCATGACGGAAACCTACCTCAATCAAAGAGCGACCCGTGGAGATCAGAATAAATTCAAAGCGGTCCTCTCCAAAGTTCCTGACGTCGAACCGGAAGACTACGACAGATTGCCATAGGGGCACGACGCGCCCAAGCATTTTCGGTGTTATCTCGTAGGGGCGACCTGCTGGTCGCCCTTGGTGTCTCGGTTACACAGGTCAATTTCAGATCATGGGACCCTAACCGATGGAAACAGTTCCGGATTGGTATGGGGCAGAAACTTGGCCCCGCTGAAACGGTTCATGAAACCCTGATCCACGTTGAGTTCCACGTAAGTGATGCTGTCCCTGACCTTGTCCACTTCATCAATCAGATTTCGATTCAGAAGAATCATGGCTGCACCGCCAAGGGAGCTGTTGCCAAGGGTTTTGTAGGTTTCAAGAGGGAGGTCGGGAATCATGCCGATAGTGATGGCGGATTCGGGATTAATGTATGACCCGAAGGTTCCTGCCACATAAAAGGTTGACAGGTCGAATAAACTCAAGCCCACGTTCAAGGCGATGGTTTCAAGAATGGTAAACATGGCTGCCTTGGAACGGATCAGACTGTCAAGACTGGCCTGACTGATGGCAATGTCCTCGCCAGTTCCGGCCTGATCTGCCGGAACAATGACCAGATGGTTCATCTCATCCAACACTTTGACCGTGACTTTCCCGTTATTCCTCACAATTCTTCCCCGGATATCGATGACTCCGGACATAAAAAGCATGGCTGCAAGATCAATGAAGCCGGAACCGCAGATACCAACAGGTTTCTTCTCATCAATGGTGTGGATCACAAGCCCGCCTTCTTCATTCAGGCTGACCCTGTCAATGGCACCAGGCCCGGCCATCATGCCGATAGAGGACACACCACCTTCCAGAGCCGGTCCTGCTGCTCCGGCACAGGCTATAAGAAAATCATTGTTACCAAGAACCACTTCCGCATTGGTTCCCACGTCCACCAGGATTGAAAGCTCCGGTTTTTTATGAATACCCGAATAGATAATCCCGGCTATCAGATCGCCCCCAAAATAACTTCCGATATTTGGAAAAACAAAAACACGGGCTTCAGGCTTTATCTCCAGTCCAAGTTCAACAGCCTTGAAAAGGCCTGGCCTGTTCACAGCCGGAATATAGGGTTCTCGAATAATGTAACGAGGCTCGATTCCGAGAAACAGATGGGTCATAGTTGTGTTTCCGGCAACGGCCATCAATTGGATGGATTCCGGTTCGAGGCCAGCATCCTGGGTGAGCACACGGATATGATCATTGAAACCTTTAACGATCATCTGTTGAATCGTATCCAGACCCTCTTGTTTTTCTGTGAAATGAATCCGTGTAAGAATGTCCGGGCCAATACCGATCTGGGGATTATCAAAAGAAATTTCACCCAGAACACTTCCACGTTCAATATCAAGAAGACGGAGCACCACACGGGTTGTGCCAAGATCCACGGCAAGCCCCGCAATGGTTCGATTGTCTGAATGGGGCTTGACGCTGACAAGAATCCTGGTGTCCCGGTCATTGAAAACAACGCAGGTCACATGGTAAGCGGATTGTCTTAAAACAGAAGGCAGTTGTTTCAACAAGCTCAAATCGATGTGGATATGCTCAGCCCCAAGGCGCGTTTTTAAAGATGCGACCAGGCGCTCGGCGTCCGCAGTATTGTCTTTAAGCTCGGGTGGTGTCAGATTAATTGTCAGAACCCATCCTTTTTCAAGTGTGGATTCTGTTGGGGATTGATTCATGTTCATTGACGGAATTCCAGGTTTATCAAGTTCAGCATGGGTAGGGTTCCACGGTGTAGTTGCATTCCAGATATCCAAAGGGATCAACAAGACGGGCCTGGTATGTGACGGCAAGGATGCTCCATTTCAACATGTCCTTTGGATAGTCTTCGGGAAGAAAAACCATTGAAACATGAAGATGGCCGGGGATAGAAAGTTTTCTGTCCCGAATATCGGAAACACGGGCAATGATGTCTCCCTGGCCCAGCACTGTTCCCTGTGTCAGGCCGTCAACCGGATTTGCATGGGCGTAAACGGAATGAAGAAAAAAATCGTTTTTGTCCCGGACATCATGCCTGACAAAAATGGATTTACCCAGGTAATCATCATTGCTCACTTCAAAAACAACGCCGTCAAACATCACCGGAACCATCGTTTTTTCATCCAGATTTTTAAGATCTCCCGCCTTGTTTTTATAGTAGCAGATGTCCAGGCCTTCATGGGGATCAGGCCTTGTTCCACCTTTTCCCCACCATTTATAATCACTACCGAACATCATGCCTGAATAAAAAAACCATGATTCGAAATCCGTAAACCCGTTTTTCCCCACCAGGTCATTGAAAAAGAATGACGAAACACGATTCATTACGGTCATGGCATTCATGTGAACACGATCCTGTGAGCCATGAGGTTGATATCCAGAAGCGTTCCCTTGATTTCGCAGCGGTCTCCCAGAAGCCCTTTTAAAAGATAACGGCCATCTCCCATGGGAGTAATGGCTGCAACATTTTCCATAACCAACTCTTCTTTATCGTCTTTCTTAATATACACATTGGATTCGCACATGGTTTAATCCTTTCAAGAAATAACAAGGCTATTGTTCAAAGAATCGTTCAGCACTTATCAAGAGACAGCCCGACCATATAATGCCCGGCGAGAGTGTTGTTTTTCGATTTTGTTATATGGCATATCCGTGTGTCAATGTATTCTACATTTCCAAGAAGATTAACCGGGTAGTACTTCATTTTATATTTTTCACCCACTCTGATTCTTTTGAGAATAGTGGAATCTTCCTTGACGAGAAGACATAATCCGGACGCCGACATATCGTATATTACGTACTGATTGACATGATCTGTACCCTCAATGGAGATCTCCACACTGTAATACTCTCTGATCAGCTCCCTCTTTTCCGTTCTTTTGCAGTTATTAAAAGTCATCGGTTACCTCATTATCGTAAATCACAAAGAATAAAAACCCGAAGTTTCCACACCCGTATCCTTGTCATGCACGCCGAATAACCATCCCCGCCCATATATAAAAAGCGCTGAACAATTTATCGTCATCCATACCAGGAAACTTGATAGATTCAAACGTTACAATATCATTGTGATCGTCGTTATTTATGAATAAGTACCGGATCAACTGTAAATCAACATACCACAGTTTTTTAATTTTTTGGAAAAAGAGCTATTGACTTACTCAGATTCCTTCAATATTGTTTATATCAAGAAATAAAGTAATCACAACGAAACGACTGTTCATCCTGACACGGTTTTAAATTCTGTCTCTATATACTTTTGCTATAATTAATATTATTCTGGCTACTTCAGAAACGTAGTATTTTTACTGTTTTAACAGCCTGTTTTTGACGAGTGTTTCATATTAAACTCGTTGATTTGTATTTTCAGGCGATAAAATATAAATACATCATGATTTCTGGTATTTATTCTTATTAATACACTTCAGACAGAGGACCAGAGATGACGATATCCTCCACGATCTACAATCCCCAGTCAGCCAAAACACTGATCGATGAAGTTATTGAGCGTTCCAATCAAAACATTTACGCCTGTTATCAGTGCAGACGATGCGCATCCGGCTGTACCGTGGGCGAAGAAACAGGCATAACGCCCGATGTTTTGATCCGGCTCATTATTACCGGGAACCGTGAAGAAGCTCTTGATAACGCCCTTGTCTGGCAATGCGTATCCTGTTACACCTGCGGAACACGATGTCCAAACAACATTCAGAGCGGAAGAATCACGGAAACGCTCAAGAAAATGTCACGTGAAGAAGACGTGATTCCTCTGAATCCAAACATCGCTTACTTCCATGATGCATTTGTCCAGGGGTGCACACGCTGGGGCCGAGTCAACGAAATGGAGTTCATGGGCTATTATGAACTAAAAAACATCGGAAAACATCTGATGAATTTCCAATTCAGAAAAGCATATGATGAAATTGCCCTCCAGGTCAAACTCGGCGCCTCGATGTTCAAGCAGAAACGCCTCCATCTCAAGCTACATACCTCACGAGGAAGAAAAGAGGTTAAACAGTTCTATAAGATGGCGGTGAAAAAAAAGGCTGTACTTAAAAGTGATAAGAAAAGCGGGTTCGGATACCGTCATGACTAACGTGCCCTGCAAACGACCAGCACTCTTATTTAGCATTATTTATTAACACTTTTTTTAGATCATAACAAACCACGTGTGAGGTATAGATGGAAGTTGCTTATTATCCCGGATGCTCACTTCATCAATCATCCCAGTTTTATGATCTCCAGACCCGGAGAATATTTTCGGAACTCGGCATAGTCCTAAAAGAAATTGAAGACTGGAGCTGCTGTGGTGCAACATCCGCAGGAAAATTCAACGACTTTCTCGCGGTTGCCCTGCCCTCAAGAAATATCGGCATTGCAGAGCAGGCCGGATTCAAGGAAATGCTCATCCCCTGCTCCGGCTGTTATTCAAGTCATTTAATGTCCCAGACACGACTCAGACACAACATCCCTCTTCTTAATGAAATCAATGGTGAGCTTGCTTTCAAAGTCACCAACACCCTCAAGCTTGTCAACATCCTGGAGCTGTTTCTCGAAGCCAAGGACAACGGTCGTTTTGAATCGAAAATCGTAAAGCAGCTCACGGGATTAAAACCCGCCTGTTATTACGGATGCATGACACGTTTCGCCTATGACGTTCCAGTCTCGGATAACGTTGAAAACCCGCAAGGGATGGAAACATTACTTGATATGATGGGAGCTGAATCACGGGACTGGAGTTATAAAACCGCATGTTGCGGCGCATCTGCGGCAATCAATGATCCGGACACAGCGTTCAACCTCATGGGCAAGATCATGAAAAATGCCGTAAAAAGAGGTTGTAACTGCATCGTCACCACCTGCCCCATGTGCCAGCTGAACCTTGATGCCTATCAGGAAAAATTCTGTAACAAAGCGGGAATCTATGAACGTCTTCCCGTATATTTCATCACGGAGCTTATCGGCATCGCCATGGGCATATCTTTAGCAGAAATGAACGCTGACAGACATTTTATAGATGTTTTCGGGCTTGTAAAGGAGTTGGAACTCGTATGAGCATGATGACCCAGTTGAATACGCAAAAACGTGGTTCTGTAATGATCGTGGGCGGTGGAATCGGAGGGATGCAGGCCTCTCTTGACCTTGCGGACAGCGGCTACAAAGTTCATATCATCCAAAAAGAATCAAGCATCGGCGGAACCATGGTCATGCTGGACAAGACGTTCCCCACCGGCGACTGCTCCATGTGCATGATCTCCCCCAAAATGGTTGAAGTGGCGCGTCACCCCAACATTGAAGTCCACACCCTTTCAAGTGTCACCTCTGTCACAGGCGTTCCGGGTGATTTTAAAGTAAGAATTTTACAGAAACCCCGTTATGTTAAAATGGAAAATTGTACGGGTTGCGGATTGTGCGAAGAAAAATGCCCGAAAAAAACATCCAGTGAGTTCGAACAGAATCTCGCAGTCAGAAAAGCCATATACTGCGATTTTTCCCAGGCTGTACCCAACACCCGTGTTATCGACAGCTCAATCTGCCTTTACCTGACCAAAGGCAAATGCCGGATATGCGAAAAAGTCTGTACCGCCAAAGCCATTGATTTCGAAGATAAAGGCAAAGAATTCGATCTTGACGTGGGGGCCGTAATCCTTTCCCCCGGATTAAAACGACATAACCCCGCGCTGCATCAGGAACTGGGGTTCGGACGATGGAAAAACGTGGTGACGTCACTCCAGTTTGAGCGGATTTTATCCGCCTCCGGCCCGTTCAGCGGCGAAATCCAGCGACCATCGGATAAGAAACATCCTGAAAAAATTGCGTGGCTCCAATGCGTGGGCTCACGCGATCCTCACAACGCCAACCCCTGGTGTTCGTCTGTGTGCTGCATGTACGCCACCAAACAGGCTGTGATTGCCAAAGAGCATGACAAAAACGTTAAACCGTCCATTTTTTATATGGACATGCGGGCCTTTGGAAAAGATTTCGACAAATACGTTGACCGTGCAAAAAACGAATACAATGTAGCCTACCACAGGTCCATGATTTCGGATGTCCGCGAAGATCCTGAAACAGGCGATCTCATTGTGCGATACACCAATGACGAAGGCAAGCTCACCTACGAGACGTTTGATATGGTGGTTCTTTCCATCGGCCTTGAACCCCACTCTGACGTCCACGAATTTGCAAAAACATTCGGTATTGAGTTGAACGAACACGGTTTTGCCAAAACTTCGGTTTTCTCGCCGGTTGAAAGCAGCAAAGAGGGAATTTACGTGACGGGGACATTCCAGTCACCCAAGGATATTCCCGAAACCGTCATGCAGGGAAGCGCCGTTGCCGGAACAGCCATGTGCCTTCTGGGCGAAGTCAGAGGAAGCGAGGTGGTAGAACCTGTACTTCCCCCTGAAAAAGACATATCCCAGGATGAACCAAGAATCGGCGTAATTGTCTGCCATTGCGGAATCAACATATCCCAGACTGTAGACGTGAAAAAAATCGCTGACGACGCGAAAAGCTTACCGGGTGTGACCCATTCGGAAGACATGATGTACGCCTGCGCCCAGGACAGCCAGGACAAAATCAAGAAACTCATCCAGGAAAAAAACCTCAACCGGATTGTTGTGGCATCCTGTACACCAAGAACCCATGCCCCGCTGTTTCAGGAAACCATCAGGGAAGCCGGGCTGAACAAATACCTGTTCGAGCTTGCAGATATCCGTGAGCAATGCTCCTGGTGCCATATGGGTGAGAACGAAATGGCAACAAAAAAAGCAGGGGATATCGTTCGAATGAACATTGCCAAGGTAAACCGGTTTGAACCTATTGTAACCGATTCTGTTCCCGTGACACCCTCAGCTCTTGTGATCGGAGCTGGAATCGCTGGAATGACGTCAGCCTTGTCTCTGGCCGAGCAGGGATTTGCCGTCCATCTGATTGAAAAGGAAAATGCCATTGGTGGTTTGTTAAAAAAGGTTCACAGAACCATCGAAGCCGAAGATGTTCAGGATTTTCTTCGAAAAAGAATGTACGAAGTTGAAAAACATCCGAAAATCACCATTCACACCGGAACGACCATCAAAAAATCCGAAGGGTTTGTGGGAAATTTCAAAACAACTCTTTCCGATGAAAGCCAGATCGAACATGGGGCTGTTATTGTAGCAACCGGTGGTGAAGAATACAAACCCATAGAATACGGTTACGGAGAAAACCGCTGTATCATCACCCAGCGTGACCTTGAAAAGCAACTTGAAGACAAAGGCCCGACACCGGGATCTTCCTATGTGATGATTCAATGCGTTGGATCCCGTGAAGAACCGACAAACTATTGCTCAAGGATCTGCTGCCAGGACGCAATCAAAAACGCCATCTCCATCAAGGAAAAAGACCCGGGCGTTCCCGTGACCATAATATTCAGAGACATGAGAACCTATGGTTTGAGGGAGGATTACTATCGCAAAGCCAGGGATCTTGGCGTTATGTTTGTCCGCTATGAACCGGACAACAAACCGCAGGTCACGCCCATGGGTCGAGGTCTCTCCATCACAACCTACGACCACATGCTGCGAAGCCCCATAACGCTCCAGACTGATTATCTGGTTCTTTCAACGGGTTTAAGACCGCATCCGGCTTCGGAAGACATAAGCAAACGTTTCAAACTCACCCGAAACGCCGAAGGTTTTTTCCTCGAAGCCCACGTCAAGCTCCGGCCCGTGGATTTTCCAAGTGAAGGTTTCTTTGTTGCAGGGCTTGCCCATGCTCCGAAAAACATTGATGAAACCATCAGTCAGGCTCTTTCAGCTGCCGGCCGTGCCGGTGTGCTTCTGTCACACGACAGACTGGGTGTTTCGGGCATCATATCCAAACACAACAGGGATCTTTGCATGTCCTGCCTTGCCTGTTTCAGGGTGTGTCCCTTTGACTCTCCGTTCATAGATGAGGACGGCAAGGTCAGTCATAATGAAGTCAAATGTACTGGGTGCGGCATATGCAGCGGGATTTGTCCGGCCAAAGCATTCCAGGTCAACAATTTCAGAGATGACCAGATGATTGCCATGATCGATGCCCTGACAGAGAATATCGCTTAAACGATGCAATAACCGATGATGGAGGAAAACAACCGCGATGGCTGAATCTGTTGCAGTAAAATCAGCAGCAAAAACAATGGATGCCACAAATGTATCCATAGAAATGCCCTTAGAAAGACCTGCGGAATGGGAACCGGAAATCCTGGCGTTCGCCTGCCATTACTGCGCTTTTGCCGCTGCGGATCTTTCGGGGGTCATGAGACTTTCCTACCCGTACAACGTAAAAATCATTCGAATGCCCTGCACAGGGAAAATTGATCAATCTTATTTACTGAGAGCGTTTGAACGGGGGGTTGACGGCGTATTTGTGGCTGGCTGACTGGAAGGGCAATGCCATTTCCTGGAAGGAAATACAAACGCAGCCAAACGTGTCAAACATGTAAAACGTCTTATGGAAAAAATTCAGCTCAACCCTGAGCGGATTGAAATGTTCAATCTTTCTGCGGCCATGGGACCAAGATGGGCCGAAATCTGCCGGACGTTTACGGCGAAAATCAGGGAGATCGGGCCATCACCCGTTCGAATGGCCATACGGAAAAGAAAAGAAACGACAAAAGGAGCGATGACCCAATGATAGTCGGCAAACAGAAACCCCTTGATGAAATATGGGACATGATCCACACCCATAAAAATGTTCTCGTTCTGGGATGCAATACCTGTGTCGCGGTCTGCCATGAAGGTGGAAACAAGGAAGCCGAAATCCTTACATCCCTTCTTCGGATGAAAGCGCAGCAGCTGGATTCGGATATGACCATCACCCCTTCGGGAATAGAGCGTCAGTGCGAACACGAGTTTTTCGATACTGTGAAAGAAGCCATCGAAAGATCAGATGCCGTGCTCTCAACGGCCTGTGGCATCGGTGTCCAGTTCATTGCCGAAAAATTTCCCACAACCATTGTCTACCCCGGCTTGAACACCACATTCTTAGGCGCAGTGGAAAAGCTCGGCGTGATGTCTGAAAAATGTCAGGCCTGCGGAAACTGCGTTCTTGGTGAAACAGCCGGTATATGCCCCATTGCCCGCTGTGCCAAACGTGTTCTGAATGGCCCTTGCGGAGGATCAACCAAAGGAACCTGCGAAATCAACAAAGAAATCGACTGTGCATGGCAGCTGATTGTGAACAGACTCAATGCCCTGGGACAGATGGACAGGTATGAAACCCTTGCTCCGCTGAAAGACTGGTCCAAGGACCGGGCTGGCGGCCCCAGGAAACAGATCAGGGAGGAAATCCAGGAATGAGCGAACCACGTGCCTTGAAAACAGATAGCAAGCTTGAAAAAATTCTTGCAGCCGGGCATCTTGCGGTGACTTCGGAATGCGGCCCCCCAAGAGGTTCTGACCCCGATGTGATCACCCATAAAGGCAACATGCTGAAAGATTATGTGGATGTGGTGAATATCACGGATAACCAGACATCCATGACCCGCATGTGCAGCCTTGCCGCCTGTATCCGTCTGAAACAACTGGGGGTTGAACCGGTTCTCCAGATGGTGACCCGAGACAGGAACCGTATCGCTCTTCAAAGCGATATTTTAGGTGCCGCTTCTTTTGATATAAATAACGTTCTCTGCCTTTCCGGCGATCACCAGAGCTTCGGTGATTGTCCAACCGGCCAGAATGTTCACGATCTTGACTCGATGCAGTTGATCCAGACCGTCAGATACATGAGAGACGAAGGTAAATTTTTAGGAGGTGATGATATCAAACGCCCCCCGAAGATGTTCGTGGGAGCCGCAGCCAATCCCTTTGCCGATCCCTTTGAAATCCGTGTACCAAGACTTGCAAAGAAAATTGCGGCAGGTGTGGAGTTTATCCAGACCCAGTGCATTTACAACATCGAAAAATTCGAATTGTGGATGAAACAGGTCCGTGACCGAGGTCTCCATGAAAAGGTATACATCCTTGCGGGACTTACCCCGTTTAAAAACGCTGGTATGGCGAAATACATGCGAAGTCGGGTGCCTGGCATGGATGTTCCGGACGATGTGGTGAAACGGATAAGCGACACACCCAAGGAAAAACAGGCTGAAGAAGGAATCAACATCTGCATCGAATCCATCGAACGTCTCAAGCAGATCGAAGGCGTTCATGGTTTCCACATCATGGCTATCGAATGGGAGGAAAAAGTACCGGAAATCGTAAAAAGAGCAGGACTCTGGCCCAGACCGGAAGTAAACTAACCTTTATTGATTGCTGGTCGGTTTACCCACATGCTTTGCATCACACACAGAGGAGAAATATATGAGCGACAAAAAAAGAGTACTCTTGGTTGACGATGAACCTGATTTAATCGCCTTGCTTAAAAAACGTTTCATCAAGGAAGGTTTCGATACGGATGTGGCCTACGACGGAAACGAAGCCATGGAAAAAGTCGCCGCCAATCCGCCGGATGCCATCGTGCTTGATGTCATGATGCCCGACAAAGACGGTTATCAGGTGTGTGCGGAACTTAAAAAGAACCCAAAATTTGAGGCCATCCCCATCCTGATGCTCACCGCTGTGGCCGATCATGTATCATCGACCCGGTATTCCCATCATGATGGAATGAACCTTGAAGCTGATGACTATGTTCCCAAAGGACCTGACGCCACAGACCAGATCGTAGCTTCTGTGAAACGTCTTCTTGCAAATTAATCTGCCCCAGGGGCACGGCACGCCGTGCCCCTACGGGGTCCCCACCTATCCTCGAAGGGTAAAGGCAACTCATTTTTTTAACCCAGCGCCACATCCAATGTCATCATGACAGCAAACCCCACTATGGCCCCAAGACTTGCCACATCCGTATCCTTGTCGAGCTGGGATTCGGGAATCAATTCCTCCACCACAACAAAAATCATGGCACCGGCCGCAAATGAAAGGGCATAAGGGAGAATGGGTTTCATAACAATCACCAGTGTAGCCCCGATCACACCTGCTATAGGTTCAACAATCCCCGACATCTGACCATACCAGAAGCTTTTCATACGTGAAAATCCCTCACGACGCAAAGGAACGGAAACAGCAGCACCTTCAGGAAAATTCTGTATGCCTATTCCGATTGCAAGAGCCACAGCACCGGCGAGTGAAGCTGATGGCAGATCCGCTGCAAGGGCGCCAAACGCCACGCCCACAGCAAGACCTTCAGGAATATTGTGCAGTGTTATGGCCAGAACAAGAAGAATGCTTCGCTGCCAGCTTGTTTTAATTCCTTCAGCATCGGCCATGGGGTAACCTATATGAAGATGGGGCATGATCTTATCCGCAAGCCACAGAAACAAAGCACCACACAAAAAACCTGTGGTTGCCGGTACCCATGACGGCCCACCTGACTCCTCAGCCATTTCAATGGCCGGTGCAAGCAGTGACCAGAAACTCGCAGCAATCATGACCCCAGCCGCAAACCCAAGCATTCCATCGAGAATTTTTCGATTGATGGTTTTAAAGAAAAAAACCATGGCAGCACCAAGCGCTGTCACAAACCAGGTAAACAAGGTTGCCATCAACGCCTGGGTAATATGATTCAGCCCAGTAAACCACTCCATAACCATAAATCAAAGTCTCCAGGAAGTTTTATACGAATTGATGTCTCTTGATTTTGTTTTCTTAATTTGGATTTGTATTGTTTAAAAATTTTGAACTCAAAATTACAAAGTCAAATTAATTAATTCATGGTCACTATACAAAAACGATGGAGCTGCGGTCAAGTCGGTTTGTGTCATCGTACTTATTCGTTGCTCTATATATTGATAAACAAACATAAATCACAACAAAATAATCTTCGCCACAGCCCGGTTCCTTCCGGTTTCTTTCGCTTCATAAAGGCATTCATCCGAACTTTCAATGAACTGCTTGATGGTCATGGTTTGACTCGGAACCATGGTGACCACGCCCTGGCTCAAGGTAACATAACTGGCTGCCGAGGATTTGGCATGTGGAATATCGAGAAAGGCTATCATGCTCCTCATCCGTTCGGCAACAACAAGGGCACCTTCGAAATCCGTATCAGGCAGAACCGCCACAAATTCCTCACCGCCGTAACGGGCCACAAGATCCGTTTCCCTCATGCATCCTTTGAGTAAGGCTCCTGCCACCTGTCTCAAACAATCATCCCCGGCCTGATGACCGTAAAGATCGTTATACTGTTTGAAATGATCGATATCCATAAGCACAATCGAAAGATTACAGTTGCTCCTCATGCAGCGATGCCATTCCCGCAGCAGGATATCATCGAAACGCCTTCTGTTGGCAATCTGGGTCAAACCGTCGATGGTTGAGAGACGTGATAAAAAATCATTCTGTCTTTTGATTTCGAGCTGAGTTTTCACTCTCATTTTGACGATCGCAGGTACGATGGGTTTCGTAATGTAATCCACAGCTCCAAGATCAAAACCCTTGGCCTGTTCCGCCACTTCCGTTTCCGCTGTGATAAAAATAACCGGGATATCACGAGTTTCTTCGTTTTCTTTCAAAATACGACACACCTCGAAACCGCTGATTCCCGGCATATTGACATCAAGAAGGATAATGTCCGGCGCTTGTTTTCCCCGGGATAGTTCCAGTGCTTTTTCTCCGTTAAGAGCCCCAACCACCTTATAATCCGCTTTCAATAGTTCCATCAGAACTTCAATATTCTCGGACACGTCGTCGACAACAAGAACTTTTTGAGTCTTTAACTCTGCTACAAAGCCATGTTCGTCTTTCATTGATTTCTTCAGTTCGTTCAACAGAGTGACAAGCCCATTTTGGGCTCTGTCCGAATCGAACACATCCATGGCTCCTTCGATATCCTTTAAATCCTTGAAATGTGTGGTTCCTGCAAGGTACTGTTTCAACTTACTGAACCCTGACCGTGCCTCCGCAATATCGTCGTCTATGGATTTTGATATTTGTTCAATACACGTGATGACCTGATGAAAATCCAAAGCATGTTTTTCAACCGTGGCGGTGTCCAAAGCATTCGGGACCACATCAAGAAAAACGGCCATGGTTTCGATAGAAGATGGAACCGTTTGCAAGTCTTCGGAAAATCTTACAAAACGTGAGTCAACAATGTCAATCTGTGATTCTTTTGCTGCTTTCTCAAGGTCGCTTGATGATTCAAACAGGCCCGTCATTCCGAGATTTCCTGAAACTCCTTTGATCGTGTGTGCTATCTGCTTGACGCCCTCAAAATCTCTTCGTGTTATGGCCTTGCTGAGGTCGTCGATTGTATTTTTGTTGTTTTGAAAAAATTTATTGAGCAACCGGTTATAAAGCTCTTTGTTTCCGGCGACTTTTGACAAACCCAAATCCACATCGATTCCTATCAGACTCAAAACACCATGATCCTGCGTTCCTTTCCCAGCATCAATATCGTGCTGTGTTGAAGGGATTTCATCGGCAACAGGGATCATCCGCTGAACCGGCTTGATCCATTTAGCGAGCTGAGAAAAAAGCACTTTGGGTTCAATAGGTTTCGCCACATAGTCATTCATTCCCGAATTATGACATTTTTCGATTTCCGAGGTCAAAGCATGGGCGGACATGGCGATGATCGGCATGGTGCATGGGATTACACAACTTTCATTCTGATTCTTTTCCCAGTCCCTTATCAGTTCAGAGGCCTGATAGCCATCCATGTCAGGCATTTGCAAATCCATCAAAACTGCGTCGTAAGGATGCATCACTGATCCGTCTTCGGCAAGTCCCCTCCCCTTCTGCTTGACTTTTTCAACCGCCTGTCGGCCACCTTCAACACAATCCACAACAATCCCTTGCTGTTTCATTGTTTCTGTGGCCACTTCCAAATTGATCTCGTTGTCATCTACCAGCAGAACATAGGCCCCATGGATAACGGACTTGACTTCATCACTGATTTCATCATGGCTTAATGAGTCTGCCAGGTAAAGAGCAGGCGATCCGTAAGATTTCATAATTGCGTTCAGCAATTGGGTCTGCTTGATGGGTTTAAATACAAAAGCGCTTGCCCCTTCTTCTTCTGCTTGCTGACGTTCCTCTTCCTGGCCAAAATCAAGGGTGATGACAACAGGAATTTTTATTGAAGAACTTTGGTTTAAAGCCCTTTTCATGATCACAGGCTCTATACTTTCGCGGTTCAATATCTCCCATGCTCTGATGAACCGGGTTGTTTTTGTCTGGTGTTTCATGCCTTGCTGCCAGTTAATGATAACCATTTCGTAGGGTGCCCCATCTCTTTTCGCCCGTTCAAGTTCTTTAATGGTTTCATCACCGGTTGCTACGACCCGGACTCTGAATGAATAGCTGATTAAAATCATCATGATCACTTCACGGATTGCCGGATTCTCATCCTGAACAAGAATACGTAATCCTTTAAGCCTTTCGGGAATGTCTATTGGTCGTTCATCGCCTGATTCCGTTGTATTCATGGTCACATGAAAAGCAAAGGTACTGCCCCTCCCGGCTTCGCTTTTCACCCATATTTTCCCGTTCATCAGTTCCACCAGTCGCTTGGATATGGAAAGCCCCAAACCAGTGCCCCCGAATTTCCGGGTGGTGGATGTATCAGCCTGGCTGAACGACTCGAAAAGTCTCGACCGTTGTTCAGGTGTCATTCCGATACCTGTATCACTAACTGAAAACTGTAATTTTACTTGATCGCCATCCCTTTCCATTAGAGAAGCCCAGACCACCACTTCACCTTTCTTCGTGAATTTGATGGAGTTGTTGATCAAGTTGATCAGAATCTGGTTAAGACGGACAGGATCACCTTTTAATCTTACTGGAACAGAAGGTGATGCGGAAATGATCAGTTCGAGCTTCCTTTCAATGACGCTGTTCGCAAACATGTCGGACAGATTGTTGAGAAGATCATGCAGGGAAAAATCCGTGGATTCCAGTTCCAATTTTCCTGCTTCGATTTTTGAAAAATCCAGAACATCGTTGATAATGTTTAGCAAAGCACGGCCCGCAATCCCCACTTTGGATATGTAGTCTCTCTGCTTTTCATCCAGACCGGACTTCAAAACAAGATTGGTAAATCCGATGATAGCGTTCAACGGAGTTCTTATTTCATGACTCATATTAGCGAGAAAATCACTTTTTGCTTTTGTTGCTGATTCGGCTATTTCCTTGGCTTGTTTCAATTCTTCCCCAGCTCGGACTGAAGGTGTAATATCAATAAGAAAGCCAAAAAAACCATTGGGACGCCCGGAACTGTTCTGAGTTATCTGAGCGTGGGATAGTGTCCAGATTTTCGATCCGTCTTTCTTGATGACCTGTGCTCTGAACTGGTTTACCTGCTCTGCTTCCATGATATAAAAGAAAAATTCGCGCCGTTGTTTTTCGTCGGCAAAGAAACCTCGATTCATCCCTTTGAGCTCTTCTTTCAATGCGTCATCAGATTCATATCCGAGCATCCAGGCCAGCTCCGAGTTGACATTGACGAATGTTCCGTCCATATCTGCTTGATATACGCCAATGGGTGCGCTTTTAAATATCCTCCTTAAACCGGATCTCCGATGTCGTTCAATCTCGTTTTCCATAGAGACGTTAATGGTTATGTCCCGAACAATCATCGATATCCCTGAAGCAGTCCTATCAGAATCATAAACAGGCGAAAAAAACCATTCGCAGTAAAAGTCTTTGCGGTCATTCGTTGTGTGTTTAAAAATATCGAATGTATTTTGAGGATCATCAAGAAGCAGGTTTAAAAAGTCATTGAACCATTCCCTGTTCTCAACCGTATGAACCAGCTCAGAAAGTTTCAGCCCCTTAACTTCATCAAAGCCCTGGTTCCATATATCCTGTGCGGAACCGCTCCATTCAACGACCTTCAAATCCTGATCAACTTCGATATAGGCGATACGAAGATGATCAATTAACGGGTCAAACTTACCTTGAAATATATTCCAAGCACTATTATTAGCGCTTTTATTATTAGGGATTTTAATATCCGAAAGGACGGCTACCGTCTTGGATTCATTTTCACAACGAGTTTTCATGCGTCATTCCTCTATGTGATTGAGGGCCGAAGGAAGTTTTAGTGTCTAACAGATGTGTTTTTAACGGTCTATGGTTATCATAATGAATGGTTTAGCGCATTCTATGACTACTGGGAGTGAACAGGTCTTGAATAGATTGGAAACAGGTCTTGATCACGACCTTTTGATTACGAAAAAATGCGAATCAATAAGATAACGCGATCATTGTAAAAGAATTTGAAAAAAAAGGCAATTTACGGTTTGTTTTTTTATTTCGCTGTTAATTCCGATTTGCATTCATCATGACACGGTCACCGGGCGGGTTTGGAACCCGCCCTTACAGGATGCCTAATCTTGATTGCAAAATGGAATAATCTCATGAATAAAGGCTGGTGAATTCGCTCTACCCATGCTCGTATGCACTCTGATAGATAGAACGAATGATTTCAATTTCAAACTCTTAAATATGAACCGACTTATTCTGCTTCTCCCTTAAGATGCTCTGGAATAATGATCATGCTTAAAAGCAACGGCTTTAAGAAAGACCATCTGATACCGATTTTGTAGACCTCTTCGATATCCCGTATGGCGTCCCAGCAGTTATGACAGGGGGCCACCACAAGCTTGGCTCCTGTTTCAAGAATCTGGTCCCGTTTTATTTTCATTCCTATATTCCGCTGTTGACGGTAGCGTCCGATACCGTTTAAGCCGCCTCCCCCACCACAGCAGAAGTTGTGCTCTTTGCAGGGCTTCATCTCGCGAAAATCTTCGGCGATATACGACATGATTTCACGACCAACGCTTGCAAGGCCACCGTTTCGGATGTAGTTACAAGAATCCTGATACGTCACGGGTTCCTTGATTTTTTTGTCAGGATCAATCTTCAGCTTGCCTGTTTTCAATGCCTCAAGAACCCATTCCACATAATGAATTGTTTCCACAGGAGTTTTTCCAGATTCAAGACCAGCCCAGTATGGGCCTTCAATAACAGTGGCTCTGTAAGCATGCCCACATTCGGTGACCACCATGCGTTTGGGCTTAAGACGTTCGATGGCGCTGTACACTTCCTTAACCTGCATAGCTGCGCCTTCCCAGTCACCTGCAAACATGGCGAGGCTTGTCTCTTCCCATCCTTTACTGGGAACAGTCCAGTTTTCACCAGTAATATGGAAAAGGATGGCGGCATCGCCCACATCTTCGGGATAATGCTTTGGCTCCCTGGCATTCAAGGTATAGATGGTATCAGCACCTTCTTTGTCGACCGGAATTTCAAGGTTGGGGTATTCCTCTTCGTTTTCTTCCACCATCCACGCACAGGTATCAACGAAGTCTTCACTGGTGATATCCATCTGGGCCCGGTAAACCCGGTGCATGCCCGAACCGATTTTCATTTCCCAAGGCACGAATCCTTGGGAAAAACAAAGGCCTCTGAGATAGCTGAACATCACACCCATGCTGATCCCCATGGGGCAGTACATGCTGCAACGGTTGCAACAGGTGCATTTCCCCCAGGCGGTATCCATGGCTTTCTGCATAAAAGCGTTATCTACTTTTCCTTTTCGCCGGACCAGCTCACCCAGTGTTGTCTGAATTTTATAAGACGGAACCTGTTTGGGGTTGTGATTGTTGGCAAGATAAAAGAAACAGCTCTCAGCACAGAGACCGCATCGAGTACAGATTTGAAGCCAGGTTCTTATACGTGACTTGCACGTTTTCTCAATGAGTTGAGCAAGTTTTTCCGAGTCCACATCCAGCTCATGCATTTCTTCATAATATTTTCTCCCCTGGGTGTCTGCAAGCAGGGTATGAAGATCTTCTTCCGTCGTAATCGGTCGGTTGTTGCACAATGTACCTTGAGCCATACGATCCGGTATCCTTCTATAGAATAAAACACTTGTCGTTTTTACGATAATACAATTGAATCATAATTCAGTCAGATCCAATCTGCTTTTAATAACAAGTTGTGAGGGAGGGTTTGGAACCCGCCCCTACAAGACCCGACTGCAAGCTTACCAGTCCAAGCCGCCGGACTTCATTCCACCCCGTTTCACACCAAAATCGATACCTACCTGTGCGCGTGAACAAAAAAACAATACCACATGGGAAAGCTTGGTCAGCGGGATAGCCACAAGCATCACTTCACCGGAAAGAATGTGAATCAGCGTCCAGAGTTCCGAATCAGCGACCTGGTGATAAGCAAAAAATCCCGTAATGAACGGAGCAACAGTAATAATTAAAACAAGAATGTCCTGGGGTTTTGTAAGAATTCTCACATGGAGCAGGGCAATGCGCCGTACTAAAAGTAACACGGCACAGATGATCACTGTGATGGTTAAAACATCTGAAACAAAATCAGGAAAGCTGAAAAACCTTATCCCCCAGCGTTCATGGAGAATGATGTTATGGGCGGAAAGAAACAGCGGGGTAATGACAATCCCAAAGTGGAAGATGAAAAAAATCAGCGTATATACGGGGTTGGCTCTCCAACTGTGGGTTTTGTAGGGAATCAACCAAAAAACAACGGATCTTATGGCCCCTTTTATCCCGAAAGAAACGTTCTTCGTATAGGTGACCCGGTCAAGTTTCCAGTCAAGCCCACGGATATAAAAAACAACACGGGCTATGCATCCTACAAAGAAAAACAAAAATGTAAACCATAACAAAGGGCCTGTGATAAAGTGATACATAAGAACCTCAATTTACGTTCCAGATCGTTACCTTAATAAACGCCCCTTACTTCCGAAATTCCTTATCTCTTCCTGTCAAGAAGGACCAGAACCACAAAAACAAAGGCAGTGAAAGCCCCATGATGATATACACCACACTTTCACTGTGGAGTAAAAATTCTTGCAATGTATGAAATTCGTCCATAGATTAAACCTCCATCGATTAGACGTTATTCTTAATGGTTATCCTGATGATAATCCGGATGTTCGTAAAAAATCGGCATACGTGTCACGATAAACCTGAAACAGATCACAATCAACGTCACCATGAACACGGTGATAATTATCTCCATGAACGAAGGGAAATAGCGTTCGGCTTTGGGCAAATGCCAGTTGAAAGCGATAATGGAAACGTTCAGCCTGTTCAACACAATTCCCGAAACTGCAAGAGCCGACGTCCACTTGATTATCGGAAGATTTTTGTCTCTCACCCCAACGGCGTAAAGAAAACAAGGAAGAAGGACAAAGCCTATGATTTCGAATAGATACCAAAATCCATAACCCGTGGTCAAAAGATGCCAGTTGTTTCCGGCGGCAAGCCCCACCATTTTGATGGTGAAATAACCGGCAAGGACAAGGGAAGCTGCTCTTGCAAATCCAAAGGCCAGAGAGTCATGTTCTTCCAGATAGACTTTACCCATCTTGTTATGAAAGGCCTTATGGGAAAGCGCACCTTCAAATATCACCATGGACAACCCGGCAATAACGCTTGATACAAAAAAATACGTGGGCAGATAAGGTGAATACCACAGGGGATGGAGTTTTGACGGTGCTGCAAGAAATAGCGCTCCCAAAGACGATTGGTGGAGTGTGGATAAAACCACACCGAATATGGTGAGAACGATTGTCAAACGGTGAGCCAGATTCCTCGTTCGCTTATAACCCAGCCATTCCAGTGCAGCTGGAGAAAATTCAAGAAATAAAACAGTAAGGTACAAGGCCACACACAACCCCACCTCAAACAGCAGGGATGTGGTTCCCCAACCCATAATAAAAGGATAGGGAAGCCGCCAGGGTCTGCCAATATCGTAATGAAGAGCAATGACTACAAAGAAATAACCGAGAAAACCCGTAAGAATCGCAGGCCGCACAGCCGAATGGTATTTTTTCATACCGAAGAGATAGACAGCGGATGAGGTGACATAACCTCCGGCTGCAAGGGCCACCCCCACCATCAGGTCAAACCCGATCCATATGCCCCAGGGATTGTAATCTGATAAATTTGAGACCGAAGCAAGCCCTCTGGAAAAACGAACAATGGTTACAATGATCCCAGCGATAATGATAACACCGGTAATCAGATTAAAAGGGGTAAACCAGTTTTTTTCTTGTTTTACATCCGACTCAGACATCAGAGTTCCTCCCCTTTTTCACTTTCATCATTTGACGAGGATTCTTTTGCCATCGCTTCAAGAGCCTCCTTGACCGCCTTTTCTTTATCTTTTTCAGCTTTTTCAAGGGCCTTGCGTTTGTCAGCATCGGCCTTGTCAAGGGCCTTGGCCAGCTTTTCATCGGCTATTTCAATGGCATCCTCGACAGCCTGGGCTATGGCCTGCTCTTTTTCTTCCTCGGCGATTTTTTCCCGCCTTTTGGTCATTCCGTACATACCTGCAAGAAAAACGGGCCAGAGTCCCACCACCATGGGTACCACACTCAATGCCCCGGATGTGAGAGACGGTGCTGGTGTGATTCCCAGATCTTCCCGCATTCCGATACTTGAAAAAGGAACTCCTGAAAGATAAAGCCAGCTTGTGCCACCCATTTCGTTTTCCCCGTAGATATGGTCGAGATAGCGGCCCGGATGTTTGGTGATCCTCTCTCTTGCGATTTTGAGAAGATCTTTCCGTTTGCCAAATGTGAGTGCCTCCTTGGGACAGGCTTCAACGCATCCCGGAAGCAGACCTTTTTCAATGCGAGGCGAACACATGGTGCATTTTTTAACTTCAGGTGTAAACGGATCATCGTAATCATAAGCAGGTATTTCAAACGGACAGACAACCATGCAGTACCTGCATCCAACACACACATCAGGGTTGTATACAACAGCTCCGTTTTCGTTTTTTCTGAAGGCTCTTACAAAACATGCGGAAGCACAGGCCGGTTCGAGACAGTGGTTACACTGGATTTTTCTGAACACAGGTGGTTTATCCGATGAGTATCTGTTGACCACCGTATAAGCCTTTGGAGTTGTTCTCCTTGATGATTCAAGAACAGTTAGATCCTTGAAGTCCTTATCCGGTTTCGGGAGTTCGTTGACTTTGTTACAGGCTTCTTCACACAAACGACAACCCACACACCGGGTAATGTCGTGAAGAACGCCCATGCTTTCGGGGTAGCCTTCAAAATGTTTAAGGCTTCCAGCCTGAGCGTTTTTCGATACGGTAAGTCCCGCACCGGCAGCGCCAATCCAGGTCAGAAAACGTCGTCGTGATATTGCCATGTGACATACCTCAAATCAACAATGATAAGTCCTTAAAAGGACGTTCATATCTGTTTTTCATTTTTCTTTATGGCATGCCGTACAACTTTCAGGCTGCCTGATGTTCATTTTCGCATGGCACTCCATGCACTGGATATGGTACGCGCCAAGCAGACCGGGCTTCCGGTCTGAATCTTTGCCCACAGTGGTATGGCAGTTACTGCACGCTGTGGGATTGGCTGTGGCCGGGCTATTGTGATGGCAACCCATGCACAGCGTTGCTTTTTCATGATGAAAATACTGAGACATCCGGTTTTTGTTAATCTTTGAGCATAAGGTGTCCACAATCTTTTTATGAGGAAACACAACCGGCTTGTACTTCTTTTCCAGCTTATTGATAACAATTCGCTCAGGAATTTTCGACTTTAAACACATCTGGTTTTCTTTTATTCTCGAATAAATCAATGAAGAAGCCTGTGCCGCTTCATCCTTTTCCAGCTTCGAAACCACATGGCAGTGAGCACAGTTCTTCCGCTCATCTTTTACCCAGTTCACGTCAAATGAATGGCAACCTGCACAATCGGCTGTTTTTCGTTTCAATTCATGGCAACCCGAGCAACTCCGCTGGGATTTCGATTGATGCATGACTTTTTCAAGATTGACATATCCGCCCTTGGAGGAGCCTTCGACTGTATGACAGGTCACGCAAGAAGTAAGGGCTTTATGATGACAGACTCTGCAAGACTCGTTTTTCAATTCATGGTTCTTGTGATCGAATGGAACAAATTCCATGCTGTTTTTCTTAGCACCTGGGATATGCTCCTTTTCGTTCTTCATCACCATGAAATCTTTCTGCCCCATATTGAGCCGGGAAATAACTGGGGCTTTGGCTATAGCCTTTCTGGCGGTACTGTCATGGCATTCTTCACATCGCTGTGGTCCTGCTTTTTTCCCTGCGTTTTTCCGGGTTTCATGACAGGCTATGCATTGAAGATGTGATGCTTGTTTGAGATTCAAGGCGCTGGTCTTATCGTTTTCCGATTTCTTGGAAAGGCTGTCAAGATGGCAATAGGAACAAGACCCTTCCTGGCCTTTTTTGTAGAAAAGCTTTTTGTCTTTAGCGTTGTATTCGTGATGGCAAGTTTGACAGGATTTATCGAGGCCGTTCACATGACGTTGATGCAGGGATTTATCAAACCGGGCGGAAACAGCAGAAGACTTCACTCTGGGCTTTTCCACATGGCAACCGCTGCATATAACAGGGCCAGCATCTTTCCCGGAAGACAAATTCGTATTATGGCAACCTATGCACCGTTGATGATAGGCTTTCATCCTCTCATCTTTACTTCCTTTTTCAACGGGAATGAAACGAAATGCGTCTTTATCGGATATGGATTTATGGCAGGTTTTGCATCCGTTCTTGTTACCGTCCATCGCGTCGGTATGCAGATCATGGTAAAATAGAACGGCTGGGCGTTCCTTCCGGTCCGAGAGGTTCGCCGAATCGACATGAACAATATCTGTTCGGAATTCCTGAACATGATTATCATTACGTTTGTTACCGTAACCCCCTCCAGAACTAAGAGCAATGACAACACCCATTATGATCAGCACTGCACACCATCGAACCATTCATCTCTCCTTGAAGCAAATCAGGCGCATAACAAGACGTTTCAATGGGGGCGCAAGCGTACTCGAACCGACTAACGGGATTTCAATTTTTCAGCCGTAATTAATCGTTAAAGGCCCCCAAAAAACATCTTGATCAAAAATTCGATCTGCAATATCCGGATGTCTAACAGTCCATGCATTGCGAAAGAGAAAAAAAAATGTGACGTGTAAAAATTCTTTTACTCAAATAGCATAGAATACGATTTTGTCAAAAGGGTTTTTATAGGTGGAGAGCTTTGAATTGAAGGCTTATCGTATCGTTTTGTACCAAACGAGACCCAGTAATTTAAAAAAAGGGCCGCGCCTTTCAGAGAAATGCTATTAAATATTGTAGTTAGATGTGTGTTAAATGTAGGGCAATCGCATATCTTTTTATTTGAGAACCAAAAATAAAAAATAACCCCGATTGCCGTTTTATGCCCATGATTTCCCCTTCAAGATCCATGTAAAACGACAACCGGGGTATAAAGGAAACCGCCTGTATCCAAAAGCCGCTCCCCTATCAGCCGCTTTGGAGAACCAGAGTTGAGATGTCAAACCATCAATACCCTTGTTTGCGGTTGATTAAATACGAATATGTCATGGAACTGTGGAGAAATGATGGAGAAATGATGTGAATAATATGGATTGCGCTCCGGGCACTTGAAATGCCTCTTTCAGTATATTAGACTTAAGGCATGAAATTATCTTATAAAATATTCGGGTCATTTCTTCTGACTATCATCCTTTCCCTTTTTCTCATGGTTACCATTCTTAGAATCCATGCGGCGATCAGTTTCTCTGATTTCATTAATGATCGATTGATGGAAAAAATGGTGAATCTGAAAGAAAAACTCATCGTAGAGTATAACAGGAACAACAGCTGGGAGTTCCTGCGATCAGAACCCCACCCGTTCCGATCTCTTGTTGAACAATCAATTGACAAAAGAGAACGTTTCAGACGAGAATCAGGTATTTTCCACCAAAAACATCGCCCAATGCCACCTGAACATGGTTTTGCACGTCGTCCGAATCCCCAAGAAGACGATTTTCCGGAGCCCGGGCATGGAAAAGGCGGGATGATGCCCCCACCCATGATGGGGCCCCAGGATCTCATTGACAGAATATCCCTGTTTGACGAAAACAAAAACCCGGTGGTCGGCCGGTCGAAAAACCACAGCAAAAACACTCTGGGTGCCATAACCGTTAATGGGAAAATTATCGGGTATCTGGGAATTGACAAAGACCGACAGCTTTTCGAACCTCGTGAAACAGGATTTCTTAAACAGCAGTTCAAAGCGTTCACCTTTATCGGATGTGGCGTTCTATTCCTTTCAGCCCTTGTGTCCTTCGTTCTTTCAAAACATATGCTGTCACCGATCAAAGGGCTGATCAAAAGTACCCAGGATGTGGCATCGTTCAAGTTCGACACCCGAATTGACATCAAAACAAACGACGAGCTTGGACGGCTTGCATCGGATTTCAACAGCATGGCCATGACACTTGAGAAATATGAAGATTTGAGAAAACAATGGATATCAGATATCTCGCACGAATTACGCACCCCTCTCTCTGTTCTCCAGGCAGAAGTCGAAGCGTTGGAAGACGGAGTCCGGGAATTGAACCATGAGGCTCTGGCATCTCTCCACGGAGAGATCAGCCACCTCACAAAAATAGTCAACGACCTTCACGATCTTTCACTTTCCGATTCGGGAATGCTATATTTCAGAATGGAACCGGTAAATCCCGTTGAAATACTGGTTGAAACACTTCAACTTTTCAAAACCACATGTGAAAAACAAACTATTACCCTTGTTCAGCATCTCAAAATCGAACCGGGTTCAATGATTACCGGAGATAAAGACAGACTGGTACAGATGTTTTCAAATATCATTGAAAACGGCATAAAATACATGACAAAGCCAGGTCAGCTCACCATCAGACAAAAAGTGTTTCATAACCGGCTCGTGCTTTCATTCGAAGATTCGGGGCCTGGTGTTCCGGAAGAATCCCTGGTCAGGTTGTTTGACCGTTTTTACAGACTTGATTCTTCACGAAGCAGAAAAAAAGGCGGGAGCGGCCTTGGACTTTCAATTTGTAAAAACATCGCCGAAACCATGGGCGGGATTATCTCTGCCCGGAATACAACCCAGGGAGGCCTTGGAATCGACATTGATCTGCCACTTGAAGCCAGAGGAAACAAACTCCAATGACAAGTTCAATCATCCCTAAACATATACTCGTTGCGGAAGATGAAGAAAAAATCGCAAAAGTGGTATGCGATTATCTTGAACAGGCCGGTTTCAAAGCAACCTGCCTGTTCAATGGCGACAAAGTGATCAGCAACGTTAAAAGCAAAGCAACGGATCTTGTGATCCTCGATATCATGCTTCCGGGAATGGATGGAATGACGCTCTGCCGGGAAATAAGAGCATTTTCAAACCTGCCCATCATCATGATGACAGCTCGTGTGGAGGAAGTGGACCGACTTGTTGGTTTTGAACTGGGGGCCGATGATTACATCTGCAAGCCTTTCAGCCCCCGGGAACTGGTGGCACGGGTCAAAGCGGTACTCAAACGGACAACAGCAGAAACGGGGCATCCGAGTAAGGATCTTGTCCAAGGCCCCATCACCGTGAATGAAAGCAGCAGGAAAGTGACTGTAAACGGCAAGGAAATCAGACTAACACCCAACGAATACGGACTGCTCATGGCGATGATTCGAAATCCGGGTCATGTTTTCAGCCGTAACGAACTGCTCAACCTCGTTCAGGGTTACCAATATGAAGGGTATGACCGAACCATTGATTCCCATATCAAAAACCTCAGGAAAAAAATGAACCGGGCTTTACCCGACATGGAGTTCATCAGCTCCATCTACGGCGTGGGTTACCGGTTGAACACGGATGGCAGTTAAGACACCACCCTGTTTCGAAGAACACCCAACTTCTCAACGGCTAATTCTACCTCATCGCCTGATTTCAGAAACCGCCCCATCTCAAGACCACAACCGCATCCTTCTTTTCCCGAACATGTTCCTGATCCGATAAACTCTCCCGGATAAACCGTTTCAGAACGGGAAATATGTGCGATGATATCTTCAAAACGCCAGTACATATCCGACGAGTTCCCCTTGGACCAGATCTCTCCATTCACTTTTGCCGTCATTTCAAGATGGTAAGGATCTGTTATTTCATCAGCCGTCACAAGGTATGGCCCCAGAGCGTTACCGGTATCGAAATCTTTTCCTTTTGCTGGCCCAAGCCGCCCTTTCTGCTCGTTCATCTGCATGTCACGGGCTGAAAAATCGTTGAAAATCGTATAACCTCCGATGAAATCACAAGCTTTTTCAGGAGGAATGTCCTTTCCTGATTTTTTGAGAAAGACTCCGAACTCCAGCTCGTAATCCATTTGCTGCGTATAGGAAGGAATGTGGACATCAGCACCATGGCCCACCACGGAGAAGCGGTTGCTTTTATAATAAATAGGCTGTTTGTAAAACGCCTGGTTCAGACGGTAGGCAAGACTCCATTTCCGACCCAGTTTCCGTTCGACAAACTCATCGGCAACAGCCAGTTTTTTCAGCCCCACCCGCCGTATGCAGTTGATGATATGATCCTCGAAAGCCATGCAGTCACGGATGGATTCGGGCCGTGGAACCGGTGAAAGCAGGGTCACGTCTCCAAAAGGAACAACCATTCCCGGCGAACTCTCAGCCAGCGCAAAATCAACCAGCGAATAAGCTGCATCCAGAGCAGCATCAGCCCCTGACAGAAATGAAAGCATATCCCTGAAAAAAGGGGCGGAATTTTTGTCTTTGATTTCAGCCGCATGTTCGAGAACCACGATAGACTGACCATCATCCGTCAACGTGCCGATTCTTGGAAGGATTTCCGATGGAGTCATAAACGTTACAAGTTTCAATTCTCTGCCCTCCTTAATTTGACTTCGTAATGTTTGTTTTATTCAAAAAAATCTCGATGCCGCCGGAGGCAAGGTTTATGAAGTCAAATTAGTTTAACGATACCCGAAGCAACGATGTGATCAGTTATCATCTGTCAAGCATCATGACAAGAACACAGGTCAATATTTCTTTTGACCATTCATCTTTCCTTTTTATCTATTGACAAATTTTCCTGATCCGTGATTATCTCCTGCTCATATTTTGGAAATGTCACCCATCCCCGAATGCCTTGACATGGTCATTCGGGGTAATGTTTTTTAAATTTGCAGTTCACAATCAGAGCATTCAACTAAAGTTATCATTATGAAAATAGCACTCATCGCGCCACCCTATCCCCTTGAAGAAGCTCCATCCCCTCCCCTTGGTGTTGCCTATGTTGCGGCAGCTTGTGAACGGGCCGGAGCAGAAGTACGGATATTCGACTATATCGTCCGGAAATACACGCCGGAAAAACTCGCGAAAGAAATGGCCGAATTCAAACCGGACGCCATCGGAACCACGTCGGTGACCATGAATTACAAAAAAGCGGCGTCCATTCTTCAGACAGCCAAACAGATCAATCCATCCGTTGTCACCCTTTTTGGCGGCCCCCATGTGTCCTTTGACTGGGCCAACACGTTAAAAGACTATCCGGGGACGGATATCGTGGTGATTGGAGAAGCTGAACAGACGCTGTCCGAACTGGTTCCCGTACTCAAAAACAGAGAATCCTGGAAAGACATTAAAGGAATCGCTTATCTTGAAGACGGCAACATCAAGAAGACCGAAGAACGCCCCCTGATGGACGACATCGAAGATCTTCCTCTGCCATCGCGCCATCTTCTGCCCATGTCACGATACCAGGCTTTAGGATTTCCCGTGAGCATTATCACCAGCAGAGGCTGTCCCAACAAATGCATTTTCTGCTTAGGTCGAAAAATGGTGGGGTTCAAAGTACGCCATCGTTCAACAGCCCATGTGGTTGATGAAATTCAGGACATTCTCACCTACGGCATTGATTTCATCAACATTGCAGATGATCTGTTCACAGCCAATAAAAAACGTGTGGTGGAATTCTGTGAAGAGCTGAAAAAACGCCAGTTGAAATTCCAGTGGAGCGCTTTTGCCCGTGTGAACACTGTAGATTATGAAACACTCAAGATAATGAAAGAAGCCGGTTGCCATGCTGTAAGTTTCGGCATTGAATCAGGCAACACCGACATGCTGACCCGGGTACGAAAAGGGATCACTCTGGACCAGGCCCGAAAAGCTGTGGCCGCCTGCAAAGAAGCAGGTGTGACAGCCCATGCCTCGTTTCTTGCTGGCCTTCCCGGAGAATCCCTCCAGAGCATGGAAGATTCGGACCGTTTCAGCAAGGAACTGGACATTCTCTATGGATACCACTTTCTTGCCCCCTTCCCAGGCACTACGGTTCGGGAAAAAATCGAAGAATACGATCTTGAAATTCTAAGCGACGACTGGGATCTTTATGATGCTGATAACGTGATCGTCAGAACATCCCATCTGGAACCCGATCAAATCAAAGCTTTCGTTGATCAGGCCACCATCAAGGTCAGACAGGAATGGGACGAGCTTGAAAAACGATTCAAAGAAAAAACCCTGAATGATGCGGAATACATGCAGGTGGGCGGTTTTCACCGCATGGAAATGATCTACAAAATCCTGTCCGAAGACATTGTGGAAGAATACGGCATCCAGCCAGGAAATTTTGAACAGGCCTTAACCGGCCTGGCCGAAGTCCTTGCCCGGGAAACAGGTATGGAACCGGATTTCACTCGGTTTCACTTCAACGATCTCGTCACTAAAGGTTATATCGCCTATCAGGAAAACAAAGATAACGTCCGTTTTTTCTGGACCCACAGCAAGAAAACAGCTGTCTTTTGCTGAAGTATTGAAAGTGGCATTCATGATGGGTTACGCTTCGCTCACCCATCCTACAATGGAAAAGTGTAGGATGGGTGGAGCATAGCGTAACCCATCGTTTTTAATGCTATCCTGAAATTGATAAACTTTGTTTAAAGTCTAAATCTAAAGATGGGTCTTTTTACAACACTATCAGAATGAATCAACCTGCTCTTCACACGTTTTCAAAATAAGCTCGGACAAATGGTTGCCGATAAGGGCGTATGGCAGCAAGACTTCATTGGCTCCTGTGCTTTTCAGTTCCACTGTCTGTTCGGCCTCGTCAGCGGTGGCCACAATGAATGCCTGGGGAGCGAGCGTCCGACAGGCTTTGACCATGGCCTGATTGCTTGTCCCTTTCAGAAGCATATCGGGAATGGTGGACACAATCACCCTGGCTTCGGAAACGTGAATGTGTTCCAGTGTGTCCACACTGCTGATATCACCAAAAACCCCTTTAACACCCTGTGCGTTTAATTCTTTGAGCAGTTCCGGGTTATAATCAATCACCAGAATTTTTGAAAGAAACCGTGGAGCAATTTGCGCTATCCTGTCGATAAAGGCACGGGCTCCTCTGTGAAAGCCTAAAAGCACGATGGGATATTCGCCTTCCTCACCCTTTTCCAGTACGATTCTGTCTTTGGAGGGGAAACCTACAGCCGTCATCATCTTATCAAAAAGAAGATACAACTGATGATTTCCTTTGATGGCGTAAGATGTCAGAACAGATGTGAACGCCATGGCATAGATGATAAGGGAAAGAATACCCTGATCGATATGCCCGTAACCCACTCCAAGAGAAGCCACAACCAGAGAAAATTCGCTGATCTGGGCAAGGTTTATACTGGTAATAAAACAGGTCCGCCTTCCACTTCCGTTAAAGGCCAGGATAGGGTATACGCTCAAAAATCGTGACAGGATAACGAACAACACAATCACAGCAGAATAGATCAGCATCGACGCATCCGGGGCTGGAATTTTCATTCCGATGGACAGAAAGAAAAGGGTGAGAAAAAAATCCCGCAATGGCAGAACCTTGGCCGATACATGAACGCTGTATGGAAAGGCCGAAATGGATACACCTGCAATAAGAGCCCCCATTTCCATGGAAAGCCCGATCCATGAACCAAGACCCGCCATAAAAGCGCACCATGCAATGGACATGGCCACCACCATTTCCGGAGTTTTTGAAATCTGCTCGTAAATCCAGCGCATCACATAACGGCTGAGCAGATACCCTGCGGCAAGAAGCCCACCGCTTTTAAGAAGTGCAAGACCCACAAGAAGGATGTTGGGATTTGTAAAATTGGGCTGAAGAGCAAGAATTAAAATAGCCCAGATATCCTGGAAAATCAGAATACCAAGACTCAGACGCCCCGGCAGAGTATCCAACTCAAACTTATCGTAGAGGATCTTGACAACGATGGCCGTACTGCTCAAGGCGCAGAACAAGGAAAGATACAGGGCATCCATGCCGCCTTTGAGGTGGAAAACGGGAAGTAGAAAGAAACCCACTCCCATGACGGCGCAGAGAATGAACTGGCCTATACCGCTGTAAACAAGTTGCTTGCCGGATGAAATCAGCCGTTTGGGATTGATTTCAAGACCGATGATAAAAAGAAGGAGAATCAAACCAATTTCAGATATGACTTCAATATTTTCCGGTTCTGATACAAGTTTGAAACCAATTTCAGGGCCGATCATAGCCCCTGCCACAAGGTATCCCAGTATCACAGGTTGCTTGAAATATTGAAACACGAACCCCAGCGTTGTTGCAGCCAGAAGGGAGATGCCTATCTGAGGAAGAATACCGTGCATAATGTTAAGTCCTTAATTTTATCAAGGCCTTTAAAGAACATACTCCGAGCCCTGTCTACGAAACGGCAGTTTAAAAAAAACCATCATCCATGTCAATACGATTCATTAATGAATTTATTGACAATATAAATCGAAAACTGTAAAAGGAAAAATTCCGTTCAAGGACGGTTGCCTGTATTGATATGTTAACCGGGGTTCACCTTAATGTTGTGAATTCCGGTTTTTTTGTCGCAGGTTTCTATTTATTGTTTTTTTTATTGGTTATTACTTTATGATGGGCGCACCTGTCATCTCAGATATTCCAACAGAAAAAAACCTTGTCAGCAAGGAAAACAGACTTGCGGCTTATGGGCCATGGACACATTTCATTGTGAAAAAATTCCCGGAACCCATCACTGTTGAGCGCTCTGAGAACCCGCCTCTGGGCTTTCCCCTTTTTCACACTCAACAATGTTCCTCAACCATGGATCTTGCCTGGCTTCTTTATGACCGCAATGAATTTCCTGTCTGGTCGTCTGTTCTATCCGACCACCAGCACAGCGGTCGTGGCCAGTTTAAAAGACAGTGGGTTTCACAGTCTGGCAATCTTTATGTATCGTTCCGGTTTCCTGAAAAAATCAGCCTCACATCAGCAGCCCCCCTTATAACAGCGCTGGCCATCCACCGGGTCTTACAGCAGCTTAACATTCACAGCGAGTATAAATGGCCCAATGACATCCTGGTTCATGGGAAAAAAATGGGGGGAATTCTGGTGGAAGAGCGTTCCGGAATTGTTATCGTCGGAATCGGGCTCAATCTTGTCCAGTCTCCGACCTTGGATGACATGAGAGACCCACTCTGTCTTTCCGCAGGTCACCTCTCAGAATCCGGCATTTCAATGACACCTTTGAAGATCTGGCCGATTATTGCACAAACGATCAAAGAATTGTCGGACGTTTACGCTTGCGGCAACAATCTTGAAGAAATGATTAAAACCCTTGAAAACATCATGGCATTCACGGGTGAAAACGTGGTATTCAAACCCCTTGACAAAATGGAATTTTCAGCCGTGATATCCGGTCTTTCTGAAAACGGCGGCATTCGATTGAAAACAACTGACGGTGAAAAAATCTTTCTTTCGGGAAGTTTTACACCTGTCATTCATTAAATTTTTGGAGGAACCATGAAAACGTTTGATGACGTATGCAGAGAAATAAAAGGTAAAAAAATTCTGGTGGCTAATCGGGGCATTGCAGCCCGAAGAATCAACAGAACCATCCGGGAGCTGTTCAGGGCCGTCCCTGTCATGACCGTGACCGATGTGGATAAAACAGCGCCCTTTACCTCTGGGGCCAAAGAACTTGTGATGCTGGGACAGAATCCCAGGGCTTATCTTGAGCTTGACAGAATTATAGAACTTGCAAAAAAACAGGGCATCACAGCGATCCATCCGGGCTGGGGCTTCGCTTCGGAAGATGCCAGTTTTCCTGAAAAATGCGAAAAAGCAGGACTTGTTTTCATCGGGCCCTCCACCGAAGGTATGGAACTTCTGGGTAACAAGGTTAAAGTCCGGGAACTGGCCCGTAGTCTTGACGTCCCCGTTGTTCCCGGTTCCCTGGGTGCTGTGGATGTTGAAACTGCACGTCAGGTTGCCATAGACATGGGGCTACCCGTCATGCTCAAGGCCGAAGGCGGCGGCGGCGGAAGAGGCATATACGAAGTACATGACATGGCACAGCTTGAAAGCGCCTTTTCCAAAGCATCAGCACTGGCCCACGCCTCATTCGGTAACCCCAGACTATTTGTGGAAAAGCTCCTCACATCGGTTCGCCATATTGAGATTCAAACCATCGCCGACCGCTACGGTAACGTATTCGCATTTGATGAAAGAGACTGCACGGTTCAGCGTAACCATCAGAAACTCGTTGAGATCACACCGTCACCGTGGCCGAAAATGACAGAGGATTTAAGGTCACGACTGAAAGACTACGCCAGAAAACTTGTCAAAGCGGTAGGTTACTACTCTCTGGCAACGGTTGAATTTCTGGTGGATGATGACGGAAATGTATACCTCATCGAAGTAAACACCCGGCTTCAGGTCGAACACGGTATCACCGAATGCCGTTACGGTATTGACCTTGTTGAAGAACAGATCGCCGTGGCTTTTGGAGCAAAACTCCGTTTCAGCGAAGAAGACACCCTGCCCGTGAGCCATGCCGTTCAAGTACGAATCAACTGTGAAGACCCGCGCCATGGATTTACTCCCAACTCCGGCCTGATCACCCGCTACCTCTCTCCTGGAGGCCCCGGTGTCCGCATTGATTCCTGTATTTCAGCCGGTTATGAATTCCCGCCCAATTACGATTCGGCAGCAGCTCTTCTCATCGCGCACGGGAGAGACTGGGAAAAGACTCTGGCTGTGATGAGCAGGGCACTTAACGAATATATTATCGGTGGTTTAAAGACAACCATTCCCTTCCATCAGAAAATAATCAACAACAGCCGCTTCCGTTCAGGTGATTACAACACCCGCTTTGTGAGTTTGACTCCAGAGCTATTGTACTACAAGGATCTTGATCCTGAAGCTGTCCGATTGGGCCGCCTTACCGCTGAAATATCAGCCAGAGGTTACAACCCTTTTGTTCAGCTTGGAGAATACCGGGGAATTGAAGACAAACGCATGCCTGTTTTCTCACCTGTTCTTCCCAAACTTGAAAGGACAATGCCCGAAACTGTTTATCCCAGAGGAGACAGAAAGGCTCTGCTTGATTATGTAAGGGATTCGGGCCGCATTCACTTTACGGACACAACCCCCAGAGACATTACCCAGTCTAACAGCGGAAACCGTTTCCGTCTGGCCGAAGATATCCTGATTGCACCTTATCTTGACCGCTGCGGTTTCTTCTCAATTGAAAACGGCGGGGGTGCCCATTTTCATGTGGCCCTCATGGCCAACATGACCTATCCTTTTAACGAAGCAAGGAAATGGAACCAGCTGGCTCCGACCACATTGAAACAGATTCTTGTGCGTTCCACCAACCTTCTGGGATACAAGCCCCAACCCAGGAATCTCATGGAACTCACCAGTCAGATGATCTGTGAACACCATGACGTCGTCCGGTGTTTCGATTTCCTGAACCATGTTGAAAACATGGCTCCTCTGGCAGAAGTTGTGTTGAATTCAAAAGGAAATGTGTTTGAACCTGCCTTGTCCATGTCCTGGGCACAGGGGTTTGATGTACCGCATTATATGAACGTTCTGGATGAAATCATGGCCATGGTGGCCCGCATCACAGGACTTTCCGCAAAAAAAGCTCAGAAAGAGTTCATCATCGGGCTCAAAGACATGGCCGGTGTGTGCCCGCCACGGTTTATCAGTGCTCTGATAACTGCCATCAAAGAAAAATACCCCGAACTGGTGATCCATTACCATCGCCATTTCACAGATGGCCTGTTCACGCCTGCTGTAGGATCAGCAGCAAAAGCAGGAGCCCACATCGTGGACACAGCCATAGGCGCTTCAGTGCGCTGGTACGGTCAGGGTGAAGTTTTATCCACCGCAGCGTACATTGAAGATGAAATGGGCCTTAAAACAGCTCTAAACAAAGACATGATCAGAACCTGCAACTTCGTTCTCAAACAGATCATGCCCTATTATGACCGCTACACCGCTCCGTATTTCCAGGGAATTGATTACGATGTGATCCATCACGGCATGCCCGGTGGAGCCACATCCTCCTCCCAGGAAGGAGCCATGAAACAGGGTTACATCCATCTTCTGCCTTACATGCTGAGATATCTTGCAGGAACACGGAAAAATGTCCGTTACCATGACGTAACGCCAGGTTCTCAGATCACATGGAACACCTCTTTCCTTGCTGTTACCAGCGCCTACAAACGTGGCGGAGAGGAAGAAGTAAAGCATCTGATCTGGGTTATGGAGTCTGTTGCCGGCATCCCCGATAACCGCCTGAGCGATGACCTGAAAAAAGAACGGCTGATGCTTTACAAGGAAAGCAACGATGCTTTCAGAAACCTTCTGCTGGGACGTTTCGGTAAAATGCCCCTGGGTTTTCCGGCAGACTGGGTTTACGAAAGTGCCTTCGGCCAGGATTACAAGAAATTCATGAGCCAGAGAACAGAACAATCGCCTCTGGTATCCCTTGAAAATATAGATATTAACGCTGAAAAAGTAGCCCTGACCGCCCAGATCGAACGCAACCCATCAGATGAGGAACTGGTCCTTTATCTCAATCATCCCGGCGATGCACTCAAAACCATCATCTTCAGACACAACTTCGGAAACCCCAACCGACTGCCTTTGGATGTGTGGTTCGAAGGTCTGGCTGTGGGAAGAGAAATCATGTTCTGCGATACGGACGGCAAACCCCACAGGATAGCCATTATCGATATCGGCCCTGTGGATCCACAGGGCGTAAGGCTGGTCAGGTACCATCTGGATGACGAAAAATTCACACATCCTGTCCAAGTTGCAGAACCCACAAGCAGCGGAGCCGGTGGAATCGAAATAGCCGACAAAAACAATCCATGCCACGTGGCCTCCCCAAGCAGAGGTGATCTCTGGGTCATGTACGTTAAACCCGGTGACATGGTGGTTAAGGGTGAAGAACTGTTCAACATCACCATCATGAAACAGGAAAAAGCTGTGATTTCACCCATGGAAGGTATCGTGGAGCGGGTCCTTAAAACAGCGGATTACAAACATGACAAGCATATGACACCAGTCATTGAAGGCGAACTTCTCGTGGTCATTGGACCTGTTCCCAAACGCTGTGGCAAATGCCACAGCCCGATCAAAGACGAAACGTTCATGTTCTGCCCGTCATGCGGCGCTGGGCTTTGATATCCCGTTTCTGCTGAACAAAAAAAGGGTTCATGTTCATATTAGAAAATGAGCATGAACCCTCTTCTCAACGCGTTTGCTTATCTCAATCTTTCGTAGGGGCGGGTTCCAAACCCGACCGGTATCTATCCGTAATCTGTCCTCCGGGCGGGTTTAGAACCCACCCCCTACATCCACTCATCTGAAAGAATCAGACTTTAAATTGCCCAACCTTATCAGAAAGCATCCTGGCCAGCTCGGTCAAATGATCTGCACTTTGATTGACCCTGTCGCTGTTTTTAAGTATTTCGCCTGTGGAAGAATCCACATCAGCAATTTCTTTGGAAATCACGGACGCCACATTGGCGTTCCTGTTTATCTTTTCGTTAACTTCCTGAATACCTGTGGACGCCTGGCTGATATTCTCGGCTATCTCTTTTGTGGCGGCGCTCTGTTCCTCAACAGATGTTGCAATGGTCGTTATAATATCACTGATCTCATGGATAATACTGACAACAGAGCTGATTTCTTTCACTGTTTCTACAGTTACTGACTGAATCCCGTCAATTTTGCTCTTGATTTCATGGGTGGCATCTGCGGTCTGCTTTGACAGCTCCTTGATCTCTCCGGCCACAACGGCAAAACCTTTTCCTGCTTCACCTGCGCGTGCCGCCTCAATGGTGGCATTCAAAGCAAGAAGGTTGGTCTGGTTTGATATGTCATTGATTGTTTCGGTGACTTTGCCAATATCAACGGCAGCAGCCCCAAGTCTGTTCATCTTTTCAGATGCATCACTTGAACTCGTAACCGCTCTTATAGAAATACCTCTGGCCTTTTCTGAGTTCCTGGCAATCTCATTGATGGTTGATGTCATCTCCTCTGTCGCCGCAGCAACCACATTAATATTTGAGGAGGCTTCCTCCATCGCTGATGCAATGGCATTGATGTTCATACTCATTTCTTCCGCAGCCGTCGATACCTTGTCAGTCTTACTGGTTGTCACGGTAGTACTCTTCACCATATCACCTGAGATAACAAGTAATTCTGCCGATGAGGTCCCTACTGATCCTGATGTGATAACCGTTTGTTTGATCAGGTCCTGAAGCTTTTCCATAAAAATATTGAACCAAGTTGCGAGGCTTCCGATTTCATCCTGTGATATGACCCGGAGCCTCTTTGTCAAGTCGCCTTCACCTTCCGCAATATCCTTTAGACCGTCAACGACCTTCTTAATCGGGGCTGAAATAATTTTTGATGCGATAAAATAAATAATAATAAAAACAAGCGCCAGTGCCAGTGCCACAATGAACACGCTCATATTTCTTATGGTGTGAACACCTTTCAGAACTTTATCAACAGGGACGCTGACCGCAAAACTCCAGGGGGTTGTGGTTCTTCCGATGGTAAAAGGAGTATAAACAAAAATCGATTGACCTCCTGTCACCCTTGACTCCCTTAATTCAGTATAAAGTTTGCCGTTTTTTACTGCGTCGATAACATCATCGCTGTATTTGGCATCCGGCAGCTCTTTCATATTTTTCCCGATGCGATCTGCCAAAGGATGGGCGATAAATATTCCACTGTTCGAAATGAAAAAACCGTAACCCGTTTCAAATGGTTTTACCACTCCCACAATCTCGCGGAATTTTTCCATGGAAAAATCAACCCCTGCCACACCCACAACAGCTCCTTTAACTTTAATGGGAATACAAATCCCCACAAGAGTGATATCCTTGCCGTCATAATTAAATACGGTGGGTTCGTTAACAAAATCTTTTCCTGATCTGAATGCTTTCCAGTACCATGATCCAACCGGATCATTCTCTGCCTGCATCCCTGTGACATCAAGCTTAATATCACTGCCTGATTTGTGCCAGTAGGGCTGATATATACCCACTGGATCACTTCCAGGCTGGTTCGCAAACTCAGCATCCTTTCCGTCAAAGGCATTGGGTTCAAAAGCAGCCCAGACTCCATAACAATCAGGATTCTCCATCATCATCCGTTTCATGATGGCATTAACCATATCCCTGCTTGGAGTCTCGACATTTTCTTTTATCCCTTCAAGGGTATTGGCAAGTGTATGTGCAACACCGTTTGCCATATCAAGATCAGCCTTGATGATACCTCCGTACCTGTAACCAATCTCCACTGCAAGATTCTGAGCTTCATTTTCAGCATTTCGCGAAGAAGCATACGTGATGTAGAAGATGGTTACAAAAAACGCTAAAAATACAATGCCACAGATTGAAAACTGCATTTTTTGTCTGAGCGATAATGTATTAAACATAAGCTCCTTCTTTCTGATCAAAAAGTTTTGAAGGTATACGTTTTACGGCAAACTCTCCCACAACCAATCCACTCCATGTATTCATTGGTATAATTATCTCTTACTGAATTATGATAAGCTGGATGAGAAAAACATCGAAAGACAGGGCAAACTGTCCCTGTCATAATTAATTATTTTGCTTTAGATTTTTTTTCAATGATGTGTTTTATCAACTCAATACGCTTCTTGTTTTCTTCATCATTTCGCAATGCAATAACAAGATCTTTTTTCTCAATACTGTTATTAATAACAACAATATTTTTTAACCCAAACTTTTCTGCGTTATAAAGCATTACTTTTGGATCTGTAATAGCAATTGCGATTCTTTTAAAAGAAGTCTTTTTGACAAGGGCCACTTCATCAGGCGAAAAATCGATATTTTTCGGATATTTTTTTATAGCTGCGTCTATGTCTTTCGGGTAGACATAAGTCTGAACAATCCCAATTTTATTATGTGAGAAAACCAAATCAATATTATCCCATGTGGCACCTGATCCCTTATAAGACAAAACTCCCAAAAACGAATAATCAACGGCCGGAGAAGCAACAAATCCTTCTTTGACTTCTTCGGGCCAGGCAGGAAAATATCCAATATAATCCTTGGTTTTTGCATTTTTCTGAGCCCTTAACCACGGAAAGAATTCCACAACAAGCTCAATACCTTCACTTTTTAATAGCTTTTTTAATTTTTCAACAGAATTTCCCTGGTTCACCAGATCAGAACCAGAATACGGCTGCCAGTCCAACGATGCAACTTTCCATGTTTCAGAATATGCGCTGCCACAAATAAATAATTGGGTAAAAAATACAATCATCACAATTCGTATAATGTGTTTTGAAATCATTTCCTCTCCCCTTTTTAGTTGAAAGTGCAATGCTTCTTTTCTTATACAGAATCTTAAATAATTGAATCAGGTAATAAGGTTGTTATTCAAATCTACGAAATTTTTGTGGGTATAAACTATTGCAAGGACGATTTTTTCTTGAAGTTTTATAAATAATAATAGATCGACCGATAATTTTCAACTAATTTTAATAATTAACAATCATTCTATCGTATCCACCGAGGCAAAACAAGGCTCGTGGAGAGGAATAATGATGTCGGCCATATCCCTGACTCTTTTCATAATGTCATAGGATTCATAAACATTCACATGAGTACCGGGAGGTATCACATCCATTTCCATGGCTTTTATTTCGATCGGAGGATTAAAGTTTTCATTGATCACACAGAAGCCTGTGATGGCTGCTTTCCCCGATGGGATATCCACCAGAACAGTCATTCCACCTTCAGTATGAACCGGGGTATGAACGCAGCGGACGCCCGGAACAATGTCTGTGTCGCCTTTCATAATCCGAATCTGACCCCGTTCTTCCACATCTTCTATATAGTCTTCAAGATAGCGGTAATCTAATGGATGGGGGTTATGGATATGCTCCAACTCTTTTTCATGGACAAAGATTTCGGCATTCACACATTTATAATCGTTTTCGCAATGATCGTTGTGCAGGTGGGTATGGATAACAATATCAATATCTTCGGGTTTGAGCCCCCATCGTTCAAGGCCCTGTTCAAAGGTGTAAATCTTTCCACCAATGGCTTTTTCGCGGTCCTCGGATTGAATCGGACTCATTTCTCCAGTGTCCACAATGATTTTTTTATCTCCGCCTTCAAGATACCAGCAATAAACCGCTATGGTATAAACGATTCCGTTATTGTGCTGATATGTCATCATGCTTTTATCGAACACCTTGGTTCCCATAACAATGGGATGAATTTTATAGATACTCATTAACCAATCCTTTCCTGTTCAGCTACAACCTTCTCAACCCATTCATTACATCAGATGAATAAGCACTAACAAAAACCGAAGTATATTTTACTTTAAGTCGTTGTCAACTCATTGTAAAGCAGCTCCATAAATAAAAAAATCGCGGGAGATGACCTCAATTAGTCACCTTCCGCGATTTAAATGTACAATCAAATCTTATGGACCATAGCCCCAAGGAGCCAGATCTGTCTTATTGATTAAGCGTTCAGAATTTTCTTCGCGCTTTCGTCATTCACTTCGGAGACATGGGGAATACCGGTTTCGCGCTCGGTTTCTCTGTTGCCGGAGAAGAGCTCGTTTCTTGAGATCTGGTTCAGAGAGAACTTGCGTGCGCCAGCCATGAGCTGCTGGAGACCGCAGGCCAGTTTGTCTGCCATTGTCCAGAAAGCGATGGCGCCGTAGGGAATGTTTTTCATTTCATCTTTACCGATTTTCTTCTGAACATCGTAGTAAGATGCAAAGAGCTGTTCCGCTTTATCGCCCAGATTGGTCACGGTTTTGGGCAGACTGTCCCAGTTACCGTTGATTTTCGCTTTACGTTCAGGATGAAGAACGCCTTCAATGTTGGCTCCCAGGTAACCTGGAATCATGATGGCACGGCCCATACAGACCAGTTTGGTGTAAGGTGCACCCAGCGCAAGAGCTTTAAAGATGCTGTCTTCGAGAGCGAAACCACCTGCGAAAGACATATCCACAACACGCTGGCCTTTTGCTGCAATGATACTTGCGTATTCATGGGCTTTGGCGTGGAGGTTGATTGAGGGAACGCCCCAGCTCTGCATCATGTTCCATGGGCTCATGCCGGTTCCGCCGCCTGAACCGTCGATGGTCAGAAGGTCAAGTTTGGCGTCAGTGGAGAATTTGATGGCCATGGCCAGTTCTTCCATGCCGTAGGAACCGGTTTTGAAGGAGATGCGTTTGAAACCGATGCTCCGCAGGTAATCCACGCTCTTCATGAAATCTTCGCGAACGAGATCCACGTTTTTGATGTTTGTTCCGCCCAGACGGCTGTGACGTGCAAAAGATTTGATCGCGCCATTGTTGAACGCTTCCTGAACTTCGGGAAGTTCGGGATTAGGATCAACCACATAACCACGTTTTTTGAGGAAAAGGGCGTAATCAAGACTTGTAACCTGAATTTCGCCGCCGATGTCTTTGGCACCCTGACCCCATTTAAGTTCGATGATGCATTTGTTGCCATATTTTTCAGCCACGTATTCGGCCACGCCATTACGCGTATCTTCTACGTTGAGCTGAACGATAATTGCACCATAACCGTCGTTGTAACGGAGGTAAGTATCGATACGGCGATCAAGTTCGGGAGCTTTGGTGATCTTGCCTTTATTGATTTCGGATTCACGGTCAACGCCCACAACGTTTTCACCGATTACAACGGGAATACCCACGAGAGATCCGCCGATGGCGAAAGAATCCCAGTATTTAGCCGCGATGAATGTGGAGCCGAGAGCGCCGGTCATCAAAGGCATTTTGATTTTTGTTTTCATTTCCGCGCCAAACTCTGTTTCAAGGTTGACGTTGGGGAAGATACAGTCATCTGGATCATTGGTCATGTTGCCGGTAAGACCATGTGAACCGTAAGCATAGCCCTGAATTCTCAGTGAGTTGTAAGAAACACCCACATGGGTAACGTTGTTGGCACCGGCAGTTACTGAACCGAAATCTCTGGGGTAAAGAAGTTTTCTGCCCACAAGGCTTGAAAGCCATGTTTCGCATTTGCCCTGGCAATCTGCGCGACAAAGTGTGCAAAGGCTTGATTCGCAATGATTTCCTCTATTAACGGTCCCCAGGGCATCATTATGTTTTTCAAATCTCATGTTCTTTCTCCTTAATAAATCATCTTTAAATTAAGTTGTTCGTGTTCTTGTGATGCCTTAGAAATTAAAAAAGGCACCAGTCCCTTTGCGAAATAATCAAAGAAAACAGACGCCTTTGTCGTTTTTCATGTTTTTCCGAACGCCGTTGTTCGAATGTAATTTTAATATGATTATATAAGTTATAATTGATTTTTGTGTCAAGGTTAAATTAATTTAAATATAAATATTTCAGTATTTATTAATTCAACATGATCCATGACCGTATTAATATTATTCTCCACAGCTGGTTAGCAGCTGATAAAAACGATTTCCCATATGACTTGTATTATGCGCCGATATCACTTATAAATGAATAACGTCGATAACAAAGTGAAAGGAGGATAAAAAATGGCCCTCATTGATCTGATTCAAAAGAATGCCGCGCAACTTCCACCGGATAAACAAGTGGAAGTTCTGGATTTTATCTCATTTTTACGCCAACGTCAGAACCCGTCGAAAATGTTGGGTTCAAACATGGAACGAACGCAATCCATCAAAAAATCGCTGAAAGCTTTGGCAAACATGCATGTTTTTGCCGATATCCATGATCCGATTGAGTGGCAAAGAAGCCTTCGGCAAGATCGGCCATTGCCTGGACGTGAATGATGATTTTGATCGACAGCAACATCATTATCTATGCCGCTTCTGGGAATTTTCCTGCTCTGACAGACTGGTTGGCTGAACAGGAAGCTATCGTCTCAGCTGTAACCATGCTGGAAGTCTTGGGGTATCACAAACTTCAAAAAGAAGAAAAAGCGGAGCTTGAGAATCTGTTTTCGCAGTTAACGGTGAAGTATCCCACTCCTGAAATATTTCGATGGGCAACTCTTTTGCGTCAGGAGCGTAAAATATCTCTTGGTGATGCATTGATTGCTGCTACCGCCTTAAACGAAGGTATATCACTTGCAACCCATAATACCTCCGATTTTTCATGGATTTCAGGATTGTCCATTATTGATCCATTGGAGCAAAGGAATGGAATATAGTTCCTTACGGACAAACATCCGCCAGCGGCATAAAAAAGGAAAAAAGTCGTTCACCGTTTTCATGTGATCGTTCATAAACGATATCCACGTTTATGGTTGTGACAGGTGCACCCTGAACCACGGCGGCAAGTCCGCCAACAAGGTGAATGAGACTCCGGATTCTATCAAACCTTCAAGGAATGCCCCCAGATCCGCGCTCATCGGTTTTCGGCTGTTTGAATGCATTTCTAAGCTCCTCTATGGCTCGCACCATATTGTCGTTGGCTTTCACACGCTCATCGGGTGTCATTTTGAGAAACATGGCCACCAGACTCTTGTCAACGCCCGATGAATCGGATGTTTCTTTTATATCGGCCATGACTTGTTTTCTCCATTTGGCTTTGTCGTTATCATGCGGCTTGTGTATAGCAAAGCGGTCTGTCGTCGAATATCTTCATTCTATAGCAGGATTTCTGATAGATGCAAACGCGGATGTGACTATGCAATGGAGAGGATATCGGACGAATGATGATCTGGCACAAAAGCACAGCCAGCCGAGTTGAATTGAATATCCTATATCCAGCCCAAACCTTTGACGCCAATCATATTTTCACCGATATAAATCCTTGACGCAGGCGGCTGATCGCATGTATTAAATTGCATTCCATAAAGATCATATGATGGAACAAGGGTATGAACCGACGGTTCAGACGATGACAGGAGCAGTACGTCATTCAACATGAACCGCCTAAACGCTAAACGTGTGTTTTCAGGGGATCGAAAGATGGCTATGGATAATGGCAGGCCACTTAAGATATGCATGATCAGTTATAGAAGTAATCCTCACTGTGGTGGCCAGGGGGTTTATATTCGGAACTTGAGCCGCGCCCTCACCGATCTCGGGCACACGGTGGAGGTTGTTGCCGGACCTCCGGACCCTCTTCTCGACATGGACGTGAAGTTGTCCATGCTGGATTGCCTGAACCTTTACGACCCGGAAAACATGTTCCGAGTTCCAAGCATGGAGGAGTTTAAAAACCCCATCAACCTCATCGAATGGTTGAGCGTCAGCACCCAGGGGTATCCTGAACCGTTTACATTTGGTTTGAGGGCTTTCCAGTTTTTGAAAAACCGGCTGAAAGATTTCGACATTATCCATGACAACCAGTGTCTGTCATACGGCATCTGGGCGCTGAGCCGAAAAATTCCCACTGTGGCCACCATCCACCACCCCATCACCGTGGACAGACGGATCGCTATTAACAGTGTGCGGTCATTTAAGAAAAAACTTCAGCACATGCGCTGGTACTCGTTCATCGGCATGCAGAAACGTGTGGCGAGACTACTGCCCAGAATCATAACCGTTTCCGAATTTTCAAAACAGGATATCATCGAGGAATTCAAAATCCCCGAAAACCGTTTCAGCGTTGTCCCCAATGGTATCAACACATCGATATTCTACCCCATCCCCGAAATCAAACGGGAGCCGGACCGGATCATTGTCACCAACAGCGCGGACATGCCCCTCAAGGGTCTTTACTATCTTCTTCAGGCAGTCCACGATATTTCATCGAAGCGGGATATCCGCCTCACTGTCATTGGCCAACCCAAAGAAAACGGCGGTGTTGTCAAATTGATAGAAAAGTTAGGGATAGGCCATCTCATTGATTTCACAGGCAGAATCTCTGATGAAGAATTTGTAAAACAATACGCTCGGGCATCCATCGCCATCGTCCCATCAGTATATGAAGGTTTTGGTCTTCCTGTGGGAGAGGCCATGGCCTGCGGAATTCCCGTGATCTCCACCACGGGCGGGGCTTTGCCGGAAGTAGCTGGTGACGCAGCTGTTCTCGTTCCGCCTAAAGACCCTGCGGCCCTTGCGAAAGCAATTATCAATCTTTTAAGCGACCCCGAACGTGCTGAAAAGCTCGGCAAAGCTGGATATAAAAGAGTCATGGAACAATTTACATGGAAAAACGCGGCTGAAAAGACCGTTGAAGCATACAGGGAGACACTTCGTGATTACGGTAAACTTTAATAAAATCACCATTAAACCCGGTTTTAAAATCCTCGATATCGGCTGCGGCCCGGGACGTCATGTAAGTGCGCTATACGCCCACGAGAACGTCACTGTGATCGGCGCCGACCTCAGCCTTGATGATTTGAAACAGGGTGTGAAACGTCTCCAGTTCCATGATCAACTTGGCGCCCATTGCGGAGGAACCTGGGCTTTCACCACAGCAGACATCACCCGCCTTCCGTTCAAAGACAACGAGTTTGATCTGGTGATCTGCTCCGAAGTCATGGAACACATCCCCGACGAAGGAAAAGCTGCGTCAGAACTACTTCGCGTTTTAAAGCCCGGCCATGATCTGGTGGTCAGCGTTCCACGGTTCTGGCCTGAGCGTATCTGCTGGGCTTTATCCGATGAATACTTCAACGCCAACCAGGGCCACATAAGGATCTACAAGAAAAACCAACTGATGCAGCTCATTGAAAAAGCAGGAGCAAAATACAGGACTGCCCATCACGCCCACAGCCTTCACTCTCCGTACTGGTGGCTGAAATGTTTCATCGGCCCCACACGTGAAGACTCAATAGCGGTAAACCTCTACAAACGCTTTCTAACCTGGGACATTCTCAGTAAGCCTGCGCTTACCAAAACCCTGGATCGTTATTTAAACCCGCTCATGGGAAAAAGTCTGGTGCTTTACTTTAAAAAATAAAGCACTTATGATTTTTTTTATACGGAGACTCTTTCTTATAAAAATAAATCTCAACTTTCACCATGAAATGACGATTTCATAATCATTGCTGTGTTATTTATTGATTGTGTATATTTGGAGAGTCTGGGTGGGCCATTGTCGTCCATGCTGGTAAATCAAATAAGAACATCAGTCTGGTGAAAGGAATGTGAATATGAGTCTAATTAACAGAAACGGTTCGTCTATAAAAACTATTGTTTTGACTTCAGACTGGGATCATCTCTTTATCTTTCATTTCACTTGCCTGATATCTTTAAGTCTGATCACCCTGTTTGCCCTTGTGTAATCCCGTATTTTTTAAAAAACATATCAGGGCCATATCAAAAAGGCGGGTTTAAAACCCGCCCCAAAATAAACCGATGATCTCAGCTAACAGTTATGCGGGAAGATCTGAAGGGATTTCTCCACAGGCATACCTTCTCAAAACTCCCAGGGTTTTTGTCATGGGCAACACTTCGAACTGCCCAGAAGCCATGGCGAGTTTGTACACATGGTAGGGAGCCTGTCCGCCCTCTTCCGGGTTCTTGAAAATATCGTGAACAAGAAGAAATCCTCCGGGCATGATATGCCGTGCCCAGCAGGAGTAGTCGTTGAATGCTGCCTTAAACGTATGGCCACCGTCGATAAACACCAGACTCAAGGGGGTTGCCCATACTTTCGCGATCACATGGGATGTTGAAACCATGGGTACCACGGCGTCTTCAATACCTGCACGTTCAAGGGTTTTTCGAAGATGGGGAAAGGTATCCACCTTTTTTTCTCGTTCGTCATAAAGATCCGGGTCAAAATATCCTTCGCCGAACTGCTGCTCTTCGGAACCTCTGTGATGATCAATGGTGAAAAGAACGGAGTTATGGGTTTTTGCAGCACTTCCCAGATAAACGGAGGATTTGCCGCAGTAACTTCCGATTTCGAGCATCGGCCCCATTTTTGCTGCCTCGCACGCCACATCGTAAATCCTCATGCCCTCTTCGGGATCAAGGAATCCTTTGATTTCCTGTATCAGGTTCGTATCGGGTTTCATGTCAGTATCATTTCCTTAATTATCATAACTATTCATAAGAATCTCACGGGGTTTTGCTCCATCTGCCGGACCGATAAGCCCTTCTTTTTCCATGGTTTCGATAATACGGGCTGCGCGGTTGTAACCAATTCTCAGATGACGCTGAACACTGGAGATCGACGCCTGCTTTGTCTTGGTGACAAGAGCCACGGCCTCGTCGTATTTTTCGTCGTAATCCTCTTCTCCTGCCTCTTCTTCAGATTTTTCAGGGGGAGGTTTCAAGCTGGATTCGTCGTATTCCGGTGGT
>JBAZWJ010000043.1:0-52735 GCA_041660385.1 Desulfobacteraceae bacterium | reverse complement strand
CCACAAAGATACAGACTGCCATGGGCAGCTATCGTTGGTCCACCGAATCAGTGGCCAGAGACAAGCTCTTCTTGAAATACTTGGGAGTGGACACCAAATAGTGTGCGCTTTATACGACTTTCAGGATACATAGAACTAGAAGCATCTTTTTTTTCAAAAACTTCTTGGATTGTATGCTGGTCAGAATTTCTTGCGTGTTTTATGTATCTTAAAAGTGGATCGTTTTTCCGTTCATTTGTATAGTTGCCTTGCCATGGCTGAAATTTATTTTTAACATGCTGGCAAACGCGCTCAGTTTTTATCCAACATTTTTCAATTGTATTAAGAAAAGCTTTCCATTCGTCTTCAAGCTCTTCTATCGACATGGCTTGTGTCATTCTCTCGATTGCTCTCTCAGCAGCATCTAATTCCCGCTTGGCATAGTAAAGTGGATCTTTATGTTCAGTACTCATATTCATGCTTAGATCTCTCTTAGACATAACATGTCTATACGCTCGGAGTCGGATTTAAAACACGCCCCACAAAACGCAACCTTCGATGGGCAATCCATGGAAAAAAGGCAAGGCAGCCCTTAGCCTTGCCTTTTTTCCATTAAGCCACTTTGAATGTCTTACGCATCTCAAACTCACATTGTTTCCCGTCGTTCCACTGCTGGACGGGCCTCAGGTATCCCACCACACGGGAGTACACTTCGGTTTCTTCGCCGCAGGTACTGCATGCGGCTTCTTCGCCTTTGATGTAGCCGTGGGTGGGGCATACGCTGAATGTGGGGCTCAGGGTAAAGTAGGGAAGACGGAAGTTGCTGGCCACCTTTTTCACGAAGGCTTTCACCGATTCAATGTCGGTGACTTCTTCGCCTAAAAACAGGTGAAGAACCGTTCCGCCTGTGTATTTGGTCTGGAGTTCGTCCTGGAGAGTGAGCACTTCGAACACATCGTCGGAATAGTTCACCGGAAGATGGGTGGAGTTGGTGTAAAAGGGAATCTCGCTGTCGCCGTTGGCAAATGAGGCTTCCGGGAAATCACGTTTGTCCATCATGGCCAGACGGTAGCCCGTGCCTTCGGCAGGTGTGGCTTCCAGATTGAAAATATCTCCCGTTTCCACCTGGATTTCTTCCATGCGGCCACGGATATGATCCATCACTTTCAGTGCGAAAGCGTAGCCTTTTTCAGAGGCAATGCCTTCGCCCATAAAATTCTGACAGGCTTCGTGCATACCGATGATGCCGATGGTGGAAAAATGGTTTTTCCAGTAGATACCGGTCCGCTCCTTGATGTGCCGCAGGTAGAATTTAGAGTAAGGATAGAGATTTTTCTCTGTGAACTCTTCAAGGACTTTCCGTTTGATGATAAGGCTGTCGGCGGCAATTTTGATCACGCGGTTCAGGCGTTTGAAGAAATCATCTTCGGTCACGGCAAGGTGGCCGATTCTCGGGAGATTCAACGTCACCACACCAATGGAGCCTGTAAGTGGGTTGGCCCCGAAAAGACCGCCACCACGTTTTTTAAGCTCCCGGTTATCCAGCCGGAGCCGACAGCACATGGACCTAGCGTCGTCCGGTGACATGTCCGAATTCACGAAGTTGGAAAAATAGGGAATGCCGTATTTACCGGTCATTTTCCAGATGGTTTCCAGATTGGGGTTGTCCCAGTCGAAATCTTTGGTGATGTTATACGTGGGAATGGGAAAGGTGAACACCCGTCCCTTGGCATCACCTTCCATCATCACTTCTGCAAAAGCCTTGTTGAGAACGTCCATTTCAGCCTGGAATTCCCCGTAGGTTTCCTCTCTGTACACGCCGCCAAGCATCACTGGCTGATCCTTGAGGGTAGACGGCGGACAGAGATCCATAGTGATATTGGTGAATGGAGTCTGGAAACCCACCCGGGTGGGGATGTTGATGTTGAACACAAATTCCTGCATGGCCTGCTTCACCTGTTTGAAGGTGAGATTGTCAAAACGGATAAATGGTGCCAGCAATGTGTCGAAATTGGAAATGGCCTGGGCTCCGGCGGCTTCGCCCTGGAGGGTGTAGAAAAAGTTCACCACCTGCCCGAGGGCTGCCCTTAAATGGACGGGCGGAGCGCTTTCCACCTTGCCGGAAACACCTTTGAATCCCACCATCAGAAGATCCTGGAGATCCCAGCCCACACAGTACACCGAAAGAAGGCTCAGGTCATGGATGTGAAGATCACCGTTATTATGGGCATCACGCACGTCTCCGGGATAGATCCTGTTCAACCAGTACTCCGACGTAATGTCTGAGGAGATGTAGTAGTTGAGCCCCTGGAGAGAATAGCTCATGTTGCTGTTTTCTTTAATTTTCCAGTCGAGCTTTTTGATGTAGTTGTCCATCAGGTCTGTGTTGGCCTTGATGGTGATGTTGCGGATCTGGGTCCGCTGCTCGCGGTAAAGAATGTAAGCTTTGGCTGTCTTGTGATAAGGGGAATCGAGAAGAACACGCTCCACGATGTCCTGGATTTCCTCCACTTCGGGCTGGGGGCCGATCCGGAGTTCGTGGGTCAGGGTAAGAACACGCAACGTCAGCTTCTTGGCTTCCCTTTCACTGAACTCACCGCTGGCTTTACCGGCTGTGCTGATCGCGTTTGTAATTTTTGACGAATCAAATTCAGCCACTTTCCCGTTTCGTTTGATGATGGTCTCAAACACTGGCCTTCCCCTTTATTTCTATTTTTTAGTTTAACCGGATTAAAACCCAGCCTGATGCTCGACCCGTTTTGAAAAAACAAAAACCTCATTTTCAAAGCAGCGTGAAAAAAGGTTTGAATGTTCTGTAACAATGATCCGCCATGCGGATACGGGTTTGATTTTGTCATAACGTATTGCCTGAAGTTAAAACACAATTGCACAAGATGTTGTCATATGTCAAGGGTGAATTTCAATATGTGGTGGGATTATGGATGTTGAGACAAAGAGTCAAGCCCTATAAAAAAACCTACCATCCATCGGGTGACGTTTCAGGTGAGCCTTCTGCATAACTTGATGTTGCATTTTCATTTTTTTACCGTAAAATAAAGGTCTTTATAAAACGAACTGAAACGATGGTGTACACCATCCAAGGAATTCGATATGAGCCTCGACCCCAACCCGGTTTTCAGAAAAGTGATCGTGCCATGGTACGACACAAAAGAGGTCTGCTACACGCTGATTATATTCATGACGCTGGTCCTGCTGTTCAGCGGGACAGGTGTTTCAGTGGCCTTAGTCAGTCCGGCATACCACACCTATTTATGGGTTCCGCTTCTTCTTATCATTCTTTCACTTGTGGTTATCTTTTCGTGCATCAGGCAGCTCATAAGTTTTTATATGGATTGACACCAAGCCCCCTTCCGTGTTGATCAACACATATGTGCTTACCCCGCATCATGATCCTGCGCCGTCACACTCAAACCCATCATCCGAGCAGCCTGGAAAGCTTCTTCAACATCCGTCTGGAGCTGGGGCAGCCCGCTGGCAGAGTCCCTGAATGCATCGAGAGATTTTTGTATGAATTCTTTCACCGAATCGGCAAGATCGTTTGTCCTGGAAAAGGCAGCAGAAAGGCTCATCAGGTTTTGGGGGCGCCGCGGGTTCTCATCCTGACTTCCATCATTATTGGCAGACTCTCTTTGCGCCACAGGCTCCACGGAAAGATTGATTCGCTCCCTGGCCATACTGGCACCCAGATTGAAGGCCGCGACCAAGTCTTCCTGCCCACGTATCAACGCTTTGTTGAGCGATTCGTTGTTGAGAAGTAAAACGGTTAGAACCGTGATATACCCTCTATTGAGATCGAGCTGACGTCTCAGATTGGACATCCTGAGTCGAAGTCTGGGAATCTGTTCTTTCTCAATAAAATCCCGCCGTGGGTCTTCGACAAAAAGATCGTTTACGAGTGCCCGTTGCAAACCCTGATCAATGGCCTGACCCATAAAAATTTTTTTGCCGATCGCTGTGCAATATTCCGACATGGACCTGAGCTGGGTCTTGATAAGCTCAATATCTTTTTCAAAAACATCCGTAACCTTTTCAAGGGATCGCACAAGCTGATCAACCTTGTCCCGCTGGGATTCAAAGCGTAAATAATAGCGCCTGGTGGGTGTGGGAATAAAGGGAATACGTTCGAAAAAACGGGGTATACCGTCCTCCTTCACATGGTTCAGAAAAGGATCGAGACCCTGGGAAAGGGATTTGATATCAGCGAAGTTGGACGAAAGCCAGGAACGCTCTTCCAGTTGTTTTTCAATCACCGGGAAATGGTCACGGATCTGGCCGATCAGCTTGATGCTTCCCTTTCTCGACTTCCCCCCGAGGTGTTCCACCGACGACAGGTGCTTGTCTCTCAGATCAAGCTGCTCGGTGGCGTCGGGATTGAAATCGAGTACGCTTTCAATGTAGTGGGCAGCCGAATGTTTGATTTTTTCCGCGTCTTCGTGATCGTCTTCGATTTCAAAAGAACCGGGAAGCCATCCATCTTCCTCCAGCGTTTTCTGGTTCGTGACAAACAATTCCACGTTCTTCCTCCGATAAAGGTTTCCATACAGGTGGCGCCATGAGTGTCGCGTGTCATCTTACCATTAATGCCATTGCGGATGCAGACTGAATCGGCGGACGCCGCTATTGAAGAACAATAATCTTTGCCGTATATATCGCACGATGGAACTTACTGACATATAATGCAAAATGGCGAGGCCTGCAATGTAAAAAAATACCGGCCCTCATCAGAAGGGTTACCGGCGGCCTCTTTTTTTCCCCATACGATTGTTTCCGATTGTTAACACAGCATAAATCATGAAATTGATCATTATTGCCGTTATAACAATAAAAATCACCGTATACTGGAAAAAAACTCTGGGCAGGATGTAATAAGAAAAATCGAGCGGGGTATTCAGCCAGTTTCTGTTAGAGAACAGGAGAGGGTGAAACACGTGACGCCAGAAATATTTGAAAAATGGCAGAACGAAGAGCGGCGAGCAGACCATGGCCATGTTCACAAGACTGAAACGCCTGACACGCTCCCTTTCAAAGCTGAAAATAAGCATCAGCAGAACCGGTACACATAGAATTGTCATGATGTCAATCATGCCCCGAACATCTTCGAGGTGTTTTTTTTCTTTGACTGTCCAGAAAGACGCGGGTAATTCGTTCCGGGAATGCCTGAAATATGAAACGAGCTCGCCGATCCCCTGCGTTGCTTTTTCCTCTCCAACCACCTCGCAACGTCCGTGAAAGCCGCAGCCCAGCTTGTACCAGAAGGAAGAATAAGCCACTGTCATGACTGGAAGATAAACCGTCAAATACGCCAAGGACAGAAAAAGCATCAGGGATTTTAATCGTGTCACCATCATCGTTTCCTATATAATTGATAGAAAAATGTAAACCCGTAAAAACCTTTTCCCCGCATCAGAGGACAGTGTTGTCCATGATTTCAATTCTGAACTGCGATTGGTGATTGACAGACACAAGAAAAGTATACTAATGTGTCATCCTTCTTACATAAAAGAATTTCCTTTTTTGATTCGCGTGGCATAACAAGCCGTTCAATAGGCCTGATGTGTACATAGAGCTCTTAATCTCATTGTATCCCTGATATTTGAGGAGTTATGGTGAGGATTATATGAATTATGTTTATGATTAAATCAAATATAGAAAAAAACAGACTGTACATTACTCTTGGAAAAATGGGAGACCCTGACATCCGGGGTCTGGTCAAAGAAATCACTCATTGTGCCGCCAGTCTCAAGCCGGGTTTCACCTGCCTTGTGGATATTCGGAACATGGACATCAACTATTCGGAAAAACAGATGTTCACCATGGAGATTATCATGGGTGGACTTATCGATGCCGGAATGTCCAAAGTCGTTCGGGTCGTGTCCAAGAAAAACAAAATCTCACAGATGAAAATGGAACAGGGTAGTCGTGCCTTGGGCTACCGGGCCAGACCTGCCTACACTCTCGAAGAAGCTGAAAACATCCTCGATGAGGAGGAGTTGCGAAGGGCAGAATCATGATCCGAAAAATTATGATTATTGCCCTGTTGCTTGTTTTCTGGTCGCTGCCTGCAACGGCACTTGATTCCATTGAAGATGCGGAAATGTCGTTTGCAAAAGGAGAATTCAAGCAAGCCTCCAAACAAGCCGAAAAACTCCTTAAAACTCAGCCGGATAACATCAGAGCCGGTATTGTTCTCGCCGAATGTCACAACGAATCCCAGAAGTACATGAAGGCCATTTCAATTTATAAGGATCTGATAAAAAAAGCTCCGGACAACATGGAACTGGTTTTCAGACTTGGCATCGTGTACAACAATGCCGAGTACCATGCCAATGCCGTAGACGTATACAAGCAGATCGTGGCAGTTCAGCCGGAAAACATGAAGGCCCATCACAGACTTGGAATCAGCTACGCCCTTTGCATGGATCTCAGCGCGGCATACGATGAATTCAGAATTCTAAAAAAACGCGATGAAAAACTCGCAAATGATTTGTTGCAGTACATTCAAACCAACGATAAATAGATAGTGCCCGAACGGAAACGGCATCTTTTGGCCTGATACGGCGTTCTCGAAAATTTTGATCCTCGACGTAGCGCCGCTACGCCTGTGGTCAAAATTTTCTGCGGCCTTGTCTCAGACCAAAATCTACCGTTTCCGTTCAGACAATAGATATCCCTTTTAAGGGTTTTTAACATTTTGCCCGCCCCACGGGACGGCGTTAAGCGTGGAGTTCGAAAGGAGTTACAGCATGAAAAAAGTGGGTTTTGTCGGATGGCGTGGCATGGTAGGGTCCGTTCTCATGGACAGGATGATGGCCGATAATGACTTCAAAAATATCGAACCTGTATTTTTCACCACATCCCAGATAGGCCAAAAAGGGCCGGATATCGGGCGAGAAACTCAGCCCCTGAAAGACGCCATGGACATCCGGACGCTCTGCCAGATGGATGTGATTGTCACCTGCCAGGGCAGCGATTACACTAAAAAAGTCTATCCCGAGCTCAGAAAATCCGGCTGGAAAGGATACTGGGTCGACGCAGCATCGGCTCTGCGTATGGAAAAAGACAGCATTATCGTGCTCGACCCTGTGAACAGGGCCGTTATAGATAAAGGCCTTGCAGACGGAGTCAAAGACTATATCGGTGGCAACTGCACCGTGAGCCTGATGCTCATGGGCCTTGGCGGCCTCTTCTCTGCGGATCTGGTGGAATGGATGACGTCCATGACCTATCAGGCTGCCTCAGGTGCCGGTGCCAACAACATGCGTGAACTGATCAAACAGATGGGGGCCATTTACGGAGCCTCCAAAATGATTCTGGACAACCCTGCGGCATCTATTGCCGAGCTTGATAGAACGGTCACGGCAACCCAGCGTGGAAATGATTTCCCCACCCAGTTTTTCGGGGCTCCTCTGGCGGGCAGCTTGATCCCATGGATCGACGTGGCCCTCGAAAGCGGCCAATCCAAGGAAGAATGGAAAGGCTACGCTGAAACCAACAAAATTCTGATGAAAAAAGACCCCATTCCTGTGGACGGCACCTGTGTAAGAATCGGAACCATGCGTTGTCACAGCCAGGCCATCACTTTGAAACTGAAACGTGACGTTCCGCTTCAAGATATCCTGGACATGATCAAATCGGCCAACGAATGGGTCAGTGTCGTCCCCAACACCAAGGAAGATTCGGTCAAATATCTGTCCCCTGCAGCTGTGACCGGAACCCTCACCGTGCCTGTTGGAAGAATAAGAAAAATGACCATGGGACCTGAGTTTCTCAATGTTTTTACTGTGGGTGACCAACTGCTCTGGGGAGCGGCAGAGCCAATCAAAAGAATACTTCGGATTATATTGGAACATCTTGGTTGATTATTTATCTATCGATGAAAATCCATGAGTCTAACGAATGAACTAAAAAGTACGAATACCGCAGGGCAGGGAAACTTGCCCTGCGGCATATCCTGCATCAACTTCATCATAATAAAAAAAGAGCGTGATATTTACAAAAATAATACCGATAAGGCCTTGACAGCTTTGCACTGACAAGGCAAAGTGTTAAACATTTATCATTAATAATACAAAATGTTAGGTTTTGATGTAAGCCTGACTTCGTTTTACGTTTGTGTTATTTAGTGTCTGAACGGAAACGGTAGATTTTGGCCTGAGACAAGACACAGAAAATTTTGACCACAGGCGTAGCAGCGCTACGTCGAGGATCAAAATTTTCGAGAACGCTGTATCAGGCCAAAAGATGCCGTTTCCGTTCGGGCACTATTTAGGGGGGAGTAGGGGCCTGTAATTTGAATTATACGGCCTGCTTTTTTTGCTTACGGGTAATTCCGTTGCAGGAGTTTATTTCATGAATCGGTTATTCCGTCGACCTGTCTTTTTACTGCTCACCATCTGTTTGCTCATTATTTCACTTTCCAGTTGTTCATTATACAGACGAATCGCCGTAAACATGGGTGCACCAGTCGTTGAACAGATGAAAGAATCGTTCTACGCCAACTGCGATATAAGCATCATCAAAGAGAGTATGCCGTTCTCGCTCGCAGGCTTGAGCGGGCTTATCGATGCATCTCCAACCAACACCACATACCTTGTCAATGGCTCTAATGCGTACTTCGCTTATGCCTTCGCTTTTGTCGAACAAGGTGACGTGCTCAGAGCAAAGAGTATGTATTTGAAGGCCAGGGATTACGGCATGCGTGCGCTGTTCGGAAAAGATTTCATGGAGAAAATCGAAATGCCCACTGAGGAATTCGAACTCATGGTGAAAAAAATCAAGAAAAAAGATGTTCCCGCTCTTTTCTGGACCACCATCTCATGGCTGAATTATATCCGCCTCAATCTGAGTGATTTAAGATCTTACGTGGAAGTGCCTAAAGCCGAAGCCATGGCAAAACGGCTGATTGAACTTGATGAAACATATAATTTCGGTAGCCCCCATTCCATCATGGGCTGTTTCTATGCGGCCCAGCCTGATGTGGCCGGAGGCAGCGGGGAAAAATCCCGGGAGCATTTCGAAAAAGCCATTAAAATTTCCGATGGAAAATTTCTTCTCACCTATCTTCTTTATGCTCAATTTTACGCTGTTCGTCAGCAAGACAAAGAACTGTATATAAAACTCCTCACCTATATCAGGGAGGCCCCTGAAGATATCCTGCCCAGCCATTGCGCTGTAACGAACATGAGCAAAATGCGTGCGTGGAGATACCTCAAGGATGTCGACAACTATTTTTAATATGAGACTGTAATAGATGATGTTAACAAAAAAAAATCTGGCCCTGGTTTTCTTTTCCGTTTTGATTGTCTTTTCGGCTGACTTTGTTTTAGCGGAAGGACAGGATGCAAAAATTATTCTTAAAATGGCCACGGTTGCCCCCAAAGGCCATGCCATGACCCGGCGTATGGAAGATCTTAACGTCGATGTGCGCAAAGCCACGAACAACGAAGTGATGTTTAAAATCTACTGGGGTGGCGTTCAGGGAGACGACAACAACATCTTCCGAAAAATCCGTGGGGGACAGCTGCACGGAGGGTTCTTCTCCGGTTACAGCCTGGGCCACATCGTTCCTGAGGTCCGGGTCACGGAAATGCCGTACCTCTTTGCCAATGACGATGAAGTGAAGTACGTTCGTGACAAGATGCAAGCCACGATGTTTGAATACTTTGACAAAAAGGGATATGTGGTTCTTGGCAGTTTTATCGATATCGGTTTCACCTATCTTTTTTCAAAAGAACCTGCCACTTCGCTCTCAACCATGAAAAATTTCCGGTGCTGGGTTCCGGGGGAAGACACCCTGGCTCAGTCCTTTTTCAAAGCCATGGATATCCAGCCCGTTCCCCTTTCCGTCAACGACGTCATGACATCGGTTTCAACAAACCTTATTGATTCGGCCCCCATGACCCCCTTCGGTGCCATTGCCTTCAGGTGGTACACCAAATTAAAATTCGTATCCGACTACCCGCTTGTCAACATCGTGGGTGCAAATATCGTGTCCAAAAAAATCTGGGAGACTATCACTCCCCAGAGCCGTGAAAAGATTCTCAAAATTGCCAATAAATACTGTGATAAACAGAAAGAAGACTTACGGACTGCCAACAACGAAAGCATGAAGCTCCTCCAGAAAGAAGGCGTTAAAATCGTTCACGTGGACCCCAAAAAAGACCCGGAAAAAATCAAATTCCTTCTGGATGCCGGTGATAAGGCCAGAGAATCCCAGGTTGGCGTTCTTTATTCGCGGGAACTGATGAATAAAACCCTTGCCCTTGTGGAAGAATACAGGAAGAAGAAGCCTGGCGGAAAATCTAAACCCTCCGTTAAAAAATAAATTACAAGGATTTGTTGTCGTGACCACATGCCCTTCATGCTCATCCACGGTGGAAGACTCAGACAAGGTCTGTCCTGTCTGTAAAACAGCCCTTGTTGAGCCGAAGTATTCAAAGACTCCCCTTTTCAGGAAACTGGACGTCATCCTTGCATCGGTTTGCCTGACGGCAATGATCCTCGTCGTACTCTGTCAGATCATCCTCAGAAACTTTTTTCACGGCGGATTAGCCTTTGGTGATGATCTGGTCCGTCATCTCGTGCTGTGGGTCGTGTTCCTTGGAGCAGGCATTGCAGCCCGTGAGAACAGACACATTAAAATCGACGTTATGGCCCGTTTTTTTTCTCCTGAGGTCAACCGGTATGTCGATGCGATTGTGGCCGTCTTCTCAACAGGGGTTTGTCTTGTCCTGAGTTATGCCGCTTTTACCTTTGTTCGTGAAGAATTCGGGAGCGGATTCACAATGAACATGTTCAATATGCCGGTGTGGATTCTCCAGACGATTATCCCCGCAGGTTATCTGATCATCACTGTCCATCTCGCCCTGTCGGGGATCGCATCGTTCTTGAACAAGGGAAAGGGACATTAGATGCTGCTATTATTCATTGCCCTCATCGCCATCATGGCGTTTCTTGGCGCACCGATCTTTATCTTTCTTTCTGCGTTTGCCATCGCCGGTTTCATCGCTGCGGATATCCCTCTTTCTGCCATAACCGTCGATGTATACAACAACTTCGCCAACAACCCGCTTCTGTACACCATTCCGCTTTTCACTCTGGCGGGTTACATCCTGGCGGAAAGTAAGGCATCCAACCGCCTGGTAAACATGTCACGGGCCGTTCTTGGGTTTGTCCCAGGTGGACTCGCCATTGTGGCTCTGGTGTGCTGCGCATTTTTCACAGCGTTTACAGGGGCATCCGGAGTCACCATTGTCGCTCTGGGTGGTCTCCTTTTTCCAGCTCTTCTTAAAGAAAAGTATCCTGAAAAATTCTCTCTGGGTCTTTTGACGTCTTCCGGAAGCCTTGGCCTTCTTTTCGTTCCCAGTCTGCCTCTGATCATGTACGCTGTCGTATCTCAGTCCAGCGTAAAGCAGGTATTTGCCGCCGGACTTGTACCGGGCGTTCTGCTTATCGTGGTTCTCGCCGTATTCAGCGGGTATGTGGCAGTCAAGGAAGGAATAGCGTCTTCAAGAACATCACTCGCACAAATTATCGATGCCTCCCTTGTGGCCAAATGGGAAATCGCCATCCCTTTCATCATCATCGGCGGTCTTTTCACCGGATTCGTCACGCTGGGAGAGGTGGCAACCCTTACCGTCGCTTATGTCTTCTTCATCGAAGTGTTTGTATACAAGGACATCCCCCTTCACCGGATGCTTTCCGTAATGAGCCGCAGCATCACTCTCACAGGGGGGATGCTGATTATCATGGGTGCAGCTTACAGCCTGACCAACTACATGGTGGATGCGGAAATCCCCATGGCCATTTTGTCGTTCATCCGGCAGTTTATTTCCTCACGATGGATTTTCCTGATCCTTCTCAACGTGTTCCTGCTCATCGTGGGCTGTTTTCTGGATATCTATTCGGCGACCTTTGTGGTTGTTCCGCTTATTATTCCCCTTGCCAATCACTACGGTGTGGACCCCGTCCATCTGGGCATCATTTTTCTCACCAACATGGAAATTGGTTATCTGACTCCTCCCGTGGGCCTCAACCTGTTCATCGCATCCTTACGGTTTGAACGACCCATCATTGAACTTTACAGGGCATCAATACCTTTTATCATCGCCCTGTTATTGTGCCTTGTGCTCATCACGTATATTCCGGGCTTAAGCCTGGGGATTATCGATCTGTTCCAGATCCGATGACCCTGTTATTAACCAGCAATTAACTATACCAATATCAATTCCTTTAGGCGAAACGTTGTATGGGCGAAGCGGGTCGCCCATACGTCATCGCATAATCAGGGATTCAAACAATTCTCAAGAAAATGGCGGACCGCTGTCTTGCTTGTTCGGGACACGGACTGAAGGAGAGAAAAAGAGGCTTCTGAAATGGCGTACCGTTCGTCAAGATCTTTAAGAATCATCAACCAGAGTTTCGCTGTCATCTCCGAGTCTGCCAGAGCTCTGTGAAATTTGCCATCCGTTTCGATACGTCTGAATCTGATCAGACTTTCAAGTTTGTGATTGGGCGCGTCCTGATAGATGCGTCGTGAGACAAGCATGGAACAAGCGAACTGCCCCGAATAAGTTCTGCCAATCCGATTCAACTCGTCATCCAGAAAACGCTTATCGAACGATGCATTATGAGCCACAAGATTATGCCCCTGAATAAAATCGGCAAAACGATTCATGACCTCATGACAAGGAAGAGCCTTTCTCAGCATGGCGTTGGTAATGCCTGTATAGGATTCGATGAAACCGCTGATTCTGAATCCCGGATTCATCAATTCCTGAAAACGATCCCGAATCTCTCCCTTTTCAATCAGAACCGCTCCGATCTCAATGGCGCGATCCCCCATACCCGGAGATAAACCCGTGGTTTCAAAATCCAATACGACTACCGTATCCGCCCTTCTTGTCTGATTTTTTTTGGCCATAATATCGAATGATTTTTTGTTTTCTGCCTGGAAAGCAAGGCCGAATTGATTGTATGGGATTACCGGATAAAAACTTTACGTACAGCCCGTCCGATGTTTTCCAGCATGTAGGGTTTTTTCACATAGTCTCCCACACCGAGTTTCTGAGCTTCCCTAACCCGTTCCGTTTCCGAGTAACCGCTGACAATGATGGCCCGCTGCCTGGGATTCATCTCGATGATCGCTTTGAAGGTATCAAGACCGTCCATCATGCCCTGGCCCATGATCATGTCAAGGACAACCAGATCGGCCCGATGGCGTTTCAAATAATTCACCGCCTCTTCCCCCGAACTTACAGAATGGACTTGATAATTCAAACGATTCAAAATGCGGGTGGCAATATCCCGTTGATCCTGAATGTCATCCACCACCAGTATCATTTCTTCATGACCCATAATGGATTCCAGAGTAACTTTTTGATCTTTTTCAAGCACTGGCTCTCGAACCATGGGGAAATACAGTTCAAAATCAGTCCCATGTCTGATGCGGCTGTTGATGTTGATGAAACCCTTATGGTCCTGAACTGTACCCCATACCACGGCAAGTCCCAGACCTGTTCCGCTCCGACCCATGACTTTTTTTGTGTAAAAAGGTTCAAACACCCTCTGCATGTCCGTATCCGAAATGCCTTCGCCCTGATCGGAAACCGTCAGTACCACGTACTCCCCATCATCCACGTTGTAATAGCCCTTGAGAGGCTTGTCCAGATACCGGCTCTGGGTTGAAACCGTTATGGTTCCACCACTTGGCTGGGCTTCTGCCGCATTGGAAATCAGGTTCATAACTGTTTTTTTGATATGGTGGGTTGAGCCTTTGATGTTGGGCAGTAGCTGTTCAAGCTGAAGTTTCACATCCACATGGGGGTGGAAACTCATGATTTTGAGGTGTTCCGGAGATTCGATGTACTCACTGATCAGGGCATTCAACCTCAGCGTTTCCCGTGACATAACCCCCCGTCGGGCCAAGGTCAGAAGGTCTTCCACGATGGCCGCCGCCTTGAGCCCCGAGTCCCTGATCACACGGATGGGTGTGTAAAGAGGACTGTCCTTAGGAAGATCCAGAAGGAGAAGCTCGGGATAACTTACGATTCCTGAAAGTACATTGTTCAGGTCATGGGCAACACCTCCGGCGAGAAGCCCCAGTGACTCCATTTTCCTAGATCGATCCAGCTGTTTCTGGAGGTTCTCTTTATCCCTCTGAGCTCTCATTCGCTCGGTGATATTCCGGGTAACACCCATGACACCAATGGCTTCATTGTCTTCATTTATAATGAAAGAGGCCGTGACCTCACACCACAGCGTCGATCCGTCTTTGGAGTACATTTCAAGGATCAGAGTGGTCGAGCTGTTGTAGTTGCCCGTTTCCATACCGACACGGAGCTGCTCGTCCAGGCCTTTTCTTGCAGTTTCAATGGATTCAGGGGTAAGAACATCATAAATCGTGAGACGGCTCAATTCATCTTCCGACCAGCCGTGGAGTTTTGAGGACACCGGACTGATGTATGTGTAATTCATCGAAAGGTCGATACTCCAGATCACGTCGTTGATGTTTTCCGCAAGAAAGCGGTGTTTTTCTTCGCTTTCCCGCAAGGCTTCCGTGACTTTCGCCCTTTCGATGATTTCCTGCTTCAGTGAGGTATTCGATGCCTCCAGTTCATGGGTTCTTCGCTTAACGCTTTCTTCAAGTGTCTCTTTTTCTTTAAGAATACGGGAGTATAGAAAAATTGCAATCAGAATGAGCACCAGTGCGAAAAATGTATAGGCCTTCAAAAAAATGGTGTTTTTCAACCATACAGCCTCCACAGAGCCGATGATTCTGCCTTCGTTAAACACCTTGGCCGTTATGTTTTCCCTGGGGATCAGCCGGAAATTCACCATTTTTTCAATAATGCCTTTGCGCTGCTGGGGTGGCACTTCCCAGAACACGAGTCCCTTGTGGTCTTTGATGACCAGGCTCTCGTAACTGTAAGATTCTGCAGCCAGATCCAGATAGTTCCGGACTCCCTTTTGATTGAAATTCCAGACATCGTCAGCAATCACTCTGGCGTGTTCTTCCACCCGTGCTATTGCAACACCTTCGGCGTACCAGTCTATCCGGTTTGAAATTACGAAAAACAAAGCCATCAGAATCAGAGATGCAATGGGCGTAACCCACTTCGTATTCATAAAGGAGACCTTTCCTCATGCCCATCATGTATTAGAAACGTTTGTGATTTTTATTGCAAAGATACATGATATTACATTTAAGCTCAAACACATATCCTAAACTACTGTTTTTTTAAAGCCAATGCAATCTGATTTCGCAGGTCCTCAAAACGTGTAGGCTTGAAAAGAATGCCCTGGACTCCCAGCTCCTCAAGTTCGACGATGCGGAGATCGCCTGGAGCAAGCGAAGAAATGATAATGACTTTCGTGTTTGCGTACCGCTCATGGGATTTGATGAAATGGACAAGTGCGATGCCATCCATTTTGGGCATCAGCACATCGGATATGACCAGCATGGGCTGAAAGCTGCCCAGAAGCACAGATGCTTCGAGACCGTCCCGGGCAATGCGTATCGCCCAGTCCGGGTGATGTTTCTGAAGACTGCGGCTTGTAATCTTGGCAATGGTGGCGTCATCTTCCACGATAAGAACCCTTATGTGCTCGTATTCCGACTCGGCTATCGCCACTTTACGGCCGCACTGGGCGTTAATGATGTCACGTATTTCTTCACGTTTGAAAGGTTTCGCAATAAAATCATTCATACCGGCGTCTAAACACGCTTCACGGTCTGACTCGAATACGTTAGCCGTCATAGCCACAACGGGAGTTGTCAATCCTTTTTCACGAATCAGGCGTGTGGCTTCAAGGCCATCCATTCGAGGCATCTGCATATCCATGAAGATGATATCGTACGTTTTTTCACTGGCCATTTCCACCGCGATGACTCCATCACCTGCGATTTCAGGACTGTGTCCCATTTTCGACAACATTTTCAAAGCCAACGTCTGATTGACTTTGTTGTCTTCAGCCACGAGGATTCTCATGGAAACCGGTTGTTCATGAATCACTTGCATTTCGGTAAGGATGGGAACAAGGTTGTTTTTGTCGGTCAATCCAAGGGCCCTGTTGATCATGGCAATCAGAGACTTTCTCCTGACTGGCTTAAAAAGATAACCTGAGAAACCTTCCCTTTCCACTTGCTTTACGATCCCAGACCGCGTGTCTGCGGTAATAGCGATGACCGGGGGCAGGCTGCCCATCAGCTTTTCCTTGAGAAGCCCCATGAGCATGTACCCATCCACTTCGGGCATCATGATATCAAGAAGGATCACCGCATCTTCACTTGACGCTAAACGTAGGGCTTCATCGGATGAACCCGCCGTTTTCGGTATCATTCCAAGACGTTTAACAATGTCTGACTCAATCCGCAAAGCTGTTGGATTGTCATCCACAATAAGGCATGTTCTGCCCTCAAGGTCGGCCTTATTTTCAGAAACGACTATCCGCTCTTCAGCGTCTGCCTTTTCAAAAGTTATGATAAAGAAAAACCGGGTACCTTTACCCGGTTCACTTTCCAAGGAAAGCGTCCCGCCCATAAGGCCAACAAGCTTCCTGGCAATGGTGAGACCCAATCCTGTCCCGCCATATTTTCTGGTCGTGCTGCCATCGGCCTGGGTAAAAGGTTCGAAAATTCGGATCATCTGCTCCGGAGTAAGCCCTATCCCAGTATCGCTTATGGAAATCTCAACGAACAGATGGGAATTGTCTTCCCCTTTGTTCGCCGCCCTCAAAATGATATGCCCTTTTTCCGTGAATTTCACGGCATTACTCAAATGATTCATCACCACCTGATGAAGGCGTGTGGGGTCACCTTTCACCATCGCATGGATGTCTTCGTCGATTTCCACAAGGAGGTCCACATTGCCACCCGACACCTTTGTTCGTACGATATCACAGGCTTCATGAAGAAGGTCTTCCAGGTTGAAGGGAATGGATTCCAGATCCACTTTGTCCGATTCGATTTTTGTAAGATCCAGAATGTCGTTAATCAGCGTGAGAAGTGTTTCCGAACACTGGTTCACGGTCACCAGAGCTTCACGCTGTTCTTGTGTGAGTTCCATGTCGAGCACCATGGTCGTGAAGCCGATGATGCCATTGATGGGTGTCCTGATCTCATGGCTCATGTTGGCAAGGAACTGACTTTTGGCCCGATCGGCTTTCTCAGCATCCTCTTTGGCTCTTGCCAAATTGGCTGTTCGCGCCTCGACCAGATCGTTGAGCTTCTTGTTCAGAATCCAGCTTTCAAGGTGGACCGAGGCACGGGCAAGAAGAAGATCCCTTGTGAACGGCTTGGTGAGAAAATCAGAGGCACCGGCCTTGAGTATCCGGATTTCGGTACTCTCACCGCCCTGGGAGGTTAGGAAAATCACGGGAATCCGGCCCAGACGTTTGTGCTTCCTAATACGCGAGCACAACTCTTCTCCGTTCATTTCAGGCATATGAAGGTCAGTTATCACAAGGTCAATGCTGTCGCCTCTGTCGCTGTCCAGGATTTCCCAGGCGATCCTGCCATTTTCTGCAGTCAGCAGATTAAATCCGGCCTGTTTCAATGTATCCGATGCGATTTTCAGGATAAACTTGGCGTCGTCAACCACCAGGATGGTGGCCCCGGAGAGGTTCTTTTTGGATTCGTACAAACCGCACACCGAATCCACCAGCTCGGTTTTTTCAAAAGGGGCTCTAAGAATACGGGTGACGTCCGCTTCCCATGCCTCATCAATTTTCGTGGATTCGTCACTTTCAACGATAGCCAGGATGGGCAGAGGCACCTGGCTTTCAGGCATAAATATCTTGGCGTCCCTGATTTTACGTATCAAGGGAATCATCGAGTCCGAATACACAAGGACGATGTCCGGTGCATAGGATTTGATTTCTTCGACAATGTTATCGCCCGATTCATAAACAGCAATTTCACGGCTGTTACTCATGAGTTCATGGGCAATCAGCTTGGCTACGATTTTATTTTCACTCACGAGTAGTGTTTTCATATTAATCGCTTTTCACCGGTCCACCAGAACGGCTCTGGTCAGGGATCCTGTTTTTTCTTATTGTTCAGTTTGTACACAAAAGCGAGAAGTTCCGCCACAACCACATAAACATCAGCTGGAATTTCCTGTTCGATGTCGAGTTTCGCAAGGACTTCCACAAGATCGGCGTCGTCTTTCACAGGAATGTTATGTTCTTTGGCTATTTCAATGATTCGTTCGGCCACACGGCCCAAGCCCTTGGCGGCAACCCTCGGAGCACGGTCTTTGAGGGGCGTGAATCTCAAGGCCACGGCTTTTTTTTGTTTTTTTTCCATGGCCTTTTCCTTTATCAAATCCGGATGCTGACCGAGCCATCACGAGGATCTACAAGTTTTTCAACAAGATTGGTTCCGGCAAGGGTTTCAGGATCGGAAAGGCGGCATTCCATTTTCTTAACAGTGTAACCCTTCAATGCCAGTTCATCCACGAGTCCGGGAAGTGCTTCGTCCACAAGGGTTTTGACGTCAGCATTTCCCACCAGGAATTCTCCGCTCATGGATTTTTTATACAGAGATACACCCGCCTGAATTGGTCCAAGGCGACTCATGTCGAGGATGAACGCCACCCTTATGATGCGATCCTTTTCCCCTCCCTCTTTAGATTGCTTGCGGTCCAGATCGATCAGAAGTTGACCGAACCGAATGTGCCCGTTGTGAACATAGGGCAGGGGCAGAAGGTATTTGCCCGAATCATCTGAAGACTGACTGTTCAGCACCTGCATTTTTTCAAGGCTTTCGGTGAATGTTTTCAAGGTCTCCGACACATTGTGCTTCACACCGTCTTCCAGATTCATTCCTTTAAGAGCAAGAGCCTTCACATCGTTTTCGATCAGCTTTACTGTCTGCTCCTGGGTAAGCACACCCTTTTTTTCCGGCAGACCAACCGCCAGATCCTTGAGTTTGTTCTCCCACATCAGGCCGCTGTCTCGGACAAGATTCTTGACCGTAGATTCATCGAAAGGCTGTTCGGCACGGAGGGTGAACGAAGAAACCAGATCCTTTATTTTCTTGACCAGAGCCATGGTCTGGGTTGATTCATCATCAAAAATCCCCGTGTGTTTTTCCAACGAGGTTTCAATCCTTGTGAAAATATTCTCAAGATCACGCTTGATGCTCGCTGATGGAGGGGATTCGGAAGGCACTTCCGGCGCAGGATTACGGAAAGATGCGGGGAGAGGCAGGGGCTTTGTTATGGTGTTTTTATCTGATATGACCTCTTTTCCGAAGGCGTGAGTCGGATTATCTTCCACGGGAATCAGAGGAAGGGGCGCTGACTTTTTATTGACATTCGTCAGCGCATCTTCGGTTTGATCTGGGACTTGAGGCAAGTCAATATTGGATTTCGCTCCTGGCAGAAAATCTGTTTTTCCGTCCTGTTTCAAAAGGGCATCTGCTTGCTCTTTCTGGATAAACGGTGAACCAGGAGCGGCCTGTGAAGCGGTAGCAGGCACCGGGCCGCTTTTGGTCGCCGTATCAAGGGGCAATGGGGGTTCTTCAAATCTTACAGAATCAGGATTTTTCTCAATGATCATGGAGTGACGGACTCCGGTGTCATCCCCCCCCGCATTCCCTTTGGCTATGTCCATCAGCATGTTTCTCAATGTGGAAACGGCCTCCGAAGGAGCTTTCGAGTCTCCTGACAACAGGACCTGAGTCATTTTAGCTTCCCAGGACTGTGCTTTACTTTCCACAAACTGCCGGGCCATGTTTTTTTCTTCCGGCGGAAGAGCTTCAAGGCTCTGTTTTACTGATTGTTCCAGACGGACTGGTGGCGGTTCTGAGTTTAAGATAGGTTGGCTGCTTTTGAATGTATTCTGTCGAGACGAAAAGGTGTCCACAAGTTCCCGGGTCAGCGCCGCAAGTGGCTTTTCAAGACTGGGTTGTGTATCGACCGGTTTTTCTGAAACAAGAAGAGCCAGTTTGAACTCAAACGGGATTTTGGGACTTTGAACAAACGAAGGGGTTGAAGCTTTTTCAGTTGAAATCGTTTTTTCAACTCCAGGATTCAAATTTTGTGATGTTTTTATTTGCTCACCGGATGGAGACGTGGCCAGATCCTTCAGTGATGACGCCATGGTCTTGTCAATGGTTTTTTCCATCCCAGGACTTAACGGTTGCGGTGTTTTTATCGGCTCGCCAGATGGCAGCTTAACCCAGTCCTTAAGTGATGTCAGCAAGCCTTTATCCAGAGATGTGTCGGAAGAAACAGCCTCAGAAGCCATGGTCTCGGGAATCTCGCCAGGCATGCTTGTGTTCAGGATATCCGAAAGCCTGGCAAACGGCCCTTCACGGCCAAGCATTCTCATCTCTGAAAGTCCTTCGGATTGAGGGTTGACGGGTGGAGCTGCTTCCATACGCCTTAATACCTGTTTGCCTTCGTTCCTCGCAACTTTGAGCACCAGGGTTTCATTCTCCGAAAGAGGCATCTGGGTGGTGGCCGTGAGTTTTTGTCCGGCAACCAGAAGTAGTGCCTGACTCTGGGAAAAGACTTTGAGAACTTTGGCTTCAAGAATCTGGTTATCTTTCAACTTGAGGGCTTCAAGGGGATTCTGCCCTTTTGTCTTTTCTTTGAGGGTCTCTATGACAAGATCGGATGAAAGACCTGTAACTGAAAGAATATTCATCGTCTTCTCTCCCTTTTAAGGTTCTTTTTCCATGGCGATGAATTTCTTTTTCAGGGCGATGACAAGGTCAACTTCTTTCCGTGCGACGGACAGTTTTTCAGATATGGCCTGGGCGTCAAGGCCTTGGCCGAACAGAGCAAGAATGCCTTCCTGCATTTCGTTGATTCCTGCGCCCTCATAGGATTCCTGATTCAGATTGAATGATTTCGAGGAAAGACAGGCATCGGCCCGGTTCAAGAGCAGGTTCAGGCTGATGATCCGGCTGTCAAGTTTATCGTTGAGTTCGCGGATCAAAAGTTTCTTCTCCATGATCTGACTTTCGAAAACCCTGGCAGCCGACTCTGCTTCGTTGAGCAAAGGTTCCAGAAGGACGAGTATTTTATTGGCGACGTCTGCGGCTGTATCCCTCTCTTCAATCTGTCCTTTTTCCATCCCTTTTTCAATTTTCAGGTTTCTGATGACATACGCCAGAAGGGTTATGAGAATAAAGATGGTTATCATCTGGAACACAACCCAGAACTCTGTGGACAGCATGGCGATTCACCCTTATGTGCGTGATTGTAACCGAACGTTCGCCGCTTGAAGGAATTGGGCGATACGTGATAAGTCTCGTTTCGTTGGAACGTTATTGCGCTTTGGAGTTAGACTACCGTATTAAGCAGACGTCCTGGTCCATCCGGAGCTGTGGTCTCTACCATGGCCGCCTGATTTTTTTTCTTTCTCTCCAGCTTTCTCTCTCGCTTAAATTTGCCGCCTCCCCGCTGTTCGTTGGTGAGAAAAATCTTTTCCGTTTCTTCAGCCTGGGAAACCACCGTTCTTTTTTTATCGTCGTCTGCGAGACGTTCGAACACCGTGTTTTGGGTGGATTCCAGAACCTGATTCTTGATGTTGTGTGAATCCCGAATGGCGTCACCCTGCTGGATAACCATATTCAGGTTTGGAATGGTTGTCATTGCCTGTTTCCTCTTTTTCCGTTCTGTGTAAGGTTCTTCGAATCAACCCGTTTCGAAGTCGATAAATTCGAGAACCGATACAGATCCCTGACTCAAAGCCTCGTTCAAAGCATCCATGATCATGGTTTTCAGATCCACCTCCGCTACTGCGGACTCGCCTTGGGATGCCAAAGCTTTGTTCATGACCTCATACACAATATTTCGGAAAAAGGGCTCATATTCTTTAACAGGATTTTCAGGCGTTTCAGCAATTTGGAATGTAAGAGACAGAGAAATGTAAGAAGAACCCTTTGCTGCCTGTGGAACAACAGCCACGAAATCGTTCATGGTGATTGATATGGTTTCGAGTGTTTCCCCGGCTGTTTCACCATGTCTTTCACCTGTGCTTACTGAAGCTTCGTGCTCGTTTTCTTTAACGCCATGTTGCTCAGCAACGTCGGGCAAGACGTTTTCCCCGCTGTGGAATTTTATCTTGTAAACATAGAAAGACCCAGCCCCCACAACAAGGATAAGGCAGGCGGCTGCCAAAGCCACAAGAATTTTCTTTTTGGGCAATGGTTTTTTTTCCGTGCCCTTTTTCTTGACCTTTTTTGCGGGCCTACTTTCATCTATGTCGAGTTTGTCAAGTTTTTCCAGGATGACCTGGTCGTGGAGGTCTTCATCGGTTTTTTCCTTTTCCCGCTCATCTTCCTGAAGAAGCCGGTCAATATCATCCTGAGATATCAGCTTGTCCGGTTCAGGTCCTCTGGTGGGGCGATCTTCCCCGAAAGGTCTTGCTGAGCTCAACAACCGGTCGATATCTTCCTGGTCAATGAGGGTCGTTTCCTCTTCTTCAGGCTCCTGATATTTGCCCATGAGAAGCTTATCGATATCTTCCTGGGATATGAGGTTGTCTTCCGAGGTGGAACTTTGACTTTCAGAACTTCCACCAAAGCTGTCTCCCGCTGATTCCCCAGTGCCGTTGAGAAGATTGTCGATGTCTTCTCTGCTGATAAGATTGTCCACAGTGCCCATGTCAGGCATGGGTTTATCGTCTTCACGGTTTTTTACCCGGCTTTTTTTCTCCTCAGTGTCCACACCGGCGAGAAGCGCGTCAATATCGTCCTGGGTAATCAACTCAACGCTGTCATCCCCATCGTTGGTCGCAGGTTGCAAGTCGCTGGTAAGGTCCGTTCCTGCAAGAAGCGCTTTGATGTCGTCATCTGTGATGGAGTCCAGCGGCTCGTCCTGCTCGTCGTCGGTTTCGTCCATTGAAAAGGATTCGGCCTGAAGCAGCTTTTTGATATCGTCGGGTGTCACCAGATCCAGATCAGACAAAACGTCATCAGTTTCAGGCTCCGGTTCCGGAGCCGATTTTTTCTTGGGTGAAGGCCTGTTCGAAAGGAGAGCGTCAATATCATCCTGGGTTACCAGATCGTCTTCTTTACTCTCTTCTTGCCCGGATTCTTTTTCCATGGCACTTCGACCCATGTTCAGAAGAGCATCAATATCGTCCTGAGTGATGATGGCATCGTCCGGTGTTTCATCGACAAAAACAGACGATTCCCCGGGTGCGTCCTCAGAAGCAAGGGGCATGGTTTCCGCTTGATTCAAGAGGGAGTCCAGTTCATCCTGAGTGATGAAGCTGTCTTTGTATTTGCTGTCAGATAAGGCCATATCAGGTTTTTCGGTAATCCTTGATCCGTGATTTAAGTTTGATCAGGGCCATGGTATGGATCTGGCAGATCCGCGACTCGGTGAGTTCCATGACATTCCCGATCTCTTTCAAGGTCAGTTCATCGTAATAGTAAAGGGAGATCACCATCTGTTCTTTTTCAGTTAATTTGCGAATGGCCTTGGCGAGAACCGCTTTCAGCTCCTTCTGGATCATCTGATCCGACGGGTTTTCATCGCTTTTCATGCCTTCGCTGAACGTCGAGCCCGATTCGTTCCCGTTGTCATTGTTTTTGATGTAATCATCAAGGCTCAGAAGGGCCGCACAATGAATATCCGAAAGCATTTTGAGGTAGGTGTCCAAGGGCTGGCCCATTTCCTCGGCGATCTCCATATCACTGGCGGGCCTACTTTCCCGTGATTCAACCATTTGAACCGCTTTTTCAATGCTCTGGATTTTTTTTCTCATGGACCTCGAATACCAGTCCATACTTCGAAGCTCATCTAAAATGGCTCCTTTGATTCGATACTGGGCGTATGTTTTGAGCCCAACATTCTTTTTGGGATCGTATTTGTCAACCGCATCAATAAGCCCAAGCGAACCGGCGCTCACCAGTTCGTCAAAAACCACACTGGACGGAATACGAGCCGCAACCCGGCCAGCGAGGTATTTCACCAGGTAAGCGTATTTGCCAATCATTTCCTCCCGTTCTTTCGGGCTGAAATAACTGCGCTGGGATTTGCTTTCGGTTTTTTCGTATTCCTGGATCATTAGGTTTCAATGGACCTTTTTGGGTGTTTCTTCAGCGACCTATCTCACCCGCATCAATCTCTGCATAAAAAACTTGATATTCCCGTCAAGATCCGTTCTCCGAGATGATCCGGCAAGTTTTGCGGCCAGCTGGGTTACTGCTTTTGCCGACGGTGATTCTGGAAATTTCTCCAGCAAAGGCACACGCGCAATCACCGAATCCCGAACCTTTGGATCGGCTGGAATGAAACCCATGTATTCCGTGATTGCACCTTTTAAAAAACGCTCCGCCGCCTTGCTCAATGTGTAATAAACCACTTTCGCTTCATCCGAGCCGCTGACCATGTTGACAAGAATCTTAAAACGTTTTGCGCCGTGACCGTAGAGAACTTTGATGATGCCGTATGCATCGGTGATTGATGTGGGTTCACCTGTAACCACAACTATACACTCTTCTGCGGCCAAATTAAAGTAAATAACATTGGTTGATATTCCGGCAGCCGTATCCACCAGTACCACATCGAAAAGATCCTCAAGTGTTTCGAATTCGGAAAGAAGGCTGAGCTTCTGACTTTCGGAAAGCTCGCTCATGCTTTCGTCACCTGAAAGGGCAGGTATGATGGATATCCCGTCCCGTATTTCCGTGATGACTTCAGATAGCTCCTTTTCGCCTGAAACCACATGGTTGATGTTGTACTGAGGGTGAACACCAAAAACAATATCAATGTTGGCGAGCCCCAGGTCCCCGTCAAAAATAAGGACCCTTTTCCCCAGGTTCCGAAAAGCCAGAGCAAGATTGGCCACGAGGTTGGTCTTACCCACGCCGCCTTTTCCGCTGGTAATGGAAAAAACCCTGGGGCCTTCACCAACACTGTTTCCGGTTCTTGCTGCGGCATGTTTATCCGGCATGCGCGATTCCTTTTCCATAATTTTCCTTAAATGGCTGGCCTGATCCACGTTCACCATGTCTCCCTTTTAAAAAAAAGGCGTTTAGCTGTTTATAGCTGTTAAGTCATATAGCTGTCAGGTACAGATCGTCATGTCACAACCCGGCACCCTGGGTCAATTGTCATTTGCTCGTTATTAAAGTCAAAGTCCTCTTTTCCTGAAAGATTCCGGATCGACCAGAAGATTCAATATCTGTTTACGTGTTGCGACGATCAGGTCTTCCGGCACTTCCTGACCGTTGGTGATAAAAGAAAGGGGCAGTTTGTGATCCATCATCTGGTCAATGATCCTGCCCGAGCGTCTTGTTTCATCCACCTTGGAAAACACATAGCTCGTGGGTGAAAGAACGTTGAAACATTCCACAGCTTCACGCATATCCAGTCTTTCCATGGAGGCGCTGATCACCAGATGGGTTTCGATTCCGGGCACGGCGGCCAGCATGTTTTTCATGGCCTGCATCCGTCCGCTGTCCAGATGGCTCTGACCGGCTGTGTCGATGAGGACCACATCCATACCCGAAAGTTTGTTAAGGGCTTTTTTCAAATCCTCCGCCGTAAATGCAGGAATACAGGGAAGACCGATGATGGCCGAGTAAGTTTTCAGTTGATCCACGGCCCCGATCCTGTAGTTGTCCACGGAAACGAGACCGACTTTTTTCTTGCGCTTGAGACCGTTGTAAGCGGCGAGTTTGGCGATGGTGGTGGTTTTACCCACGCCGGTGGGGCCTACGAATGCGGCATGGACGGGCCCGTCCTTCTTTTTCCCTGTAAAAGGGTTCACTGTTTCCACCGAGGAGATCAGTCCTTTCAGGACGTTTACCGTGAAATCGGAAGTTCCGTCCGTTACGTCTTCCATGCCTTTTCTTAAAAAGAAACGAACACGTTTTTCGGACAAGCCGCTGGTGATCAGCTTGGAGTATACTTTCACCGCATCTTTGTCGCCTTCGATAAGTTCGTGAATATCATCACTGAACTGGGTCCAGCACAGGAGTTCCCGGATGTTGCCCAGATCAGCCTGAACGCTTTCCCATGAGCCGCTTTTCTGTTTTGCTGGGGCATAGGTACTGCCACTCGGGATTCCACCATTGGCAAATCTGGCCGTGATTTTTTTCAGATCGATATCGTTGTCCATACTTTCCCTGTCCGGCGGCTCTGCCAGAGCCAACGACTTAGCAGACCGGGCAGGTGGCGAAGCCTCAATCTGGAACATGTCCTTAGCATAAGGATCCCTTGGAGTTTTGGGAATACGGCGGGTCGTGATGATCAGAGCGTCCTCGCCCATGTCTTCCTTGACCTGGGCCATGGCGGCCTGCATGCTGTGAGCAGAATAGGTTTTTACAGTCATATCACACCTTTATTTTACTTTTCCCACGGCTTTAATGCTTATATTGGGGGTGACTTCGGCATGGGAAATCACCATAACCGACGGCACGTACTGTTCAATCATCCGCCTTAAATGACGCCTGATTCCCGGTGAACTCAAAATCACCGGCTGGATGTTCATCATCATGATTTTTTCCACTTCAGCCTTGATCGAACGGATGATTTTTTCCGCCTTGGCCGGGTCCATGGAAAGATAGGACCCGTGCTCCGTCTTCTGGATATGTTTGGACAACAAGTCTTCTATCTCCGGGGCCAGGGCCAGCACCGGCAGGGTTCCGTCAGGCTGTATGAACGACCCCAGAATAAACCTCCCAAGCTTCTGGCGGACGTATTCGGTCAAAAGATCGGTGTCTTTACTCATGGTTCCGTAATCAGCCAGGGTCTCAACAATACCCAGAAGATTGCGGACAGAGACCCTTTCTCGAAGCAGGTTCTGAATCACTTTCTGGACCATGCCCAGGGTAAGGACGTTGGGCACCAGTTCTTCCACGGCCTTGGGATTGGTTTTTGAGAGGTTGGTGAGAAGCTGCTGAACCTCCTGCCGTCCCATGAGTTCCGCCGCATTGTTCCGTATGATCTCCGTGATGTGGGTGGCCATAACTGTGGAGTTATCAACCACGGTGTAACCTGCGAACTTCGCATCCTCTTCCCTGTCATTGGGAATCCAGAGGGCCGGAAGGTTGAAGGCAGGTTCGGTGGTGGGAATACCGTCGATTTTCTGCATCACGTCACCAGGGTCCATGGCAAGAAGATGGTTGACCATCAATTCGCCGCCTGCCATGTCCGTGCCTTTGATCAACATGCGGTACTCGGAGGGTCTCAGCTTCAGGTTATCCCGGATATGGATGGGTGGAATGATAATCCCCATTTCACTGGCAAACTGCCGCCGGATGGCTCTGATCCTTCCCAGAAGCGTTCCGTCCTGAGCTTTGTCGACCAGCGGAATCAATCCGTAACCCACTTCAAGTTCCATGCTGTCCAGAGAAAGAAGATGTTCCACATCTTCGGGCCCCGCTTCTTCCGTGGGTTCAGCCATTTCCTTTTCTACCAGGGCTTTTTCCTCTTCCTTGACGTTTTTCCTTAAATAATAGACGGTGCCCGCAAGTCCCGCTCCCAGACCCATGAACGGAATGGCCGGAAGTCCGGGAACAAGGCCAAGCATAAAGACTATGACCGAACCAACGTAAATGGGAACGTCCTGTGAAAAAATGTGTTTGGCGAACTCTTCGCCCATTTTGTTTTCGGAACTGCTCCGTGAAATCAGAAGTCCTGCCGCTGTGGAAATGATCAGGGCCGGAATCTGGCTGACAAGTCCGTCACCGATGGTCAGAAGGGTATAGGTGCTTGCGGCATCTGCCATCTCCATGCCCTGCTGAAAAACACCAATGAAAAAACCGCCCACGATATTTATGCCCGTGATGATGATACCGGCAACCGCATCCCCTCGTACGAATTTACTCGCACCGTCCATGGCTCCGAAAAACTCAGCTTCCCGGGCGATTTTTTCACGGCGGGCCTTGGCCTCAATCTCGTCGATCATTCCAGCGTTCAAATCAGCGTCAATGGCCATCTGCTTGCCCGGCATGGCGTCCAGAGTGAACCGGGCCGCCACTTCGGCGATACGGCCAGAACCGGCCGTAATGACTTTAAAGTTTACGATAACAAGAATAATAAAAATGACCACTCCCACCGCGTAATTACCACCCACCACGAAGTTTCCGAAAGCCATGATCACACCACCGGCGGCTTCGGGGCCTTCGCTTCCTTTTAATAGAATCAGCCGTGTGGATGCCACGTTGACGGAAAGCCGGAACAGGGTGAGAACAAGCAAAAGAGGTGGAAATATTGAGAAATCAAGTGGTTTTACCGTATACATCGTGGTGATGAGTACAATCACAGAGAGGGTGATGTTGAGAGCGAGAAGAAAATCAAGGAGAAGGGGCGGAATGGGAAGGATCATGGTGACCAGGATCCCGATCACCGCAACCACCATACCGATATCGGCGGATTCCTTTCTCATCTCGGTCATGATGTCTTGAAAGCCTGCCAATGGTTTGCTCCTTGTTTTGTTTGTCCGTATTTTGGCGCATTGTCGGAACCCTGACAGAGACGTTTTCGGTTCGGATGGTCAGGGAAAAGGTCATTAGAGTCGTTTTCCCTTCATCCTGAACACGTAGGCAAGAATTTCAGCCACTGCCTTGTACAGATCACCGGGGATTTCCTTTCCGATGTCTACTGTCTTATACAAGTTCCGGGCCAATTCCTTGTTCTCGACGATGGGCACCTGGGCCTTGGCGGCGATCTCCCTGATGTTCTGTGCGATGACGCCGGCCCCTTTAGCCACAACCTTCGGAGCCTTCATGTCCATGGGATTATAAGAGATGGCCACGGCAATATGGGTGGGGTTGGTAACGATAACGTCGGCTTTGGGAACTTCAGCCATCATACGTTTTTTGGCCGCTTCATACTGGAGGGCTCTGATGCGTGATTTGATCTGGGGGTTACCTTCGGACTGCTTGTGTTCTTCTTTGACTTCCTGCTTGGTCATCTTAAGTTTTTCTTCGAACTGCCACTTCTGATAAAAATAGTCGGCGATGGCCACGGCGGCCATGGGAAGAATCACCCAGATGAAAATTTTATAAACCACCTTCATGATATAGGCGAGGATCATGGCGATGCTGCTGTCGTAGAGAATGTTTATATGCCCCATTTCTCCTCGGACGGCCAACCAGGCCAGAAGACCTGTGATCGAAAGTTTGGCGACGCTTTTAATGAGTTCCACCAAAGAACTCAAAGAAAATTTTTTCTTGAAACCTTGAATGGGATCTATCTTCCCAAATTTAAAACCGATGGCTTTCCAGGTGATCTGAAAACCCACCATATAGATGTTTGAGACAAGGGCGATTAAAAAAACTGCCGCCATGACCGGAGAAAATGTCAAAAAGAAATTCAAGGCGTAACGGTAAAAAAGACTGACACTCTGGGTGTCATTTAAAACAGGAATGCTGTCGAAAGACAAGCAGTCTCTCAGCACAGCCACCATGTTGTCGTACATAAAACGGCAGGCGATATGGATCACAATGACCCCGGCAAGAAGGACCAGTACCGACGGCACCTCGGCACTTCGAGCAACGTCACCTTCTTCACGGGCATCCCTCCGTTTTTTCTCGGTTGCGGGCTCGGTCTTCTCTTGCATGTCGTCGGCCATGGGAATCCTTATTCAGTAATTTTTAACATCGAACATCGGACGTCCAACATCGAACATCGAATATGGGAGCCGCTCAGCGTCCGCCTGGGGTTAATTCGGGCGGATTCGATGGGCGGATGTTTTTTTTGAACATCGAACATCGAACGTCCAACATCGAAGAGTTCAATAGCTCGGGTTTTACAACAACAGGGATGCGCTGTATGAGTTTCAGCCATCTCTGCGTTTCCCTCAGTTCTGGTATTCGGAATCTGTTCGACTATCTTTATGATATCCACCGAATACGCAAGCAGCCTTTCTTCAAGATCAAAAACCTGTTTCTTTTCATCGGAATTTATCTCCATCAATCTTTCCCCAAACCCCGCTCTTCACAACTGCCCCAATTCAACCCCAGGCCGACGCTGAGCGGCTCCCATATTCGATGTTCGATGTTCGATGTTGGGCGTTCGATGTTCGATGTTCACCCCCCCCCCAGCCACATCAAGAGTGAAGACAACACAGACTTGAATGTCCCCATATAATTTCGGGTCATGATCAATATAACCTGAAGTGTGGTGCCGAACGTAACCAACCCCACCGCGATCTGGACGGGAAACGCAACGATCATGATGTTCATCTGGGGCACGAATTTGGCGCAGATGCCGAAGGCCGCGTTGGTGAAAAAAAGGGCTGCCATGGCTGGAGCTGACATTTTGATGCCCAGTGCAAACAGGCCGGTGGCCATGTTTACCAGCTGTTTGTTCATATTCTCATGGAGGTAGAAATCACCCATGGTCACAAGGCGGAAGCTTTCCACCAGAGCCTGGATAATCATGTGATGGCCGTTAAGAATAATGAAGATAAGGATCACCACCAGATAGGATATTTGAGATATTATGGAAAGGTCCGTTCCGCTCTGGGGGTCGATGACATTGATCATGGAGAACCCCATCTGGAAGCCCACAATCTGCCCGGCCAGCTGGACTGCGCTGAAGAATATATCGACCGAATAGGCCAGAACCATACCGACGATGAATTCGCCCGCAACCAGAACGCCGAAACCCAGGCTGCTGTTGGGAAACAGCTCTGGTTTCACTCCCACCACGGGGTAGAGGATGAATGTGATGAGAAGTGCAAGGCCGATTTTGGCAATAGAAGGGACAACAGGTGAACTGAACACCGGAAACATGAAAAGAAAGATGCTGACCCTCACAAGAATCAGAATAAAAACTTTGTACTCTCCGGATGAAAAGTCGAGGATTTCCATAGGCGAATCACTTGATAAACATGGGGATACTGGTAATGAGTTTAATGGTGTATGATGTCATTTTTTCGATCATCCAGGGTGCAAAAAACAGCATACCCATGAAAACAGCTATAATTTTTGGAATAAACGTCAGGGTCATCTCCGAAATGGAGGTCACCGCCTGAAATATGGAAATGGCAAGCCCCACCACAAGTCCAAGCAGAAGCATGGGCGCAGAAACAATCAGCGTCAGAATGACGCCTTCCTTGGCGAGTGAAACAACGAATTCGGGGGTCATATTATTTTCCTTTCTTCCTCATCCACTCACAAAACTCTTGATCAAAGACCCCACAATCAGATTCCAGCCGTCCACAAGGACGAAAAGCATCAGCTTGAACGGCAGGGAAATCATGACAGGGGGCAGCATCATCATACCCATGGATAACAGAACGCTGGCCACCACCATGTCCAGAATCAGAAATGGGATATAGATCACGAAACCAATAATAAACGAGGTCTGAAGTTCACTGATCACAAACGCCGGAGTGAGGTGAAGAAGGGACAGGTCATCACGGGTTTTAGGTTTTTCATCCCCTGATATTTTTACGAAAAGGGCGATGTCTTTTTCACGGGTGTTGGCCAGCATGAATTTTTTCACCGGAACAGCGGCACGGTCAAACGCGACCTGGTAGGTGATCTGTTTTTCGAGATAGGGCGAAAGGGCATTCTGGTAAACGTCCTGCCACACGGGTTTCATAATGAAAAATGTAATAAAAAGCGCAAGGCTCACCAGCACCTGGTTGGGCGGAGCCGACTGGGTTCCGATGGCCTGCCTCAAAAAATGGAATACGATGAGGATTCGGGTGAATGAAGTGAGAAGAATCAATATGGAAGGAGCCAGACTCAAAATCGTAAGAAGGGCGATAACTTCCAGAGCCACGGCCACATCACCGGGGTCTTGAGCCCTGTCGATCCCCACTTTGATGGAAGGGATAGGCAAAGTCGTTGATGCGTCAGTTGTCAAGGGCACGGAAAAAAGCGTCATGAAAAAGCAGAGCGCACAAAGCACGGAAACAACGTGCCTTTCAAATTTATATTGATTCCGTCGTGTCTCCAGAATATTCGTCATCCTTCAAATCCCAATTATTTGCCCATCACAAATGATCCACACCCTCGCATCAGAGTGTAAAACTCAAAAAAACAGAATTGTCGATTATACGGCTACCCATTTGATGTTTATTCCATCGTTACTCATGCAAAGCAGCAGCCGATCCATTCCCCGGAGCTGTTTCCCTCGTGAGCCTGGACATAAGGTTTTTGAATATCGAATCCGTTACAGCGACAGGCTGTTCTGACGCCTGTTCTCCACATTCACAATTCAGATCCTCAAATTCAGCTATCCGTGTGATACCCTGAGCTGTTACGCCGATAAGAATTTTCCGGCCCATCACATCCATCAGATGCAACCGCTCCCTTGGTGCAAGGTAAAAAGAGGAAACAAGACTGATCATGCCTTTGCTGTGTGGGCCACGCTGGGGCCGGGTCATGTGTTTTAACAGGTAAAGGACGCCCATAAGAATGCCGAGAACAAGGCAGAGTCCTCCCAGAGTTTTTATCATCAGAATCCAGAAATCCGGAACGGTGCTCGATTGAGCCACAGCCAATCCATCCATAGTGTTCTCCTTAATTTTATATGAATGCCTCATTTTTAATTATGCGATAATCGTAGGGGCGACCCGAGGTCGCCCTTGCCCGCATCCATAGAAACCGTCTTTATAATCAAACCGCAGGTGACCACCGGCAGAGCGACGCGACCAGGGCGACCAGCGGGTCGCCCCTCAATACGCAAATTTATGCCAGGCTTCGCACACGCTCCATGGGCGTAATAATGTCGGTCAGACGCACACCGAATTTCTCGTTGACCACCACCACTTCGCCTCGGGCCACCAGTTTCCTGTTGATGAATATTTCAAGGGGCTCACCGGCCAGCTTGTTCAGCTCCACAATGGAGCCCTGACCCAGTTGCAGGAGATCGTTCACCAGCATTTTGCTCCGACCCAGCTCCACTGAAAGTTCCAGTGGAATGTCGAGAATAAATTCCAGATCATGGGCATCCGCCGGTTTTCCCTTGGCCACTTGTTTGTCGCCGGAATCGCTTTTATCCGCATCGTAAGTTTCGTCAGACATAAAAAATCCTTATCTCGTATAGAGTTTACGTTCTACCCTGAATGCCTGAAAGCCTCTCTGGATACCTGCGTAGCCTTCAAGTTTGGGGTAGTTGTCGATGAGGCCTATCAAGGTTTCTTCTGCATCCTGATCCAGTTCAATGATATCGCCGGGTTTCAGGTAAATCAGACGTTCTCCCGTGATTTCCGTGGTGCCTAGCTGAATGGCCAGATCCACTTCGGAATCAAGGATGATTTCTTTGAGGCGTTTCTGCCAGGTGTAATCCACATCTTCCACCTCAGCCTGGAAGCCGGCGGAAAGCTTGCCTCTCAAAGGTTCGATCATGGCGTAGGGTAGACAGACAATCAGGGTTCCCGCCGTTTGTTCCAGCTCTACCTCAAAACGTGTGACGATAACAAGGTCCGTGGGCATAACAATGGTGGCGAACTGGGGGTTGACCTCGGATCTCACCATAGTTGTTTTCACAGGTTCAACTGGAAACCAGGCCGTTTCCAGGTCTTTCAGGCAGGCCACCACCACTTTATTGATCATCACTTCTTCAATGGCCGTGAACTCCCGGCCTTCGATACGGGCCTTGGACGTTCCTTTTCCGCCGAAAAACTGATCGATCAGACTGAAAACAAGCTGGCTTTCCAGAACAAGTAGACCATGGCCCCTCAGAGGTTCCATGCGAAAAACGTGAAGACTGGTGGGAACAGGAAGACTGCGTCCGAATTCTGAAAACTTCAGAGTATCCAGGGATTCGGCGCTGATATCCACGTTGGTGTGGAGCATTCCCGTCATACTGGCCCTGATCTCACGGGCAAAACGTTCGTTGATCACTTCAAACGTGGGCATGCGCCCACGAATCACCTGATCCTGATTGGTAAAGTCATACACCACCACCCCGTCAGGTTCGGAAGATTTGGTGTCTTTTTCCGTTTCAACCTTGCCAGCGCTTAATCCCGATAGCAGACTGTCGACTTCTTCCTGTGTTAAGATATCGCCCATACGTCATTGCCTACATGATAAGAAAATCGGTGAAATAGATGTTCCGCACTTTACCTGTTTCAAGCCTGCGGTTGAGTTCGGCGATCAACGCCATTTTTAGCCTTATTTTTGCTTCGGCACTTTCCAGTTCGGGTTGGGTTTTGCTGGCAAGAATTGATCGAAGCGCGCCCTGAATCATTTCTTTTCTGTCATTGAATTCAACAGCCAGCTCTGGCCGATCCATCTCCAGTTTTATATCGACCTTGAACGTTTTTTCATGCCCGGGTTCTCCCAGTTTGATCTCAATGCTCGGCATGATGTAAATATGATCGAAAACATTGGGCTCCTCTTTTTCCGCACCTTGTCCCTCAGCGGCTTCTCCATGGGCACCCTTTTCCTCGCCAGCCGGTTGTTCACCATGCCCTTTATCATCTGTTTTCGCCCCGTGTTCTCCTTCGACCTTGGATTCACCTTGGTTTGTTGCATCATCTTTGACTGTTTCATCTGCACTGTGTTGGGATTTGGCGAAAAACATATATCCGGCAGCACCCCCGACAATGCAGAGGATAAGCGCAATTCCAACGATCAGAAGCAGTTTTTTGTTTTTGAGCAATCTTTTTTTAAGCGGCTCCCCTTCACTGGCAACAGGTCCTTTTTCTTCTTTTTTTTCCTTCTTCGCCATGATTCTGCTCTTTATGGGTTATGGGATGCTTTTTTTGTTGAAATCGGTATGAACTGCTCTTGCCTCATGAAGGCGTACCTCGAATTATTTGCAACGCCTGTGCCAATAAAAAACCGCCCTGGTGTCAATTGCAGGCGGTCTGTTTTTTTTGGTATTAAGGCTATAACTTACTGGATTAAATTATATTATTATTTATTTGACACGTTTCAACCCAAAATGGACTCTTCGTATTCTCATCTGGTCTTGTCAAAAAAATGGCGAAAAAAAAACGGGCGTCCGAAAAACCGGCATACCCGTTCTTTACATTTCTTTTTTTTGACGACAAAAATATGATGTGTGCCTTTGTTCGATAAAACCAGATAAACCAAAAAATCCTTGAATATTCAGGGACGGATGCCAGACCCGTCCCTGCTATCACTTCATGTCTATCGCTTCATGGCGATGGTGTCGCCCAGCATGCCGTCAACGGTGGTCACGATTTTGGAGTTGGCCTGGTAGGCTCTTTCTGTTGTGATCATCCTCACGAATTCAGCCGCCATGTCCACGTTGGACTGCTCCAGAGAGTTGGGGGCAATGCTTCCAAGGCCATTCGTACCGGGTTTATTGGTGATAACCGGACCGCTGGTTCTTGTTTCGGAAAACATATTCCCACCTTCTTTAAACAGACCCTGAGTGTTCTGGAAATCGCCAAGGGCAACCCTGAAAAGCGGGGTAACCTGACCATTTGAATACTGACCCGTGATCACGCCGTCGATATCCACCGAGATGTTCTGGAGACTACCTGCACCGTAACCTGAGGATGTCTGGTAAACGGTGGTGGAGCCGGTGGCAAACTGGGTGGTTGAAAGGGCGTTGGGCGACCAGTTGGTTCCGTCGAATTCTGCTCCCATGTCGAGCTGGATATCCATGTTGGTCGTGCCAGCAGGGCCACCAAGGAAATCCGCAGCAAACGTGTAATGCTGTTCGGTGTAATCGCCGGTCATATCCGACCAGTTGTTGGGATCGGCCAGCACGTCAGAATCTCCCTGACCTACGGTTACGGTATAGGCGTTACCAACAGCCACCACATCTCCGCTGTCAAAGCTGAAGTTCATTCCGTCAGGACCCTGAACATAGTCACCGAGAACATAATCAGCGGGAATGGTTATTGTACCTGCATCGCCACCATTGGTACTGGCCCAGTTCATGGTGATGGTATTCGTTCCGATGGTCCCTGCGGATGCTGATGTAAAGGTATAGGTTTCCGTGGGCGGAGGGCCACCTACCAGGTTGGCGGGATCGCCTGTCCATGCACCACCCACACCAGGACCGGCTGCTGCCCAGGGTCCCGTTCCGGGGACACTGGAAATATTACCCCCTGAATTGCCCACGAAACGTTCGAAAGTCTGGGAAGCAAGAACGCCTTGGGCTGTAAAGGAAAGAAGGCCTCGGCCCAGAAGACCAAGTCCTGCGTCATTGTCACCGGTAAAGATGTCCCGCCTGTCTTCGCTTGGATTACATGTCACAATGTATTCATAGGTGTTGGCGAGCTCACCCCTGTCATAGTAGACAGTGATATCGTGGGTACTGCCCAGAGAGTCGTAAACCTTGACGGTGGTCTGGTATTCGTAGGCTACATCGGCAAGATTGACCGGCAGTGTGGTGTCACCGTCCCAGACTCCCGACAAGGGAAGACCGGCACCAGTGGTGTTATCCGTGGCCCTTGAATCCAGGTTGGTCATAAGTGAAACACTATCCGTGGCTTCAGGTGGAGATGTAAACGACTCAAGCTGGATATCGGTGATTGATCCGATATCTTCCACATCCATGGAACTATCGTCTCGACGGAGCTCCCAGCCTTGAACAATATAGCCCGCAGGATTGGTAAAAAAACCATCCTTGTCGAATCTGAATTCACCTGCCCGAGAATAATAGTTATTAGCAACATTGTTGGGATCTCTTAGAATAAAGAACCCGTCACCGCCGATGGCCAGATCTGTGGGAGATTCGGTGGACTCAAATGATCCCTGAACGAACATCCCCGAAATAGCTCCAATTCCAGTTCCTCGACCCACCTGGGCTGAACCCGAATTGGTAGCAACAGTCTGACTGAGAACATCCTGGAACGTAACGCGGCTTGATTTGAACCCAATGGTGTTCACGTTCGCGATATTGTCACCGATAACCGTCATGGAGTTGCCCATGGATGCCAGGCCGCTTACCCCTGAAAAAAGTGAACTTGTTAATGACATATGACCCCCTGTTCGTTGATATTATCGGTTTTTTCATCCATGAAGCACCGCGAATCATCATCCTTGATTGATAAATTACCTTATATTAAAGTGCAACGGATTCCACACTGTCCGGATCGACTCGTTGGCCATCGACCATCAGATAGGATTTCCCATAGTAACTGGTAATGCCGCTGACCTTGCCTTTTGTTTCTGTCGCAACGTCCGTATATTGGTTTTTTGCATTGAGTGCCTTGACTTCGTAAGTGTATTCACCGTCTTGAACCGTGTAACCGTCGTCGTTCTTTCCATCCCATTCAATGTTGTATGCACCCGCTTCAATCCGCTCTGAACCCGAACTCATCCGGCGCACTGCCGTTCCTGTGCTGTCGTAAACCACAACCGTGATTGAGGCGGGTTCTTCGAGTTCAAAAACACCACCTGACACAACCTCACCCTTGGTAAGGGTCACGGGGTTTCCATCGCTGACGATGTTTTTTCCCATGTAATCGAAAAGGTTGTCGTTCGCCGATGCCGCGTTAAGCGATTCCAGAATAGACGAAAGATTCGTATTCATGGTGATCTGCTGCTCCAGACTTGAAAACTGTGCAAGCTGAGCTGTAAAATCAGTCCCTTCCATGGGGCTCAAAGGGTCCTGGTTTTTAAGCTGGGCCACCATCATGGTTAGAAAGGCTTCTTTACCCAAGGAGTCTTTTTTCACAGTTTCCGTGTCATCCCGCTTCTGGCCGTTGATGAAAAGATCTTTGTTACTATAATCAGTTGAAATGCTCATAACGATACCTCTCTACTTTTTCTTGTTCAAGCCACCAGGTCTAATTTGCCCCTGGTGTATCTTCCCGCCGCCATCAGATTGCTCATGGCGTTTTCCCTTGACTCATTCGAAAGAGGGTCCATGCTGAAGAGCGGCTTGTCTTTCTGTTTTCGTCCCTTGTTCGATTGATCCGAATCATGTCTGGTCTGGGCCATGCTCTGGCCACCGAAATCTCCGCTCATTCCCACATCCATTTTCTCAAGCCGTATTCCCTGATCCGCCAGGATGGATTTGAGATCCGATGCCTGGTTCATAAGCATGTCACGTGTGGTGGAATGTTCGGCAAGAATGCTTATTTTCAGGCCGTTCGCCGTATGGGTGATGCTGAGTTCCATCCGGCCCATGTCAGGTGGTTTGATGTGGAACTTGATCTCCGACTCACCATTTCTGATGGCTTTTGAAATCTGTTTGGCCACCTGGTCTGTCACATAGGCGGGAAGGTTTTTTTCAGAAACGTTCGTCTGGGTCACTTCAGACGTTTTCCCGTAAACACTCGATCCTGCCAGAGCCTTTACCGGAATGACTGGCATTTCGCCTTTATCATCCGTAGTAAGGAATGGTTTCTCTTTAGCTGTCTTTTCTATAAGGATACTGGTGTTATCAATCGTCGAGTCATCGGTAACCATTTTTTCGCCTTCAACGTTTCGCAAAACACCGGGGTTCAAGACGCCCGCTTGTTTATTCCCGCCGGTTTTCCCATCAACTGCTGCCGCACTATTTTCCGAAGCCCATGTGTTTTCTCCCTCGTTTCCCTTGAGATTCCCCTGGAACAGGCCTTCGGCCTTCTCTGTAAACAGGGTGGGCGTGGTGCTCTTCGTATCGAAACGGAGTTCGGCGTTCTTGGGATCAATGGTTTCAACTGATGTGAAGGTTTTTGCGCCTTCCGTCACCATGTTTTTTTTCACACCGTGGACATTTTCTCCGAAGACCTTGGCGAAACCGTCTGTCAGGATCTGTTTTTCAGTGTTTGACCCTCGCCCTTCGGCCAGAGCGTTCAGCTTCGCCGCGAACTGATCAATGCTGAGTTCGCCTTTGGCCGCATCGTTAAGCACCGTTTCAATAGTTGCATCGTTCATGGCCAGGTTTGCAGCCATGATATGCTGAACTGAACTGGCTGTATTCATGTTGTTTGTGAGGTATGTTGACTTGGCAGCCCCGTCGAAGGTCTCTGCATCGAATCCTTTGATAAACGGGGCGGGTGCAAGTGATTCACTGCTGGAGGTCTTTAATGCGGAGGCTACCCCCATTTCAGAAAGAATAGTTTCGAGTGTAGAATTGACCGTGGCGCCAGGATTGTTTTCAATGGTGCCGACACCGTTAGCCGTTCTCTGAGTTCCTGAGAAGCCATCGTCTTTTGCTGTTTTAATATAAGTGTGCCCAAATGCTTTTATGGATCCTTTATCAAGGAAACGATCTGTAAAAGTTTCCTTTGCTGTTGTATAAGGTGCAAGCTCTGCCAGAAGATTGTCCACATCAATGCCCTGATTTTTATCAGTTGACGCGGCAAGGATGTTTTCCACTTTTTCCGGTGTGAACCCAAAGCTGTTCAACGCTGCACGTACATAGGGAAGTGCCGAAATGTCCAGTACCACACCCTGATCGTTTTCCTTCGTGAATTCCCCGATGGCGGGCAGGAGTGTTTGAAGGGATACTCCCGTTGAATCTTCGTTTTCCATGCTCTGCTTCTTTTCAAGGATAAACGATTTGACCTTGTCTCCGTCAAACCCGGCCTGTTCCAGAAGATTACCCAGGGCGTCAAGCCCCTCGGGACCCACATAAAGATCGGCAGATTTCGCGCCCTGCTGTCCTGTCAGAACAGCTGCTAAAGCTTCGATCACGTTGTTTGTTTTTTGCCCGGGAGCCTCTTCGATATTCATCAGAGCCATAAGATTTTTCTCTCCGATGTTCTCTGAACGACTGACTTTGCCCATCAGGGAATTCAGAACGGCGCTGAAATCGTTTCCAAGATTCTGGGAGTCTGAACTTGCCCCCATAGCTTTGCCCATGTTTTTACCGAGACTTGCAGCCCCTGTCTTTATCATGAGCATATCTTGAAAACTGTTTGCTAACATGGCTCTCTCCTAAAGGTACATGGTCGTTTCTACCGGCCCATTTTTCCCGACACTCGGGTTTGATCCCATATAGAGCAAGGGATGTGCCACAATAAACCAATATCTATTATGTTCTATATAATCAGATAGATATCCACAATAACTATTTTTCAGCATCGACACACTGCTGTTTTTTCATGCTGTTTTTTCCCAGGATACTCAGACTGCCCGGGAAAAAATTGCCTGTAACAAATAAGGGGCTCGGAAAATATTAATTTACCTGGATCGCGCCCGGATTCAGAGGCAGATTTTGCACGGGCTTCGCTCTCAAGACCGCAGGCGTAGCAGAGCTACGCCAACGGATCTTGAGAGTGAGGCTAGGGCAGAATATGACCTGAAGGCGGGATGCGTGATGGCAAATTAATATTTTCCGAGTCCCTAAATCAAGTGGGCCTGAACGGACTCGTCTATAAGGTTTGACTTGATACCCGATTGCTTCTGCTGTTTGCGACATTTCAAAAACCCCTTGATGCCGAAAGCCCACAGGATGTTAATAGGCGTAAAAAAGAACTGGAAAACACGGATGAACTGTGAAATGATCTTGACTGGGAAAAATACTAAAATCACATCAATCATTCAATTTATGAAACGTGCCCAATCACAGGCATGATGGCACTGTTTCGGATTATTGTCCGGGCAGAATCATGGTGATCGGCTGAATATTATTTTGAATACAGGTGTTGACAGCTTGGGCTGTTTAGCTGAGGTGACGGGGGAAAAATGAAAAAAGTTATCGTCTTATTTCTATGGGCATGTGCTTTCTTAGTCTGGCCGGAAACGAGCAGAGCGTTAACGGATATAACGCTTTACAACAGTTTTGCAGGAAAAATTGATTTCACAGCAACGGGACGAACGCTGAAAACTTCGGACACTACGGTGGCTACCAGCAGCAGCAGTACCCTTGCCCTTCCGACGGGAACAACGGTTAAAGCAGCCTATCTTTACTGGGCAGGATCATGGAACAGCCAGAATACATCCTCAGCTCAGGATTACAACATCACGTTCACCCGTAGCGGCAGTACAGCTCTGAGTATAAACGGAGCGGACCGGTCATTCACCGAAGACTTTGCCCGATTCAATGGCGGAACGGATTCCAATGAAGATTACTTCAGCGGGTTCAAGGATGTCACAGCATACGTAAGAACTAACGGCCAGGGGACCTACACAGTATCCAACCTCACTGTCTGGGCGGGAACACCCCATTCCACATATGCAACCATCGTTGGCGGCTGGGCTTTGATCGTGGTTTACGAGTATCCGGACACGTCATCCCAGCCTCTTCGAGTAGTGAATATTTACGATGGCTTTAAACTCTACTACAGCACTACGTCCAGTGACCATATTGATCTCAATCCTTCGAATTTTCTTATTCCTGCCAGCAGCATCAACGGCAAACACGGCCATCTGAGCTGGGAAGGGGATGTGGGAAACTCCAACAGCTATGAAAACCTATATTTCAATAACCATGCAATCACATCAGCGGCCAACCCCCTGAACAACCAGTATAACTCTACGCGAACCCTGCCTGCGGGCGATCCCAACGTCGGCCTTTCCTCCACCGCAGGAAACGATACCAACGCCCTGGGCATGGATCTCGATTTTTATGATGTGAGCGCCTACCTCTCAGCGGGAGACACCTCCGTTGCAACCCGATATCAGACTGGAACGGACATGGTTCTCCTCAATATGGAGATCATATCGGTGACCAACTCCGATGTATCGGATCTGATGCTAACAGCCACCGGAAATGGGCCTTTTGTTGCAGGATCGAACGGCAGTTATACATTATCGGTGACGAACAACGGCCCAAGCCCGGCGCAGGCGGTTCAGGTGACGGCTAACCTGCCTTCGGGCCTGTCTTATGTAAATACTCCCAGCGGCAACTGGTCAGCCGCTGTAACAGATGAAGATGACGGAAACACGGTGGTCTTTACGTACACAGGAGCTCTACCCGTTTCAAAAAACACCACTCTCCCGGACCTTGTGTTCAATGTGGCCGTGGACAGTCAGGCGGTGGGCAGCGATGGCCGGATTACCTCGACTTTTTCCGTGGGCGGCGTTACTTTTGACAACCATATGGAAAACAATACAGCTACGGCAACAACAGATGCTGTGGCTATGACAGCCCAGTTGACCTCGTCGGCCAGAGGTATCGCCAAGGCGGGTGACACCCTAAACTATACAGCAACCATCACCAATACCGGTTCACTGACCCAGACCGGCATTGTTGTTAATGACGGCACCATGCAAGGCGGAACATGCTCTTTGAATCCGATCAGGGTCACCGAGTACCCGGTTACGGCGGGTCAGTTTACAGGTACAACCTACGAATTGACGCTGAACCAGAATCTGGCGACCAACTATTTCGTTATCGTTCAAGGCAGCGACGGTTCGGGAACAACCAGTCTGGGACCCAATTCCTGTTATATCGCTTTAACATCCGATCCAACCGGACAGGGCGACCTTGCCGTCTCTTCAGGGCCAAACAGACTTGGTTTTACACGTGGCAGAACAGCAAGCTCATGGGTGGGCGTGATCACCGTGGTGGAATGTATCAGCGATCAGGCTGCAAACGGTTTCAAGCTTCTTGGCGTGGAACGGGTTCTTCATTCGGGCACGAGCACAGCAGGAACGGATACTTTTTCAGCTGGCTGGACCGACTTAAGCCGGATCATGCTGATGGGCGGATACAACGGAGCCGGGTGTTCCACATCCCAGACAAATGCAGCCAACACCAAGGTCTGCCATGCCAGAATTTATCCCCAGGGAACAGGAACCATCGGCTGGACTCGTAATGCGAGCGGAGCGACTCTGTCCGACGCCACAAGCACGGTAATGGTTGTAGAATGGGGATCGGCTTGGACTGTGCAGCGAACACATGTGACCGGCAATAATGGAGCAAACGGAGCCAGCTCCACATCCTCATATAATACTGCCAGTCTTGGTTCATCTGTATCCCGTGATCACACCTTTGTCTGGGGAGCCGGTCATACAAGTGACAATGGCGTGGGTGATGCATCGGAAGGTGTTCTTGTGACCCTTGGCAACGGGGTGACACAGAATACCATCGAGTCTCTGGTGGCGGTTGGGCTTGAGCACAACGGCAACAATGTGGATTTCGATGTCTACGCTCTGACCCATCCCCAGCTTCATGTGGATTACAGATTCAAGGCCGATGGTAACGATAATGACCTTACTGTTTCTGTTGTGGTGGATGCAGCTGGAACTCAGCGTATGGCCCTTGTGTCAAACGGTTGTGGACTGACAACCACAACTTATCCCCGACCGATGTTTTCAGCAAGATACCAGAACGACAGTTCGGTAATCCTCACAAGACTCCGGTCAGGCGCAGCTTTCCCGGCATGGGTTCAGGGTGTTGATTTCAGCGACATCCTGACCACGACCTGCCCATCGTCTCTGGAATTTAAAGAAAGCATGACGATCAGCTATTCCTATTCCATAGACACGGCAACGCCCGATGAATCGGTGATCACCAACTCCGTTTTCGCATACAGCAATGAACTGCCCTCATCCGTGGGCGTTTCAGCTTCTGCTTCGGATTATATCCCCGGCTACATGTCAAGCAGTACTTCGGCGTTTTACTACGAGGACAACCTTTTCTGCCGGGATCTGGAAGGATCCGGCTTGAGCGAAACCATTTACACAGGCGGCTACGGCTTTGCGCCGTTGACGGTTTACACTACCGCTTATTATGACGCCAGCGGAAATCTGATCTACACAGATACGGCCAGCAGCAGCAACGGAAACGGGTTCTTCAGCAGTTATTATGACAACAGCTCGGATACGGCCGTTTACGGAACATGGACAGCGGTGGTCATGCCCTCTTCGTTTACACCCCGCTCAACCCTTTCAGCCCAGATGACAGCTATCCCCACCGGTGTGGTGGATATCTTCACCGTGGCCAGCGCGGGTATGGTGGAATTTACCGATCAGGCCGGAACATCCGTTGACGGATACGACATGAGCGCCGGTGAAACCACGATTTTTGTTAAAGTGACGGACAGCTCGGCCAACACATCCGCAGGCTTGATCAACACGCTGACGGTGACGGTGGTGGACAATGTCACAGGAGACAGCGAAACGCTGACTCTGGTGGAAACAGGGGTAAATACGGGAATATTCACCAACCAGTCAAACGGCCTCACCATTTCCACCACAGCAGGTGCGGGGAACGACAACGGAACGTTGCGGGTGGCCGGTGAAAACAGTATCCGGGTGGATTACTGGGATCGATCAGGCACACTCCATTCCGACGAAGTGTACATTCCACTTCTTGCCTTGATCACATCGTTCAAAGCACTGGAAGAAAACGGAAATGTGGTGATTCAGTGGGAAACAGCAGCGGAAATGGGAACGCTCGGATTCTATCTGAAACGGAAAGATTCGGTTAAGGGGAAATATAAAGTTATCCATGAAAGCCTTCTTCCCGGTCTTATAGTGTCTCCTCAAGGCGGAACCTACCGTCTGGTTGACCCTGATGCCGTGCCTGGAAAAACATACACTTACAAGCTCACGGAAGTGGAAGTCAAAGGAAGACGGCGGGATTACGGGCCGTTCAAGGTGTCCACAACATCGGGCTCGGCTGTGACGGCGGCAAAATCAAAAACAAAGAAAGCACGGCTGTTCAGCTCAAAATCAAGAAATTTTTTCAGCCGCGCAGCCCATGTGAAAACACGATCCTCGTCATCGAAAGCTCTGGCCAGGTGGAACGCGAAAAAACTGAAAAGCGACTTGAGAGCTTTTTTCAGAAACAACGCCACAATAATCAAAGGTCAGATGAAAATCCGGGTGACCGAAGAGGGCCTCTGCTATGTTCCGGCCTCGGACATCGCCGAATGCATGGGGTATACTGAAAGTTATGTGGCCGGTCTGATCGGAAACAGCAAACTGGCCTTGACCAATAAAGGCTTTTCCGTGGCGTATCTTCAAGATACGGGAAACCAGGGAATATACTTCTACGGCGAAGCTCCCAACAGCAATTACACGGACCAGAGCGTCTACATGCTGAGGCCTAATAAAGGTGTGACCATGAAACGACTTGCCACCGGTGGCGGCACCTCGGCGGGGAATTCATCAAGTGGTTTCACCTTCATGGATACGGTCCATGTGGAAGAAGATCTTTATCCCCTCACCGCCTACTACACCGATCCTTATGAAGATTACTGGGTGGGCGAATACATTGTGGCGGGGGATTCATCGCTGGGATCACTGTCGGTGGACGTGAAAACGCCGGGTCTTGTTCAGGCCAATGCGGACGCTGTACTTACGGTTAAACTCAAAGGCGGTTCCGTAACAGCGGCCAGCCCGGACCACCATGTGAAAGTGGCGGTGAACGGCGTGGCGATTGGCGAAGGAGAGTTCGACGGAATCCAGAAGGCCACGTTAACCTTCCAGTTCTCATCATCACTGCTGGACAGCACAAACACGGTCACACTCACAGGCATCAAAGGCAATGGCGTCCCCTACAGTGTCTTTTACTTCGATTCGGTTGATCTGTCCTACCCCAGAAGTTACACGGCTGTGGATGGTGCGATTTCAGCAGCAGGCCACGGACAGGACATGGTCCGGGTTTCGGGTTTCAGCGGCAACGATCTGAAGGTTTTTGATATCACGGACAAACAGAAACCCGTTCTTATCACGGATACGTTCAAAGAACAGGAATCCGCCGTGACCAGCGTAAGTTTCAGAAGCCAGGATTCGGAATCCCGTTATCTGGCTGTGGATCTGGCCCAGTGCAGCGCGCCCTTTGACTGGGACGGCGTAAAAAAATCCGGCCTCAAATCCAGGGTCAACAGTTATAATTATCTGGTGATCACACCGGAAAAACTTCTGGAAGGGGCTCTGGCGCTTGCGGATTACAGAAAGGACTGCGGGTATCAGGTCAAAGTCGTTGTTCTGGAAGACATCATGAACGAGTTCAACGATGGGACCGACCATCCTGAAGCCATCAAAGATTTTCTTGATTACGCATACAACAACTGGAAAAAGCGGCCGCGTTTTGTGGCTCTCGTGGGAGACGGCAGTTACGATTACAAAAACATCCAGGGCTATGGCGACTGCCTGATGCCCCCCATGATGACCGGAACACCGGACGGCCTGTTCCCCTCGGACAACCAGCTGGTGGACGTGACCGGCGAAGACGGAAAGCCTGATATTGCCATCGGCAGACTGCCTGCCCATACAAACGAAGAGCTGCTGACCATGATTGAAAAGATAAAAACCTATGAGCGCAGCGGCGGTTCATGGACAGACCGTGTGATCATGGCCGTGGATGATGCGGATCAGGGCGGCAATTTCCCCGAGTTCAACAGAAAAGTCGAATCGGTTATGCCTTCAGGAATTGAAAAACTCCGCTACACCATCGGTCAGAGCAGCATTGACACTTTAAAAACAAAGATGATTCAGTCTTTAAATCAGGGGGCGCTGATCTTCAACTACATCGGGCATGGCGGCATAGACAGACTGGCCGAAGAAGGGCTTCTGGAATCAGCGGATATCTCCCTTCTCACCAATGGAGCCCGTCTGCCTGTGATGGCTCTGATGACCTGTACCACGTCTCTGTTCGCTGTTCCAGGTTACGATTCCATCGCCGAAAGCCTTGTGACAAACGCCGGTGGAGGCGCTGTGGCTGTGTGGGCACCTTCCGGTCTTTCGGCGGCTCCCCTTGCAACGGTTCTGGATCAGGAGTTGATGAAAGCCGTGTTTAAAAACAGACAGGGAACGCTGGGTGATGCCGTAAAAACGGCTTGCAGGGAGTACACCACCAAAACAGGCGATACCGATCTGTCGGATGTGTTCATCCTTCTGGGTGACCCTGCACTTAGATTTGCGGATTAACTTGACTTTGTAAACTTTGTCATGCCTCCGGCAGCCCTGCCGGGGGCCAAACTTATGAAAAGTTTGACAAACATGTTTCAGCCTTGAAGATGCTTAAAATGGCATAATAATAACAAACCCATTTGTCCAGATTTTTAAAATCTGGTCCCCCGGAAGGGCCGCCGGAGGCAAATAAAAATTACAAAGTCGGATCAAAAAGAGCGGGTAACTCAATGGCAACAAAGATATACAAGCAGATTGACGATGTGGTGGCCCGGGTTATTGCCGGAGAAAAACTGATCGTGCCTGTCCGGGGAAATCTTGCGGATATGCAGAACATCTTCACCGTGGACGAGGTGGGGTCTTTTATCTGGGACTCCATCAACGGCAAGCGTTCCATGGAAGACATTGTCGCTTTGATTTCAGATGAATTTGACGTAGCCGAATCGGAAGCGGCGGCAGACCTCCGGGAATTTCTGGAAAGTCTGAAAAAAGCCGGCCTTATCGTGGAGGTATGACGTTGGTCTGTCAGGTTGTAAGCAGCATGGACGATGATTTCTTTTCCAGGTTCAAAAACCGGGTGCTCCGGGAAAGGATTCCCCTTTCCGGCAGCATTGAACTCACCACACGCTGCAATTTCAACTGCGTCCACTGTTATCTCCCCACAGACAGCCGGAAAAATCCGGCCCCGGATGCGGATACGGGGCGGGTTTTGAGCTGGATCGATGACCTGGCCGAAGCCGGATGCCTTTACCTTCTGCTCACAGGCGGCGAGCCGCTCCTAAGAAAGGATTTTTCTGACATTTACACCCATGCCCGGCAACGGGGGATGATGGTGTCGGTGTTCACCAACGGCAGCACGGTGACCGATGAGCACCTGCGGTTGTTCAAAGAATATCCGCCCACTGAAATTGAGATTTCGGTGTACGGAGCCAGTCCCGAAACCTATCAACAGATCACAGGTTCGGCAAATGCCTATTCAAAGGCCATGGCGGGAATCGACGCACTTCACAGGAGTGGCGTCCGAATCAAACTGAAAACCGTACTTATGGACTTGAACCATGACGATCTTCCGGCCATTGAGGATCTGGCCCGCAAACTGGGTGTAGGCTTCCGATTTGATCCGGCGGTAATGCCCCGCCTTGATGGTGACCGGTCGCCCATTTTACACCGGGTTTCTCCGGATGCGGCGGTGGAATGTGAGTTCCGTGACGCGGACAGGTTCAAAAAGTGGGCTGAATTCTGGAAAAAAACTGAAAAAACGGGAATAGACACCTGGCTGTATGTTTGCGGAGCCGGAATGACCTGTTTTCATATTACAGCCAGCGGGATTCTCCAGCCATGCCTGATGTCAACAGAGGTGCGTCATGATCTCAATCAGAGTGATTTCCGAACAGGCTGGGCGAAAATGGGTGAGATCATATCCCGGATCAAAGCCGGTTCACAGCATCCATGCAAAGGGTGCGAACTGATCACGATCTGCGGTTATTGTCCGCCTTTTTTCAAACTGGAGACCGGTTCGGAACATATCCGCCCGGATTTTCTTTGTAGGATCGGTCATATAAGACTTGAAAAAATCATGAATGACGGAGTATTGAACGAAGATGAATGATAATAAAAAGAAGCGTAAGTACACAAAACCGAAACTCAAGGCCATTGATCTGGCAGCCGAAGAAGTGCTGGGTGTCTCATGCAAAACCTCCACATCCACCGGAGCACCGCATTTGAACTCATTCAGCTGCATCGGTTCCGGGTGTCACAGGCTGGGGTCGTGACCGGTGTCACCACGGAAAAAAACTTGCAGATCGGCGGCGTCCGTTTCCGTATTTCCGGTGAAGACAGCTCCTGGATAGAGCATCTTGGTTCCTGTTACCGGGCCTTTGTAAAAGAGGGCGCGGCTGACGAGGAGACAGTTGATGTTCATATCCACATGCGCCGTGAACCCATGCCCGTTGTTGAACCTGCGGACATCCTATTCACAAACGGAACGGCATGGACCATGTACCGCAAAGATCGGCAGCATATCATGGTTCTTACGTGTCCGGGCCAGGATACCCCATTCTGGACCGCAAAGTTTGGCGTTGACGGCAGCCGGGTGGATGTTTTTATAAACCCTGAAATGAGCTACCATCCCGTTCCTCCCTGTTCTCACCCTCTTGATCAGATGATCGTCGTACTCGCACTGGCAACCCGTAAGGGCACCCTGGTCCACGGCACAGGCATGGGGTTGAACGGCAAGGGACTGGTCTTTGCCGGAAAGTCAGGAACGGGAAAAAGCACCATGGCCAGTCTGCTTTCTGAACTGGAAGGAATTTTGCCTTTGAGCGACGAGCGGGTTGTGATCCGTGAACTGAGCGAAGGTTTCAAGGTTTACGGCACGCCATGGCACAGCAACGCCGGTGTGGCCGGGCCAGCCAGCCAGCACCTTTCGGCTGTTTTCTTTCTTCACCACGAAAATGATAACCGGATTGAGCGATGCGACAGCGCCACATCCCTTGAACGACTTCTACCCGTCGTATCCATTCCCTGGTATGATAGGGAGTTGATCCCACACGTGGTGGATTTCTGCGGTCGGATCATATCCGATACACCGTGTTTCGATCTTTACTTCAGGCCTGATCATGGAATTTCAAAAGAAATCCTGTCTTTCGTTGGACGTTGTGTATAGCGAGGCCGTTCAAATAAATGACATAGACCATGGAGACCCTGTGAACGATCAAAAAAAGACACTGACGGCCATAGATATGGGTGATCTGATCACGCCATTGCTTGATCAGGGTCGATGCTGCCGGTTTGTTTCATGCGGAAACAGCATGTTTCCCTTTATCAGAAACCGGGATACGGTGACCCTCATTCCATGTAAAAAAACCGCATTGACCGTTGGCGATGTGGTCGCCTACCGTCACCCCATGTCCTCAAATCTTGTCATACACCGGGTCATTTCAGAAAAAAACGGATGCTATCTGATGAAAGGGGATAACGCCAGAGAACCTGATGCTCAGATCACCATGGAACATGTAACAGGTATTCTCCAGGGTATCACGCGGAACGGACGAACAGTCACTCTGGGGCTTGGCTGTGAAAAGGCATGGATCGCCCTTTTGAGCCGCCTTGGACTTTTCGGGCCTTTCTCGTCGAGGGTCTCTTCATGTGTGGGAAGACTCTTTGCCCGTATCCCTGAACAGTCGAAACCGCCGTTGAATGAAAAGCGGATTGACCGGACAGGGTCGATGGGAATCAAGGGCAAAGACGTAAGCCACCTTACTTCAAAGATTCGTAATTGAACCGGCGAAGCGAAGGATCGTGCTTATTTTTCGTTGACTTTGTTTCTAAGAATCGTTGAACTCTTAAACGTGACAACGCGTCGTTTATCAAGAATAAGGTCTTCGCCTGTGGCGGGGTTCCGGCCTTTACGGGCATCCTTATCTTTTACGCACAGTTTTCCAAATCCGGAAATAAGAACATCCTCGCCGTCCTCAAGGGAATGTTTGATGATTTCAAGAACGGTTTCAATAACTTCGGATGATCTGATCTTGGAGTATCCCAATCGTTCCGTCACAGTATCGACGATATCGGCTTTTGTAAGAGTCATGGTGTCTTTCTTTATAATTATTGTAAATGCAAAATTTCGAAATAAAACATCAGGCTTCAATTTTCAGTGATAAATACTTTTATCAGGACGTTATGTCAAGAATTTATCAGGGGAAGTTTTGCATTTTCAAATGTGTTTGTGGTATGATGGTTTAAAATTTTTCACGATACCATGCCTCGACTGTCCCGATATTCTGTTGTTACTTTGTCCATTTCATGCGTTCCTGTCCCATCCTGTTGTCATGATCTCACGTCGGGTGCGGCTTATGGTGTCATTTATAATGACGCTTATGAACCCTTTCAATGACAGGAGGTTTTTATGGACTATTACTCTATTGAATCTCAAAGACCGTGCATGCGCTGCGGATTTGATCGCCGCTACGAGGATGACAGACGGACCCTTTATAACGTGATGCCGTTAGGTTACAACAAACGATCGAGTCGAATCGAAAGAAGAGTTCCTGTGGAACGCCGCAAAGACTGGATGCGCCACACCCGATGGGGAAGCGTAGGACCCGATTATCGGATTTCCGGGTGACGGATCACCTCGGCGAAACTCTGGCACAAGGGGGAAAGGGTTCGTGATTTGTGCATGGTCAGGTAAAAAAACCTGGAAAGATCCACGCCTTCCACGTCAAGGGCCAGAAGATTGCCGTACTCCAGATCGTCTTCCACCGCTTTGGTTGAGAGAATGGAAACGCCGATGCCGCTTTTCACACCCTGCCGGACAGCCGCCGTGTTTCCCATGGTGGCAACGATTCGAAGGGCTGAGCTTTCAATGCCGGCATCCAGAAGACTGCGGGCCAGGGATTTCAATGTTCCCGATCCCTGTTCGCGGGCGATGAACGGCTCGTCTTTCAGCATGTCAAGGGTCACGCTCTTTCGCCCTTTCCAGGGATGGTCAGAGGGAATGACCAGACACATGCTGTCCTTGATCACCTCTTCCTGGATAAGATTTTTGTCGTTGTATCGGGCACCCACCAGGCCAATTTCTATCTGGCCTTCCCGGATGGCTTTGACGATGTCTTCCGTGTCACCGATTTCAAGGGCCACCGTGACTTCGGGATATTTTTTGATGAATGATCCGATGATCTGTGGAAGAATGTACCCGCCGGGAATGGTGCTTCCGCCCACCACCAGATGGCCTTTTGTTTTTCCTTTGAACTGGGCCAGGGCTGTTTCAGTTTCATTCTTAAGAGCCAGAAGCTTTCTGGCGTATCCGTAGAGAAGGCTTCCGGCTTTGGTGGGAAGCGCTTCCTTGCCCAGCCGGTCAATAAGCCTGCACTCAAAGTGATCTTCCAGATCTTTGATGTGGCTGCTCACTGTGGGCTGTGACAGGTGTATGGCTGCGCCTGCCTTGGAAAAACTTTTCAGATCGACCACTTTTGTGAAGATATGGAGTTGCCAGAGATCCATGTTAGAATTCGCCTTTCATGAATTTTTCCCTGAGCTTTCTTTCCACAACAGGGGGCACAAGGCCTTTGACGTCTCCGCCGAAACTCGCCAGCTCTTTAATACCGGTTGAACTGATGAATATCCACCTCATACCAGTCATGAGAAAGACAGTCTGAATATCCCGGTTCAGACGGCGGTTGAACATGGCCATCTGAAATTCGTTTTCGAAGTCGGAAACAGCTCTCATCCCGCGAAGAATGGCCTGGGCATTGCATTTTATAGCAAAATCCACGATCAACCCGTCAAACGACGCCACTTCAACACGGGAATAGTTTCGAAGGCTTTCCCGTATCAGATCAACTCGTTCGTCCACTGTAAAAAGCGGATTTTTCTTTCGGTTGTTCAACACGGAAACGATGACTTTATCAAAGATCTTGAGTCCTCTTTCCACAATATCCACATGGCCGAATGTCAAAGGATCGAAAGTTCCGGGGTAAATGGCAGTAGTCGTCGACATGGAATGTCCCTTTCTTAAGTATAAACTTATTTAGATTTTTTCTGACCTATCATAGTTTTTCTCAATGGAACAATACTTTTTCGATTCAAGCCGATTTCATGCGATATTTCATCTCAAGCTCGTGATGGGTTACGCTTTGCTCCACCCATCCTACAGCTTACACACGATGTCGTTTTTGCCGAAATCTTGTGACAGTTCAGTGTCGGGGCAGGCCTTGGTGATATTGATCGAGAACAGGATGGGTGGAGCGATAGAGCAACCCAGCATCATGATTGGGAAATGGAATGATGACTATAAACAAAAAATGTCAGAGCCGTTCGCCCGTAGGTTCGTGTCTCGTCCAATGAAAAGCCACAGGGCGGGGTAGGCAAACCATCGACAACGCCATGTTCCACAACAATTCGTGCGCCATCGGCAAGACAATCTGCATTTGCAAGAGATTCAAAGGTGGGAGGGATCAGGTTTTTTCCGTAGGGCGGGTCGGCAAACACCAGAGAAAAAGGCGGCTGGGTGTTTTTGATGCAGTTGAGATTCCGGGTGATATCCCAGCGAACAACGGTGGTTCGAGACGTCATTGCCGTACAAGCGTCACAGTTTTTCTGTATCACGGAAAGGGCATCCCGGCTGTTATC
>JBAZWJ010000042.1:0-53959 GCA_041660385.1 Desulfobacteraceae bacterium | reverse complement strand
TTTCTTTGAGATGCAGCTCAGCTCGTTCACCGCTCAGCACAGCCACAGCTTCACAATCTTCGGGTATTTTCCCTGAAACGGTCAGATTCATTCCCGTATACGACGTGCCGATGGTTATCATTTCCGGTTGAACGGCCAGTTCCATAGATTCCTGGGCCGTAAGCCAGGAAGGGATAAGGATGCAGACCAGTGCCGCCACAAACATGATAGGACTTACCTTCATTTTTTTATACACCTTATTCAACATTTTCACCTTATTCGCCTTATTCATTACTAATGCCCTCCTGCATAGGCCACCAGAACATCGGGGCTGACCAATAAACCGTAAAGCATTTTAACCATGACAATAAGAACAAGGGTCGCAAGCAGTATTTTCAACTGGTCGCCCCTCAATTTCTTGCTGATTTTAGCCCCGATCTGGGCACCAATGGCCGATCCCAGAAGGAGCAGAAGCGCCAGAACAAAATCAACCGTATGGTTTTTCGAGGCCTGCATGATCGTGACGTTCACACAGGTAAAAAGAATCTGAAACAGGCTTGTGCCCACCACCACATGCATGGGCATGCGCAGCAGATAGACCATCACAGGAACCATGATGAATCCGCCGCCAACACCCATGATCGCAGCCAGAATCCCCACAAGAGTCCCAAGAACCAAGGGCATCAGCATGGACAGCCGGATACCTGATCTTTTGAAATCCGTCTGCCAGGGAAGGTTTCCGACAAACCGGGCATACCCGGATTCCTTTTTTGGACGTGGCTGTTCAGGTTGTTCGGATTTTTTCATGGACTGAATGCTTTCAACAAACATGTAGCCGCCGATGATTCCAAGCATCAAAACGTAGGTGACATTGATCAGAAAATCCGCATTGCCCATTTTTCGGAGAATCTGAATAATCTGAACACCGCCGGTCCCGCCGATGATTCCGCCTATAAGAAGAAGGACGCCCATCTTGATATCCACATTGCCCAGCCGAAAATGGGCGAGAGTGGCCGAGGTTGACGCCCCAACGATCTGATTTGAATCCGATGCGGCTGCCACAGTTGGCGGGATGCCCAGCATGATCAGAAGCGGCGTCATCAGAAACCCGCCCCCCACACCGAAAATCCCGGAAAGCAGCCCGACCACGCCCCCCAGTCCGAAAATCACAAAAACGTTCACAGCATTGCCTGCTATGGGTAAGTATAAGTACATGTCATTATCACCTTTTCTTAAGTTTCTTTATTAAGAATGTTTCTTCGGCGAAACCAGCTCCACCCTGCATGAGATACGGTACAGAATCTCCTGAAACGGTCCCAGACCCTTTCCGGGGTTTTCATGGTCCTTCGCTTCCCAGTTACCGGTTTCAACAACCAGGATGCTTATTTTATTGTGCTCAACAAAACCAATCACCTCCTCCTCAAAATCTCCTTCCGTTACAAAATATTCAATTCCTATCGAGTCGGCCCTTGCCGTCTGTATTATATTTTCAAGTCTGATACCGGCGGATGTCTGCATATCCTGCTCAACGACCTTTAAAACATGAGATCCCGGAGAAAACACCTTGAGGATATAGACCTTTGCACTGATCCTTTTAGCAAGGGACATGGCCCGGCCCAGAGCTTCCCAGGGGTAATACCGATCATGCATTGTGACGAGAATTCGTTCCATTGATCTTCCTTGTTTATTTTTGAAGGCACTAATCGCAAGATGCAGGCCACAGAAACATCATTTTTTATCTATAAGATATTATTAATTATATTTAAAAAGCTGAGCTCAAAGACCCATATTCATGTTTCATTTTGAAAAATTCATTCGCATTCATTGTCCACATGTGCCATATTGAAACATCATGTTTTCTGGTTTGGTTTTTTTCGGATGTTTTGCTTGATAATAGCTTCTGAGAATCGCCCTTACGCTGTGTCATTCCGGGCATGAACCGACCCAAATGACCTTGATCATCGTTCCGGCCATTGTCCATGTCCAAGAAACGGTGGCGGCTTCCTAATGTAGGGGCACGGCGAGCCGTGCCCCTACGCAATAAAGACCCATTTTGATTTAAATGTCGGGACTGGCCGGAACGATGATCAAGGCCCAAATGAAAAAAAATTAAGGAGGCTTCGTGCTTCAATCAATCCGGTCAAAACTCATTCTCGCTTCCTGCGTCAGTTTTTTCTCCCTGTGTGCTTTGACAGGACTCAACCTGTGGAGCCTTTCCCACATCAACAAACTGATGATCCTGAGTGAAAGTTTTGGCGATCTGGCCAACAACATCCTCGAAGTCCGGCGATTTGAAAAAAACGTGTTTCTTTACTACGATAAGGAAAGTCTGAAAGAGGTGATCGTTTACCTGGATAAGACCGACAAGCTTGTGAACGAGCTGGCCTCCGATATCATCAGAATAATCGGAAACAGACGATTCAAGGAATTCAAAGACAACCTCACAGGTTATCAGCAAAACATGAGGCAACTCGAAACCAGTCTTGGGGAAAAACGCGAGTTCGATCAGGAAGATTTGAGAAGACAGGGAAAAGCTATGGTGGTTTTTTCCAATGAACTGTTCGACTTGAAACGCTCGAAAATTCACAAGACCATCAACCGTATTTCCATGGTGCCCTTTGCCTTTCTCGCCATTTTCATTTTTCTTATGGCCATGGCCACCACCCTTTATTCTAAAAGGTTGCTCAGCCCTCTGAAAATGCTTCAGAAAAAAACAAAACAGGTGGGCGGCGGTGATTTTACGCCCATCGCTTTCAAGGAAAACTACAACGACGAAATTTCAGGATTGATCAGGGCCTTCAACCGGATGGCATTAGAGATCGAGACCAATCAGGAAAACCTGCTTCAGGCAAGAAAAATGGCGGCTCTTGGAACATTCACAGCCGGTATTGCCCATGAGCTGAACAACCCCATCAACAATATCAGTCTGACAGCGGAAGCATTCATGGAGGAATATTCAGGAAAGCTGGACCCGGCTGCGGATGAAATGCTGGAAGACATTATCGTCCAGGTTGAACGGGCCAATGACATCGTTCGTAATCTTCTTGATTTTTCACACACCAGGGAAGCAACCTTTTCTGAACTGGATGTCAAGGATCTGCTTCACAGCACCATCAAACTGATCAAAAACCAGATAAAACCCACCGGAATAAAGCTCAACCTTCTGTTTCCCGAAAGTCTGCATCCGATCAAAGGAAATATGCGAAGTCTTCAGCAGGTGTTCCTGAACATTCTGAACAACGCAAACAATGCCATGCCTAATGGTGGAGCCATAGGCATCCGGGCCGAAAACGATGGCCGTGGTTTTGTAAGAATTGATATTTCAGACACCGGCCAGGGAATATCACCGGAAAGCATGGAGCATATCTTCGAACCGTTTTATACAACCAAAGGCATTGGAAAAGGAGTGGGCTTGGGTCTTTCGGTGACCTATTCCCTAGTGAAAAACCATGGCGGGTATATCAGTGTGGACAGCGACGTGGGCAAAGGCACAACGTTTTCCGTATTCATCCCTTCGGTTGATTCTGATTTGCAGGCAACATGATGCGAAACAACCTGCTGAGATTAATTTGACTTTGCTCTATTTGTCATGCTCTGTCAGCCCTGCCGGGGCCAAACTTTTGAAAAGTTTGACAAACATTTTTTATAAAATATTTACATGGAAAAGACATGGAAAAACGATTAGCAGTTGTTGACGACGAAATCACGGTATGCCGAAGACTGGCACAATCCCTTTCCAAAGACGGATTTGAAGTGGAGACATTCACCTCAGGCGCGCCTTTTATGGAACGCATGGCCGAGAACCCCTTTGGAATCGTTTTTACCGATCTCAAACTGCCCGATACAAACGGAATGGAAATTCTGGCGGGCATCAGAAAAATCAATGAGTTTACGGAAGTCATCATCATCACAGGATACAGCTCCATTGACAACGCCATAGAAGCCATCAAGGAAGGCGCTTACCATTATGCCCCTAAGCCGCTGAAACTAAATGAAGTCAAGATGCTGGCAAAAGGCGCTCAGGAAAAACTCCGCATCTGTCTTGAAAACAAGCGGTTAAGGGCAGCCCTCAAAGGTGAAGGCACGTTCAAAAGCATTGTGGGATCAAGCCCTGCCATCCGTAACGTGTTTTCCATGATCAAAAAAGTCGCACCACTGAATTGCAATGTGCTGCTTCAGGGTGCCAGCGGAACAGGCAAAGAGCTGGTGGCAAGGGAAATCCATCAGATGAGCCCGAGAAAAGAACTCCCCTTCGTATCATTCAACTGCGGGGGGTTCACCGACGAACTGATCAGCAGCGAACTTTTCGGATATGAAAAAGGAGCTTTCACAGGCGCCACAGCAACACGGGTCGGCCTTCTTGAATCAGCGTCGGGCGGCACGGTCTTCCTTGATGAAATCGGAGAAATGCCTCTGCCCATGCAGGTTAAAATCCTCCATGTCATTCAGGAAAAACGGATCATCCGAGTGGGCGGAGTCCGGCCCATTGATCTGGATATCCGCATCATCGCCGCCACCAACAAGGATCTCAAGCGTGAAGTGGCTTTAGGCAATTTCAGAGAAGACCTTTTTTTCAGATTGAACGTGGTGACCATCCAATTGCCCCAGCTTTCCGAGCGAGGAGACGACATACCTCTCCTGGTCAAATATTTCATCGAAAAGTTCAGCCTCGCCTTTCACAAACCTGTCTCAGGCATTCACCCCCATGCCCTTGATATTCTCATCAACTACACGTTCCCAGGTAATGTCCGCGAGCTTGAAAACATCATCGAACGGGCCGTGGCCTTAACTGATGAAACCGAAATCCGCACTTCCGATCTCCCCAACGACTTGCAACAACTGGAATTCGATTCCATCGAAAGCGGAAAACTCATGTCTCTGGATGAACTGGAAAAGATATTTATCGGTAAAGTTCTGGAGCGTTCGGACTACAACAAGGGCCTGACCTCCAAAATTCTGGGAATCCCCCGAACCACCCTCTGGCGAAAAATGAAGAAATACGGATACGATGATCCGTTAAACCTTAAGGATAAATCATCGGACACTGAAGAAGATTGATGAATTGCCACATAAACGGTATCCAGGGTGTCCGTCATCTTGCCACAGGCCTTCCATTCATTGCTATTCAAGAAACATGGCTTTTATCTAAAACGATTTTCTTCATTGCCAGTCCTCAGGATCAACAACACGACTTCCCTTGGTGTTGTCTTCGAATTCTTTCAGATCGGACTCGGTCCACAAACCTGAAAATTCCTGAAAATCCTTAAGATTGCTCTTTTCCGGCCTTGTTTTAATCCCCAGAGAGATTTCTATGAGCTTCTTGACGGTCCTGTTGACGCTCGTACCTTCGGATTCAGCCTTTGCTTTGATCCGTTCCGCAAGAAAATCATCAATGCCGTGAATGGTGATGGATTTCATGGCCTACCTCTTATTTTACGTTTTCGAACCATTCAATGGTTCATTTTTACCAAATTATATATCACATGATCGGTTCATGCAATCGTTTCATAGAAGGATAAACAATAACCCCCGGAAGATCCTTGATAAACTGCTGGCGAAGGCTATAGGTATAGGCTCCCTGAGTGGGGATCATCAGGATGTCGCCTTCGCGGATGGATTCGCCCCAGTAGGCATAGCCCCATACATCGTGGGGGGTGCAGAGGGAGCCCAGAACCATGCACTGTTTTTCCGTCATTGAAGGGCGCGTGAGGTTGAGGACGGGGAAATAATCGCTTTCATAGCGTTCCCAGCCGAGGGTGTTGGTGCCACCGTCGGTTACCGCCAGATCCGGGGCTTTCACGTCGATGACGCGCAGGAGGATATGCATGGTGTCATGGCAGATCCAGCGGCCCGGCTCGAAGCAGATCCGGCAGGGAAACAAGCTGTGGATATGCTGTTTGATCGCATGGGATAATGTTTCGGCAAAAACCGCAATGGGCGTTGAAGGGTTCAGATAGTGATCATGGGCTGACACAGGCTCTCTTCCCAGGACTTTTTCCAGCATTCCTTTTTCCGTAGCGGCTGGTTGAATCCACTCTCCGCATTCGGGCCAGTATCCTCCGCCGATATCGATGAAGGTGATTTTACTCCTATCTTGTTCCGGTAAGGATTTGAGACACTGGCCCAGATGTTCGATAAAGGCGATCTGCCGTTCAGGCCCCATGTTCCAACTGGAATGGAACTGAAGACCTTTGAAATCGATACAAGAGTAATCAGCACAGGCCTTGATGAAACGTCCCAGATCTTCGGTGAGAATGCCGAATTTCCGCCAAAGGCCCTTGGGTTCGGTGGTGAGCCTCACCCCTGCCCTCACGGTTCGCTTCATAGTTTCTGCAATCTTTCCAAGACGTGCCAGTTCCCCGAAGCTGTCCATGAGAACCGTGACTTTGTCGCTGTTCATCACGGCCAGTTCAAGTTCTGCGTCATTTTTCCCGGGACCGCTGAAAACAACATCTATTGCCCCCAGTTCCAGAGCCATGGTGAGTTCCACGCCGCTTGAAACATCAAGTCCGAAACCTGTTTCAAGCACGGCGGCAGCAAGTTCCGGGCTGTTGTTGCTCTTCACAGCATAGTAATATCCCGTGTCCGGCAAAAAGGCTTCAAATGCCTTTCTGAACAATGACGTTTTTTCGCCGACCATGTCTTTTTCAAAAACATAAACAGGAGAAGAGATCATCCTGATATTTTCGATGAACTCCCTGCCCTTCTTGAAATAATGGGCCACATAAGCCTTAAGGTCGCTTTCAGGCAACCGGGCTGTCTCCTGCGTGAGAATGTTCTGGGCTTTCCGTATCAGAATGTTGTTATGATCGTGGTCGTTCATGGTCGATGTCAATCTTCACCAAGGAGAGCAGTTCCCTGCACTGGTCAAAACGACTGACAAGGCCTGCGGGTTTAAAAATAATATGCCCCAGGTTCCAGGAATCGTAATCCTGGGGCGGCAGAGTAATCTGGTGTCCCATTCTGTATTTCAGGTAAACATCGGTGACGCGGGGGTCTTGGGCAACCCTTGTTGTATCGATGTTTTTTAGCCGTCCGGTTTGCTTGGCATGAATCCTCAAACCCACACAGGGAGAAACCATCGGTGGTTTTTTGAAATCAAAATGCCCCGGTTCAGCGGCTGACAGGGTCATACGGAGAATATCAAGACCCATGGAACGCTGGATCAGCCAGGGAAGGCAGTCTCCGCCGGGGCGTGGTGCTATCTCAAGAAGACTGATGTCGCCATCGGGGCTTACAATGAAATCCAGCATGCACAGGGATCGCTCAATACCCAGGGACCGTGCGGCTTTACCAAGAATTCCCATGAAATAGTCCCTGGAGACATTTTCACTTAAAAAATCGATCATCTCGTAGGCCATGATCGTTCCGAAAACAGAGCCCGGCGCATGGATTTTCCGGGTCATGCGGATCAACCGGACAGATTCTTTGTCAACGATGAAATCGCAGCTGTATTCCGTTCCGTCCACAAACTCTTCCATGATAACACGTTGCGCTTCGCGGTTTTCACGGATGGCCGCAAAGGCTTTGACGCATTCGTCTTCAGTGCGACATTTGAAAACACGTTCGCTGCCACTGCCATCCACGGGTTTGAGAACACAAGGAGATTCCAGTTCCTTAAAAAAATCACGAACATCGTCTTCGTTGGATACGGATTGAAAACGTGGGCAGGGAACACCATTTGCCCGCCACACCTCTTTGGTGCGGGACTTGTCTCGGCAGTTTAAAATGGATTCGGGCGCTGGGTAATCAAGCCCTAAGGCCAGGGCGATTCGGGCTGTAAGATCCATGGATTCGCAGTCGAAGCAGGCGATTCCATCAAGCGAAATGTTAAAATTCCTTAAATGCCTTTTGATCTGAAGTGTCACAATGCTGTGGGCTTTGGGATCGGTGTCGCAGAGGATTTCCTCCCCTTCTGTGGGAGTCGGTTCAAAAGCTTGTTTTCTTATGGTATGGGCTGTCACAAAGAGACATTTCCCAGGAGCCGCTTTTCGCAAAATCTCCACATAGTCCGCCGTGGTTCCCACCACGAGGATTTTCCTGTCAGACATGGAGCATAGGCCTTTCAATATCTTCAACGGGATAATTTGTGTACGCCCGTTTTTTATCAATCTGGAAAAGATTTCTCTGGCTCAACCGGAATCGTTCTTTCCATCCGAAGTCACCGCAGAGGAAATCCATTTCCACAAGTTTTTCCTGACAGGCCCATTCCATGTGATAGAGATTGATCAGCTTGGCGATACCCGGAAAATCCCTGTGGGTTCCGCCGCCCAAAAATACGGTGTGTTTGTTCCAGGTACCGCCCACGTCCACAGCAGCAATTTTGCCGCCAACGATCAATGTGACGATCCTTAACATGCCCCGTGATTCAAGGAAGGCTATCATCTTCTCGAATCCGTTTAGAAAGCGTGGGTCGTAGAAAAAGGACTGCGGCCCAAAATTATCAAGATTCATCCTGTAAAGGGTATCCACGTCTTTCAAGTCGTTGATCCGAACTTCCAGACCTTTGGCTTTGATGGCATTCACTTCGGCAAGAATTTTTTTACGAGACTTTCCGGGAAACGAAGCCAGATAGTTTTCGTAAGAGTAATCATGAACAGCTGGCTCAAAATAGTAATCGGTTTCGTCGTAAGAGACAACCCCGCCACCTGTTTCCGGGAGTTCACCAAAATGGGGCGTGGTGCAGAGATACCTGATATTCGCCTTGGCCGGAACTGCTTCAATCAGAGCTGGCAGAACGTTTTCACAGTTGATGATGATCTTGTTCTGTTCGATCCAGGTCTTTCCTTCCCATGTTTCTCCGGGGAAGTATGCGTAAGCCCCTGTTTCCTGAATCCGGCTCAAGGGAAGAAGGCCTTTAAGCGCGCCCCCTTCCTCGTAAACAATAAACGAGGCTTCACGGCTGTAAGCGTCGCTGAAACACCAGCGGAATTCCCAGAAATCAAACACCCGTTCCAGGGGGAAATGCTTCCCCCAGAGATACGAACATTCTTCAAGATCCGTAACAATGCGAACTCGTCCCATGTTAACTCCTGTAGGTGACGTTGAGGACGCTCTCTTTGCCGCCGAAATAATTCTGGGCGAACATTCTCACAGTTTCAGGATCATACGCTTTGCAGCTGAACACGTCCAGATAGGTGGCGTTGGTCAGATTGGCAAAATGGGCCGAGATCAACGATGTTTCGATAAGCTGGATCATGGAAAACCCGGCTACTTTTTCATCTTCGCCGAAATGGACAACCTGGGTTTCTCCAAAACGTTTCATTTCAATGAGGTCACACAGTTCAACCACAAAACGTTTGATAAATTCCGCATCCCTGATTTTTTCAGGGTCACAGTGGTAGATGTCAATGGCCGAGGCTATTCCCCAGAAATTTAAAGCAGCTTCGGGTTTCTTCATTGCAGCGATACCCATTTTTTTATTTTCCTTTCTTTCCTGATTATTAAGTTCTTTCGTCAGTTAGTTCGCCACATTCCCGAAAAAAGGTGATCGGTTAATTTCCGGGTGTTCCGCTCACATAGTTGCAGAGTTTAGCACAAACAATGCCAACCCCGCACAAAATACATATTAAACTATTATATCAATATATTAAAAATATAACACTTGACCATCGTTCCCAATTTTCGGTATTGAAATACGCATTTTACAAATAAGACCACCATCACAATACCAAGCATTCATCTATCTGTTATTATTTATATTATCAAATAATAGACTCATATTATCATACATTTATCAGCATATCATTACCGTTTATTGCTGGCAAAAAGACAAAAACAAGGTCTTTCTTGGGTCTCAAATATCATTTATTTGTAATAATATTAAATATATACAATCAATATAAACTCAAATAATATTTCCCGGTAAATTATTACCATTTTTAACCCGAAAAAAACACAAAACAAAGCACCCCCATGATCGACTTCCATGGAGTGGACACAGTGGGTATTCCGGCTCAAAACCCGGATAACCCTGTGGCACCGCTTTGGCGGTTATCTTTATAACAAGCTTAAATTTCAAAGAATTAATCAGAGAATACTCTAACCCACCCATGTTGTTCTTATGTGGATTATAAAAGGAATCTGCTCATCCCGATAAAAAAAGCACCCATCTGAAGGTTGGCCGATGCTGTTTTTCATTTTCCTGGATATAAGGTAGCTTGAATTGTATGTCAATATAAAAAGAAACACATGATCTTGTGGAGTTGATCATTTTTAATATTCGAATTGGAATCAGCGGGTTAATTGAGATTTGACAGATAAAAAAAACAGGTGCCCCAGCCAGGACTTTTATCTAAAAAATAGAGTATTTCAATACCGAAATCAATACATCAACCCGTGTAACTTACAATAAATCAATATATATTATATTGATTATAATTCATCTTTACGGTATGTTATAATAACTTTTCATTCAGTGTGAATTTTACGGTATAACCTTACTGATTTTTGGAGTTTCCATGCTTATCCGCCTTGTCCTCGCCATTAAAAACAAAGAACTTCTGGCCGAGTTCGAACGGAATTTTGCCGACGTGTCCGATGTCCAGATTAAAAATATCAGCCGGACCAAAGGTGTCTGGCAAAATCTTGTCCGAAGTTGCGGAGATATTTTCCTGGTCAGCGATGGGATGATCCCCAAACCCGCCGAATCCAACATCAGTGTTCTCAATAATTTGCCGGAAAAACCCATCACCATCGTTCTCCACGCCAACGATTCTGCGGAAGATCATGCCCAGCTTCTGGCCGCTGGAGTTGACGCTGTTCTGTATTCAGGCATTTCAACAAACAGCCTCATCGAAGCCGTGGGAACCATTCTGGAATCCCGGCGTCAGTACAACATTCTTGATCGCTACGACAGGAAAGGCCGCTTGCGGCCCAAACTCGGGGATTTTGTTTCCAACAGCGAACAGATGCAGATTTTCATGGGAGAAGTCCACCAGGTGGTGACCAGCGACTCCACCTTGCTGATCCTCGGTGAAACAGGCGTGGGCAAGGAGCATCTGGCCAAGGCCATTCATGCGGAAAGCCCACGGTCAAACGGACCTTTCGTCACTGTGAATACAGCGGCCCTCCCCGAGCAACTGCTTGAAAGCGAATTGTTCGGCCACGAACAGGGCGCGTTCACCGGCGCCATCCGTGCAAGGCGCGGAGCTTTTGAGCAGGCCCATGGCGGCACCATTTTCCTTGATGAAATCGGGGACATGCCCCTTCACCTCCAGACCAAACTTCTCCGGGTTCTCCAGGATTACGAAGTGGTCCCCATCGGCGGAGAAGAACCCATCTGGGTGGATGTTCGCATCATCGCGGCCACCAACAGGGATCTTGAACACGAAATCGAAAATGGAACGTTCCGGCGCGATCTGTTTTACAGAATCGGCGTGGTGTCCCTCACCATCCCACGCCTTTGCCAGAGAAAAGAAGACATCCCCACCCTGGCCCGGAATTTCATCACCCTGTTCCGAAAAAAAATCGGCCGCGACGTCACGGGAATCTCCGATGATGCCGTCCAGGTCATGGGCCGCTACGACTGGCCTGGAAACATCCGGGAACTGATGAACGTGATCGAACGGGCCATGCTTCTCTGCGAAACCGACACCATCACCTTGAAAAACCTCCCTGCAAACATCTTCAAAACAGGCATGCAGGAAGGAAATTCCCCCTTAAAAAACTATCTGGACACCGCCGCCTGGGAAAACATGACCCTCCCCGAAGTCAGCCGTGAAGCCCTGAAAATCATCGAGCAGATGTACATTGAAACGGTACTGAAAAAAGTCAACGGGCGTGTTGGAAAAGCCGCTGAAATCGCGGGAATTCATCCAAGGGGGCTTTACAACAAAATGAAAGAAATGGGGATGCGGAAAGAGGATTTTAAGGGGTGATTTGTGTAATGCCAAGGTTTACTCGCATGCTTTCTTTCATAAGTATTGGTATATAGAAAAAACCATTTGAAATAACGAGATATTTGTTATAAAAAGGCCTTTCAATCATTCGGAAAATTTGCCGCAATTAACCCGAGCCTGTTTTCCAAGCCCAATCAGATCATCAATTTAAGATTTTTTAATTAATTATATGCAAGTTCGACATTATTAAACACACATATTGGGGATTTCCCTTAGAATACATATTAAGAGCCAACTGGATACACCATATGTTCGAATATAAAATTGATGGCCCAGCTTTGAAAGATGGAATTCCAATACACATCGCTGCAAGTGCATTGGATAATTTTCAATCAATAGTTGATAAAACCTTCCTTGTTTCTATTGGTGCAAAAAGATTGTCAGCTAAAGATAGAGAAAGATTTCAATTAAAGGCTTCAAAATTTTCACAAGGTTCATTAACTACTGTATTTGATATTATGTTGAGTGGTGTTCAATTAATTTTACCTTTTGCTGGGTCTTTAGGCCCTCAAAATATATGGGATTACACTAAAGATACTTTTGCATTTCTTAAGCTCGTTTGTAGTTCAGTTCAAAATGAAGAAAGACCAACGTATCAATTTAATAACAATGGAAATGTTGTTGTTAATACAGGCAACACTACCAATAATTTCTATGCGCCAGTTATTCAAATTGGTGAATTAGCCCTTCCAAGTTATCAATCCTTAGCTCATTTAATTGATCCTCAGACAATTGACTTTATTTCAGCAGGTATAAAAGACTCTGTTAACCCTGATATTTTTCTTGGAAAAGATGATAAGAATATATTTGACATTCCTACGAGGATCGAAAAAGATAGCATTAATCTTGATTGTGAAATTTTTGATTTTAATAAATACAAAAACATTGGAAAAATTTCTATAAAAGACAAAAATCAAGCCATTCCAATTGGAGAATATAATTTTACTATATCAGGGGCTCAGAATAATATTGACTATATATATTCGATGTTAAAACCATCTGTTAAAGTCATTTGCAATATTGAAATGGAAAGCAATCCTTTCGGCGGTGAAGATAAGGTATATAAATTACACATAATAGGCATTAGCCCTTAACCAGATAATGGGGTCTGCCCTTGACTCATTTGAGAGTTTATATGACGAGTAGGTAGTCAAGAGCAGGCCTGCCCCCTATTCCTACTTATGTCATTCCGGGCGGCTCGCATTTTGAACCTCAAGACCTACCGGAGATTATTTCCACTGCAAAGCCCCGATCATATTCGAGAGCCGCCCGGAATGACATAGCGGTGGGCGATTCGTTGAAGTTACTATGTCTTGTTATTCCATGCAGCAAACAAAGAGACATGTTTTGTAGGGGCAGCGCCTTGTGCCTGCCCTCTGGTCGTCTAAAATTAACCTGGCAATACAACACACCCGTAGGTCGCGGGCATGACCCAACGACAACCGGTTGGTCTATTTATTTGCCGGGTTAACAAGTATCATCATGAATGCAAATGCGATTCATTTACAAAACATCATTTCTTTTATTACAACGCTTTCTTATGGGGTAGTCTCTGGGAAAACCCCGGAACGAAAGAAAGCGATTGTAATGAAATTAGCTCTTACAAGCAAAAATGTCTAACGTCTCGATCTGTAAGCAATCACATCCCCAGAAACTTGTCACCCAGACCGCGTTTGTAACCCCAACCCATGATGTTGAAATAGAATTCGGGGGTAAGGCGCTTGGAAAGCCAGGTGAATTTGCCGTCCATCTGGGTGATGGCGTAGAGTTTGTCTTTTACAACCACCTTCACCACGTGTCTGGCGATATCCTGGGATGTGGTTTTGGATTTGGCAAAAAAGGCGTTAGCCATTTTCTTCTGACGATCATCAGAAGATTTGAACTGATCCATGAGGTTGGTCTTGAAAAATGTGGGGGCTATAACGGAAACGCCGATATTCTTGGGTTTCAGCTCGGATCGAAGGGTTTCGGAAAGAGAAATCACAGCGGCTTTGGTCACATTGTAGCAGCTCATTTCAGGAAGTGACGCGATTCCGGCGTTTGACGCCACGTTAACGATATGGCCTCTCCCCTGTTTTGCCAGAATGGGAATAAATGTGCGGCAACCATAAATCACGCTTTTCAGGTTGATATCGATAATCCAGTCCCAGGTTTCAAGGGGAATTTTTTCCATATATCCAGCCGCAGCCACACCGGCATTATTCACAACGATATCCACTCCGCCCCATTGTTTGACCAGGGTTTCGCCAAGGGCATCGAGTTGTTCAGGTTTGGTCACATCGCAGAAAACGGCAAAACCGTCACCGCCGTTTTTCTTGACCATGGCCACCGTTTCATCGGCTCGTTCAAGGTTGATGTCTGAAGCACAGATGTTCCATCCCAGCGTGGCGAACTCCATGGCAATGGCTCTGCCCAGGCCTGAACCGGCTCCGGTGATCATGATTCGTTTTTTTGGAAATTTCTTCATACCTTCTCCTCTTGCATGTTTAATTGTTCACGTTCCCCTGTATGATTTCCTGCGGCGGATGCCGCGTTAATTCCAACTTGTATTACCAGACAACAAAATACATCTATGTTTATCGCACGAAAGCGATGGGTTACGCTTTGGCTCCACCCATCCTACACACTGAATTCTGTAGGATGGGTGGAGCCAAAGCGTAACCCATCAGAATTGACAGAATATTGGCATATTTAATTGTCGGCCTATATTCAACATGGCACAATCACCGGGCGGGTTTGGAACCCGCCCCTACAGGTTGCTCAGGCTTTTTGAATCATTTTGATTAAGGCTCTGATTTTTTCCTTTATCGAGATTTGCCCAAACGGTCTTGATCAGTTCCCGATGGAGCCCGAGCAATTTTTTGTGTTCGTTGGCAAACACATCCGGATCTTTGAGTTCGCCGGTCATGTACCCTCTGAGCAGCGCCCTCTTGAATTCCACATGGGCTTTAATCACCTCACGGTCAATGGTGTTGATAAACATTCTGACGATTTTAAGCCGCATCTGACGGGTGGAGTTGGATATGAGAAGCATCAGGAAGTTGCCTGATTGTTCAGCGACAAGATCCTGGGTCTGAACTTCAAGCTGAGCGATTTTTTCCTTGTCATCCAGGTTTTCCAGCTCTTCTTCCAGGATATCGATGATTTGTTTCATTTCCATGGGAGTGATCCGGGACAAGGCCATGCGGATCATCAGAGGCATGAATTCCATCCAGAATGACCAGACTTCCTCAATCAGATAGGCATCAATGATGATATCATCCCCTTCTTCATCCTGCTGCATGAAAAGAGTCCGCAGGAAATCCACCCCCGCATACTTCCTGTAGTCTTTGACGTAGATTCCGTCACCCTGGCGGATATCTAAAACCTGCATGCTTTCAAGCTGTTTCAAAGCAATGCGAAGCGACGTTCTGTCTATGCCCAACTCCACGGAAAGCTGCCGTTCGGTGGGCATTTTGCTGCCTGCTTTGAGCTTGTTGTTGAAAATATCCAGCAACAATTTTTTAACCACCACTTCATGTTTTTGTAATGCCATACGTTGTATTCCCTTATTCAATGTCAATGGTTTAAATTTATCCGAGGGTTTTGTTCCGGTTTATAAAGTCTAAAACCATGACCATACGTCTTTATAAATGGGTAAACCCTTGTTGTTTATTTACATGTTGTACGCTGTTTCTTATTCGTATCTACACTTATTTTGTCTGACAGGCAAGCCCCTGAATATTTTTTTTCGTATTGTATACTTTTCTATTGACATAAGATCATTTTTCTAAGAGTTATTGGTTAAACCAATTAGTTATAGTTTGATCAACATGTGATCGTGGTTCCGGTCTTAAAACAATGATAGCATATACAGGCTTCATTTTTCTTTACCGGAACAGATTCTTCAGGAGGTTTGAATGAACGACGTTTATGTCATCGGAGCAGATACCATCCGATTCGGTAAATACCTTGACCAGAGCATCAAAGACCTGACAGCCATGACGGTGAACGGATGTTTGAAAGACGCCGGTGTGGATAAAAAATCCATCCAGGCGCTGTGGTTCTCCAATTCCGGCTGGGGCGATCAGAAAGGCCAGAGCTGCATTCGTGGTCAGGTGGCCTTGCGCCCCGTGGGGATCGACACCATCCCCATCACCAATGTTGAAAACGCCTGCGCCAGCGGGTCTACAGCGTTTCATCATGCCTGGCTGGGCGTTGCCAGTGGTCTCTACGACATCACCATGGCCGTGGGCGCTGAAAAACTGTATCTGGAAAACAAAATGGCGATATTCGCCGGATTCATGGCTGGGATCGACATTGAAAATGTGGTGGAAATCAGCAAGAGTCTTTCGGTTTTCTCGATGACGTCAGATGAAATGCGAGACATGCAAGCGTTCAAGCTGAAGCACCACGCCAGCACCAACGGCTCAAAAAAGAAATCGAAAAAAACAGTCAAAGAACGATTCAAGGAACTGCGTGACCAGATCGTGGTGGCCATCATGATGGGTGAGAAACTTGGCTACGATACGGTCAGGGAACTTAAAAAAATCTCCGGCCCGTCCGACCATTCTCCGTTCATGGATATATATGGGTACGCTGCCCGCCAGCATATGAAAAAATACGGCAGCACGGTGGAGCAACTGGCGATCATCGCTTCCAAGAACCACTTCAACAGCACCCTGAACCCCAATGCCCAGTACCGTTTTGAGGTTCCTGTTGAACGAGTTCTTGCGGACCGGATCGTCAGTTACCCCATCACCCGGGCCATGTGCGCTCCCATTGGTGACGGGGCGGCATCAGCCATTCTTTGTTCGGAAAAAATGGTGAAACAGCTGGGGCTGTCCTCACGGGCCGTAAAAATAAGGGCGTCCATTCTCGGTTCGGGTCAGGAATACGCCGAGCACGGAAGCGCACCGGATATCGGTGAACGTCTGGCGAATCAGGCTTATAACATCGCTGGTGTTGGCCCCAAAGACATCAATCTGGCCGAAGTCCATGACGCCACCTCTTTCGGCGAACTTCATCAGGCGGAGAACCTTGGTTTCTGTCCGCGTGGTGAAGGAGGCATATTCGCAGAATCCGGAGCCACACGGCTCGAAGGCCAGATTCCTATGAACACCAGCGGTGGCCTCACCTCACGCGGCCATCCTATCGGAGCATCAGGGCTTGCCCAGCTCCATGAGCTGGTTATTCAGCTTCGTGGCGAAGCAGGAAAAAGACAGGTCAAAAACCCGAAGCTGGGTATGGCTGAAAACGGCGGCGGGGCACTGGGACACGAAGAAGCGGCCATGTGCATGCATATTCTTGAAGCACCGTCATATTGATTCCATGAGTATATAACGCTTGCAGAAACATCCGTGATTCTTATATGTAAAAGATATCACGTCTCTGTTGACATTGATTTCCCCAAATAAATGGATGTTTCTGCAAGCTTATTATTATCGAACGATATTTTCGTTTGCCCCGTTAGTTCATGGGCAACAATGAATTATATGGTCAATGCCGTTTCTTTAAAAATCGTGTTGTAGGGGCGGGTTCCAAACCCGCCCGGAATTATGAGGCGAACATGGCGCAGGGCAGGTTTGGAACCTGCCCCTACGGCCTTAAGGAAACGGCATTGACTTGGAATTTATAGTCGCACCTGTCGACTCAGCATCATCAACCATGCATATTTCGAAAGGAAGGAACATGCAGGAACAGCTTTCAACCCAAACGATAAACGATACCCAGGACGGCAAATGGGAATCTGCGGAAATCGAAGAGGTAATCCATCGAAGTGCGGAAGCCTTTGAAAAAAGCCGGAATGAGGAAGCGAAAAAACCAGCTGGAAAACCGGATTTAAGCGCATGGACAGCTGTTGAGGAAGTGATATTCAACCGCCGGAGCACCCGCGCGTTTAAAAAAGAGCCGCTTCCCGATTTCATGATACGACGGATTCTCGAAGCCGGCCGTTATGCGCCATCTGCGGGCAATTCCCAGCCCTGGAAATTTGCTGTGGTTAAGAATCCTGAAATACTGGAAGCCATGGAAAAAGACGCCATCAAGGTGGCGAAGCTGTTCATGTGGTTTCTTGACTACAACCGGCCTTCCTTTTTCAGACGGGTTTTACTGAAACCCTACACAAAAATGATCATCCGGTTCCAGAAAAACCAGCTTCACCCTGTTCCTTTCGGCCTTCTTTCAGAAATCGCCAAAGGCAACGCCCCGGTTTTCCATGGCGCCCCTACCCTCATCCTTTTATATGAGGATGTGCGCGGCGTGTCCTGCCCGGCCACGGATATCGGCATCTGCGGTCAGAATATGGTGCTTGCGGCCCACAGCATGGGAGCGGCATCGTGCTGGATCGGACTTGTGAAGCTGTTGATGTATCTTCCCAAATGGAGAAAATTCTTCGGCGTCAAATACCCGTATAAATTGAACGATCTTATCGCTGTGGGCTGGCCCAAAGTAAAATCCGACGGAAAGGTGCCCAAGGAAGTCCAGCTTGTGGACTGGTATGAAGGCGGTATGAACAGCAAACCCAGAGTGGAAAGACAGGGGGAATAATCATCATGACCACAGCAAGCGTAAAACCCTGGACAAGAATACCAGACTACAACTCAGCCAAGGACATGAGCACTGGGCTCCTTCACTTCGACGCAGAGAAATGCAAACGATGCGATATCTGCACATTCATCTGCCCGGCAAGATCCATCGAACGGGACAGCGCGACCGGCTGGAACGGCGGCCTGCCGTTTCTGGTATCCTGCGCACCGGATATAACAAACTGCGTCGCCTGCGGCTGCTGCCTTGCGGCCTGCCCCACAAACGCCATCAGCATCACACGGAATTTCAATCCGGGCGACTACTACCAACGCCTGACCCAACCTGGCGACATGACCTGGCCGAAAAAATACCTGCCCGAACCGGACTCAGGTAAACCCCGGACCGGAAAAAAGACCGGGGAGGATGCGCCGGAAGTGATCCAGCCTGTTTCAATAAAACGAGCCATGATCCAGAAAATGTACTCGGCCCTGTGGGCCAAGCGCGGCCTATGGGGCGTTACGTCATTTTTCAACCATGAAATGAAACACAAACGGGCCTTGAAAACCCTTGGCAAATTTGTGAAAGGCGAGAAATTCGACATTTCCTGGGCCGAACTTCTGGAAGAAAGTTCCGGTATCGTCCCTGAGAAAACATGCCTCATGTACAACGACGAACGCGTAACCTACCGGGAAATGAACGAAAACGCCAATCGGCTCGGAAATTATTTCCAAGGACTCGGTGCAGGTAAAGGAGTGGGCGCCGGAATCATCATGCGGAATTCCCCACGGTTCCTCGACATCTTTTTCGGTTCTCAGAAAATCGGCATGTACACCGTCCCCGTAAACCCGGAACTAAAAGGTGACGGCCTTGTCTACATCATTAACCACAGTGATATAGAATATCTTGTGGTGGACGCAGAGCTTCTTGGCCCGGTGATCGAAAACATGGACCGCTTTGACCGAATCCGTCCAGGCAACATCATTGTAAACGACATCGAAGAAGAGGCTAAGGGCATCGAGATCCCTGCGGGCATGCTGAAATTAAGCGATGCCTACAAACAAACAACCGCCAATCCAGGCATGGGTTACAATCCCGAAGACCTCTGCCTGATCATCTACACATCAGGCACAACTGGGCCTCCCAAAGGTGTTGTGTACAGATACAATTCCACAGGTGTTCAGCTTTTATCTCTGGCTGGCAGGGTATTTTTCAAGAAAAGCGATATCTACTACACCTACCTTTCCCTCTGCCATGGCAACGCCCTGTTCATCACGGTGACCATGTCCCTTGCTGTACGGGGCTCCATTGCCCTTTCACGAAAATTCTCGGCCAGCAAGTTCTGGGATACGGTAAGGCAATACAACGCCACGGTGTTCAACACCATCGGTTCCATCATTCCCATTCTGATGAAACAGCCTGAAAAACCTGATGACCGTGACAACCGTGTCCGCGTGGTTCTTTCTGCGGCCTGCCCTGTTGATATGTGGGAACCCTTTGAACAACGCTTTGGTGTGAAAATCTTTGAAGGTTACGGTGCTGTTGACGGCGGCGGAAAAGGCATCATGAACCTGGGCACGGCTCCTCCCGGTTCTCTTGGGAAACCTCCCAGCATGCGATCCATCCGAATCGTAGATGAAGATGGAAACGACGTGCCGGAAAATGCCATGGGTGAACTCCTCTTCGCCATTAAAAACAAACAGAGTCTGGTGGAGTATTACAAAAACCCGGAAGCTTCGGCTAAAAAATCCAAAGACGGCTGGCTGCGGACCGGAGACATCATCAAACGGGACAGCAAAGGCTATTTCTACTTTGTGGGTCGGAACACCGAATCCATGAGAAAAGCCGGTGAAAACGTTTCCGCTTATGAAGTGGAACACGTGATCATGCAGCATCCTGCGGTGGAAGATGTGGCTGTTTACGCCGTGCCTTCGGAGCTGGGCGAAGACGAAATCATGGCCTCCATTAAACTGGTAAACGGAAACCGCCTTGATCCCAGAGATATTCGAACTTATCTCACGGACAAGCTGGCCAAATACGCCATTCCCCGGTTCATCCGTTATGTGGACGAATTTCCGAAAACAAACACCCATCGCATCATTAAAAAATCCCTGGAAGATCAGGGAATCACCGACGATACATTTGATGCGCTGAGATGTTGATGGAATGCCCGTCGTGTCATTCCGGGCGTGAACCGACCAGGAATGACATATTAAACCCAATGCCGTTTCCTTAAAAAAATATGTAACCGGCGAAACGTTGTAGGGGCGACCTGCTGGTCGCCCAAATCGATATACAATCAACGGTTATGATTATGCGGGGCAGGGCGACCAGCGGGTCGCCCCTACGGGCATCACATAAATCAAATTCATAAAACGATCCGAAGCATAAGGGAGAATAAATAAACGTGATAGCCAAATCTGAAATCAATATGTTTTTAAACCGTGCACCCCATTTCGACGACATCACATGCAGTCTAAAGTCCACGGCCAGACAACCCAAAGCCATGCTCAAGGAAACGCGGGAATTGGTGGCCCTGGCCAGGAAATTCAAGGAAGAAGTGATGAAGCCTCTCACCCTTGAAATGGACAGGACCATGCAGAAAGACCCGGACTACCTGCCCTGGGAATTCGTAAAAAAAGCCAATGACTGGGGATTTTACACCCTGTGGATTCCCAGAATATTCGGAGGCAAAGGGTACAACGCCCCATCCATGAGTTATTTTCTTGAAGAACTGGGCTCGGAATGCCTGGGGCTCTCCAACGTTATTGGCGTTCATTACCTTGCGGTGGTCACGACGTTCGCCTCATGGAACATCCGTCTGATCAATCAGCTCTGCCGCGAGGTGGCCGAAGGTCAGCGAACCGGCAAACCCTGTCTTCTTTCCCTTGCCATCACAGAGCCGGGAGCAGGGACAGACGTGGAAGAAGTGGAGCTGGTGGACCAGGGGAATGTGTCCTGCAAAGCCACAAAAGTGGAAGGCGGATACTCGATCAGCGGAACCAAGGTGTTTATTTCAAGTGGTCATATTTCACGCTGGCATATCGTGATCTGCTACGAAGATCTGAAAAAACCCTCGGACACCATGATGATCGTCGCTGTTAAAACTGGCAGCAAAGGTTTTTCTTTTGGAAAAAAAGAACACAAAATGGGTGTGAAAGTCTGCCCGGCCAGCGAACTGGTCTTCGACGACTGCTTTGTCCCCGATGATCTGGTTCTTATGAACAAGAAACAGAATCTGGCGATGCGACGTACCACCAAACAGACCTGCTGCCAGATCATTGATTACGTGGTGTCCGCTTCCCGGGCCGGTGTGGCGGCATGGGGAACTGCTGCTGCACGCGGGGCTTTTGAATGCGCTCTGGATTATGCTTTGAAAACCGAAGTCAACGGTAAACTTCTGGTCAACCATGAATGGGCCCAGGCCATGCTGGCAGAAATGTACAAAAATGTGGCCGTATCCCGGCTGACTTATGCTGAAACAAACTATGCCAACGGCCTTTATGGAATGTACAAATCCATCCAGTTCAAACCCGTGTTTTACTACTTCAAATATGTCCCCCAGATCATCATCGACAACATCATCGATCCCATTTTGAAACTGAATATCACCACCTGGCTGTTCAGAAAAATCCAGCTTGACGGCCAGACAGACCAGGAATTCCACCGGACATCCGGCTGGGGTTCTCTTGCCAAATTCAGCGGAACGGATGCCGGTGTGAAAAACTGCCACATGGCGCTTGAAATGATGGGACAGGATGGTCTGCGCCAGAACAACCGGGCTGAAAAGATGCTGAGGGACGCAAAACTCCTTCAGATCTACGAAGGAACCAACCAGTTGAATCGAATCAACCTTTTCAAATGCCTGGTGGCCAGCGGCCATTCCGATGTCAGGGTTTTTGAGCACGAATAATTCCAAGGAGGAACCATGAACAGCCAGAAAGAAACTACGGTTATCACACGTGAACAAGACGTTGTCGAACTTGACCAGACACCTGCTTCACTTCCTTCGGAAAAGATCGAAGCCAAAGCGGAACCCAAAAAAGAATCCAAAACAGCGCACCGGAAACCCGTTCCACGGACAAGCAAAAAAGAGCTTGGCATGCTTGCCAAATCCGCATCGGAATTCGCTAAAAAACAGCTTGCCCCGGATCGTGAAGAAAACGACAAATTCCCCTTTGGCCCCTACTTCGACCATGTTCTGGAAAAAGCTTTTGGCGTAGACTTCTTCCACATTCTTCTGCCTGAAAACATGAACGGCATGAACCAGGGTCTTTCAGCCTTAAGCGTCACCTTGGATAACATCTGTCAGGAAGACAGCAGCCTTGGTGGCGTTATGTTCACCACTGCAGCGGCCCAGGAATTGATGTTTGCAGCCGGAGCCGGTTCCGAAGTTGAAAAGATAGCATCAAAAACAAACGTGAATGAGTTTGTCATCGGCCTTCCCGTATTCAACAACCCGTCTGAAGTGAAACATATCGCTCAATATAAAAAAGCCGGGGACACCTACACCCTTTCCGGCGATCTGGGATACATGGTTCTGGGGGGTATGGCCAAACAGGCGTTGATCCCTGCAAGCCGCCTGGGTTCGTCAAAATTCTCCTATTTCCTTGTGGATCTCACCCAAAGCGGCGTGATGAAAAGTGAGCCGATTTTAAGCCTTGGCCTCCACGCCTGCCCGGCGGTGGACCTCACCCTTTCCAATGCCAGGGGTATTCTGATCGGAGAAGAAGGCAACGGGGCTGTCTATTTCGAAAAAATGGCCGACCGGATGCATGTGGCCGCCGCAGCCATGTCCCTCGGCATCATGAAAGGCTCGTTCAAAGAAGCTTTCGACTACGCTAAAAAACGTGAACAGGGCGGCCATACCATCATCAACTGGTCCGAAGTGAAAATGCTGTTGTCCAACATGGCCATCAAAATCACCAATGCGGAAATGATCCTGGAGCGGGCCTGCAAAGCGGTGGATTCCCATGAACCCCGCTGGGAAGCCCGCTCTCGTGCCGCTGCCCTCCATATTCAGGAAATGGCCTGCGAACTGACAACCGACGGCATCCAGCTACTGGGCGGCGTGGGTTACATGAAAGACTTCGGTCAGGAAAAACGTTTCCGCGACGCCAAACATGTTCAGGCCCTGCTGGGCATCGCGCCGGTCAAAAAAATTAAATTCATTGAAAAAATGATTTGATCGATCATGCAGGGCACGGGAGACGCTTGTTCAATATATTCCTCTCCTGTAACACGTTGTCTCCCGTGCCCATTTTTTTAGTCTGTGGCTCTCAGGTTGATACCTCCGGTGGCCCTCCCGGGCATAGCCGTCAGGTTAAAGGCAAAAAACAGTTTTTTTGCCCCAACGGGGCTTCGGCATAAAGCCCAGGGTTGCGGCGAAAGCCGCTACCCTGGGACATTGCCGATTATGATTTTCAACCCCAACGGGGTTGCGTAACATTCCCATGAATCGCCAATGTTCGGACGCAACCCCGTTGGGGTTGGGGGGATGTTCGGCGGTGAACCCAGGGTAGCGGCGTTGCCGCAACCCTGGGCTATGATACGGAATCCCGTTGGGATTCGATGCAGATTGTATCATTTAAAGCCTTAGCCTGACGGCTATGCCCGGCAGGGCCGACGGAGGCCATACACAGGATCAAAAAATTAAAGAGAACCCTCCCCGGTTCTCTTTCCATGGTTTTTTAAGGAGGAAAAAATGATTACAAGAAAAGAAATCAAATCCTATCTTTCACAGGAACCGCTTTTCGATGACATCACATGCAGCCTGAAGGCCACCACTCGCCAGCCCAAAGCCATGATCGCTGAAACAAAAAAAGTGATTGCCATGGCCCGGAAATTCAGTGACGAGGTCTTACGACCCTACTCACTTGAAATGGACCGGAACATGCAGCAGGACCCCAACTATCTGCCCTGGGACATGGTAAAAAAGGCCAACGAATGGGGGTTTTTTACCCTGTGGATTCCCAAACTGTTCGGCGGTCACGGATACAATATCCCGTCTCTGTCCTATTTCATGGAAGAAACCGGCTCGGTGTGCCTTGGACTTTCCAACCTGATCTGCGTCCACTATCTGGCTGTTTCCACGATTTTCGGTTCATGGAATCTTAAAATGATCAACAAAATCTGTCGGTTTGTTGCCGAAGGCGAACGAACAGGCAACCCCTGCCTTCTTTCCACCGCCATCACCGAGCCGGGAGCCGGAACGGACGTGGAAGAAGTGGAGCTGGTGGATCATTCCAACGTGGCCTGTCATGCAAAAAAGGTTGATGGGGGCTATCTGATCAGCGGTTCGAAAATCTTTATTTCAAGCGGACACGTTTCCACATGGCATATGGTGATCTGTTACACAGACCTTGATAAGCCCTCGGAAAACATGATCATACTGGCCGTAAAAACAGGCACCAAAGGTTTCAGCTTCGGACGTGTGGAGCATAAAATGGGCGTTAAAGCCTGTCCGGCCAGCGAACTGATCTTCGACAACTGCTTTGTCCCCGATGACATGGTGCTTTGCGGTCCTGATGACGGCGCACGTCAGAAGCGTGGAGCACGGAACACCAACGCCCAGATACTCGATTATGTTCTCGCCGGGTCACGGGCAGGTGTGGGAGCCTGGGGTGCCGGAGCTGCACGGGGCGCTTATGAAACAGCCCTTGATTTCGCATTAAAAACAGAGGTAAACGGGAAACTCCTGGTGAACCACGAATGGGCCCAGGCCATGCTGGCTGAAATGTATAAAAACCTCAGCATCGCAAGGCTGGCGTACACGGAATCCAATTACGCCAACGGGCTTTACGGTCTCTTCAAATCCATCCAGTTCAAACCGGTGTACTACTATCTCAAGTTCGTTCCCAAAGCCGTTTTCGATAAATTCGCCGGTGTGTTTTTAGATCTTTACCAGACCACCTGGATGTTTCGAAAAATCCAGCTGGACTGGCAGACCGATGAAGAATGCCACCGTACCGCAGGTTGGGGTTCTCTTGCCAAATTCAGCGGAACGGATCTGGGCATGCGAAACTGTCAGATGGCCCTTGAACTGATGGGACAATCCGGCCTGCGTCACGACAACCGGGCTGAAAAAATGCTGCGGGATGCAAAACTCCTACAGATTTACGAAGGTACAAACCAGCTGAACCGCCTGAACATGTTCAAATGCCTGGTTGCCCGGAATTATCCGCAGATCAAGGTGTTTGAAAAGGAATAAAGAATCAACAACTAATCTCTAAAAAAGCGAGGCAACATGATCACCCTGTTTTTCTTACTCATCGTGGCTGTTATCCTGTTTCACATAGCCTGGTACTATGTCAGCCGGGCTATTATCCACCGCGAGATCCCGGATGAACGGACCATCAAAGCATTTCATGAATCCGAAGCCAGCGTGTTTCTCTTAAACGAGGTCAAAGGAATCCATGAAGAAAATTATCTCGACACAGCCAACGGACGTCTTCATCTGGACATTCTCCCCCATGAATCCCAGGAAAACAATCGGCCCACCCTGGTATTCATTCCCGGCACATCGGTTTATGCTCAGTTTTACATGGGTTTTATGCATGCCATATATAAGGAAGGGTTCAACGTTATAGCTTTCGACCCAAGAGGACATGGAAGAAGCAACGGCCCAAGAGGTGACTACACCATCGACGCCATTGTTGACGATGCCCTTGCCGTGTGCGCTTATGCAAAAAAGCGTTTTGGGGATAACGTGGGAATATCAGGCAGCAGCCAGGGTGGCATGGCTGCATTCTACACCGCCGCCCGTGACAGTTCTCTCAAAGCCGCCGTCTGCCACAACCTTGCGGACTTGAACGGCAAAGACAACCTGGTGTTGTCTCAATTGAAAATCCCCGCTGTTCTCGTTCCGTTAGCCCATTCCGTCATGCAATGGTATCTGAACTTCGCTTTACCCACGTTTTTTTATCTTGATCTGAAACGCGAATATCTCCCGGATGGCCGGGATGTGGCAAGTTTCCTGAAAAAAGACCCACTTGCCATCACATGGATCACCTTCCGCGCACTTGATTCCCTGATGTTGACGCGCCTTGCAAAACCTGTTGAAAAAATCTCGGTTCCTGTTATGGTTGTCCATTCGGATAATGACCATATTTTCCCTCAGGACTATGTGGAAAATATCTACCGACGGCTCAGCTGCAAGAAAGAATACCTCCTGCTCAAGAACAGGGAGCATCTGATCATGACGAACAATGTGGATGAAGTTTCTCCCTATGTTGCAGTCTGGCTGAAAAAAATCATGGAAAACCCATAAGTGAATCCAACACTGATATATCCGGGCATTTACAGAATCAAACTGCCCCTTGCCGGAAAAAAACCAGGACCGGTGAATGTTTACCTGTTCAAAGGCAAGGACAACATCACCCTTCTGGACACCGGAACCGATCTCACCTGGAGATATCTTGAAGATCGTCTCAAACGGATCGGTGTAAAATTCAGGGATATCGACCGTATCGTCATGACCCACGGCCATGTGGACCATTACGGAGCTGCAAAACGAGTGCTTGATGGCGGGTCAGGCCGGGCCAGAGTTTACGCCCATGCTGCCGATGCCCGACCCATCAAAACAGGCCGGGACGTTCCCAGTGGTGCATACAGACAGTTTCTCATTTCCACCGGAACGCCTCTACGCTACCATCTGGGCATTGTTCCCATGTTTTTTCTGTTCCGCATGAAACTGGCAAGACCCTGCCCCGTCCATGAACACATTAACGTCAACGAACCCATGATGCTTGGCGATTACACGGCCCGCGTCATCGAAACACCGGGACACACCAGGGGATCGGTGTGCTTTTTTCTTGAAAAAGAAAGACTCCTTTTTTCAGGCGACCATATCCTGGGCCACATCACACCCAACGCTTTTCCCATGCTGGAAAAAGACAGCCTGCCTAAGCGCATCAGCCAGAAGGAATTTTACGCATCCCTTGATCTGATCCGGGATATCAACCCAGCGATTGTCCACCCGGCCCACGGCAAGGTGATCCGTGATTTTTCATTGATCCACAGGGTCTACACCACATGTTTCGCCCAAAGACAGGAAGCCATTTTCCAAACCATCAATAATCATCCGGGAAAAAGCGTTTACGACATGGCCCGATCCCATTTTCCTGAAATCAACGGTTCACACCGGTTTTTACTTGATCTTTATCTTGCCGTGTCAGAAATATTCACCCATATTCAAGTTCTTGAAGACCATGGCCGGGTCAAAACCCGCCTCATCAACAGAATTCTTCATGTGGAGACCATCAAATGAAAATCCAGCGTATTAAAGACCGATGCAACCTGTGCATGCTCTGTGTCCGTGACTGTGTGGCAGGATCATGGCGTGAGATAAACGGCGAACCCGTCATGGCAGCACCCGAACTCTGCAACCGATGCAGCCACTGTGTGGCGGTGTGTCCACAGTCTGCCATTTTCCATGAAGCCCTTGACTACACCCAGATCGACCGGGTTGATCGTAATCTTGTCAAACCCGATGTTTACAAGGAAATTACACTTGGGCGGCGCAGTGTTCGGCAGTACAAAAAAGAAGATGTGCCACGCGAGGTCATCGAAGACATCCTATCTCTTTCCAGCCATTCGCCCACAGCCAGCAACAAACAGAACGTGGCTTACACCGTGATCAAGGATAAGAAAATCCTGAAAGAACTTTCAGGCCGGGTGTTCGGTTTCAGCAAAACCATATACAACGGATCACGAAAAGGGTTGGGCAAGAAAATCTACAATGTGATCAAGCGCTTTTACCCCGAAGGCATCAGCCGGTATCTGGACCCCATGGATTATTACATCGCCGAAGCGGACAAAGGCCGTGATTACATCCTCCACGGAGCCCCGGTGATGATTCTGGTTCATGGCCCGAAAAAAGGAAGCTTCATCAACGAAAACTGCAACATCGCCGCAACCAACATCATGAACTACGCCCATTCCAAGGGATTGGGAACCTGTTATATCGGCTTTCTCACCCTGGCTCTGTCCCATTTTGCATCGCTCAGGCGAATAGCCGAGGTGCCCAAAGACAGAAAAGTTTATGCCTGCCTTGTTCTGGGTTATCCAGCCTTCAGACATTCGTTCACCGCATCACGAAAAACGCCACAGGTCAAATGGATGCTCGGTCATGAGTGAATTTAAAGAGATTGGAATGTTCAAACAGGGCCTGGATTTTTTAGGCGGATGCATGGATCAGATATTCCTAAGCGGTCCCCGGATCGCACGACCTTTCAAGCCCGCCCGGAATATCAGCCGGGCCGATTATGAACGGCAGGTGGATTTTTATATTGAAAACGGTTACGTGGACAAACCCACAAGCTTTTTCACGATTTCAGATGACATCCCCGGCTTCAACATCATTGAAGACAAACCTTACCTGGACGGACGGTATCAGGTTGTGGCCTACTCCAGCCTCCACCGGGTGAAAAATCCCCTGGTTGAAAAAAAATATGTCTCTTTTGAGAACAACCGAACCGGTTATCTGGTGCGATGGATTCATCCTGAACCACCGGGAAAAACCGTTCTCTGCCTCCACGGTTACATGCTGGGTGAGCCGGATCAGGCCCACAAAATGTTTCATATCCGGAAACTCTACGAAATGGGTCTGGACGTGGCCCTTTACATCACCCCGTTCCACTGGAAGAGGGCTCCCGAATCGCCCCTGCTCCGGGGAATATTTGTTCAAACCGACGATGTGGCCATGACCTGCGAAGCCATGGGACAGAGTATGACCGATCTTCATACCGGGCTTCTGATTCTCAAAAACCTGGGTGCCGGAAATATCGGCATGATCGGAGCCAGCCTCGGCGGGTACAACGCCTCGCTGTATTCCTGTCTGTCGGACCTCCATGCCTTTGCCGCCATGATGGTTCCTGCGGTAAATTTTTCCAAACCCTACGGCCCGACCTTCGCCAAACTGCCTTTCACGGTTGAGCCCTCTTTCATGGAAAAAATAGTCAAAGTCTGGGAACTGCCTTCTCCTTTGAACCACATGCCCATTCTTCCAACAGATAAGATGCTTTTCGTGGCATCACGTGGAGACAGGCTCTGCCCCTTTGAATACCTCGTGGCTCTCCAGAAAAAATGGGGTTTCACCCGATACCGATACATGACCGGCGGCCATTGGATGATTTTCAATGAACGTGTCAGGGGAAAAGCCTGGTACACGTTTCTGTCGGATATGGGGTTTATTACGGCAAAACGATAAAAATTTTCCCTGACTATGGTTGTTCGTGATGGGTTACGCTTCGCTCACCCATCCTACAGTAAAAGCGTAGGATGGGTGAAGCACAGCGTAACCCATCACAATCATCAACACTGCCACCCAATAACCTTTCCCAATACGAACAAAAACAGTCCTGCCAAAAACACCCTTGAGCGGTAAAAATCTTTTGCTTTGACTCACCCCACAGAATCATTTAATGTAAAAACATACACAGAACATACGTGTTGGCCGTTCGTTTTCTTTGGCCCACTCCAATTCTCAAAGGGCACATACATCTCGCAATCGCTGCTTCCTGAATTGTTTTGATTAATTCTGTTCACGTTTTTACATTATTGGGTTTTCATGCCGGAAAACGACCGGGCCTTATGTTTCATGAACCATTGTTTTTTTGTATGGAGGATATTGCCATGGTTGAAACTAACCGAGTGTACACAAGAAATACCGTCTCTATTCCCATAACCTTCGTGCCGGATGAACTTCCACCCATTGCATCACATACGGAAGCTCTGCCGATGACGCCATTAGGCACATTTCTCAGGGAAACCTATGGTGCCTTCATGAAAAACACCAGCGTCGACGGGTTCTGCTTTATGACAGGAAAAAAACTGGCGCCGGGCACGGAAGTCGAAGTTAAAATGGTGAATTTCATCCCGATCCCCATGGGAGAAAGCAAACTGTCCGACTGCCTGGCCAGGGTCATGTGGTGCAACTCCATACCCATGACAGACGCCAGAAAGTGTTATGAAATCGGCGCAAAACGAATCAGACAAAGCATCCTCCCCATCATCAACTGGGATAATCCTGATTTCGCTTCGGTGAGATGTTTCTGATTTTGGAGGTGGGTTCCCTTGGATTTTTTAAATTCCTGATCAGCGGACCGGCCATAGGATGTTAATTCGGTTTCGGATTCAAGATGATACATTGTATAGACGCACGAAAGGGCAGACACAAAGTGCTGCCCCTACAAAACAGTCACCTTGATGCAAATTTGAGCTTATCGAGGCTTGACAACGGTTATCGGCGATTCAACAGAACCGGCGTAAAAAACGATAATCTCTGCGCTGTCTTTCCCCTGATTCATGCCATAATGTAATGTATTCACCACTTCGACAATCGGATCACCCGCTTTCAGATTCAGTGTTTTTCCCTCTGTCGTCACCACCGTGAGCTGGCCGCTGATCAGCACACCGGCATTGATCACCGGATGACTGTGGGTTTCGAGCCGGGCACCCGCTGGGATGGTGATTCTCAGAATGGTAATCTGTGGATCACCCTGAGGATAGGCAGGCAAAAGTATTCCATCCCAGCTGCGAGTTGTCTTAACAAGTTCCTTGACGACCAAAGACGATTCGCTGGCCTTCGGACTGACCCGAGCCATACCACAGCCGGTTTGCAGGATGATAATACAAAATAACCCCGCAAGGATTCGAGTGATTTGTTTTTTCATTTTTGAATTTCCTGTGTTTTATGCCTTCTTGACAAATTCCGATTTCAACTGCATAGCACCAATACCCGCTATTTTGCAGTCAATATCATGGTCACCGTCAATGAGACGAATCCCTTTGACTTTGGTTCCGACCTTAACCACCGAAGACGAGCCTTTGATTTTAAGATCCTTGATCACCACCACCGAATCTCCATCCTGAAGCACATTCCCATTTGAATCACGAACTTCACGTTTTTGATCCGTGGTCGCTTCACCGGCTTCCTTTACCCATTCATGGGCACATTCCGGGCAAATCAATAAATTTCCATCTTCGTAAGTGTATTCCGAACTACATTTTGGACATTTTGGTAAATCGCTCATGTTGTTTCCTTTTTTTTATTCAATTAATTCAGGGCCTGCACCATCCATGATCAGATCATCAACCCTTGAATGGAAGCCGTATCCTTTTTCACCATTTCCATGGCTTTGACAATGGCGTTTTCGATATTCTGTTTGGGCACATTAAACACGTTAAGGGCTGTTTCAATGAGAAAGGGGCACCAGGAATCAAATTTCCCGGGGCCCGAGTGGACACGTTCGGAAATAAAAATCAGCCGCATTCCTCTCATGGCAAGAGTTCTGTTGTGGTAATCTTCTGCGGTAAAATCCGGATTGTACTGATGAAAAAAATCTTTGTTCCGCTTCATGTTGATGGGCTGGACCATCCCGCCGATTCTCCATGAACTGTAAGCTTCCAGGTAAAGTTCGGCGATCCGGTCGTAGTTTTCCACCAGTTTGAATTCAAGCGCCCGCGTCAGAGCGTATTTCAATGCCACGTCTTCCCCTTCGGTCATGCTGTCCACGTAGGTGATGAAATCACTATAGGTCTGCCGGGTGATGTGGAGGAAAATATCTTCTTTGTCTTTGAAATAATGGTAAAGAGAGCCGGTGTTTATGCCCACCTTGTCGATGATCTGTCGTATGGTGGTTTTCCTGTAGCCCTGGGATAGAAACAACTCCCGAGTCACATCGATGATGGTTTTCACCAGATCCTGACTTTTTTCCTCTCTGTTCATTTCAAACGCTCCCAATGGTTTTTCGTATCATATCCAATCATAACGAGGGTTTTATAACTCTAAAGATCATACCGTGCAAGAGACGAAATGGGAACATTCAATTTGAACGCGTTCAATTATTTCTTGACAAGCCTCACCCAAATAAATAATAAAGAATCATGGCTTGAACGTGTTCAACCAACAAGTTCCAAAAACAGGGGGATGATTATGATTGAAAGCAGGAACAAGATCATGACGGCGAAAGACGCGGTGAGCCGATTCGTCAATGATGGGGACCAATTGATCATCGGAAATTACACCGTGAGCACCTGCGCGGAACTGGTGTTCGAAGTGGCCCGGCAGCAGAAAAAAGCTCTGACTCTCTATTCGCAGTCCGGCATATTTGATGTTGAGATCCTTGTGGGTGCAGGATGCGTTGATAAACTGGTTTCCACCTATGTATACCGGGCCGGAGGAAAGGAAGGCGGGTCTGCCGTGGAAAGATCCCTTAAAGCCGGAACCCTTCTCATGGAGGATTACACCAACTTCCAGTACAATGCCCGGCTGGTGGCAGGCATGCACGGCTTCTCCTTTATGCAGGTTCTGGAGGGCAGCATGGTTACCGACCTGTTCCACAAGCGTTCGTTCATGGGTGAAGACAAATACAAAGTCATCCGCTGTCCTTACACGGACAAGCAAATCCTCACCGTGCCCGCCGCCAATCCCGATGTGTGCATCGTCCATGTCCAGCGGGCCGATAAATACGGCAACGCCCAGTATTGGGGCGCACTGGGAAGCGTGGCTGCCGCAGCCCTTGCCAGCAAACGGATCATCGTTTCCTGCGAGGAAATTGTGGACCATGAAATCATCAAATCAAGCCCTCACCTCACCATCATCCCCGCATTCCGGGTGGATGCGGTGGTTGAAATTCCCTGGGGAGCCCATCCCAGTGAAGTGCTGGGTTATTATAATCTGGATAAAGTCGCCTATGCTCTCTTCCTCTTGTCGGACATGACAGGAGACGGCCTCAAAGCATGGATGGACGAATGGGTTTTCGGATGCCCGAACCGCCAGGCTTACATGGAGAATTACATATCAAAACAAGGAGCAGGAACCATCGACGCCATAAGGGCCAGGGCCTATTATTCGGCTCCAGCCAATTACGGCTCGGCGTTCACCTCATGCTGGGATAATCAGGGAAAAGACCGGACCATGGGCATTACCATGGAAGAATTGGAAAAAACTCTGGAAGAAAGGGGGCTACTCCGTGGCTAAAAAATATACGCTGGACGAACTGCTGATCATCAGTGCCGCAAGAGAAATCAAAGACGGGGATTGTGTGATACTTGGCGTGGGTCTGCCCACCACCGCAGGCGCTGTGGCCAAAGCCTTGTTTGCACCGAACGCCACCCTGATGATGGAATCGGGCATCATTGACATCGAACCCCTTGTTCCGCCCAATCACATTGCGGACGCCAATTCATGCCGTGGATTTTCCTACGCCACCGACCTGTTTTCCATGTTCACCATGACCTATCGCGGCTTTGTGGATGTGTGTTTTTTGGGTGTGGCCCAGATCGATAAATTCGGAAATATCAACACCACCGTCATCGGAGATTACAACAAGCCGGACATGCGGCTGCCCGGTTCAGGCGGAGCGCCGGAATTCATATCCTATGCCAAACGAACCGTCCTCACCATGCGTGGCGGGGAGTTTGTAGAAAAGCTGGATTACCTAACATCACCGGGCTATCTGGACGGTGGAAACAGCCGAGAACAAACCGGCCTTTTCCCCAAAGGGTCAGGACCGTCCATGCTACTCACCACCCAAGGTGTTTTCCGTTTTGACGAGGTGACAAAAGAAATGGTTCTGACCCAGCTTCATCCGGGCATCACGGTGGACATGGTGAAAAAAGATATTCCCTGGGAGCTTAAAGTAGCTGATTCCGTGGCGGTGACACCCCCGCCGTCCGATGAAGAAATCAATTTCATCAGACGGTTCGCCCCCACGGAATCCGTGGGAAGAAAAGTCATGTATGAACTGGGAATCATGAACACTTTCCGAAAAGCTGCTGAGCGGGGAAAGATGTAAAACAACCCGCGCTCATTTTTGAAATCAAAATGGCATTCTGTAGCGGTGGGTTCCAAACCCGCCCGGTGATCGTGCCATGATGAATTCAAACCGAATAAGGATTGTGTCATTTAATTTTTAACCGGCAGATTTCAATGCCGTCCCCTCAAGCTGTAGGGTGGGCTATCGCCCACCACATGACGGCGGGCGATATCCCACCCTACGGCACCTCCACAAAACGCCCGCACCAAATAAACTACCCCGACCTTGTCATTCCGGGCGGCTTTTAATGTGTGACGATCATGGTTTATGACCTTACAAAATCAAGTAACAACGAGATATCATGATCATCTGCGGCTTTCAGTGCTTTGATGTAGGCGGTTCTGGCTTCGCCCTGTTTTGTCAGGGTTGATTTGCCCCAGGAAAAGGGTTTTGCGCCAAACAGTTTTTCAAGAATCAGGTCTGCCATAAGCCTTGAATGACGACCGTTCCCATTGGCAAAAGGATGAATCGTCCATTTCATCATGATCAAGAGGCGTGGCACCTTCGGGGTAGTCCATGGTCAAGGGTCCACCTCCCATAATGATTTCGGGTTGTTCCGGATCAGTTCTTCGGCAGCGTTTTCAAGAACATTCTTCTGTTCTTCGGCTGAAAGCCCCTGCTCTTCAAGAGTCATGGTATGGGAAACGCGGGATATGAGTTTTCCTGCCACACGAAGGGCCTGTCCTTTCAATGTGCCTTCAAGGGATTTCCGGGGAACAAGGCCGTAAACAAACTCACAATCCAGAGCTTCTGCCATGCGTCTCATGGTTTTGAATGTGACGTTATCGGCCACTTCATCCTGTTCAATGCGGGTAACCCACGACTTGCTGACACCCAACCTTTCTCCAAGCTGGCGCGTGCTTAGTCCCAAAGCGTCCCGGATCGCACGTATCCAGCCTTTTCGTGGAGGGTTGACGGACAGAAGACCCGAAAAGCGCTTTAATGTAGGGGATAATGGTTTGTCTGACTCAATCCATTCGGGAATGAGCGTCCTGTCCGGAAGGACCGTAAGGGTCAATGTTCTGTTCATAAATTCATTTATTCCGGCCCATCCGATCCAAGACTGAATCCGATGAGCGTTATATCATCAATCTGCTCAATCCCCCCTTGATAGTCCACAAGGGTCTGCATGAAAATTTTCCGCTGTTCGTTATACGGCTTTTCGAAATGGTCCTTAATCATATCTGTAAAGCGATGTGTTCCGAATCGAAGGTTCTTTTTACCGCCCAGTTGATCGGTGAATCCATCTGTTTTCAAATAGAACGAACACCTGGACCCAACATCAATGATATGATCTGTAAATGTAAAATCTTCATCAGAGTTCTTGTATCCGATGCTTTGTTTGTTACCGTCCCTTCTGTGGAGCAAATCGTTTTTTACATAGAAAAGAGGGATTCTCGCGCCGGAATACGTTACCTTTTTATCAGCGTGATCGATAAAACAGACTGCTGCGTCAAGACCGTCGTCCGTGTCGTTTCTTTCTTCGCTTCTGTGAAGAACAGTTTTTACGGCCCTGTTCAAACGCTGAAGAATTTCTGAAGGGAGCCTGACCTCTCTATCCAGTATAATTTTACGTATTTCCGAATAGACGATCATGGTGAGAAAGGCGCCCGGAACGCCATGGCCTGTGCAATCCATCAAAGCGATAAGACTGCCTTCAGGAGAAGAGTATGTGTAAAAAATATCACCGCCCACGATATCTTTCGGTATCCAGATAAACATGCTATCAGGGCTCACGGCCTTTAACCTGTCAAGCCCGGGAAGCAATGAGCGCTGGATCATCTCAGCATAACGTATGCTTTCGACCATCCGCTCGTTCTGGGACTCAAGTGCTTCATGGACCACTTCAAGGCTCGTATAGGTTGTTTCAAGTTCGATGTGGGCATTCTTGAGCTTTGAACTCGACGTCTTGATTTTCTTCTGCTGATCCTGGATAATTTTCGAAATATAAGCAATAAAAATGCAGACCGGCACATATATGACGATATAAAGGGCCTCGCTGATAAACGATCCTGCCTGCCCGGATAACTTGATCCCGATATACGATACGGCTATGTAAAGAATGACTTCAAGAAAAATATACACAAAGGAAACAACAAGAGAGGATTGGATAAACACAAAGAGCAATGGCAGCAGACAACCAATGGGTACGAGATGCCGCTGATCGACCATGGCGTAGCCCAGATAGGCCGATATTATCAGGCTTGATATAACCTGAAAATGCAGAATAAACTTAATGAACTCATTTGAAATATTCTTCCTTATCCGTATCATGAACAATGCTGCGACACTGAATGAAATGAATAAGAGATAGGGATAAAGGATATCGGAGTATCCATAACCGGCAATCCCGAATGCCTTTGCCAGAAATGAAATACCCATGGGAAGCTGGTAGGAAATCATCCCAAGAAGAGTATAACCTGAAAGACTGCGTCGCCTTTTCTCATTGACATGAGGTGGTAATGAATCGGTCATGGGAGATATAATACCCTTCCGATATTATTGATATAAGTGGATGATTTGATGGCGATGATTTATTCAAAAAAAAACAACAACAGTAAATTCATCAATAGCTTTATAAAAAGTATAACTCGACTGAACCGATATAACAACCAAAATTCCTACACACCTGTGCTCATCATATGCAATCCTGAATTTTCCATCTCTGCCACCTTCCTTAAAATCATGAAACATACACACTCTTTTAAAGATATCGGTTAGAGATGCCTGGGCCTTGATCAAAAATAACCGTTTCACGTTCATTCACACGTTCATTCATCTTCCTCGGTATCCGTATACTCCGTATGAAACAAAGGACTCGTAATAAGATAATCAGCTGAAGCCCTGTTGCAGGCCACCACCACGTTGTATAGAACACTCATTCGCAATAGGGCTTTCACGTCCACATCATGAGGCTGAGCTGTCATGGGGTCCCAGAAAAAAATCATGATGTCCAGACCTTCGTCAGAAATCAATGCGCCGATCTGCTGATCACCGCCTAAAGGTCCGCTTTTATAACGCTTCACATTAAGTCCGCAGTTTTCAGCAATCAACCCACCTGTGGTTCCTGTCCCGCAAAGTTCGTGGTTTTGAAGGCTCTCTTTGTTGTCAATCACCCAGTTCAGAAGCTCCTTTTTTTTTCCATCATGGGCAATAAGTGCAATGCGTTTTCTCTGGTTCATGGTTCACTCCGATCATGTTCTGTGCGTCTTATGGAATCAACCGCCTCCTGAATAACTTCGGAAAGAAGCTGCTCGGCTGATTCCAGTTCTTTTTTTGTTTTGAATTCCGAGCCCAGCGCCATTAAAATCTCGTCCTTGTCTGAAATAAAGGCGTCCAGTTTTTGGTAATCAATGGGAATCCTCGGATAGAGATTGTCGTTAAAGAAATAATTTCCAAGCCTGTTGAACTCTTCGGGTCTGTGGGCCCACGTTATTTTTAAATGAAAAAATCGTTGAACCACTGCCTTGAAGGCGTCATTCATGGAAAGGGACACCGCATCAAGCTCATGGGATATTTTTTGTTCGATCAGACTGAAATAATTTGAAATCATGCCAGTTTCAGGAATGATCAATCCATAAATATACCAGGAGTCACAGCACATCCGGAGTATTTTTTTATACCGGGCAGGCAGTTTCCAGCAGGTGGGGCAGAAATAGGTGGCGCAGGCAAGACCTCCCCAGTCACTCAAGCCCCGGTGATCAACTCCATTGTTGCCCGTGTTGAACGGATGGAGAAGGCAGCCAGGTCGTGATAATTCTGGTCCGACAAAACCAATATAGGGGCAGTGATGAAATTCCGGAAAAGGTCTCTCCTGATTTTCCATGGCTTCCACCTGCTCTTTGAATCGGATGAGGGAACCAAAGTCCCTTGCCGTTTTTTCAAAAAGCTCCGTCCGTCGCCTGAGAAGGCTGTCAAGATTTTCGAAAGACGGGTCAGCCACATTGTAAAGACCGCAACAGGCACCACAGGAAAGACATTCGTCCGTCTGGCAAAGATACACATCGCCAGGCGTTGTGTAGTCGCATTCATGGTCGAGCATTGATTTCATCCTCTGTACCTGATCAGGCTTTCCTGTGCCACAGTGGCCACAAGCATGCCGTCTCTGGTATAAATTTTTCCCCTGTTCATGCCCAGCCCATTGGATGCGCTGGGGCTTTCCATGGCATAGAGCAACCAGTCATCCAGCCGGAAATCCCTATGAAACCAGATGCTATGGTCAAGGCTGGCCACCTGCATGGTGGGTTCAAAAAATGTATGGCCGTGGGGTCCCAGACAAGTGGTGGCCAGGCCAAAGTCCGACGCATAGGCCAGCATGTATTTATGAACGGAGAGATCATCACCCAGAGGATCAATGGCTTTAAACCAGGAATGACGGACTGCTGGCCGTTTGTCCGGTTTGAAGGGGTTCACCGGATTCACAGTCCGTATTTCAATGGGCCTGTCGCAGGTGAGTTTTCCACGGATGGATTCGGGAATCCTTTCCTTGTTCATCCGGGCGTATTCCACTTCGGATGTGAGGCCTTCAGGAGGAGGCACATCGGGCATGTCATCACGGTGCTCAAACCCTTTTTCACGACGATGAAAAGAAGCTGACATGGAGAAGATGGGTCGTCCTTTCTGAATAGCCACCACGCGGCGTGTGGTAAAACTTTTTCCGTCTCTGATGCAGTCCACGATATAGACAATGGGTGTTGCCGGGTCTCCAGGCCACAGAAAATAACCATGCAAACTGTGGACAACCCTGTCGTCGTTCACACTCTGTGAAGCAGCAGAAAGAGACTGCCCCAGAACCTGACCGCCGAAAATATTCCCAAATCCCAGATCCTGGCTCCTTCCTCTGTAAATGTTCGCCTCGACTTTTTCAAGTTTCAGAAGATCAAGAAGCTCCTGCAATACGCCTTCACGTGGTGTGCATGTGTTCATGAATCGTTGTCCTTTTCATTTGAACTGTTAAAAAGACCAGATCATTTTAATTTATGCGATGACTGTAGGGGCGACCTGCTGGTCGCCCAGACTGATATATAATATACGTTTATGGTATGCGAACAGGGCGACCAGCGGGTCGCCCCTACAACGTTTCGGTCTCTTACATATATCTTAAGGAAACGGCATTAATCAACTTTTTCTCATTCATGAATTATCCCCAGGCATCTGAAACTGCACCTTCCTGTTTCACCGATGGCAATCAACCATTCAACGTTCGATGTTCGCGTGAGTCGCAGGTAATCTGTGTTCAGTCCATATAAACGGTGCGGTTCATAAAGAACCAAAACCTACCTGTGCAGGTCTCGCGCTAAGCGGGGTACGCAGCCAGTGCAATTCCGGTAACGGGCCGCAACGAAGGGGCCAGCCAGCGATGCTCCGGGAGGTGCCACGTTTCGGCCGCCACTGCTCAGTTGTATGGAACTCTGTCTTGCTGTCAAAGAACATTAACTTATCCCTTTTTTGGGGCAATCTCAAGGGTGCCGCTCGGTTGCGAGAAACATGCACGCCGGTAAATATAGGGAAGCAACCCTATTGCGACAACGGGGAGGGGGTGGCCTTTCGGCCTCCCTCTTACCCACTAAAACGACTGTCAAGATCGGACCATCATAGGGGTGGGTTCCAAACCCGCCCAATCAGCTGGCGATCACAACACTTTCAACCCGCCCCTTCATTTCATCTTCGAAAATACTCACCCTGTTACGTCCCAGAGATTTGGATTGATAAAGCGCCTCATCGGCACGGTTCAAAAGCATTTCGGCATTTTTCTTGTGAACGGGAATTGCCGTTGCCACACCGATGCTGATGGTGATGGGAATGGCTATACCCCCTTTGACCACCTGGAGGCTTTCCACGCAGAGCCGGATATTTTCTGCAACCTGGTATGCTCCATCCTCCGGTGTGTTGGTGAGCAGCACACAGAATTCTTCACCACCGTATCGGGATAAAAAATCATTTTCACGCAGGAGTTGATCCTGAATGGTCTGTGCCACTTCCTTGAGGCATTCGTCACCCACAAGATGCCCGTAACTGTCATTGATTCTCTTGAAATGATCGATATCCATGATCAGGCAGGACAACGGGGTTTTATCACGGATGGCCCTGTTGTATTCCCTGTAGAAGACCTCGTTGAAATACCGCCTGTTTTTCAGGCCCGTCAAACTGTCTGTTGTACTCAACTCCCTCAATCTGGCATTGACGATTTCAAGCTCCCGGGTCCGCATCCGCACATTGTTTTCCAGATTTTCATTGGCCTTCTTCTGTGTCAGAAGCGCTTCTTCCTGAGCCTGCCTGGCTTCTTTTTCCAGTTCAAGAGCCTTGGCCTGTGCTATTCTCGCAAGTTGTTCGTGTTTAAGAGCCTTAAGCTGGGCGTCAAATCGAACGGATTTTTCAGTGCTCAACCGGTCTGCCAGGGCAAAAGATAAAAACAGCATTTCGACAACGGACCCAATCTGCAAAGCGTTTTCCGTCAGTGGATTTCGAGGAAGAACCCCTATTTTGTTCAGGGCAAGAGCAGCGCCACCCAGAAGCATAGCCAGCCAGGACAAGGTGTAAAACCGTGCGGCTGTATACCCGCTGATCCAGAGGATCACCCCGAGCAGAAGAGACACGAGTATCATAAATACAGCGATGCCAATGGTGGAGAATATGACGGTGCCATAGGGAATGATAAAACAGGCCATCAGATTTAAAAACAAAAAGATGGCAAGGTATATACTCAATGTATTCATCCCTGGCTTGTAACCGGGAAGATCAAGAAAAATCCGTGTGAACAAATGGGCAAAAAGAACCACACTTCCAATGCTTGCAGCAAGAAATTGTTCGTTCCACCATATGCTGTCAGGCCATAAATACTGGTAGCTGAATCCGTTGATAGAAAACAGAAAAGATGCCATGGAGATCACATAAAATACGTAGTAAAGGTACGAGGCTTCTCGAACGGAGATAAACACGAAAAGGTTGTAAAGAATCATGGCAATCATGATGCCGTAATACATCCCGTAACACAGGTCCTTTATCTGGTTCTGCCTGATAAACGTCTTTATGCTGGTTAAGTTTAATGGAATCTGCATGGAGCTTTTTGTTTTTATTCTGAAAAAAACGTCCACTGTTTCCGATGGATTGATATGGACCGGAATGATGAAATTTCGATGCTCGATTATCCGTGCGGAAAAAGGATAGCTGTCGCCCAGAAGATACCCTTCAGCCGGTACGCCGTTACGGATGAAATCAACCTTGATGTGGTCGAGAAGGGGGTAAGCAATTTCAAGGAGATTTTCTAATTTTTCCTTGTCTTTGTTCACAAGAGTGACTTTGATGAAATACACCGATGAGGTGAAACCGAAATTGAGGGTTTTGCCTTTTGTTCTTGTCCAGTTCCCTGAATTCGATTGACTCAGTATATCGGTTATCGAGAGGTTGCCTGTTTTGTCTTCGTACACATCGGCATAAGGTCCGAGATGCACCGAGTCGACGGTCCGATCAAGATAAAAGGCACCAGCGCAAGCCAATTTCAGCGATGAAAAAAACATCATCAGAAAAAAAGACAATACAAAAGCAGCGCCTTTTGGCGTTATTTTAATTGATCTGTTTATAGCTATCCTCCCCCACGAAATGATAGATTTTTTTTATAGATTTTCTTTTCTATTTTCGCAAGCAAAAGCTTAAAGAAAAATCCTCAATCAGCCGATATCCATATCAGGGTTTCTGTGGTTTTATTGCAACAGATACAGATGTTGAATTTACCTGAGATGAGCCACCATCACCACGGGAATCAAGGCATGGACGCCTTTTCAACAACAAAAGCAAGGGATGGTTTATATGAAAATAGACAGCTACAACATCAATTTATCGTCATCTCGGGTGTACGAAGAAAAACAACAGGAAACAGAAGAACTCAGGGAATGGGGAAAACGGAAAGACCAGCGTGTAAAACAGGAGCTCGACCCGAATCCGGGTGAACGCATGCGGACCGCTGACCGGGTGAGCCTATCTGCCGAAGCAAAAGCAGGAATCCGTTTGAGCATGAAGCAGTCCGCCATCAGTGTTTCCAGCCAGAGTGCTGAACAGGCTGCATTGGATGAAGACGAACAGGGTTTCGACTCCCGGTTGATGACCCTGAAACGCATGATCGAATCCATCACCGGCAGAGAAATCAAGCTTGCAAGAATAGACAGATCCGCCCCCGAGGCTTCTGCACCAACTCCCGAACAAGCCAGCTCCGAACAAACCGAACAGACACCCCAGGAACAGGAATGGGGCATGAGTTACACCCATTACGAATCCCACTACGAATCTGAACAAACCAGCTTTTCAGCCCAGGGCCTTGTCAAAACAGCCGACGGAAAAGAAATTTCCTTTTCCATGGACCTGTCGATGAGTAGAGAATATTTCAGTGAAGAACGTCTTGAAATCAAAGCAGGCGCTGCCCTCATCGACCCTCTGGTCATCAACTATGCCGGTACAGCAGCGGAACTGGAAGATATGAGCTTTGAATTCGACCTCACCATGGACGGAAAAGCGGAAACAATCCGGCAACTTGCTCCTGGCAGCGGTTTCCTTGTTTTCGACAAGAACAAAGACGGAAAAGTCAACGATGGCAGCGAGCTTTTTGGCCCCCAGACCGGTGATGGCTTTGAAGAACTTGCCGCCTACGACGAAGACAGCAACAACTGGATTGACGAAAACGACAGCATCTACACCAAGCTCTCCCTGTGGAATCGTGAAAATGATGCGGATGTTCTGACAAGCCTGAAAAAAGCCAATGTAGGCGCCATTTATCTTGGCAATGCGGACACATCCTTTGATCTGAAAAACCAGTCCAACGAACTCATGGCTCAGGTTCAGAAAACAGGGGTTTATCTCAAGGAAACCGGCGGCGTGGGGACGGTTCAGCAGATCGATTTTTCGGCGTAGAACTTGGGACGGACAGAGGTGGCCGATTTCTTTGTATTCTCTGGGTTTGGGTTACATGAAACATTCCGTTTGATTCTTTCTTAGCCACATTCCAGTCAGAAACAGATACGTCCTTCACGGTTTTTCAGGCATATTTGATGCTGTTTTGTACCATTTCATCAATATGCCGGGTCATTGATTCCTGTAGTGATGTGAAATTACCAAATAACTCCCATGCTGGCTTGCCATTGTCATGAACTGGGCCGATATCCGTCAGTTTGTTGACCCATTCAATTCGCTGTTTGGGTGCCGGATGGCTGTCATAGGCAGTTGCGTCTCTTCCGATGGCTTCCTGAAACGCTTCTTCAATAAGTTCAACAGGTAATTTGTCGGGTTGTTCCGACTGTTGTTCCGTAGCTTCGTCATTTTTTGTATTCAGAGAAGGCCATGTTTGCGGGATTTCAAGTGAATAAAGATTATTCAAATTACGTTCTTCTTTCAGGGCGAGACTGATTTCAATATCACTGAGCAACTTAAATTCGATGTCTTGACGGACGGCATGAGTAAGCCCTTCTGCAAAAGCCTGAGCCCCGCAGATAACCGCAGCCCATCGATCAGCCAGAACCTCCTGCAATCGGGATGCACCCTGCGAAACTCTGAGGAATATCTTGTAAAAAGAAGTAATAAACAGCCAGGCCGGATTGTACCATTGTGCGACACCTCCGTCGGCCATTGCCTGAGCTGAAGAAATAATGCTTCGCCGGACATGCAATGCCAGCGAACCGCCAGCAGTATCCCGATTGTTGAGATGACCGAACTCATGAGCCAATATTGCTTTCAATTGAAGCTGGGTCATATCTTTCAGAACCCCCAGCCCTACTATAAGACAGCGATCGGTCCGTCCTAAAAATCTTTTCAATAAAGAACCACGTTCATACACCGCCACAGTCGCATCTGGGACAATATATACAGAATCTACCATTGGCGTTCCGATATTCCTGGCAATTTCTTTCAACAAAGCAAACAATTCAGGGGCTTCGTCTTCTTCCAATCGCGGCCCTGGATCCTCATCCTTAACACGAATAAATAGACTTTTAGTAATGGAATACAGGGTGACTACCATCAGCAAGCCAACAACAGCGACCAGTTTGATCGGAATGTGCCCCAAAGCAAAAAAACCGTAGATTATTCCACCGCCGGCAACAATAACTGACAAAATTACCAAAGGCAGTGAAACATAATAATAAAAGGAGGTAAGCCCCAAGACAGTCGAGTAAAAGCGACGAATCAGACGGATAGATTCCGAAGGAGTCTCTGACATCCTCTGATTATCGTTTTCTACTGCTTTAAGCGTCAACCCAGACAAGATCATGCCGAATAATAAGAGTAAAACAAGGCCTGCTACCCATGCAAGTGTTCCGTATGCTCCATAACGAAAGAATCGCCATTTTTTAGCCTGACTTCGGATACCGGATTTTTCCAATAAGTTGTCAGCCATTTCAGCCGGCAATCCCAATTCTTTTGCACGTAAAATCTCCTGTTCAGCTTTTTCCCATTTTTCAGTGATGGCTGCGACAATTCCAGCATAGTAGTGCGCAGGGATACTCTCTGGTTCTATCTTTTGAATATGCGACACGGCTGTGTTCAGTAAGGTTATATTATTTCCATTAATAGCAGCCTGGCATACTATTACCTGGGCATCCAGATCATCCGGCATCTCATTCACGAGTTGTGTGGACAAGTTTACCGCTTCATCTCTATTAGTTTCACTATCGAGTTCCATCAATGCACGAATGACTGCCGTCTTGTTATACGGATGATTTTCAAGGTTCAGAGCTTTGCGGGCAAGGTTCAGCGATTCTTCTTTATCCTCAATCACATAACTCAACCGTCTCAAAGCAGGCACATGGTCTTGAACCAATTCAAGAACTGCCCTGTATTCCTTGACGGCTATATTATTATCCTGTTTATCCAACGCCGCAGTAGCTATGCGGAAATGTTTTGCAGCCTCCGGCGACTTGAGTTCCAGAGTTTTTAAATACTCTGCTTCTTTTGCCTGATCTCGTTTGGAATCGGCATAGAGTTCATTTCCATAAATAAAAATCATCAACAACAACCCGATCAATAAAACCGAAACCATTCGTATTCGCTCAAAACGAAAATTTTTTCTGTCGCCGCAATCCTGCATATTTATGACTCCTTTCTTTCTTAACTTCTTCCCCTATAATTCAATCGGTATTGTAGCCGACATTACCAAAATACCGTCTATTTAATAATATGTTCATAGCAGCTTCTTCTGTGTTCTTCTCTATAAAAAGCATAGCTACCATCCTTACCGTCCAATTTGGAAAAAAACGGATTAAATCCAAAGGGGCTGACCGTATCTATCATGGTTTTGAAATAATCGTATACTGTCTTCCGTCCATCTCTGGATGCCTGGATCTGGTCGTTCATCAGATACTGACTCGCATTTCCCTGAGGATCAAGATCAACCACAAGGGTCTTTTTTCCACATTCTGCGCTTATGGCAGCCAGATTACACGTAATGGTCGTTTTGCCGACACCACCCTTTTTATTAAAGATCACACGCCGAATCATGGTTGCCTCCTGGTCTGTATCATTCATCTACCGATGACAACACACGAATGGTGTTGTACAGTAAATAAACACTGTGCTGTTGTTAAAAGAGGATTTTTCTTTTAGTTTATTTTGATTAAGACGATTTTTTAAAAGAAGACAATCACTTTTTTGCCGGGTAAATGTCAATAACTTTATTATTTGCAACAGGCGAAATATACACTTTCAGAATCCCGAATTATATCCTGGATGAATTGTGGAATTGCTTCTGATATTCTTTTCAAGATAAACATTTATCGTATAGCATGATAAATAATGTTACCAACGATACTCCGGCGCAACTGTGGATTGACACATATCGCCCAATCAGATAAGGTTAAGGAACCACATCATGAACAGCTCATTCGTCAGTTAGCTCTGCGCCAATGTGACCCAAAATGAATTTCCGTCTATTTCCAATCAGGCTTTCATCGATGTTAATAATTATAAGCAACTATAATTCAATACCTTTATTGAATATTGACATACAAGGAGGAGATCATGGAATATTATCTTAAAAACGATTTGCACACTGAGCTTCTCTCTCTTAAAAAAGAAATCCAAAAAAAATGGTCTGTTCCGGATAAGCCAGCCACAGCCTCGACAATTACTGCAAATGAAATGGTTGAAAAAGCCTGGTCTGTTGTTAATGAACTAAAAGCCAAACCTTACCTTTCAGGTAAAAACATATCCGATCAATATGGAATAAGCCGCGATGGACTTGCGGTGATTTACAAAATGATCCAGCGATCCAAAGCTTGCCAGACTTTCTTCACAGAATCGAAGAACAGAGATTATTTTAACGTGGTAAACCATTATTTCAATCACCAGCAATACACCCTTGTTTTTTTTGTAGGCACCACGTGTCCAAGCCGCTGTATTTACTGCCCCAACGTCAAAATAGACAAACAAGGACGACGGAGGCTTGTTGGTGATGGAAAAGGAAAAAAAACGCCTCTCAATGAAGATGTCCTTGAGAATGTATTCGAAGACCTGAATATCATGAAGAAAAAGGGATCTGATATTCTGGTCAAAATTTCAGGTGGTTTAGAACCCTTGACCGATATCATCACCATGAGTTCCATAATACACCAGGCAAAAAAAATAGGGGCTCCGGTAAAACTGTTCACCAATGGGCTATTATTTTCGGATTCCTTACGAAGGACAGCAGCGCTCCAGACAAACGATGTTCGAATCAACCTGAGCACTCCTGACGAAAACCAGTACCAGGAAATCTGTTTTTCAAATAGTGACGACCGGAAAGGGGAAGCCCTTCCTGAACTTAAAAAAAATATCCGAAAACTTGTCGAAGAGCGTGATAAGGCTCAAAGTTCTTGTAAAATCGGGTTCAACAGTATCATCCTGCCGTCGAACCATACACAACTCATTCCCCTGCTTGAAATGGCAAGAGAACTGGGAGTTGATTATGTCGACTTCAAGCCGGATTATTTTTCAACTTATAAACCTGAAGTCGTCGAACACATGGAAGATTCAATCCGTGAGGCACGAATTGTTGCGAGTCACGATTCGTATAAATCTTTGTTTGTCAATTTCACGTGTTCTCTTTCCCGCAATGATCTGTTCTGGAATGATTGGGAAGGGACGTGTAACGCATTGAGGCAATCGGAATTCAAGATGTTCATCACTCCTTTCGGAGATTGCAGCCCTGTTCAGTATGGAGCATTTCCCCATTCGACAAGATCATTCAAGGGGACTATCGATTCCTATTCCATCGGAGAAATCGGACCGAACAAAAGTTTGCTTGATGTTCTTAGAGATCCATCTAAAACACCGGAAATTGAGATGAAAAAACTAAACCCCTATGAACTGATGCTCAATCTTGAAATAAACCGAGAAGAAGAAGACAAGGCCTGGGGGCTTCCCATCTGTGTGAGCCCCTATCGCTCAAAAGAAAAAAATAAAAACCCGGCGGATCTTTTTTTCCGTCTTAACATCACGAAATAAATCATTCGCCTGACACGATGCTAAAACAAACCAAGGTCGATACGTTTTTTAATAAGATTCAGGTGTTTGGCCATCAGATCACGTGTTTGCTCCTGACTCTCTTCATGACTGAACTTCGAATATTCATCATATGGAATCTCATCAAGAACTTTCAGACGGATCTGATGAACACCCAGAGACATAAGGCTGTGTTTCGGTAAGGCGTTCAACGTCCCGTATATAACCACGGGGAGTACAGGCACTTTTTGTTTTTCCGCAAGTATGAACGCACCCGGTTTGAACGGCTTGATTTCTCCGTCTTCGCTCCGGGTTCCCTCCGGGAAAAGAAGTATGGATGAGCCCATTTCAAGAGCCTTTTCGCAATCTTCTATCATCTTCGAAATGCTATTAACGTAACCTCTTCTAAGAAGAATATACTTGTTTAACGCCATCTGCCATCCCAGGATGGGAACCTTCACGATTTCCGCTTTGGAAATCCATTTGAAATGGGTGAACAGAAGAGCTGTCATAACAATGTCAAGTTGGGACTGGTGGTTTGCAACGATCACGTAAACCCCGTCTTTACGAATTTTCTCGCGACCTTCCACCTTGATCCGCCAGGTGGGCATGATATAAGCCCAGAACGCCAGACAGTAGCATGTAAATCTGTGAAGCACTTTTCTGTTCTTATCGAAGGAAGCCGTAAAAAACCAGATAATCAGAGACAGGCAGAAAAAAACAATCGAAGTGAAAACGACGATCATCAACATCAAAATGGATAGAACAACTCCACCAGCTTTTTTCAAAGCGTTCATACTATAACTCCAAAAGGATTGTCACATATAACTCAAGCGTTTTCGAATCCGCACGGTAAGCGATAACCGGCAAGGTGTCAAGAAAAGGTTCTTTGTAAACTCAGGATTATAGATTCTCAGGAACAAAGGCCACCACATCGTCGATGGATTTCGTGTCGCAGAACAACATGACGATGCGGTCAAGGCCTGCGGCTATCCCCGCGCATGGAGGCATTTGGGCCAGAGATTGGAGAAAGGGTTCTGGCAGCGGATAGTTCTTTTTCCCCAGCTGGCTTCTCAACGTATGTTCAGACTTGAAACGACGACTCTGTTCTTCGCAATCGTTCAATTCCGTGAAACCGTTGGCAAGTTCAAGACCTGCAATATAAAGTTCCACTCTTTCGGCCACCTTGGGATTTTCCTGTTTCAGCCTTGCAAGGGATGCCTTCGATTCCGGGTAGTCATAAAGGAAAACAGGCTTATCAAACCCCAATTTCGGTTCGATTTCAAGGCCCATAACCTCATCATAGCTTCCATTCTCAAGCGCCTTTTCCACAGTCGTTGAGCTGTAACGTTCAAACGCTTCGGCAACAGTGATGCTGTCCCATGGAGGTTTCAAGCTGATCGCATGATTTTGATATTGAAGCGATTGCCCCAGGCCCATATCCGCTGATAGTTCGAGAAAAAGTACCGTGGCCTGGTCCATGAGATCAAGATAAGTGGCATCTTTGGTATACCACTCAAGAAGACTGAATTCCGGCAGATGCTTATCGCCTCTTTCATCTTTTCGAAAAACACGTGCGATTTGAAAAAGACGTCCATGCCCACGGGATAGGAGTTGCTTCATGCAGATTTCGGGTGAGGCCTGGAGACTCCATCCCTCTGATTCGTATGGATCAATATGGGCTTCAGGAATCGGACATGGGATCCTAATGGGGGTTTCGACCTCAATATAATCCCTGTCATAAAAAAATCGCCGCACGGACCGGATAATTTTCGATCTTGTTTCAAGATATTTACCGAATGTGGGATAACATGGTTCCATCAGCGCCGTTTCAGTATTTTTTCCTTGTACTCGTCATTGGGCCGATCCTGGAGAAAAGCTCTTTCATAGGGGCCTTTCTCAGCCTGATCAAACCAGTCATGGGCAACCTGAGTGCAAACCTTGCACGCATTCACAGGAATTGAAATACCCAGAATATGCTGACCCGTATCGGCAGAACTGTCAATTTTCAAAGCTCCGGCACAGTCATCGCAGATTCTGATTTCGTCTTTCTGCATTTCGTAGATCATGTCCGTATCATACATGATGGTCCGACGACGTTCGATATAATCTCTTCCTCTCCTTATTTTATCCTGCATATCCTTCCGTGTCTTCCAGTTGGAAAGAACCACGTCACCAATTTTTCTTATAGCCCGTGACACCTCTTCAGATTGAGAAATTCGCGCTGCATCATAACCTGGTTCGACAATACCGCTGTAGTCAAGACCGGCAAGAGCGAGGATAAGGCCGGTATTCACATAGGGAAGAGCCCCTTCGATGGAGTATCCTCCTTCAAGTACGGCAATGTCGGGTTTTAACATCCGGGTCAGGTTGGCATATCCCTGGGCTGAAAAATTCATATTGGTCAACGGATCGGAGAAATGATTATCCTGCCCAGCGGAATTAATGATGATTTCCGGCTTGAATTCGTCAAGTATGGGGAGGACAACATTTTCAATGGTATAAAGATAACCCTCATCCGATGTGGAAGGAGGTAGAGGAATGTTCAAGGTCGTCCCAAATGCGTTAGGGCCACCCAGTTCTTCCGTGAATCCCGTGCCTGGGTAAAGTGTCCGTCCATCCTGATGTATGGATATAAAAAGGGTGTCCGGATCATGCCAGTAGATATCTTGGGTTCCGTCGCCGTGATGGCAGTCCGTATCCACGATGGCGACTCTTTTTACGCCGTAATTTTTTCGCAAGAACTCCACGAGAATGGCTTCGTTGTTGATATTACAAAACCCTCGATTGCCGTGAACCACTCGCATGGAATGGTGGCCTGGAGGCCTTACAAGGGCGAAGCCACGTTTTATTTCTTTTTCCATTAAGGCTCGGCCCATGGTGATGGCACCACCGGCACTGATAAAATGGGATTTTGTCGTCACTGAAAAAACATCGGGTACACAGAAATGAACCCTCTTGATATCCATGTCGCTCACAAGGCTGGGTTTGTACTCCACGATATCTTCGATATCAAGGATTCCCTCTTCGAACACCTGATCCTGAGTATACAGAAGCCGCTCTTCCCTTTCGGGATGTGTGGGATCAATAGCCCAGTCGAATGCAGGGAAAAAAACGAGCCCTGTTTTATCGAGTGCTTTCAACATGCTAAACTCCGGTTTTTTTTATCGTTTCTTACGATCATTATTTCAGATGCATCAAGCGCAAAGCGCAAATTCCAGCAATTACTCAATCAGGTGCCGTACCCTTGTATCAACCCCGGTTTCACTTGAGTTTTAATGCGGATATTCTTACCCGTGGTTCTGAATCCCCTGACCATGTTGAAACAGAGACTTTCGACGATTTCCGTCTCAAGATTTTCAGCATCAGAACCGTACTTGACGGCTTTTTTCTTTAAAAGTTCAAGTGCGGTATCTTCTGCATCACTGAAAGAGTACATGGAACGTATGGTTTTGGAGTAATTTTCTTCAGGGGCTAAAACAATGCCTTTTTCCGTATCAACAAAAAGTGTGACTTCGCATGTGGTACGGGCAAGCCCTGCGCCTATGGCATTTGCAACGCCCCACTTTGGAATGGTTTCAACATGGTAGCCGGATATTTTCTTTAAATGTTCAGTGAAATAGAGTGCTGGCCCCCCAAGAACAAGAATACGTGTCGGTCGAACGACATATCCTTCTAAAAGCTCATGAACCGTATAAACAGGCTTGCTGTTGATGTCTTCAACAAGCCTGTCGGCGGCCAGAAGGATGAGGCTGCATGTTTTTTCGAAAATTTTTTCTGCCGCTGCTGCGACGGAAATACCCATTGTGTCGGATATTGATTTTATTCCATCGTAAGCGGCTGCTGCGTCGCCGTTTTCAATTTTCTCAAGCACAAATAAAGCATCTGTAGGGGTTGGATACTTCCCACCATACGCCATGGCCGGACCCTTACGCATCGGACCAACAACAATTTCTCCGTCTTTCACTTGCACCAAGCTGTCACCGCCAACGCCAAGAGAGAACGTTTTTAGTGAACGAATAAGGGTTTTGTATTTCCCAAGTGTTATCCCAAGAGGTTCCAACACAGGTGATTTATTGATAAGAACCGCAATATCCGTTGTTGTTCCACCAATATCGAGAACAACAACATCTCCATCCTTTGGAGCTGATGTAATGGCCCCCATCACGCTGGCCGCTGGTCCTGAAAGAATCGTTTGGCCCGGGAAATCGATGGATGCGTTAAAATTCATGGTTCCACCATCGGCCTTCAAAATATGGATAGGTATGCTGAGCCCTTTTTCCATGAGGGATTTCTTCACTGCACTGTAGAACTGGTTGTGAATGGGATAGACCGATGCGTTGAGAAAAGTGGTTGCGATTCTTCTTGGGAAATTTAAGTTCCCTGAGATCCTGTGCCCCGTAAAAATCTTTTCAAAGGCGTAATCGATAAGAATTTTTTCAACACGAATTTCATGGGATGGATTACGAGTCGAAAATTTTCCCACGACTCCCACATACTTTATTCCTGCAATTTTCATTCGGGCCGCAGCCCTAAGAACCTCGTCTTCAATGACACCGGCAACTTCACGCCCTCTGTGATCAATTGAGCCTGAAACACAGTAATATTGCTCGCAGGTTTTGTAGGACATGGGGTCAATCCCAGGACCGGCAAGAACAATCATTCCCACCGACTCAACCTGATCTGTCACAATGGCGTTCGTTGTAAGTGTCGTACTTAAAACTGCCCGTTTAATCAATTTGGTGTCTATACCTTCGGTGATCTTTTCAAGGCCGCACAGAACGGATTTGAATAGATCAGAGCGGTCAGTCAAGACTTTCACTTCTCGCATCGGGCCTTCAGGCCCGATAAGAACGACATCGGTATGCGTTCCTCCCACGTCCAATCCAATAATCATGGTATTCCCCATCAGGATCGGGAGAGATTCTTGTCTTTGTAAGCATGATTCACTCATGCATTCAGTAAATCCCAGTCGACAAGCCTCAACCCTCTGCAAGTGATAAAAAACGTGTGTCTACTGCCGGTTCTGTTTCTAAGATTGTGAAGTTATCACGGTATATAAAATCAACTTCCTTGTCAATAATATCAAACTGCTCTATTCGATTATTTAAAGCCCTTATAAATAAAACATTTAAAAAATTCGTGTCTCTTTTCCATTCGATTAAAAAAAGTATCCACATAAAAATGTCTTGTGACTGTGAATGTGTTGAATTATAAAGTTTGAAATCGGTTGAACGATATATAGCCCTTTATGATCAGCTTAAAAAACGCTATTATTTATTGTACAGCCAAATGATAATAAGACAAGAGGTTAATTCCTCGTTTCAAAAAGTATAATCAACCAAAACAATGAAATCAAAAAATCTTTCCCATACCTATCACTATTATAATAAGGACATTATTTATGGCTTTAATTACGTTTGAAAAAAACGATGGCGTAGCTTTTGTCACCATGTGCAATGGCGGAAACCCTCACAACCTTGAATTTTCCAAAGAATTGAATCACATCCTTGATCTTGTGTCTGGGGATCCATCCGTTAACGCTATGATTCTGACCTCCTCCGATGAAAAATCATTTTCTGTGGGTATCGATGTGGACTGGATAGGAAAAAGATTTCAAGAACAGGATTTCGATGAAATCAAAGAATTCATGTTCAATATGAACTCTGTATTCAAAAAACTCATCCTCCTTCCTGTCCCTTCGATTGCAGCAATCAATGGTCATGCATTCGGAAATGGAGCCATCATTTCCTGCGCATGTGACTTCAGATTCATGCGTTCGGACAGGGGCTTTTTCTGTTTCCCGGAAGTCAATCTTGGTATTCCGTTTCTTCCTGGTATGCTTGCATTTGTTAAAAAAGCTATCCCGCGTTACAAATTCAACGAAATGTATCTTTCAGGTCGAAGAGTTGGAGCACTTGAACTTTTTGAGCACCATGTGATCGAAAAAGCCTCTGAAAACACAGATGAACTTATGAATGATGCTGTCAATTTCGCTAAAACATTCACCAAGAAAAAGGGAATCTTCGGCAAAATGAAAGAACGGCTTTACAAAGACGTAATTACTGTCATCGACACAGAAGATCCGCCTGTTATTGAATCTCTCAAGCTGTTCATTGCAGACTGAAATATTTTTTCTAATGATAAGCGAATCAGGGTTTGGCATCGAAGCTGTTTTAGACAATCAGACCCATGATGCAACACAACAATAGACTATTGCTATTCAAAAGAGATTTGTTATTGACATCATCTGAAAATTAAGAGTAGAAGGACTATTGTCCTGTAAAGATCGGAAGA
>JBAZWJ010000041.1:0-54154 GCA_041660385.1 Desulfobacteraceae bacterium | reverse complement strand
ACAATGGCCGAGAGTTTTGCCTCGCTTTCCCTTAATCGGTTTTCCGCCCGCTTTCTTTCTGTAATGTCCATGAACGAAGCGATGCTTCGTTTGCTGTCCGGGATCATGCCCACTTTCATGTAGATGTAGTGGAGGTTTTGCCCCTTGTCCAGAATCCGGCATTCGTATTCGGTGGGAATGACCGCACCCGGATTCCGCCGCCCGTAATGGTAACTCTGCATCCTGTCCAGATCTTCCGGGGCAACAAACTGGGACCACTTCATGGTGTTTTCGATTTCCACCCGCGAATACCCGGTCATGGCTTCAAAAGTGGCATTGGCAAAAAGAATGGTCATATCGTGGTCGATGATGATGGTTCCCGTTCCCGTATTTTCGAACACAGCACGGTACATGTCCACTGTTTCAACGGGTCTTGTTGTTTCATCATCGGTGTCGGCGTTCATCATCGTTTCCTTTTTATTTGTAACAGAATGACCTCACACATAGAGATGTAACCAAAAAGTAACATGGCCTGATTAAAAACTCAACTGCTGTGAGCATTTGTTGTCTTTGGCTTTACCGGGTAAGAGAAACGAAGATTTTTAGCGAAGATGTATATTGAGTTTGCCTCTGGCAGCCCTCCGAGGCAATGCTGTTGATATGTTCCACTCCCAATCGCGTCGCGCACCAGCCCCTCATTCCGGGGATTCTCCCCGGAATGCTTAACCGGAGGCTTCGCCTCCAAAAATGGAGAGATCGACGCACTCTAAATACGAGTAAATAAGAAACGATTCGAGCAGTATGCACACACATGTATAATTAGGAAAATCTGTCGATTTTTTTAAGGTATGGAAGTGGGTAGCGAATAAAAAACAGTCCGTGATGTGCGACGTTGGAGGCGGAGCCTCCGTGGAGTGCATTCCGGGGAGAATCCCCGGAACGAGGTGCAGTGAACTAATGCGCGAGTATATATACACTCCCACCGATCAGATCACCTAATTCAACATCAATCGGATCGTAATCGACATTAACCATGGAATCAACCCACTGACCAGCTACCGTCCCACCGGAACGGACAAGGTTGCCGCTGAACAGGATGGCGCCAGTGGTTTTGTCGCGGATAATGAAGAGAAACGGAGTGCTGTCGGCAATGCCTTCTTTGATGTATTGTTTTAGAGATATATTCTGATAAATGACGCCCCCCGCCCAACCATTCCATACAGAATCCGGTTCATCCGCTGTTGCATCAAGAATGGATGCTGCTGACCCTGAAGCGGTGAGAGACTGGAAGTTCAGTTCGATTCTGGAATGGACGATCATGTCCTGCACGAACAGGTAGCCAAGGCCGTTTACGCCTGAAAAATTCTGGTCGGTTAAGCTGAGATTCAGGATATATGAGGGATCATACAAGGATTCAATGGCAAACTCGGGTACGGCAAAGGACGTTTCTTCGGGTTGCAAGGCCGCGATAATGGTCGGCACACGGCTCTCCAGGTTTTGAACAAGGGCTTCTAAAGAGGCTTCATTTAAAGGAAAAATGAAAAGCATGGAAAGGGAGCTGGTTTCTGATGAGACATCAACAGCCCGGAGGTCTTCCGACGTGAAACAACCATATTCCCCCTGAATTCTGAGGTGGGGTTTGCTGTACTGAATACCGTCGAAGTTTTCGAACAGGCCGTCGAACCTTTCGCTGACATGGGCGAGGACCCCGGTTTCGATGTCGATGGCCGCCGTTGCCCCGAGAACCATCCGTGTCATACTGCTGATCTCGTCTGCGACCATGGTCAGATCAAGGATTGAGGCAATTTCACTTACGGCGGTCACTGCGCTGTTTCGGAAATTTAATTCACCGAATTGGGGGGTGGTCAGAGTATCCAGAATCTGGAGATATTCTTTACTGAACCTGTATTCTTTCTGGCCCCACATGTAATGGGTCAGGGCAAGATCCGGGTTTGACAGGCAGCCCTGAAAATCGGAGAGGAAAGGCAACCGTTCGTTCATGTATTCGATCGTTTCACCCACCGCACCCTCAGCCAGCATGTCAATGACACTGAACAGACTGGCCGTGCAGACCACACGATTCACCGGTTCAGAGTCGTATTTCAATCCCAGAGCCCTATGAACAACCAGTGCCTTTTCATTATAGCTTGTAAAATCACAAAGACCCGGCTCTCCGTCCGTGACGTCGTCATGGCTGGTGGCAGTCTGTTTGTATTCACCAACAGTCATCTGACCGTTATCGGCCACCTCATCAGAGTTGTCGCTTTTTCCGCAGCTGAGAGTCAGGGTTGCCAGAAGAAAGGCCACGATTAGAAAAAGATAATTTTTTGAAACCATATAACGTTTGAAGGTGTTCTTCATCATGTGTTTCCTGAGAGTCTGTTTTTTATTGTCGGGCCAAGTTTTGGACACGTCATTTTTAAGGTAACAATTACCATACATGAGCCTCCAGGTTATGGCAACATGAATGATTCACCAGAAAAGGATTTCCTCATATAAAACAAAAACCATTTGAAATAACACAAAATCTGTTATAAATATGCACAAGATTATTTAAAAAAATCACCCTATCACGCCGGACCGGCGTCTTTCAAAATGCAATTTCATATCCCCAATTTTAAAACACATATGGGAGATCTCCATGAATAAAAAAGCGTTGTTTCATCCGTTAAACACAGGTTTCGGAACTGGTTCGCTGCACAAAAACAAACAGGTTTCGGCTGAACAGGCCGTGGCCATTATCAAGAACGGTGATGTGGTTGCCACCGGCGGTTTTGTGGGCAGCGGCTTTGCTGAGGAAATCGCCATCGCCCTTGAAAAACGGTTTCTTGAAACGGGGAATCCCAGGGATCTTACCCTTTATTTCGCAGCCGGTCAGGGTGACGGTGTGGACCGTGGGGCAAACCATCTGGCCCATGAGGGGATGATCAAACGGGTGATTGGCGGGCATTGGGGGCTTGTTCCTAAAATGCAGGCTCTGGCCATTCAGAATAAAATCGAAGCATACAATTTTCCCCAGGGCTGTCTAGCCCACATGCTTCGTGATTCAGGAGCCCATAAGCCCCGGACCATTTCACAAGTGGGTCTTGGAACTTTTGTAGACCCACGGATCAGCGGCGGAAAAATCAACGAACGAACCCAGGAAGAGCTGGTGGAGCTGATCACCTTTGACGGAAAAGAATACCTGGCTTACAAAACCCAGAAAATCGATGTGGCCATTATCCGTGGAACCACAGCAGACACCGACGGCAACATCACCATGGAAAAAGAGGCGTTGACCCTTGAAAGTCTGTCTCTGGCCATTGCGGCGAAAAATGGCGGAGGTCTTGTGATCGTTCAGGTGGAACGTATGGCCGGACGTGGGGCGCTTCATCAGCGTTCCGTGAAAATCCCCGGCATCATGGTGGACTGCGTGGTTGTGGCCAGCAAACCTGAATATCACATGCAGACATTTGATACCCTTTACAATCCGGCCTACGCCGGAGAGTTCCGGGTTCCGGTGTCGTCCATCAAACCCATGGATCTTGACGAACGGAAAATCATCGCCCGGCGTGCCGCTTTCGAGCTGATACCCAACAGTGTGGTGAATTTAGGGATCGGCATGCCCGAAGGCGTGGCCCAGGTGGCGGCGGAAGAAGGGGTTCTGGACTACATGACCCTCACTGCAGAGCCCGGGGTCATCGGCGGTATTCCGGCAGGGGGCATGAGTTTTGGAGCCGCCACCAACGTGGATGCGGTGATTGATCAGCCCTACCAGTTCGACTATTACGACGGAGGAGGTCTGGACGTGTGTTTCCTGGGCCTTGCCCAGGCCGACCGGTTCGGCAATCTCAACGTCAGTAAATTCGGACCACGTCTGGCCGGATGCGGCGGGTTCATCAACATCAGCCAGAACGCCATGAAAGTTATTTTCGTAGGAACGTTTACGGCTGGAGGTCTTTCAATCGGAATCTCGGACGGTAAAATCCAGATCATGACCGAAGGCAAATCCCGGAAATTTCTAAACGATGTGGAACAGATCACCTTTTCAGGAAAAGTGGCTGCTCAAAGTGGTAAAAAAGTGTTGTACATCACCGAACGCTGCGTATTTGAACTGTCGGAAGCGGGTCTTGTTTTAACGGAAATCGCGCCGGGTGTGGATCTTGAACGAGACATTCTTGCCCAGATGGATTTTGCTCCCCTTATCCCTCAAAAACCTCGTCTCATGGACAAACGTATTTTCAAGCCCGCTCCCATGGGTCTGAAAACGGAACTTCTGTCCATTCCCATTCCCGACCGTCTGTCCTACGACGCAGAGCACAACCTGTTCTTCGTCAATTTTGAAAGCCTCGTTATCCGGTCTTCCGACGAAATCCGGGAAATCAGAGAATCAGTTTCAAACATTCTCAAACCCCTTGGAAAACGGGTCAACGCCGTGGTCAACTACGACAATTTCGATATCAGCCCCGAATTCATTGACGAGTACTTGGATGTGGTCAAAGAGATCATTGATGATTTCTACATTGATGTGACCCGTTATACCACCAGCTCATTCATGAGCATGAAGCTGGGGGATTCACTGAAACAGCGTAACGTTTCACCCCATATTTACGAAACGCTGGACGAGGCCAGGGCGGCGTTGAAATCATGAGATGATAGTTTTTTGTCCAAATGAACGGTATTCCCTGTACAATTATCATATTGACTAAATTTATCATATTGATTATTTTTTAAGCATGGAAAAGCGCAAGCCACATTATGATCTTGGAAAAATTAAGGCCGTGGTTCAAGACCCCGCATCCAGGCCATTCACAATGACAGCCCTGCGCGGCGGCCTTCAACTTGGATTGACGGAAAACGATATGCGGAAGGTGGTCATCAAGCTTACCCGGAAAGATTTTTACAAGGCCATGACCACCCATGGGGAGGCTCAAATATGGCAGGATGTTTATCACGGCCATACGGATAGCGGTGTGATCGTATATATCAAGGTCACATGGTATGAGGATGGCCGCCCACCTGTCATCCAATTTAAAATGAAGTGAGGTCAATATGAAATGTCCGGAATGCGGATCTGACATGATCCTTAAAACTATAGATGAAACCCTGGAGCTTGACGGGCAGTCCTTGACCCTCCATGGCATGAGCGGTCACTTTTGCGAGGAATGCGATGAAGGAGTATGGGATGAAGCGAGTTATCGAAGGTATGTTAAAGGCCAGGAGGCTCTTGTCCGATCAGCCAAAGAAAACGTTGGAACGGATATTCGAAGGATCAGAACCAAGTTGAATCTTACACAAAAAGATTTCGCTGATCGTTTAGGTCTCGGGAAACTGGCCTTTTCACGATACGAGACCGGGAAAACGCGGCCGCCGGCATTCTTTATCAAGTTCTTGAAAGTTATTGAGCGCCATCCTGATCTTTTGGATGAGATCCAGTAAAAAAGTCCGTGATATGCGATTGCCCTGTTCTTTGCATGTTGACATCTCCCCCGATCTATGAAAATTTCAAAAGCTATAACGTATTCATATGAAAACATAAAACAAGGACTGGGCCTATGGACATAACTCTTTCAATCAGAGATGACCGCTTTGCAAAACTGAAGGACATGGCGAGCCGTCTGCACATCACCCCTGAAGAACTGGTCCAGGTCAGTATCGACGAACTCCTTACCCGCCCGGATGATCAGTTTAAATCTGCTGTGGATTATGTATTGAAGAAAAACGCCGAACTGTATCGACGGCTTGCATGACACGCTACCTTTCATTGAACGAAATTCTCGACATTTATATTGCGATTATGCAGCAGTCAGGCGGGGCTGTGGGGATCAGAGATATTGGCACACTTGAATCCGCTATCGCTCAACCCCGCATGGGTTTTGGCAATGAAGATTTATACCCGGAGACCATCGATAAAGCCATGGCCCTCTGCTACTCGCTGGTGATGAATCATCCGTTTGTTGATGGCAACAAACGAATTGGCCATGCTGCCATGGAGGTCTTCCTCCTCCTGAACGGTCACGAAATAGAGTCCACCATCGATGAGCAGGAAAAAATCATTCTTGATCTGGCCGCCGGTAAGATGAGCCGGTATGATTTTAATGAGTGGTTGAAAGCGCATGTAAAAATTAGATCATAAAACATTAATAATTTTTATAGTGGGGCGATGGGATATAGGAATCTGTCAAGATTAAAGATGCGACACTCGTCCCGACTTGACTCATGGAAAGAGAACAATAACATGGCACGATTGTTTCCAAATGACATACCCCAACGACCAGAAGGCACTCTTTTAATCGAAGAGCAACATCCTGGATTTAATGCAATTTATTTTGTACCTCACCGTGATATGCTTGCACTTGCAAAAATAGATGCGTCAGACCCAGAGGCACATAAAACTTTACTTTTGAATATAAATATTACCCAAAACTATCTTGAGATTTTTCCTATCAATACACTCGGTTCAAATGCTAATTTCCTTAAACACAAACATCCGATGATTGAAAGTATTGTTCTTGAAGGGTTTGATTTTGAATTTCCTGAAAATTCTGAAGAAATTAAATATTTTCTGGAAGAGTTGCCTTCAGGATTTGTGAAGGATTTTAATTATGGTTTAGGGCTCATAAAAGAGTTGCAGCCATTAATCTCTACACTGGAGGGTTTTGGGGTAGAGCAACTAATTATTAAAAATACTAAACTAGAAAAAGCCGCTATCGATCCAACTTCTAAATCTTGTGTTCTGAGTTACGCACAATTTGAAACAATTAGGAAAGAATTAGGTAAAGTTATTAGTAACGCCCGAACGGCATCATTAAAAATAAGAAAAGCTGTGGCTAACAACTCACTTGCTTTTTTTCTGGATAACGAAGATTACCCTCAAAAGCCTTTAAAGATTCAAGATACCGCCCTATCTAAACTAATAGCAAAAGATGTTGAACACATCGCGATTGATCTGTCGAAGTCAGATCAATCGATAGCATTATCCATAATTGGGAAAAATACAAAAAAAATAGCGAAAGACCAGCCTGCAAAACTTTTAAAGTTAAGAAAGGACATTGAGTTAGTTACGTTAGAGCAAATGATCGAAAAGTTCAATCAAATGTTGGAAAAACAGCTCACTGAGCGACATTGGCAAAATCTTTTTAATGAGAATCCTTTCATACTTAGTATGGTTTTCGGTTGCCCAATTATCAAGCTGCAAGACCAAGCATCAGTTGGAGGACGTAAGCTTTCAGGCTCTGGTGATAAGATAACTGATTTCTTAGCCAAAAACTCAATGACCAACAATACAGCTATAATTGAAATTAAAACGCCACAGGAACTGCTTGTTGGCAAAGAATATCGAGGGAATGTTTATTCACCATCTGTAGCCTTGTCTGGTTCACTCAATCAAACATTAGACCAAAAATACGAACTGCAAAAGAATATAGCTTCGATCAAAGAAGCCTCTCGCATAAATGATATCGAGACATATGCTGTTCATTGTGCCCTCGTCATTGGGAAAATGCCGGATAATTTGGAGAAACAAAAATCATTTGAAATATTTCGTCGAAATTCGAGAGATGTCGAGATAATTACATTTGATGAATTGTTAGAAAAGTTAAAATTATTACACACCCTCCTTTCTACCAACGAAGATGAATAAGAGGGATCGAGTTCAGAATTCTATAATTCCACATAATTCCGGGGACAGCGTACTTAATTGTATCAATAAGGGGAATGATACTCCATGAATTTCAAGCCCCTATGTCAATCATTGTCCAATTCAAAAACCGCTTTCAGTGCCTGATTGATCTCAAGCATTCTTTCAGATGACAACCGGCCGCGAATGTTAACCAGTCTGTGGCGGCGGTCAATAGGACGGGTTTGCAGGCAATCGGCCACGGATTTTTTGGATAAACCGTTGTCAGGCGAGGGTTCAATTTCCACATTGGTTTTGATTTGAGCTTTTTTCTCACTCCATTCCGTGACGGGAACAACCTGGATAACCTGAACACGTTCATTGTAAATATCGTTGGTAACAACGATACAGAGTCTTATTTTGCCGGTTTCCGAACCTTTGGTGGGATCGAGATTAACGTCAATGATCATTCCTCTTTTCAGTACTGTCATTCGGGCCATCCGTTCAAGGCGGTTTCGGTCAGTTCGCTCAGTTCATGATCACCGGAATAGAGTTCTGAATACAAATCGGCTGATTTTCGCAGGCTTTCACGCTCTATTTCGTTCTTGAAGCGGTCAATGGCTTTCCGAAGCATGGCGCTTTTATCTTTGAAACCGTATTTTTTATAATTATTCAAAAACCGCGACTGTGTTTCATCGACGTTGAATTTTGCCTGCAACATGATACCTCCTCTCAGGATCTGATTATTGGGTCTTTATTATGGGCCTATTATAACGGCCATAATTATGGAAGTCAATCATGGCCAATCAGGAGATTGGCGTGCCCAGACGTGGGAATTCAGAAACAACGCAACTATTCGAACCAGTTTACCAGCATAAGATCTGAAAAACTTTGGTAATCCTTGGTATTTCTTGTAACAAGTACGCAGTTGTTTGTGCAGGCAATGGAAGCGATCTGGCCATCCACAAAAGGTGGCGTCAACCCTTTTGATGATAATCTTGAACGTTCAACCGCATGCCATGATGCCGCTTTTTCGTCATAGGGAAGAATTTGAACCGTTCTTTTGATTACCTGATATAAAAAGAATTCAATGGTGCCCCTCCTTGGAGAATCAGCCATACGGTTAAAGCCGAATACAAGCTCATGCCAGACAGGGGCAGCTATGTGGATGGAATCGCGATGTTGTCCGATCTTCCGGATAACTTTTGAATCCGGTTGTTTTTTGACCATTTCGGATATGATATTTGTATCAAGAAGAAACATCATTCAAATTCAACGTCCCTTCCGGCAGAACGATCACGTACGGTGTCAAAAACCGCATCATCCATATCCAGCCCACTTTCTGATATATGACTTCTGAAAGCCAGGTATTTCTCCCAGAGCCCTTCTTTTTTGCCGACAAGGTCTTCATATTCATTCACTGACAGCAGTATGGCGACAGTCCTGCCATGTCGTGTCACCTGAACCTGGCCGCCATTTTCGATATCATGAATAATTGCAGTCAACTTGTTTTTGACTTCAGATATGGATAGTTGTGACTTCATGACACCTCCAGAATATTTGTCAACAAAATGATAAACAAAATATAGCCATTTTATTAGCCAAAATCAATTCATCATTTCATTGTCCAATTCAATAAACCAATTTTCAGTCATGTCATTCGGTCCATCCGTTCAAAGCGGTTCGGTCAGCCTTCCATTTGGTATGGTTTACATCTATCATCAAAAACAAGAAAACGGCATTGTGACCGCAATACAAATCGAGCATCTCAAACCATTGTATTTATTTTATATTTACACACAACACATCTGGCTGAATAAATCTTTGACCACAAGGAATTTTTCCTTTACTTGGGGGGTTGTCCTTGTTAAACAGATAGGGTTAATAATACTGATTATAATGATGTTTCAACCACGAAGACTGAGATGACGAGGAGAAGCAACACTATGGACATTCAAGCTAAGCTTGCTCAAAAACTTGGAATTCTGATTTTCACCGGCGTACCGGCCATCATGGGCGGTGGCGTTATTTATGGTTTGACCCACGGCTTTATTCCCGTGATCATTTACGAAGTTCTGCTTTACCTTGCGGTAATCGTGTTTTGTCTTAAAAAATAACCATCCTTTTGAAGATTCCCCCAGGGAGTGGTACTGGTCAGAGGGGATCTTTGTTTTCAAAGCTGTCATTTTTTTGCAGTTTCTGCTGGAGCGTTCATCATGGCAAGAACATCCCGTGATTTGATCCTATGGTTTTTTCTTGCGCTTTTCATCTTTTCACTTCTTTTGATGGGAAAGCTGTTCTGGCCTTTTTTTTCAGTGATCGTTCTTTCGGCTGTCATTGCAAGCGTGTTTTACCCTGTTTACACGGTTATCAAATCGAAAATCAAACCCATTTACGCATCGTTTTTCACCTGTGCCCTTGTTTTTTTCATTTTGTTCATCCCCATCGTGTTCATCATCATCAGCCTGGCCACCGAGGCACAAACCCTTGTTCATTATCTTAAAAATACGAATCTCCAGGTCCAGATCATGGATTTTCTGGAGACAAACAGAATTCTTGAATGGTTGAACGTATTATCTGAACGTTTCCATATCACCATGCGGTACGGCGATCTTGTTCAACCGTTGAGCGACCTCGGAAAGTTTCTCGGGTTCAATCTGATCGACCAGGCCAACGCCATTGCCGGTCATCTCCTCAATGTGATCATCGGCTTCTGCCTGATCCTCATCGTGACGTATTACCTGTTTCTCGACGGAAAACGGCTGGTCGATTTTATCATTGAGCTGTCCCCCCTTCCCAACCAAGAAGACGAAACCATTCTCAGAAAGTTCAAAGAAATGAGTGGGGCCGTGCTGGTAGGAAACGGGGTCACCGCCATTATTCAGGGCACCATCGGTGGAATTATTTTTTCGTATTACGGTCTCCATTCTCCCATTTTATGGGGACTTATCATGGGTTTTTTCGCTTTTCTTCCCATATTCGGCATCGGTTTAATCATATTTCCCACCATGATATTCATGCTGATCAAAGGGCGTGTTCTCGCAGCAGTAAGCCTTTTTGTCATATATATCATCGTGACAGCCGGAATCGAATATCTGTTAAGACCCTTTATTGTGGGAAAACGTGTTAAAATGCACCCGCTTCTCGTTTTTTTTTCCATCATAGGCGGGATTTACATGTCGGGCATCTTAGGTGTCATCTACGGCCCGCTGATCATGACGTTTTTTCTGACCATGGCGAACATTTATCATTCAAACTACAGAAAACGTATTGATCCTGAAGATGATTCGGCTTATGAAGACACCTACACAATCTGAAATTAAATAACGTTAGGAGTACTATGACGGACCAGGATATCCAACCGAAAATCAGTCTCGAAACCGAGATGAAAAAATCCTATCTTGAGTATGCCATGAGCGTCATTATCGGCAGGGCTCTTCCCGATGTACGGGATGGATTGAAGCCCGTTCACCGTCGCTCGCTCTATGCCATGCGCGAGCTGAAAAATGACTGGAACAAACCTTACAAGAAATCAGCCCGTATCGTCGGTGATGTTATCGGTAAGTACCATCCCCATGGAGATACGGCGGTATATGACACCATTGTCCGCATGGCTCAGGATTTTTCCTTAAGATACCCTCTGGTGGATGGTCAGGGAAACTTCGGAAGTATCGACGGAGACAGACCGGCAGCCATGAGGTACACCGAAATCCGAATGAAGCGCATCACCCATGAGCTTCTGGAAGATCTGGACAAAGAAACCGTGGACTGGGTTCCCAACTACGACGACTCCATGACAGAGCCCTCGGTTCTTCCGGCCAAACTTCCCAACCTTCTCATCAACGGTTCTTCGGGTATTGCTGTGGGCATGACCACCAACATTCCGCCCCACAATATTACGGAAATCATTAACGCCATCTGTGCTCTGGTGGACAATCCCGACATCAACTGGGAAGAACTGATGGAGTATATCCCTGGACCTGATTTCCCCACTTCCGGGCTGATTTACGGAACACAAGGAATCAGGGAAGCTTACAGTACAGGCCGTGGCATCATCCGGGTCCGGGCCAAAACGGAAATCGAGCGGGACGAAAAAGCCGAAGTCGAAACCATCGTGGTCACCGAACTCCCTTATCAGGTGAACAAGGCCCGGCTTGTGGAAAAGATCCACGAACTAATCAAGGATAAAACCATTGAAGGGCTGAGGTACGTCCGGGACGAATCCGACAGGACCGGTATGCGCATCGCCATGCCGGTGAAGAAAGAATTCATGGCCGAAGTGATCCTGAACCAGCTTTTCAAACATACCCAGATGCAGAACAGCTTCGGCATCATCTTTCTGGCCGTGGTGAACAACAGGCCGGAACTCCTGACGCTCAAAGAAATTCTTGAATACTTCATTCTTCACAGAAAAGAAATCATCGTCAGGCGGACGATCTATGACCTCCGCAAAGCCGAAGAACTGGCCCATATCTTGGAAGGTTACAAAATCGCCTTGGACAATCTGGACGAAGTGGTCAGTCTGATCAGAGGTTCCAAAACACCCACGGAAGCCAAAGAAGGACTGATGTCCCGCTTCAGCCTTTCCGCCATCCAGGCCCAGGAAATCCTGAATTTGCGCCTCCAGAGGCTCACCGGACTTGAGCGTGAAAAAATCATCGAAGAATACGACCAGATCATGAAATCCATCGCATGGTACAAAGAAATTCTTGCCAGTGACGCCATTGTTCTCAAGATCGTCAAGGATGAGCTGATCGCCATCAGAGAAGATTACGGCGACAAACGTCGGACGAGAATCATCGAATCTTCCGCCGATATTTCCATCGAAGACCTCATCGAAGAAGAGGACATGGTGGTCACCATTTCCAAAACCGGGTACATCAAACGAAACCCCATCACCCTGTACGACAGCCAGAAACGCGGTGGTAAGGGCAAAATGGCCATGGGGACCAAGGAAGATGATTTCGTGGAACATCTGTTTGTGGCATCCACCCATCATATGTTCCTGTTCTTCACCAATATGGGGAAAGTTTATTGGAGCAAGGTTTACGAACTTCCCATGGCTGGCCGAACTAGCAAAGGCAGGGCCATCGTGAACTTCCTCAACTTTGAAAAAGATGAAAAACTCACCACCGTTCTTGCCGTTCCATCGTTTGAAGCAGGCAAGAGCATCGTCATGGCCACTAAAAACGGACTTGTGAAGAAAACCGATCTCATGGCTTACAGCCGCCCGAGACTGGGAGGCATCATCGCCATTGATCTGGTACCAGGAGACGAGCTGGTGGCAGCCCGCATTTCCGACGGGACCATGGAAGTTTTCCTGGGAACCCAGAAAGGCAAGTCCATCCGTTTCAATGAAAGCGATGTCCGAAACATGGGCAGGGTTTCTCGTGGTGTCAGAGGCATCAGACTGGGCAAAGATGACAGAATCGTCAGCATGGAAGTCTTGAGTCATGGACAGACCTTGTTTGCTGTGACGCTGAACGGTTACGGAAAACGGACTCTGATCGACGAATATCCGGTGCGGAAACGTGGCGGAAAAGGCGTCATCTCCATCAAGACCACAGCGAGAAACGGTGATGTGGCCGCCATTATCCTGGTGGATGAAGCCGATGACCTCATGCTGATGACAGATACAGGCAAACTGATCCGCATACCCACCCGCAGCGTCTCCGTGATCAGCCGAAACACCCAGGGCGTCAGACTGATCAACCTTGAAGATAAAGAAAAGGTGGTGGGCGCAGCCCGTCTTGCCGAAGCGGATGACGACGATGAGAACAAGATTCCCGTGACCGAACTTCTGCCTGTTGATCAGAGTGAACTTGAACCTGAAGACGATTTTGAAGACGAGGATGAGAGCGATGACGAGGATTCCGATGACGAGGATGAGGATGATTCGGAAGAATAATGCCCTCTTTCATGAAAAAATGGTAAAAAATGCCTTTAGTAAAAATAAATATTAAAAAAGGACGTTCACCGGGTGAAAAGAAGCAGTTATTGGATATCGTTCATTCATCGCTGGTAGATGCTTTTAAAATACCGCAAAATGATAGAATTCAAAGGATATGTGAATTTGATGATGAAGCATTTGAAATTCCAGCTGACCGGACAGACAAATTCACAATCATTGAAATAACCATTCTCCCCGGAAGGTCATTTGAAGCCAAAAAGAATTTATACCAACTGATATTTGGCAAACTAAAGGCTATCGGATATCAGGATAACGATGCAGCAATCGTTCTCACTGAACCGGAACTGAACAACTGGGGTGTCCGAGGCGGATATCCTGCAAGTGAAATCAATATCGGCTTTAACTTAAACGTATAATTACAGGTTGTATTCAAAATGATGATGGGTGAAGCGAAAGCGTAACCCATCACCATCTAAACAAAAAAACCGCTGTAACAGAGCCCTCAACGCCCTGTTGGCAGCTTAAGAAAGAATAACCATGATCAAACACCCGGATAAAACAATAGACACCCTCACCATAGGCGTGGTGGGAGCCGGAAGCTGGGGAACGGCTCTGGCCAATCATCTGGCACTTAAAGGATACGTCATCGACCTCTGGGTATACGAAACAGAGGTCAAAGAACAGATTGAAAACGAACGACGAAACACCGTCTTTCTACCCGATGCCGAGCTGTCGCAGAACATCATCCCCACCAACGACATCAAGGTTGCCGTGGAAGGAAAAGATCTGATTCTGATCGTGGTCCCTTCCCATGTGATGAGGGAAACTGCGGAAATGATGGCACCCTATATCACCCCCGAAGCGATCTTGGTGTCTGCTTCCAAAGGAATTGAAAACAAGTCCCATCTCACCATGCTTGGGGTTCTCAAAGAAGTCCTTACACACGTTCCCGAAGACAATCTTGCCGTTCTTTCAGGCCCCAGTTTTGCTAAAGAAGTGGCTCAACAGAAACCCACCGTGGTGGCGGTGGCATCAAATAATCCCCACAGCGCCAGACTGGTTCAGCATGTGTTCGCGTCTCCATCGTTTCGTGTATACGTCAACGACGATCCCGCAGGCGTGGAAGTGGGCGGAGCCATTAAAAACGTCATCGCCATTGCCGCAGGGATTTCCGATGGTCTGGATCTGGGATTAAACGCAAGAGCTGCCCTTATCACAAGGGGCCTCACGGAAATGAAACGACTGGGAGCCTGTTTCGGGGCTGATCCCCACACATTTGCAGGCCTTGCAGGTGTGGGAGATCTGATGCTCACCTGTACCGGCAACCTGTCTCGAAACCACACCGTGGGTGTTCAGTTAGGTGAAGGAAAAACCCTGGACGAAATCCTTCTTGAAATGCGCATGGTGGCCGAAGGGGTGAAAACCACCCGTTCCGTCTACAATCTGGCGCATAAACTCGGTATTGAACTTCCCATCTGCAACGAGGTGTACAAAATCCTTTTCGAAAAACAGAACCCAAGGACATCCATCAACCGTCTGATGACACGGTCCCTCAAACACGAACTGGATTGAACCATGGACGCCCCGAAAACACAAAAAGGCCAGGGACACCGCAAACGACTCCGTGAGCGGTTCATGCTATCCGGCCTTTCAGGTTTTCAGGATTACGAGGTGATTGAGCTACTTCTCACTCTGGGTACACCGAGAAAAGATTGTAAAGACGCCGCCAAAGCGGCCCTCAAGCGGTTCAAAACACTTCAAAGTGTTTTTGAAGCAACGGCTGCTGAGCTTTCGGAAATCGAAGGAATCGGCCCGGCCAATCAGCTTGGCCTTCGCCTGGTTAAAGAGTCGGCGGAACGATATCTGGAAAAACGGATAGTGGACATGGATGTGATCAAGCATTCCAAGGATCTGCTGGATTACCTGAACATCACCATACGTGACAAACGAAAAGAATGTTTTGTCGCTGTTTTTCTGAACTCCAAAAACAAGGTGATCACCAGCGAAACCCTCTTTACCGGGACACTCACCTCAAGTTCAGTTTACCCCCGGGAAGTGGTCCAGAGCGCTTTGAATCATCAGGCAGCAGCCTTGATCTTCGCCCACAACCACCCGTCCGGAGATCCGGAACCATCACCCGAAGATATTGCTGTCACCCGTCAATTGGTCCAGGCGTGCAAACTGATGGGCATCACCGTCCATGAGCATATCATCGTGGGTTCGGGGTCACATTACAGCTTTGCGGAATCGGGTTTCATTGCCCAGTTCAAACGTGAAAATGTAAAATCCTGATGGGTTACGCTTTGCTTCACCCATCAGGATTTTACATGGGGGATGGGAAAAACCCATCCATGAATAAAATCGAAACATTGTAGGATGGGTGGAGCGATAGCGTAACCCATCAACGTAATGGCAAGGGATGTACATCATGGCCGACAAAAAAAAACCCGATTGTTACGGAAAAGTCGATGTGGTTTTTCCCATGACAGGCGAAGGATACCGAGAAATCCCCGAGCGTTGCATAGAAGGCTGCGAACACAGCGTTGACTGTTTAAAAAGGGCTTTAAGCAGTGATCCTGATGCGGACATCGTCAGGGAGGAGCAGGTGGACAGAGCCTATGATGCAGGACTTATGGGTTTTTTCGAACGCTGGTCAAAGAAAAAAATGTTGAAGAGCAAAAGCCGGAAGAGATAATACTGATTAAGAACTATCAATCCAAAAATACTGGAAAAAATGGTACCCGCAAACAACACAGTAATCAGTGTATGGAATACGCAAGCCGTTGTGCCGAACATCTCTGTCTGGCCTGATGGGTGTCGTGATCTGATTGCCATTTTCACCCCGGCCCAGCCGCCGAGGATTATTTGCACCGGGATAGATTCTTCAGTTCGGCAAGTATCCAGTCAAATAGGAACCCGTTTCTATGGTGTAAGATTTGCTGCTGGAGTATCTCTTCCATGGGATAAAAATTCCGGCTGTAAAAGTCTGGATATGGACATTTCCGCGTTCGATAAAACTCTCATGAGCGAGATGCGCAGAATACGTCGCGAACCTGAAAAGGCGATTGAGCTGTTGAAAGAGGTTGCACAACGTTGGGTCAGCCCCGCACCTGATTGGGTCACTGAGCATCTGAACAATTTATGGTGTAACGAAAGAGAGTCAGTCACTGAAAACCATCTTAGCGAAAGAAGCATAAGAAGGCATTTAGCTCGGACGACCGGTGCCCCTCCCCGTTATTGGAAAGGTCTGGCTCGCGCGAGGCATGCTGCGCGGGCACTTGTGTTTAGCCATAGTCAACCGGCTGATATAGCAGCTCATTATGGTTTTGCCGATCAAGCCCATATGAGTCGTGAAATCAGACGATGGTTCAACTGCACCCCCATGATGCTGAGGAGGAATCGAGAGCATGCCATTGCACGACTCAATGCTCCCGATGCGTTTCTCAGAGATCAATCGTCTGTCAAGATGTACTGTGCAAACTCCGAGGTGGGTTCGATTGGATGATAACAGTAAACCATAACCCCAGCCGGATCGAGAACGCCAAAACCTCGATCTCCCCACGGATGATCCTCAAGGGGAATCGCCGGGCTGAGTCCAGAACCGGACAGACGCGTAAACACGGTATCGGCATTGATCACCTTAAGGTTAAGAAACGCACCCCCTTTGAACGTTTGCATGCCTTCTTTGGGTTCCATCAAACAAAGTTCAGGGCTTTGGGGTGTTTCATTAAAATGAAGAACAACATACCAGCCACAGTCAAAAACCGGTCGTGCATTAAAGTGTTCTTCATAAAACGTACGAGTTTCAACGAGATTGGATGTGACAATGGTAATGCTGGCAGATTGAATACTCATCAATGACACCTCTTGTTTATTGTTTTGATTATGTTTTTTTGTCTTCTGTCAGAAAGTTACCATACTACCCAGGAGCTTGTATTGAAGATTTCGGCCAATTGAAATAAATCAAACGATAAAATGGAGCAAGCAATGAAAACAATCAAAGATGTTGATATTTCAGGAAAAAGAGTCTTTATCCGGGTCGATTTCAATGTGCCCATGGATGCAAACCAGAACATCACGGAAGACACAAGAATACGGACCGTGCTACCCACATTGGAATACGCCCTCCAGAAAAAAGCAAAAATCATTCTCGCCTCCCACCTTGGACGTCCCAAGGGAAAAGTCGTGCCTGAAATGAGTCTGAAACCTGTGGCTCCTTATCTTTCAAAACTCATCGGTAAAGAGGTGAAGATGGCCGTTGACTGCATCGGTCCCGACGTAGCTGCCATGGTAGCGAATCTCAAAGACGGCGACATTCTCCTTCTTGAAAACCTAAGATACCATGCAGGTGAAGAGAAGAACAACCCGGATCTGGCCAAAGAACTGGCCTCTCTCTGTGATGTTTACGTCAACAACGCTTTTGCGGTTTCCCACAGAGCCCACGCATCGGTGGCCGCCATCACCGAATTCGCACCTGTATCCGTGGCAGGCCTTCTTCTTGATACGGAAATGGACTATTTCAAAAAAGCCATGGGCAACCCCAAACGTCCCCTTGTGGCCATCCTGGGCGGAGCCAAAGTTTCAAGCAAACTGGCCGCCATCGAAAACATGCTGAACCACGTGGACAAGGTCATCATCGGCGGAGCCATGGCCAATACATTTCTTAAAAGCCAGGGAGTAAGCGTGGGCAAATCTGTGGTTGAAGACGACCTCATCGAAACGGCTAAACAAGTCATGCTCCAGGCCAAGGAAAAAAACATCGACTTCCTTCTCCCCGTTGACGCCGTTACCGCTGATAAATTCGAAGCAAGCGCAACGCCCCATACTGTAAAAATTTCTGATATCCCTCAAGACCTCATGGTTCTTGATATCGGCCCTGAAACTGTGGCCGCGTACACCAAAGCGCTGGAGGGAGCCGGAACCATCGTCTGGAACGGCCCCATGGGGGTTTTCGAAATGGACGCCTTCAGCAAAGGCACCATGGACCTTGCCGCAAGCATAGCCGATTCCCCTGCCCTCACCATCGTAGGTGGAGGAGATACGGATGCGGCTGTTCACAAAGCCAATGTACAGGACAAAATGTCCTACATTTCCACAGGCGGCGGAGCTTTTCTAATGCTTATGGAAGGCAAAGATCTTCCTGCTGTTACCTGTCTTGAAAAAATGGAAAAAAAATTGATCCTTAAATGATTGCAGTTGCAGATTTGGAACTCATACTGTTGACCTAAGACTCTGATGGGTTACGCTAAAGTTCCACCCATCCTTCAGTATTCAGCGTGTAGGATGGGTGGAGCAAAGCGTAACCCATCACTTCCATGCGATAAACATGGATGCATTTTGTTGTATAAGGGGTATTTATGGGTTTTGATAAAATCGACCGATTCATGATGATATTTATCTGAAGAATCAAATAAAGCGATAAGAGGGCCGAAATCAATTAATACTTCTTCATCCTTTTTTAACCCTGATTTTTTCCCTCAGAATCTCTTTTCGATCCACCGACAAATTCTCAAACCCACTTGAATACCTGCCGAACAGATCCTTTCCAGCTTCCCATGCGCTTGGTTTCCCTAATTTATAAAGATACTCAAGTATACTCTGACGAATAAGCTCCGATTGGGTCAGACCAAGGTTTTTTGCAGTGATTTTAATCGTTTCTTCCAAAAGTGGATCGAGTCTTAATGTAATCATGCCATCACCTCCGTGATACAACTTGTAATACATAAATGGGGATATCTCCAGGGCAATCGCATCGATAAAATAAACGTCCGATTATTTTAAGGATCGGATCATTTGTCTGGTTTCGTTCCTCTACCCGACCTACGAGAGTCTGAAGCATTCTTGCTATGCATAATACTATCGGGTTAAGTCAGGGGCCATAAAGAAATGCGATTGTTCTAGGATATTTCAATTATCTGTTTGATAAACTCCCGCTTTTTTATATAATGATATTTTTTTCTTTTACTTAAGGGAAAAGCGACTTATCTTATACGTTCTTTCTCTTCCGAAGAGATCCTCAGATGGGGATATTCTGTTCGGAAGTCACGTGACAATATAAAGCAGGAATCGCGTTTTTTATGAGCATGGAAAAAGCCATAAAGGCTAACAGCAAAGAAATCGACAAACGAAGAACGTTCGGAATCATCAGCCACCCGGACGCAGGTAAAACAACGCTTACTGAAAAGCTTCTCCTTTTCGGTGGGGCCATTCAACAGGCAGGAGCGGTCAAGGCCCGCAAAAGCGACAGACACACCACCAGTGACTGGATGGCCATTGAGAAAGAACGCGGCATTTCCGTCACATCCTCGGTGATGAAGTTCAATTACGAGAATTATGAGATCAACCTTCTGGACACGCCGGGTCATAAAGACTTTTCCGAAGACACGTACCGCGTTCTCACTGCCGTGGACAGCGCCATGATGATCATCGACAGCGGTAAAGGCGTTGAAAGTCAGACGGAAAAACTGATGGAAGTCTGCCGCATGCGGAATACGCCCATCATGACCTTTATCAACAAACTGGACAGGGACGGCATGAACCCCCTGGATATTCTGGCGGACATCGGAGAAAAACTCCAGATCGAGTGCACGCCCCTTTCCTGGCCCATCGGCATGGGCAGACGGTTCAAAGGCGTTTACAATCTCTATAAAAAGGAACTCCATCTCTTTTCACCCGGAGCCAGTTCCCGGATCACAGAGGGAATCATCATCAAAGATCTGAACGATCCTATCCTGGATCAGCATCTTGGAAGCCAGGCCGATGAACTCCGTGAAGACATCGAACTTATCGAAGGAGCCGCCGATCCCCTTGATCTTGATCTTTATCTCAAAGGCACCCAGACACCGGTTTTCTTCGGAAGCGCCGTGAACAACTTCGGGGTAAAGGAACTTCTGGACGCCTTTGTTGAAATGGCTCCAAGCCCCATTCCCCGTATGACCCAGAACCGTGAAGTCTCTCCTTACGAAAAGGACTTCAGCGGATTTGTATTCAAAATCCAGGCAAATATGGACCCGGCCCACAGGGACAGAATTGCGTTTTTCAGGATCTGTTCGGGAAAATTCACCAATGGAATGAAAGTAAGACACCACCGACTGGGAAAAGAAATCGCCATTGCCAACGCCACCATCTTCATGGCCCAGGACAGAACCCATGTGGAAGAAGCTTTTCCCGGGGATATTATCGGCATCCACAACCACGGGACCATCAAGATCGGTGACACATTCAGTATCAAAGAGGAAATGAAGTTCACGGGCATTCCCAGTTTCGCTCCTGAACATTTCAAGCGGGTGATTCTCAAAAACCCTCTGAAAACAAAACAACTCCAGAAAGGCCTGGTCCAGCTTGCCGAAGAAGGAACGGTCCAGGTGTTCAAGCCCTTACGCGGAGGCCATTTTATTCTCGGGGCTGTGGGTGAACTCCAGTTTGAAGTCACCATGGCACGACTTAAAACCGAATACAGTGTGGATGCCATTTATGAAGCGGTGAATTACGGGATCACCCGGTGGGTGTCCTGCCCCAATCCCAAAACCCTTGATGCGTTCAAGGAAAAAAATATGGGGAACCTCGCCCTGGATTCCGAAGGGTTCTTGAGCTATCTCACCACCAGTGAATGGCAGCTCGGTTTCATCATGGAGCAGAACCCGGACATCACGTTTTTGAAAACCAGGGAATTCAACTAAACAGAACGGATAAAGTGCCATGAGCAAAAAAATAAGAGAAATTCCATACAACTATACATCTGCTGACGACGAACTGATTGTGAAACACCTGTTCGGAGCCGACGTCTGGGAAGAACTTGAAACCTTGCGCAGCCGGAGAGTCACTGGCCGATCAGCCAAACTCCTACTCCGCCTCATGGGAGACATGTTTATTTTAAGACGAAACCCCTTCCTTTATCAGGATCTGGTGGATTCCCTTCCCAAACGGAGACGTTTTTTCTCGGCGGCAAACAACGATCTGACCCTTATCGAAAACAGTGCCGCAGACCATGACGTGGCTAAAATCACAAGGCGGTGCCGGAAATATCTGAAAAAGCTGTCCGACGGCATCAACCATCACGGTCAGAAACGCCGAAGGATCAGAAAAGTCCTGGGCTCCATTATTGGCAACGAGAACATCATGTTCGACCCCTTTGCCCTGATCAGCCATTCCACGGACGCCACGGACTGGAGACTTTATCTCCCACTTGCCGTACTTCGGCCCACGGAAGAACGACAGATCGCCCCGCTACTGAAAGGGGTTGAGACTCTCCGGCTCCATGTGATCCCCAGGGGCGCGGGTACAGGACTCACAGGCGGTGCAGTTCCCGTATCTCCCAATTGCGTGATGATCAACACGGAAAAACTGAACCACATCCGTGGCATTGAACAGATGGATTTCCAAACCGAAGACGGCGCAACGGTTTCCATGAACGTCCTCCACCTTGAAACCGGCGTTATCACCCAGAACGCCATGGAATACGCATCGAAAGAGGGCCTTGTTTTCGCAACCGACCCCACCAGCTCCTGGGCCTGCACCATCGGTGGCAACATCGCCGAAAACGCTGGCGGGAAAAAAGCGGTGATGTGGGGAACGGCCATCGACAACCTGATATCCTACAGAATCGCCATGCCCGGCGGCAGATGGTTCGAAGTCAAGAGAGACAAACATCCCTTACGTAAAATCCTGCACACGGACACGGTGAGCTTTTCGATTTACGATGAAAAAGGCGAGCGTGTACGAACCATCACCCTTGCTGGAAGCGAGATCCGCAAAGACTGCCTGGGCAAAGACATCACCAACAAAGCGCTAAAAGGTCTTCCGGGCATCCAGAAAGAAGGAACCGACGGTGTGATCACCTCGGCCCGTTTTATCCTGTACCGGGAATACGAGTTCAAGAAAACATTCTGTCTGGAATTCTTTGGCAAAGACATGGAAGAAGCCAGCCAGGTCATTGTCCAGATATCCAAGGAATTCGTAAACGAAGGCAAGGAGGCGTTGATCGCCCTTGAACATTTCGATGACGAGTACATGGCGGCCATCAATTACAAGGTCAAAGCGCCCCGCAAGGAAAGCCCGAAAGCTGCCCTTCTCATCGACATGGTGGGACACACCCCGGAGCAGATCGAAATCGGTGTCAAGCGGCTTGAAGACCTCCTGGAACATTACCCAAACACCCATGTGTTCGTGGCCAAAGACGACGCAGAAGCTGAGCGGTTCTGGAGAGACAGAAAAAAACTGGGCGCCATCGCCAAACGGACCAATGCGTTCAAGCTCAACGAAGACATTGTTCTGCCCCTTGACGCCCTTGGAGAATTCACGTCCTTTGCCGATCTCTACAACATGGAAGAAGATCGCCACAACCAGGAATCGTTCATCCACGAAATCCTTGCTTATCTTGAATACGCCGAGCCTCTGGAAGACAAGGAATGGCTGATGGCAAGAATGCCCAAAGCCAAAGAGATCTGTTTCAACGCATTGACCGAACTCAGAGCTGCCGCGCCCGAAACCCTTAAAACCGATACATACTGCGGCAAACTCCTATCCGATCTGGTAGAATTTTTCAGAGGTTACGAACGTATCCTGGCTGAAATCAGACAGATCTACCACAGCAACCGGGAACGCCGGATCATTATCGCCACCCACATGCATGCCGGTGACGGTAACGTCCATGTAAACATTCCCGTATTTTCAAACGACATGGACATGATGGCCAGAGCTGCACAAACAGCTGATGCCGTGATGGACAAAGCTGTGCAGTTGAACGGCGTGGTCAGCGGTGAGCACGGAATCGGCATCACCAAAATGAAATACCTGGATCCCGTTCATGTGAAGGCATTGACCGAATACAGGGAACTGGTGGACCCCAAAGGGCTTATGAATCCAGGCCAGCTCAAAGATCCCGCCATTCACGAAAAGGTTTACACGCCCTCGTTCAACCTTCTGGAACTGGAAGCGCGAATTCTTCAGCACAGTTCTCTGGAACAGCTTGCGGACAAAATTTCAACCTGTGTGCGCTGCGGAAAATGCAAAATCGACTGCTGCACATTTTATCCGCAGACCAATATGTTTTATCACCCCAGAAACAAGAATCTGGCCATTGCAGCCCTGATCGAAGCCATTCTCTACGACGTACAGAGATCCCATTCCACGCGCTTCAAGCATCTGAAACAACTAGAAGAAATCGCTGACCACTGCACTCTCTGCCACAAATGTTACACCCCCTGCCCCGTTTCCATCGATACGGGCGAGGTGTCCATTCTTGAACGAAACATCCTTGCGGCAAGAAAGTACAAGCACACACCCCTTGCCACCCAGATGTCGTTGAGATACTTGCAGAGCCAGTCAAAAATCGTCAATATGGCGTTCCGTAAAGGTGTGATCACCTTTGGAGGAAACGTCCAGCGTCTTGGCCACGAGCTGACAAGACCCTTGGAAAACATTCCTCATCTCAAAGACCTTTACATGATGCAGATGCTCAAATCCCCTCTGCCCAAACCGTCCAACGACACGCTCCGTGATTTTCTGCCTGCGTATCAGAACAACCAGGCCATGGTGATCAACCCACCGGGTGAGATTGATAAAACCGTATTCTATTTTCCGGGTTGCGGCTCCGAACGTCTGTTTTCGGATATTTCCAAAGCCTCAATCTACATCCTTTTAAAAGCCGGAATCCAGGTGGTCCTTCCGCCGCCGTTCCTGTGCTGCGGCTACCCGCTCAAGGTCAACGCCAAGGTGGATCAGTTCAGCCGGACCACCCTGAAAAATTCCATCATGTTCAGCCAGATCAGGGAGATGATGAACTATATCACGTTCAGCGCCTGCCTGGTGAGCTGCGGAACATGCCGGGAAGCCTTGAGGGATATTGAAACGGAAAAGATTTTCGGTTGCCAGCTCGCGGACATCAGCAGTTTTGCACTTGAAAACGGCCTGACCGTCACTGACGGCGGAGAAGCGTTCTACCACGCCCCCTGCCACGACTCTTTCCAGGGAAAAGCCATGGACACACTCAAAGCAAAAGCAGGGTACACCACCACAGCCATAGCCCACTGCTGCTCTGAAAGCGGCACAATGCCCATGTCCCGGCCCGACATTTCAAATGCCATGCTTGACCGGAAACGCCACGCCATCATCGAAGCCAAAGGCGGCGTCAGCCGTGAACCGTCGGTGATCCTCACCAACTGCCCGGCCTGCATCCAGGGTCTTGGACGCAACCGCGACACCGGCATCATCCCCCGGCACATCGCCGTTGAACTGGCTATGAAAATCGGCGGTGATCGTTGGATGGAGGAACTGGCTGAATTGGTCAAAAGTGCCGAGGCCATCACATTCTAAAGTATTTTCTTGCCCACGGGGGCGGGTTTGGAACCCGCCCCTACACAAAATCGGCGTTCTTTTGAAGACATCATCAGTTGCGTAGGGGGCACGCCAGCCATGCCCTCTACCTCCCCATAGCAAGAGCACCGCCCCCTGCATTCGAAAAACCATCCATCCTTTGAACCCTATTTATAATCAATCGAAACATTATGTGACGCGAATAATAAAAATCTTTAACCATAAAAGTGCAACCACGTTGACATTAAATTAATATTTAATTATAAATTAATTATGATACTATTTGCGTGGGCCCGGAAGGCCACCAAGTCAGAAGAAAAAGAACATTGGGGGGTGCGAACATGAAAAAAGAATATGATTTTTCAAAAATGAACGGGCAAAAAAATCCTTATGTAAAGGATCTGAAAACACAGATCACGATCCGTCTTGATAAAGAAACGATAGACTACTTCAAAGAATTGTCGACAAAAACAGGAATGACTTATCAGAATCTCATCAACCTGTACTTACGCGAATGTGCTGATATGAAAAAAGTGCCCATCGTGCATTGGACACAACCTGCTTAAATGTGGAATATGGTTTCGGATCGTTATAGGGCGGGTTTGGAACCTGCCCCTATAGAATCGCCGATATTCTTTCGAAATAAACCGTTGGCGCACTGGGCACAATGTGCTTAGGGTTGATGAGTTGACGTGGATGATTTGCGAACCTCTTCTGCCGATGAGGCTGGATGAGATATATGCCTGTTTCTCTTCTGGAAACTTGCTGTCATAATAAGACCTATAAAAAGAACCGTTAAAATTATCTTTGTATTTCTGCTAAAAATACTTCCTTTCCAAAGTCCATATAAACCCACAGGGAAAAAGAGGAATAACAGAGCAATAACAATGAATTGATTTTCGTACCATTTTGATTTCATAATGCCTCTATTTTGTTTTGCTGTGAGTTTATGGCTAAAGAGTCTTTTTTTGAAATGGTATAAAAAAGATACGCGGCTATGTAAACAGGGAATTTGGAATTATTCACATTCAGGGTAAAAACTATTGACAACATCCTTTTAAAAAAGGGATGGTCATGAGCATATCAGAATGTGTGAAAGGTAAAGTCTTTTGATTCTATCGACGCACAGCACGAAGCCGCGATTCCACACGCCATACTATTCGGCAATAAACACGTTTTTCATAATTGGGATAACCGGGGGATAATCCATGACACGTCGGGTGATCTTTAATAAAAAAGGGGGCGTGGGCAAAACCACCATTACCTGTAATCTGGCCGCTATCAGTTCCGAAAGCGGAAAGAAAACACTGGTGATCGATCTTGATCCCCAGTGTAATGCCAGCAACTACCTGATGAACGACCAGTTTCTTGCAGCCAGGGACCAGAAAAAAACCATCTATGATTATTTCAAGGGATCTCTGGACGTTGGGAGCACCTTTGGATTCAATCCGTTTTTTCCCCGGCTTGAACGTTCTGATAATGACCTCAGCTATTATCTCCATCAAACCGTGTATGACAATTTGTGGATGATTCCCGCCCATCCCAACCTTGCGGAAATTGAGAATCAGCTGGTCAACAAACATAAGATTTACAAACTTCGTGACGCCCTCAATGCCATGAACCGGTTTGACGCCGTATTCATCGACACACCGCCAGCCCTTAATTTTTTCAGCCAGTCCGCACTGATTGCAGCGTCCAAATGCCTGATTCCCTTTGATTGTGACGCATTTTCAAGAGACGCGATCTATGATGTGGGTCATCATATCGCAGACATTCAAAACGATCATAACCACGATCTCCAAGTGGAAGGTATCGTGGTCAACCAATTCATGCCCAGGGCAAAACATCATCAGGAAATCGTTGAAGCCTTGAAAGCCGAAGGACTTCCCATTCTATCCGCCTGCCTCTCCTCTTCGGTCAAGATCCGGGAATCCCATCAATCGTCAAAACCGATGATTTTTCTTGACCCGAAACACAAACTGACCGGAGAATTCACTGCCCTTTACCGGGAGATCGAGCCTTAAGGGCCTGTTTTTAAACCAGGCTCTCGAACAACTGATTCACAAGCATCACCGGAACAATCGACACATCGGACCGTTTTTGTTGTTCGCTGCCGCCATATACCAGGCCGCTGCCGTTGGGCATGTGATTCTCAAACAACGCCTTAAAATAATTCAGCCCCTTAAAATAATCCCTGGTCAGGGTCATCCCCGACTTAATTTCAATGGGGAAAAGATCGGAGCCGTTTGTAAAGACCAGATCAACCTCGTTGCCTTTGCTGTCTCGGTAAAAATGGATATTGCTGCGCTTGCCCCTATTGAACCGAAATTTCAGGGCTTCGGCAATGACCATGTTTTCAAATAGATGGCCGCGTAAGGGGTCTCGTGAGAGTTGGGCTTTGTTTTCAACGCCAAGAAGAAACGAAGCAAGCCCCACATCATAAAAGTAGAGTTTGGGGGACTTGACCAGCCGTTTTGATATATTTGCGTGGTAAGGCTGCAAAAGAAAGATGATATAGCTCGATTCCAGAATGGAAAGCCAGTTTGAAGCTGTGGTGTGGGAAACTCCCGAATCGTTTGCCAGAGAGCTGATATTCATCAGTTGACCTATACGGCCAGCGCATAATTTTATGAATCGCTGAAAGAGATTCAGATCTTTGATGGTTATCAGTTGCCTCAAATCCCTCTCGACGTATGTTTCATAGTAGTCCCCAAGGGCCTGAGTCGGATCAAGGCCTTGGTCCCAGATCCGGGGGTAGAACCCATGATAAAGCAATTCATCCATATCCGGCAAAGAAAATCCGGATTGAATTTCATCCAGAGCAAAGGGAAGCAGTTTGACAAGGGCCGTTCGCCCGGCAAGAGACTGATTGATTGTTGAGGTCATCTCAAACTGCTGACTGCCAGTCAGGATATATCGGCCAGCCCGTTGATCATCATCAACCATGGGCTGGATATAGGAGGTCAGCTCCGGCACTCTCTGGATTTCATCGATAACAGCACCATCCGGGAATTGAGCAAGAAAGCCTCTTGGATCATCAATGGCGAATTGCCTTGTATCCGGGGATTCCAGGTTCACGTATGGTTTGTTCCCGAATTCCTTTTTACAGAGCGTGGTTTTACCACTCTGCCTCGGGCCGGTGATCGTCAGTACTGGATATTTTTCAGCCAGAGATCGGACAATGGGTTCGATTGAGCGTGTTATCAGTGTCATGCAACAATATTAAGCGAATTTGGTGTAAATTGCAACTTGTACTTTCATATTGTCCCAAAATGACATTCAAAACCATAAAAAAGCTTTATGACATACGCCATAACATGGTATCGGTGTTCCTGAAATTATTTAACAAATCAGATCTGTTTGACCTTTTAAAAAAACGGCCCGCTAACATGAGCCCTTTGGATACATCACCTATAAAACCACACATAAAAAAGCTGACATGAATACACAATACATCAAACTCATAGCCCAAGAAATATCCGTTCCTGAGGCAGGCGTCCGAGCTGTCGCCGAGCTTCTGTCGGAAGACGCCACCATTCCCTTTATCGCCCGCTATCGTAAAGAACGAACAGGGAGTCTTGACGAAGTCGTCATTGCAGCGATCAGAGATATGTTAAATCAGTTACAGGAACGTGATTCAAGAAAAGAATCGATTTTAAAATCCCTTGAAAAGCAGGGGGTCTTAACTGATGAGCTGAAAAATAAACTGGACATGGCAAAAACCGTTGCCGAACTTGAAGATATCTACCTCCCCTATAAACCAAAACGACGAACCCGGTCGACCATTGCAAAGGAAAAAGGTCTTGAACCTCTGGCCATGCTTATTTTTGAGCAGAACGTCAAAGACCTGAACCTTGCTGTAACAGAGTTTATCGATCCTGAAAAAGGCGTGGAAACGGCGGAAGATGCTCTAAGCGGAGCACGGGATATCATTGCCGAAATGATCAGTGAAAACAGCGACGTCCGCTCTGAACTGCGTCAACTTTTCATTGAAAAAGGCGTCATTCAGACCACGGTTGAAAAAGGAAAAGAAGAGGCCGGGAAAAAATATCAGGATTATTTTGACTGGAAAGAGCCTGTTAAATCAGCCCCTTCCCACCGAATACTCGCCATGCGCCGGGGTGAAAAAGAAGAATTTCTGAACCTCACCATCGCACCGCAGGAAGAACTTGCCCTGACTATCCTCCAACGATTTTTCATCAAAGGAAAAGGCGAAGATTCCAAACAGGTGGAGCTCGCCGTCAAAGACGGCTACAAACGTCTGCTATCCCGTTCCATGGAAACGGAAACACGGCTTTTCTTAAAAGAAAAGGCTGATAAGGATGCCATTTCCGTTTTTGCAGAAAACCTCAAGCAACTGCTTCTGTCTCCGCCCCTTGGAGCCAAAAGGGTTCTGGGTGTTGACCCCGGATTCCGTACCGGCTGCAAGCTGGTCTGTCTTGACCGTCAGGGAAAACTTCTTCACCACGACACCATGTATCCGCATATGAATGAGAAAAATGACCGGGATGCGGAAAAAAAGGTGCTCCAGCTCTGTGAAAAATACGACATTGAAGCGATCGCCATAGGAAATGGAACTGCGGGAAGGGAAACGGAAGCCTTTATAAAAAAAATCGACTTCAAACGAGCTATCCAGACCATAATAGTCAACGAAAGCGGCGCATCGATTTATTCAGCTTCGGAACTGGCCCGTGAAGAATTCCCTGATCTGGATCTCACAGTCAAAGGCTCCGTATCCATCGGTCGCCGCCTGATGGACCCTCTTTCCGAGCTTGTTAAAATCGACCCCAAATCCATTGGCGTAGGTCAGTATCAGCACGATGTGGATCAGACCCAGTTGAAGCAGTCTCTGGATGACTGCGTCATGCATTGCGTTAACGCTGTTGGTGTTGATGCAAATATGGCAAGCGCTCAGCTGTTGACTTATGTATCAGGTCTTGGCCCGGTTCTGGCCAAGAATATCGTACTATACCGTGATCAGAACGGCCCTTTTTCAACACGCAAGGAACTGGTAAAAGTCCCCAGACTTGGCCCCAAGGCGTTCGAACAATGCGCCGGATTTTTAAGGATCGCTGAGGGTTCGGTACCCCTTGACCGAAGTGCTGTCCACCCTGAAAGCTATCACATTGTAGACCGAATGGCCAAAGACCTTCATTGCAGCATTGAAGACCTGATGCGAGATCCTGTCCTCAGAGAAAAGATCGTTATCGAAAACTATGTAAACGATAAAACAGGTCTTCCCACATTGAAAGACATCCTTGCTGAGTTGGCCAAACCCGGCCGTGACCCTCGAAAAGAATTCCAGGAATTCTCATTTGCAGCGGGGGTTGATAAAATAACTGACCTGGAACCCGGAATGAAACTCCCCGGAATCGTCACCAACATCACGGCCTTCGGTGCTTTCGTCGATGTTGGAGTCCACCAGGACGGCCTTGTCCATATCAGTGAATTATCAGACACCTTTGTGAAAGATCCTGCTGCCGTTGTGAAAGTTCAGCAACGAGTGGAAGTAAGGGTTCTTGAGGTGGACATTGAACGAAAAAGGATTGCTCTTTCCATGAAAAAGAATCCAGGATCAGGCGAAATCCACGCCAGACGGGAAAGTCCAAAAAGCCCGAACCAGCCTGAAAAAAAGCCCACCAACAAGGGCCAGGGAAATCGTGAGCCGAAAGAAAAGACTCCGTTCAACAATCCCTTTGCCAAGTTAAAACGATAACCATTGATTTAAAACGTTGATTATGCATAATTAAACCACTATTTAAGATTACTAATCGGTAAAAATAATTGATTAAAAAAACAACCATCCGATTCAAGTCATCCGACAATCAGGGTCATGGGAGGAAAAATGGGCCAATTTAAAAGCACGTTGTTATTAAAGAAGGGTGTCTCCTTTTTTGTATTTCTTTTTATCATGTTCACTGGCAATGCCTTTGCAGAGTATGATGCCGTGGTCGCATTCGGCGACAGCCTTACAGATCACGGAGGGCTTCAGCACTATCTGGGGGCCTATGATCCGTTTGAAAACCCGAATGGCGTGCGTGCTGTGTGGTCTAATGGCGATACCTGGGTCGAATATTTTGCTGATGAACTGGATGCCACCCTCGATAACAACGCAATCGCAGGAGCCATGACCGATGGTCATGAAAATGAAGGTATCCAAGCATTGTCCGACGCTGATCAATTACCTGACCTCGGGCTAATCGGTCAGGTCGCTACATACATTGACAGTGACCCCACGTTCATACCGTCAACCACACTTTTCACCATCTGGATCGGAGGTAATGATCTCCTGGAATTCGCACGTGAAGAATCGTATACTGCTGATGCCGTTGTTCTGATCAGCGGTGCCATGACCAATATCCAGACAGCTATCACCAACCTACGGTCGAATGGTGCTGTTAATTTTCTTATCCTTAATCTGCCTGACCTTGGATCAACGCCCTATTTCAACACTCTATCTGCCAATGAGAAGGCTGCGGCAACGGCCATTTCAAACAGTTACAATGCTGCACTCAGCAATCTTGTAACGTCCCTACGCGCCAACATGACTGGAATCACCATTCATTATTTTGATGTTTTTTCTTATATGAACACCATGATTGACGATGAGGTCTTTGCCAATGTCACCGATACATACATGACACTGGACGAGGATGGTGATTACACAGGAGCCGTCAACGGAGATGCTGAAGATTACCTTTTCTGGGATTTGATCCATCCCACGACACGAGCCCATGAGTATGTGGGAATAGAAGTTGCGGACTCTGTTCTTGCAGAAGAAGCCGAAGAAGATGACTCCACCTGCTTTATCTCCACAGTGGGGAATCAGGCTGCGAACCCTATTAATGCTAACATCCTGTCATTATTTGGCCTGATGTTCATTATGGTCGGCACAGGATTTTCAATCAGGAAAAACAAACGCTAAACATCAGTAACACGAAAAACCCTCAAAGACGGCTGAGGCATTTCCCCTTAGCCGTCTTTTTTTGTATCTCAATCATTCTTGATTCAATATCCTCAAAACCCTGTTTCTTGGTTAAAAAATATCAGGGCATAAAAACCTGGTTGCCTGGAGTTTCGTTAATGGTACTTATACGTTGCCGTATCATATCCTGGATTTTGGAAAGAGGAACGGCCGGTTCAATAGCATTTTCCGGGCATTCCCTTACACAGGTCATGCACCCGAAACAATGGGGCAGAAACTCCGGGTAAGGGTTCAGCACGATGGCCAAAACAGGGCAGCTCTCTGCACAGATACCACACTGGGTGCAGATGTCGGCCTTGATACTCCGGGGAATCACCATCAGGGGCTCATTGATCTTGGGTTTCATCGTTTTGGAAAGATCTTCCGGCTGATAGTCCAGAGCTTCCGGGGCAAGCACGGGAAGGCCACCAGACTGGTGAGCCGCAAGCAGCCCCTGAGCGCTTTTTCTGATAAGATCCCTGGCGCTCTGATCAGGATGCCCCATTCCTGCGGGATGATCCGAGGTCCACATCATGCTGTGAACGGCAAGAATTTTAGCTCCGGCTGCCAGACGATAGCCTTTGGAGACAAGAATCTGTCCCAGTTGCCACAAGGCAATGCCGCTGCATGCCTTACCCCATGTTATAAAAGGCACGGCAAAAGCGCCCAAAGATTGGGGCAAGCGTTCCAGAAAACCCGTAACCGGTGGAATGGTCACATCCCTGTAAACCGGCGAGCCCACAAACAACAGAGCCTGATCTCCTGCATCCGTCAATTTTTCAATAAAACTGTCCGGAGTCCCATCCTTACCAATATCAAAGGCATGGACCGTGACGGACTGATCCAGAAAAGCATCTCTGATCATTTCTGCAACCATCCTTGTTGAACCAGCAGGTGAACAGTAGGCGATAAAAACGGTTAAGTTCATGGTACACTCCTTTGTTGCAGGAAGAATATTACATTAGGGATTTTCCGATCACTGCCTGAATTTCATCGGCTATCATCCGGGCCGCCTGGACCGGGTCTTTGGCGTCACGGATCGGTCTTCCGATCACTAGATAATCTGATCCGTTTAAAACAGCCTGGCCCGGGGTTACAACACGGCTCTGATCATCTTTTTTCATGCCTTCCCAAGACGGCCTGATACCCGGTGTGACGGAAATAAAATCCGCTCCGCACAAACTTTTGATCATAGGAACTTCAAGACCGGACGAAACAACGCCCACACACCCGGCTTTTTTGGCTTGTTCGGCACGTTTGGCCACAAGCCCGGTCACATTGTCCGCGAATTCATCTTTGAAACCTGCTCCACGGATATCATCACCACTGACGCTTGTGAGAACGGTTACGCCAAGAATGCCTGTCTTGCCCCCGCTACCTTCAACTGCTGCTTCAAGCATACGAATGGACTCACCGCAATGAACCGTGGCGAACCTGACACCCAGATCACCCACAGACCTTGCAGCCCGTTTCACAGTTTCAGGAATATCGTGGAGTTTCAAATCCAGAAAAACCTGGGCTTCACCGGCATCGTGTATATCGTGAACGATTCCGGGACCACAGGTGATAAAAAGTTCAAGGCCGATCTTGAACATTCCCACCTCATTGGAGAGGAGGCGGATATAATGCCCGGCCTCTTCTCGAGTCGAAACATCCAGGGGAAACATAATGTAATCTTTGGCATTTTTCACGGATGGCTCCTCTATCAATTGAGTTAATGAAAAAACCTTTATACATGGATTACATCATTTTTGCAAAGACTCGGATTAGCCGTTGAAACAAAGAAGTTATGATGTTAAAATGTATTCATTTCAGTATCCTTCAGACGATAGCAAGCCCCTTAATCCTAATAATGGAATCCACGAAACCCATGAATCATCTGACCAGAGTACATGTGCCCTCAGGTACCTTTGTATGCGATAAATCAAAACCCGCGCTGCTTCAGGCTTACTTGAGTTCATGCGTGGGGGTGGCCGCCTATGACCCGGAAAACCATGTCGGAGGCCTCAGTCATTTTCTTCTGCCTGAACCCGTTTCCCATTGCCTTCCTGACGATGAGGGGAAATATGCATCCACAGGGCTTCCCATTTTTATCGAATCCCTTCTGGCTCAGGGTGCTTCTCTGAAAAAACTGAAAGTAACCGTGGCTGGCGGAGCTTTTTCAGGTGTATTGAGTCATCAGGACATCCATCTGGATATCGGCGGCAGGACCGCTGAAATGGTGAAAGACATCCTCACCCGGATGCAAATTGCCATTGATCGATGGGAAACAGGTGGTTTTTTTACCTGCTGCCTGAATCTCAATTTACAAGACGGAAAGGCAGACATCGTTCCTTCTTACACGACCGGTCCCCAGAAGAGTGACTCGCCCTCAATCCCCACACCGGACGATATTGAAAACGTGATGGACCACATCAAGCCCATCCCCCAGATAGCCCTAAAAATCATGAGGATGATCAGCGAAGATCTCTACCCCGTATCCGTCATTGCCACTGAAGTAAAAAAAGACCAGGTGATCAGCGCCCAAGTTCTGAAACACTGCAATTCGGCGATTTTTACGGGGAAACAGGGGCTCGACTCCATCGACGATGCCCTTCTCATCATCGGCCAGAACACACTGGCCAAGATTATCACCACCATTGCTGTGAAAAACCTTTTTTCAAACCACAACCAGGGATATTCCCTGGTCAAGGGAGGCCTTTACCATCACGCCATCGGCGTTGGCGTTCTTGCCGAACAACTGGCAAAAAAAACAGGCAAAACCCACTCCTTTTCAGCTTATACGGCAGGACTTCTTCACGACATCGGCCAGATCGCCCTGGATCAGTTTGTGGCCGATTCAGCCCCGATGTTTTACAGAGATCTCCAGGAGCGTCACGTGAATATTATAGAACTTGAAAACAAATACCTGGGGATCAATCACACACGCGTTGGAAAAATCCTAGCCGAACGCTGGTCCCTGCCCAGACGTGTTATAGAAACCATCGCCTGCCATCATACGCCCGATGAAAGCACCAGTGATTCCGGAACCGTTGAAACAGTGGCCCTTGCCAACATCCTTCTCCATATGTTCAACGCAGGTCCAGAGCTGACCAAAGTGGATCTGCGGCATTTCGGTTACCTGATGGAAAAGATGGACCTTGCATTGGGCGACTTCCCGGAAATTGTGGACATGATCCCCATAAAAATCCTCGCAGCAAATCCCGAAAGCGTCCTGTGACCATGAAATCTGTTTTCAGGCCTGGGATGTCATGATAAGACAAGCCAGATATTGATACAAATGGTAGAGCACTCTTGTTGGGGGAGGGCAATGCTGCTGACTTCGGAGTATTTTTCATAACTGACGTTTTTCGAACATCCATGCGAGTAAATAATATATGCCGATCAATCAAAACAAACAGAACCTTTTGAAAAAGCTCCCGGGAGTTGACCGGATGCTGGCCCTTATGGTTGAAAATAAGGACATGGAAAGCGTCCCCAGATCTGTGATAACCGAATCGATCCGTCAAACCATCGATCATCTGAGGACTGCCGTTCTTAAAAATCAGCCGGGGATTAGTCAGGATGATTTTGAAGAGCCTGCCATGACCCAAAGGATCATGGAAGAAATAAAGCGGCGGATGAGTCCCAGGCTCAGACGAACCATCAACGCCACAGGTGTGGTGATCCACACCAATCTGGGCCGCTCACTTCTTGCCGACGATGCCATAGCCAATGTTCAACTGATCAGCGGTCGGTACTCCAACTTGGAATTCAATCTGGAAACAGGTAAACGCGGCCTGAGATACAGTGCCGTGGAAGAACTGCTCTGCGGACTCTGCGGCTCCGAGGCTGCCATGGTGGTGAACAACAACGCCGCCGCTGTGCTTCTCTGCCTGGACACCATGGCAAGGGGACGGGAGGTCATCGTATCCCGGGGTGAGCTGGTGGAAATCGGCGGGTCGTTCCGTATTCCCGAAGTGATGGAAAAAAGCGGCTGCACTTTGAAAGAAGTGGGCACAACAAACAGAACCCACAGCAGAGATTACGATAACGCCGTTAACAGCGAAACGGGTCTTCTCCTCAAAGTTCACACCAGCAACTACAGCATCGTGGGGTTTACAGCCAGCGTTTCCCTCACGGATATGGTTGCTCTTGGGAAAAAGCACGGCATTCCGGTGATGGAAGATCTGGGCAGCGGTACATTGGTTGATTTTTCAAAATACGGCCTTGCCAAGGAGCCCACGGTTCAGGAATCGGTGGCGGCAGGCTGCGATATTGTCAGCTTCAGCGGTGACAAACTTCTGGGCGGTCCCCAGGCCGGGATTATTGTGGGGAAAAAAGACTGGATCGAACGGATCAGAAAAAACCCCCTCACAAGAGCCCTGCGCATCGACAAAATGACTCTTTCAGCTCTTGAAAGCACTCTGAGAATTTATAGAGATGAACAGACTGCTGTACGTGACATTCCAACATTGCGTATGATCACCATGACGAAAGAGCAAACAGCTGAATTGGCCCGTATTCTTTCGGAAAAGATAGGGGAGATCGGGGACAGCCGGATTGAAACATGTTTCCTCGACCTGTTTTCCAAGGCAGGCGGCGGATCATTGCCCTTGCTCGAACTCCCCAGCACATGTCTTGGCCTTAAAATCCAGGGTCTTTCAGCCAATGCCCTGGAGCAGAAACTAAGAGGCGGAACGCCCCATGTGATTGTACGAATCGAAAACGATACGGTGATTCTTGATCCCAGAACCATACAGAGCGATGAACCGGAGTTGATACGTGAATGTGTTCGTGGAGTGCTGAGTGAAATGAATAATGAAAAATAAAAAATGAACATCGAACATTGAACGTCCAACATCGAACATCGAATGTTTGCGGCAAAGAATATTCAACCTGGATCAATGATACGATCCTAATGAAAGGTGAACTTACGTTATGAAAAACCAGATTTTTAATATCCTTGCCGAAAGTATTGCTGTTAAAGAGACGAGCGTTAAACAGAACGCTGATATCCTGATCAAAGTGGCTGAGACCATGGCCGGATGCATGACCTCGTTTCACAAGATCATGATTTTCGGAAACGGGGGAAGCGCCGCTGACGCCCAGCATATCGCCGCTGAATTTGTGAACCGTTTTCAGATCGAGCGTCCGCCCCTTGCAGCCATGGCCCTCACAACAGACACATCCATCATCACCAGCATCGGCAACGATTACAGTTTTGATGACATCTTTGCAAAACAGGTCGCAGCCTTTGGGAGTCCGGGAGACATCGCCTGGGGCATCAGCACCAGCGGCAATTCAAAAAACGTGGTAAAAGCTCTGTCGCTTGCAAAAGAACGGGGAATCATCACAGTGGGTATGTGCGGAAAAGGCGGAAAGATCGCCGAACTTTCCGACATGCTCCTCACCGTGGATTCCGCCGTGACCGCCAGAATCCAGGAAACCCATATTGTTTATGGGCACATCCTCTGCCATCTGGTGGACAAAATCCTTTTTCCGGATAAATTCTGATTACCCTATGCAGGTCGGTCAACCGTAGGGGCACGGCGCGCCGTCAAGGCTGTTGACTTAACTTTTTTCGAACGGCCTTACTCACAGGCTCCTGCACTTACTTTACTCAATAAATATTATTGAGCAACAAATGGAAAAAAAGCGAACATCGAACGCCCAACATCGAACATCGAATGTGAGTGCCGCTCAGCGTCCGCCTGGGGTTGATGCCAGCGGGTACGTGGGCGGATGTATCGTCTTTTCCTGATGTTTTTATGCTTTTTACAAAATTTTGATCATTTCCTCTGTTTCGTTTAAAACGTTGTTCAACAGTTCTGTTTTTTCTGTACGAGGGATGCGCTGTGTGAGCATCATCTATCTCTGGGTTTCTCCCAGCTCCTTATTAATCTCCATCAAACTTTACCCCAAACCCGCTCCGCGCAACTGCCCAAAACAACTCCAGGCCGACGCTGAGCGGCTCCCATATTCGATGTTCGATGTTCAGTGTTCGATGTTCAAAAAAAGAAATGCCATTGCCCTATTGGACGTTCAGTATTTTGTTTTGGGCAAAGCTTAAGTCAACCGCATTGACGGCGCGCCGTGCCTCTACATGCGTAAGCGCGACATAACGTTAATAATTCCCTCTTCTCCATTCCCAGCCAATCGGCATTTCAAATACCCATTGATATTCTAATGTCTTTCCCATAACATAACCGGTTGCATTTATCCGGTGGAATGATTATTATCTGTCTTCTCAAAACACCCATAAAGGTGCTGAAACAAAGGGTGTGTTAGTCACGACCGCCAACGATACAAAAAGAGGTTTAACGTATGCCAATCTACGAATACCAGTGTGAAGACTGCAAAAAAGTCTTTGAATACCTTGTTCTGGGTGGAAAAGACCCGGAAGCCTGTCCCAAATGCAAAAAACCCAACATCAAACGCATGATGTCCGCCTGCGGATTTGTCAGCAAAGGCACCGGCGGCCAGACCGTGAGCTCGTCAGCATCGTCCTCATCCTGCACCGGCTGTACGGCCGGAAGCTGCGCGAGCTGTCACTAACATGGGCGAATCACTGATCATCGGAACGCGCGGAAGTAAACTTGCCCTCTGGCAGGCCCACTGGGTCAAGTCGGAAATTGAAAAAAAACATCCCGAGTTAAACGTCGAGCTATCGATCATCAAGACAAAAGGCGACAAAATTCTGGATGTTCCTCTGGCCAAGGTTGGAGGAAAAGGATTGTTCGTCAAGGAAATCGAAGACGCCCTCCTTTCAGGCAAGATCGATCTGGCTATCCACAGCATGAAAGACGTGCCAGCGGAGATCCCTGAAGGACTCTGCATCGGAGCCATTCCTCTGCGTGAAAACCCCCAGGACGTTATCCTTTCGAAGAACAACCTCCAGCTCATGGATCTTCCTGAACGGGCAAGAGTTGGAACAAGCAGCCTGAGACGAAGCTCACAGCTTAAAAAAGTCAGACCCGATCTTACGATCCTTCCTTTGCGCGGCAACATCGACACGCGACTTAAAAAACTCGATGAAGGCGAATACGACGCCATTGTCCTTGCAGCGGCAGGAGTCAGACGGCTTGGCTTCGAAAACAGAATCAGCCAGTATCTTGAACCGGAAGAGGTGCTTCCTTCTGTTGGCCAGGGAGCGCTGTGTATTGAAATCCGAATCGCCGATTCCAGAATCGAAGCCATTGTGTCAAAGCTGAATCACGCCGATACAAACACGGTAGTTTCGGGTGAACGGTCATTTCTCCACCGCCTCGAAGGCGGATGCCAGATACCCATCGCAGCCCACGGACAAGTCGAGGGAAAAGACTTCACCCTGACCGGCCTTGTGGCTGATCTTACCGGCGAAACCATCATCAAAGAAACCATAACAGGTCCCCGTGAAGAAAGTGTCAGCCTGGGCATCACCCTGGCAGACCGTCTTCTTGCACGCGGAGCCAAAACCATACTGGATCAGGTGAAAGAGATAAGCTCATGAAATCAGAAAAGGGTAAAGTATATCTGGTGGGAGCGGGTCCAGGCGACCCCGGCCTCATCACGGTCAAAGGGAAAGAGTGCATCGAACGCGCCGATGTGATTATTTATGACTATCTTGCGGCACCTGCCCTTCTTTCCCTCGCCCCTGAAAAGGCGGAGATGATTTACGTGGGAAAAAAAGGCGGGGATCACACCCTGTCCCAGGACGGGATTAACGCCCTTCTGGTTGAAAAAGCATCCGGCGGAGCTGTGGTCACACGCCTTAAAGGCGGTGATCCGTTTATCTTCGGACGGGGCGGCGAAGAAGCCGAAGTTCTGGTGGAAGCAGGAATCCCTTTTGAAGTGGTTCCCGGCGTCACGTCCGCCATTGCAGCTCCGGCTTATGCGGGTATTCCCCTCACCCACAGAAAATTCACGGCCACCTTGAGTCTTGTCACAGGCCATGAAGATCCGGAAAAAGAAGAATCCAACATCGACTGGCCTGCTATTTCCAAATCAGGGACCATCGTTTTTTTCATGGGCGTGAAAAACCTGCCCCTGATCGTGCGCCGATTGATCGAATGCGGAAAACCATCTGACACGCCGGTGGCTCTTGTGCGTTGGGGAACCACGGCCAAACAGCAGACTGTCACAGGCACTCTGACCACCATCGTTGAGAACGTCACGGCGGCCCGGCTCAAATCCCCGTCCATCATCGTGGTAGGCCAGGTTGTTTCCCTTCGGGATACCATGCAGTGGTTCGAAAACCGGGCGCTTTTCGGCAAACGAATGATCATCACCCGGGCCAGAAGCCAGGCCAGCGATCTCACCAAAAAGCTGTCCGAGCTGGGAGCCTTCTGCATTGAAGCCCCGACCATCCGTATCGTTGAACCGGACGACTATCGTCCTGTAGACCAAGCCATTGCCGGTCTTCCAGGCTATGACTGGATTGTCTTCACCAGCGTCAACGGGGTTAAATTTTTCTTTGAACGAATGCTTTCAAAAAAATGCGACGCGAGGCGGTTTGGATCAATAAAAACAGCCTGCATCGGTCCTGCAACGGAAAAACGTCTCCGTGATTACGGAGTTCTAACCGATATCCTCCCGGAAAGTTATGTGGCTGAATCTGTGGTAGATGCGTTCAAGAGCCAGAATATGAAAGATAAACGGGTTCTGATTCCACGGGCCATGGAAGCACGGACCATCCTTCCTGATGAACTCCGAAACATGGGAGCCCAGGTTGATGAAGTCACAGCTTACAAGACCGTGGAAGACCGGGACCAGGCCGGTGCCATCGTGGAGCAGCTTCGTTCCGGTGACATTGATCTGGTGACTTTCACCAGCTCATCCACCGTGATAAATTTCATGGCTCTTTTGCCGGAGGATGACGTCAAAACTCTCATGGAAAACGTCACCGTGGCATGCATCGGGCCCGTCACCGCTGAAACAGCTTTAAAACTGGGGTTCAAGGTGGATATAAGTGCCGAGACGTTCACCATTCAAGGGCTTGTGGATGCAATTGTGGCGTACTATGAAGAAAAGCGGATCAAAATTTGAATCAGCAACATGAACATCCGACCAGAGACTCCGGGTCTCTGGTTGACAGGTACAACAGGCAACTGAATTATATCCGCGTCTCGATTACGGATAAATGCAATTTCAGGTGCATGTACTGCATGTCCCAAGCCACGTTTACCAAGCTGGAACACCAGGACATTCTGAGTTACGAAGAAATCCTGAGGATCATCAAAGTGGGAATGGCCCACGGTATAAGCAAGGTGAGGATCACTGGTGGAGAACCTCTGATCCGAAGGGGTCTGATAGATTTTCTTTCGGAACTTTCATCTTCTTCCGGCCTTTCGGATCTTTCCCTCACCACCAACGGCCTGCTTCTTAAAGATATGGCTCCCGCACTGAAAAAAGCAGGGATCAAGAGACTCAATATCAGTCTGGATTCCCTTAAACCGGATCGATTCAAATCCATAACAGGGGTGGACGGCTTTCATAAAACCTGGGATGCTGTATTGTCTGCCCTTGACCTTGGTTTTTCACCCATCAAAATCAACGTGGTGGCTATGCGGGGAGTGAATGATGATGAGATCCGTGATTTTGCAGCCCTGACCTATGAATATCCCTTCCACATCCGTTTTATTGAATACATGCCCATCGGCAATCTTGACATGCCGTTATCTGGTCAGCCCCTGCTCACACCGGATATTAAGGCGCGAGTTTCCGAAACAGATGCTCTCGTTCCCGTTGAATCAAACGGCAGCGACGGCCCGGCAAAGCGATTCAAATATCCTGGAGCCATGGGCGAAGTGGGGTTTATCAGTCCGGTTAGCAATCATTTCTGCGGAACCTGCAACCGAATAAGACTTACGGCAAACGGTCAACTTAGACCTTGCCTGCTGTCAGATGCTGGAATTGATGTGGCTGGGGAAATCCGTAAAGGATGCTCCGATGAAGTCCTATTCGACCTGTTCAGGCAAGCTGCTGACATGAAGCATGAAAGGCATCGAATCGGAATCAATGAAACGGTCAGAGACAAGATTCTCAGCAGTATGTCGTCCATCGGCGGCTGAAAGCGACTATTAATTCTGAAGGTATTTCCCCTGGTTTTCAAGGGCTGCATTTGCATCTTCCAAGCTTTTTACCACAATAATATCCTGCCCCTGCTGGAAGTGCTTTTTGAAAATCGATGAAATCAGGGATTCTTTTTCCTGATCAATCCTCACAGTCCGTTTAACTCCCGCCTGAACTATAAGATAGCGGACTTTCCTTAAATGAAACAAGGTTCTCATATCGGTGATGGCTTCGAGATCCGTGATGTCGTTGATCACATCAAAATCCTTTTCAACGTTTTCAAGAACCCCGATGACAGCGTTTGCAGCCATTTTCGCTGTTTTGTAATCAAACACACCGATAAGCTTGATCATCAGCCTGTTTTTCTTCATGTCATAAGACACAATCCACTCCGCTTTTCCGTAACTGCCTTTCCGTGTATCCGGCAGGCGCTTCTTTTCAAGTGCCTTAACATAGGCCTGATACCGCACCATTTCCTCTTCCAGTCTGCATATTTCCCTGATCAGCATGGGCACGATGGTTTGCAACTGTTCCATATCGACGATGTTTGCCCGCGATCGTTTCTTATATTTTTTTTTCAAATCTGCAATATCAATATCCATAAAACCTCCTGAACGGCCACATTCTCTTTAGGAAAATGATTATAAGCATGTCGTATCTGGGCAGATGATGACCGATGGGAATGGCGAATGTATTCATCTTTACAAGAATAAAATCGAAAATATATTCTATTATAGCGAAATGGTTTTTTCAGGTCAATTCCGTTGCAATGAAATGCGAAAAGAATTCTATCGAACGTTCCCCTTGATTTTGAAATACGTTGCGGGTAAGATTTGCGCGTTTTGTTCAATCGCATGTAATTTCATGACGTGAATGCGATAAGAGCTTACACCTTAACGTGTTTATTATGGAGGATTATTATGAAAAAACTGTTAATCATAGTGTGCATTCTGATCATACCCGCATTAAGCCATGCAACGCAGGGCGGTCCATTGGGACTGGGCATCATACTGGGTGATCCAACTGGGATAAGCGCCAAATACTGGCTGGATAAAACAAACGCCATTGATGCTGCCATAGGTTTTGACAGATTTTCTGTCCATGCAGACTATCTGTTTCATTTCTGGAATGTGATTCCCCAGACCGGTGGCGGTGAATTCGGAGCCTATGTGGGCCCCGGCTTTGTTTACAAAGACAAAAAACATGACAATATGGTGGGAGTAAGGTTGGCACTGGGTGCGGCCTTTGAGCTCAGCCAGTATCCTGTTGAAATATTTGCCGAAATAGTTCCTGTTTTCGAACTTTCACCTGATACGGATCTGAACCTTGATGGTGGAATCGGCGTACGGTATTTCTTTTAGTTTTTCGACCTTGATCATTGTTTCGGCCATTGTCCATGTTAAGGAAACGGTGGCAGCTTCGTAATGTAGGGGCACGGCGAGCCGTGCCCCTACGCAATAAAGACCCATTTTGATTTAAATGTCGGAAATGGACGGAACGAGATCAAGGCCAGTTTCGATGAAAAAAATGGAAAAAGGCTGAACCCCATTATGTTGACTTAAAATATTCCAAGACGATGGGTTGCGCTCACGCTCCACCCATCCTACTCCATCTGCGAATGTGTAGGATGGGTGAAGCGCAACGTAACCCATCAGCACCTTAAGCCAACAGCATCAGGGAACAAGCCCCTGTAACGAAACCGGTACTCCGGGACTGAGGCATTCAGGATTCGTTACCCAACATGTCCGCCAGCTTTTTGTCCTTGTTAATCCACAGAGTGTTCACCCAGTTTTGGAATCCTTCTCTGAAACTTTCATCCTCGAAATAATCACCGATAATCTCATCAGAGACAGGAATCACCTCAATGTTTACCTTGACCTCATCCACCTCACCGCAGAGGAACTGCCAGAATGTTTTTACCCCATGCGGATAAGCGATGGTTACATTAACGATTCCCGTGATCATATTCCCCATGGAACTCAGAACAAAGGCGATTCCACCCGCCTTGGGCTTCAAAAGATGGGAAAACGGGCTTCCCTGACGTTTGTGTTTTTCCGGCGTGTAGCGTGTTCCTTCCATAAAATTCACAATGGACACAGGAATAGTCTTGAATTTTTCACAGGCTTTCCGTGTTATTTCAATATCTTTCCCCTTCATATGAGGATTCTTCTTGATAAAACTGCTCGAATACCTCTTCATGAAAGGAAAGTCCAGCGCCCACCAGGCAATACCCATAAGTGGCACCCAGATCAGTTCCTTTTTCAGAAAAAATTTCAAAAAAGGTATTCTTCGGAGCAATAGTTTTTGAAGCACCAGGATATCCACCCATGACTGATGATTGGAAACCACCACATACCATTTATCATTTTCAAGGTATTCAAGCCCCTTGGCATCGATATGAATATTCTGGAGAAGCCAGAGATTAAAACTGTTAAAATCAACCCAGCATGTGGCAATAAAATCGATTACCAACCTTGAAAAATACTGCCAGAACCTGAACGGGATAAGGAGTTTTAAAAAAGAAAAAAGTAATAGAGGCCCTATCCAGAATGATATATTCAAAAAATAAAGCAGAAAAGCAATTAGACCACGAACAGGTCCTGGTAAAAAAGACAGCATAAAATCTCCTCCTATGTTACTTATACGAGCACCGGGCAAGAAAACAAGCCCGGCCTTTAATTACCGGGCAAAAAGTCAGCAAATAATATACCGTCTTAATAATAGATATGAACAACATCCTGTATTACTAAGAAGATTTTATCAATAGATTTTTCCTTTACACACGGGATAGACAGCATTCTTTGCACAACAAAGATCAAAAAATGCCCATTGGCATAAAAAACATAGCTGATTCCATGAAGAAAGCAAGGTAACCCCTAAATAATACAAGACTATGTTTGTTCTTGACACTCCAGATCCGATCCATTATGTTCAAAACGTTTAATCACTTAACATTTTATTGATGTCAACCTTTTTACCAAGGGTCTATATGACTGTGACTGGTATTCATCGTCTCCGGGCTATCGCTGTTTTCTTTGTGAGCTGCGTGATTCCAGTCGTCTTCTTGCTGACCAATCCTTGCTTTTCAGAAAATGAATTTCTTGTTCTGGATGCATCGTTCTCCAAAAAAGTACTGGGTCCGCATCTTTCTTACTATAAAGATACTGACAACAGCCTTACAATAACCACTGCGGAAAAAAAGGCAGCCGAGTTCAGTCCTGTCAAGGGGAAACGCCCATCCTTCGGTTTTGCAAGCTACCCTCTATGGTTTACCTTTTCTGTCAATAACCCAACAGGCAAAGACATAGACTGGCTTCTCGAATGCACCTATCCCTTGCTTGATGAGATAGATTTTTTCTCGCAGACAACTTCCGGGCTTTCTGGCAAAAGAACCTGGGATGTGGCTAAAGCTGGTGATCAGAGACCGTTTAAACTCTGGCCAGTCAATTACCAGAATATCGTTTTCCCAGTAAAAACGCCTCCCGGGAAACACAGCTATTTTCTAAAGGTCAAATCCCAGGGGTCCCTTTCTCTGCCTCTCAACGCATGGTCACCTGCCGTTTTCAGCAGAGAAGCATCATCGGCCATTCCACCCCAGTGGATGTTTTACGGCATCATGCTGGCCATGGCCTTCTACAATATCTTTATCTACTTTTCCACGCGGGAGATCTGCCATTTATACTTGATGCTGTTTACGGTATTCATCTCTCTTCATGCCCTGTCCCATTCCGGACTTGCCTATCAGTTGATGTGGCCGGGAAATCCTCGATTTGCGAACACATCCTACCTTCTGTTCATGATTTTTGCCGGAATTTGCGGAATCCAGTTCACCCGTGCATTTCTGAATATCGAATCGGAGCACCCCCCCACAGACAGGATTCTCCATTATCTCTATCTTGGCCTTCTGATCCTTCTGACTGCGGTGTTCCTCGTCAGCTACCATATCATGGTACAAGTCACCACGATTTATATCTTTGTAATCATCGTATCCATGATCATCAGCGGAGTCAATCTCTTCATCCGAAGAACGCCAAGCTCAAAGCTTTACCTTGCAGCCTGGTCCATGTTTATTTTTGGCTGCATTCTTTCATCCTTAAGAACCTTCGGAATTCTTGAATGCAGTTTCACTGCCGACTGGGGTGTTCAGATCGGATCATGCCTGCTTGTTCTGATCCTTTCTTTTGGCATCGGTGAAAAATTCAAATTTATTCTTGAGGAAAAAAACCGGGCTCTGGTCGCATTGAGAGAATCGGACGAAAAGTACAAAACTCTGGTTGAAAACGCCAATGACGGGATTGTTGTCAGGGTTTCCGAGCAGCCTGTTTACGCAAATAAAGCCATCATTCGTATAAGTGGTTATACGGAAGAAGAATTTTACAATAAAAAAATGCTGGATTTCTTCCCCAACTCCATGCTGGGAAAACGGTTGATACAAAAAAGGCACAGAGAGTACATGAGCGGAAAAAAAATTCCAAGTCAATATGAAGCAGAACTCCTCCGGGGCAGCGGTGAAATCATCAATGTTATCATTTCGGACACTCCCATTTCCATAAACGGTAACACAGGTATACTCTCCATCATCACCGATATCACCGACCAGAAAAAGGCCGAAGCGAAAATCAACCGTCAGAACAAGGAGCTTATACGCCACAGAGCCCATCTCGAAGAAATTGTCAACGAACGGACGTTTCAGCTTGAAGAAGCAAACAGAAACCTGGCCAAAGCGAACAACGACCTGGGAAAAGCCAACAGGGATCTGGAACAGGCAAACAAAGACCTGGAAGACGCTAAAAAGAAAGCGGAAAGTGCCGCAGAGGAAGCCTTGGCCGCAAACGAGGCAAAAAGCACATTCCTCGCCAACATGAGCCATGAAATACGAACTCCCATGAACGCCATCATAGGCATGAGCGACCTGATCATGGGAACGGAACTGACCCGCAAGCAGAGCGAGTATCTGTCGGTGGTAAGATCATCTTCCAAGTCCCTTCTCCAGCTGATTAACGATATTCTTGATTTTTCAAAAATGGACGCGGGCAAACTGGATTTTGAGCATATCCCCTTTTATCTCCACGAGCTCATCGATGCGGTCACTGATCTTTTCCTTGAAAAATGCATTTCAAAAGACATCGAACTCATAGTAGATATTGATTCGGATGTCCCGAGAGAGCTGATATCCGACCCCTTGCGCCTGCGCCAAGTTCTCGCCAACCTTCTCAGCAACGCCTTTAAATTCACCACCAAAGGCGAAATCTGCCTCATGGTGAAAAAGCTGTCCAAGTCTGATGAAAACACCAAACTGTTGTTCAGCATCAAAGATTCCGGCATCGGCATCCCTGAAATTGCTCTCAATTCCCTTTTCGATGCCTTTGAGCAGGGTGACGATTCCATGACACGGAAATTTGGTGGCACAGGTCTCGGTCTTGCCATATGCAAAAACATCGTGGAGCTCATGGACGGTGAAATCTGGGTAACAAGCGCTCCGGGTGTTGGAAGCACGTTCTTCTTCACCGCAGTATTCAGAACAGGCCTGTCAGAAAAACAGGATGGAGTTGAACTGCCGCCAGCTTTAAAAGGGACCCGGGCCCTGATCGTTGAAGACAACCTGTCCACAGCCATTGTCCTCAAACGATATCTCGATTCTTTCGGATTTCACACCCAGGTGGCGTCCAACGCCGAAGCAGCCCTGATCAAATATGAGAACGCCATCGACAACGACAGCCCCTTCGGACTGCTCCTGATGGATGTCAAACTCCCGGGGATGGACGGAATTGACACGGCCCATATCGTCATGGAAAACCCCCGAGTAAAAGCAGCACCTCCCATTATCGTTATCAGCGCTTACGGAAGAGAACCGGAAATCCAGAGGGCCAAAAATATCGGTCTTGAACATTTCCTGCTCAAACCCATTAAACAGTCGGTTCTTTTCGACACCATCATGGAGATCTTCGGATACACTTTGAACCGTGCGGACAAGAGCCAGACTACGCGGATTTTCCCGGAAGACTTCGCCAACACCCGTATCCTTCTGGTAGAAGACAACCCCATTAACCAGATGGTGGCCCTTGAAATACTGAGTACAGCAGGGCTCATCGTTGACAGAGCGGAAAACGGTCTGGAAGCTGTGGAAAGGCTTAAAACGAACTTCTACGACGCCGTTCTCATGGATGTCCAGATGCCCATAATGGATGGAATCGAAGCCACCAAAGTCATCAGAAACGATTTAAAACTCACCGATCTTCCCATCATCGCCATGACAGCCCACGCCATGTACGGTGACAAAGAACGATGCATAGAAGCGGGCATGACGGATTACATTCCCAAGCCCATTGAAAAAAACCAATTATTCACAACCATCCGCCGAAATATATCTCATTTAAAGAATTTGTCGGTGGTATTGAAAGACAAACTGAATAATGGCAACTCGTACTCCCTGCCCGGCCTAGATGTCAGTGAAGCGTTAAAACGTCTGGGCGGCTCTTGGGATGTTTTAAATGCTGTGCTCACGCGGTTCAGAGACAACTACAAGTATTTTTCGGAAAATTTCAGGGCACTGGTGGAAGCAAAAAACTACGACAAAGCACGTATTGAGGCCCACAGCCTGAAAGGTGTGGCCGCCAACATTTCAGCAAATGATCTGAAACTATCAGCTGCGGCCCTTGAAGAAGCCTGTTCCAATCAAAACATCTTCAAGACACTGGTCGCTCTGAACGCCGTGGAAGATAAAATCAATCAGGTATTCGAAGCGATCAACCTCACCATCGCCCCCTCGCCTGTCAGGGATCTGAATCTTCCAAACGAAGGCGGAGGAAATTTCATCATCCAGAAGCACGATGACATTGTGAAAATGCTCAAGGCACTGGATTCCCATCTCATCGATTCCGATCCGGTTGAGGCTGCAACGAGTTTTGAAAAAATAAAAAACGTGTTCGGGGACTCCCTCGGAAACAGCGAGGCAGGAGCCATTCTTCTCGATCTTGAACATGAGGTCAACCGATACAATTACGATGAAGCGAGAGAGCTCCTTAATACCTTTGCCGGCAAATTGAAATGACCATCACCTGCCCCGGTTACCCATACACCTTCAACCCCGAGGCCTGCGCAGACTGCGGCGGAAGGTGCTGCAACGGAGATAGCGGAAACATCTGGGTGAGCAGAAAAGAGATTGAAACAATATCTCTTACGCTCAACATGAATACCCAAGAATTCATAGATGTCTATCTCAGAAAAATCGACTACAAATTTTCCATCAAAGAACTGAAATCAAAAGAAAACTATGCCTGTGTTTTTTATGATGAATCTAAAGGCGGATGTACGATTTACGACGTGAGGCCTGAACAGTGTCGAACGTTTCCGTTCTGGCCATATTTCAAGGATAAACCACTGGAGGCTGTGGAAGAATGCCCTGGAGTGAAAATGATCTATGAAAATTCTGATTTGCATACATCATGACACGATCACCGGGACGGGTTTGGAACCCGCCCCTACAGGTTAAACCATCTTTAGTGACATCTTGATTGTATTTTGAAATAAGAAAGGGACACGGCCCGTCGTCAATGCTATGGAAGTGTGTAGCAAATAAAAAACAGTCCGTGATGTGCGACGTTGGAGGCGGAGCCTCCGTGGGGCACATTCCGGGGAGAATCCCCGGAACGAGGGCCAGCAACTTACGGCTGGTGCTTAAGTCAACAGCATTGCGGCCGCCGCAGCCCTACATAAGCCATTGTGGGTCATTCAGTTTGAAATCAATCTTCCCGTGTTAGAATGAGCGGAACCGTATGAAGCTGCCGGGATTTTTCTTTTGTACGTCCAAGCTTCCAGCCGGTGAAACGAACGTCACCGCCAGCAAGAGTTTCGATTTCTTTGACAATGCCGTTGAGATTGATGAGCGGGTGTCTTTTGAACACATCGGGAAGGCCGTATGTCAAATTGCAGGCAAGACACTTTCCCGGTCTCTGTTTGAGCTGAAGTTCAAATTCAAGTGTTTTTTCATCAGCTTTCACATAAGCCAGGCTGATATCATAAGCGCCTTCTTCCGCATCGCCGTACAGCGCTTCAAAAAACTCGTCTGAACGGGTTTCCGGCAGAAGTTTGCTCAGAGTTTCCTCATTATATATAGCATTGAAACGGTTGTTATCCATAGTCTTCCTCAATTCAATTACAAAACAGTTCAATTTTTAAACAAATAAGAAAAAATATGCGGGCAACCATACACCAAGCTTCCCCATGGGTCAAATGCAAAAAGTTCATATTGATTTTAAACCCTGTTTTTATTATCCTCTTTGCGCATTCGGCAAAGCAGCTGCGGAAAAAGCCAGGGATTCAGCTTTTTAGCGTCACCCTTTTGTTTGTTTCACTCACGCAGCCGGTTAACTTATTAAAAAAATATAATGACTCAATAGACTTCGTCAATAAATGGAGATCGTATCATGTTGAACGAGTACCTGAAACACGTGGAAGAACGAAACACCCAGGGGCTTCCACCCAAAGCCCTTGAAAAATCCCAGGTTGAAGCCCTGATACCCCTTGTCACCGCGCCACCTGCCGGACAGGAAAACCTGATCAAAGATCTGGTGGTTAACCGTATTCCTCCCGGTGTCGATCCTGCTGCGGAAGTCAAGGCCGGAATGCTCGAAAGCATCGCCCTTGGCACACTTAAAACACCTCTTTTCACAGCTGAAGAAGCGGTGATGCTTCTGGGAACCATGCTGGGCGGATACAATGTCAAGCCACTCACCGCGCTTCTCGAACATCCGATACTGGCTCCTGCTGCGGTTAAAGCCCTTTCAGGCACCCTTCTGGTATTTGATTCGCTGAAAGATATTCTTACCCTTGCCAAAACAAATACAAACGCAAAGCAGGTGGTTGACAACTGGGCAGAGGCCACATGGTTCAAAGAAAAAGAAGCCCTCCCTGAAACACTCACCCTCACCGTTTTCAAGGTGGACGGAGAAATCAATACCGATGACCTGAGCCCGGCCTCCGAAGCCTGGAGCAGGCCCGACATCCCCCTTCATGCTCTTTCCATGCTGAAAAAAAGAATGGAAAATCCCCTTGAAACCCTAGTGGAACTCAAGAAAAAAGGGCATCCCATTGTTTTCGTGGGTGATGTGGTTGGAACAGGTTCATCAAGGAAATCCGGCACCAATTCGGTTCTCTGGTACGTGGGTAACGACATTCCCCATGTTCCAAACAAAAAACAGGGGGGCATCGTCATCGGCGGTAAAATTGCTCCAATTTTCTACAATACCCTTGAAGACGCAGGCGCCCTTCCCATTGAATGTGATGTCACCGGCCTCCATACGGGCGATGTGATTACCATTCACACGTCCAAAGGGGAAATCGTCAGGAATAGTGATTCAAAAGCCATTACCACTTTTAAACTTAAAACTGAAGTGCTTATAGATGAAGTACGAGCCGGAGGAAGAATTCCCCTGATCATCGGACGAAGCCTCTGCGCCAGGGTCCGTGAAGCCCTTGGCCTGTTTCCAAGCACGGTTTTCCGAACACCTGCCCAACCCGAAGACTCAGGCAAAGGTTTTTCACTTGCACAGAAAATGGTGGGAAAAGCCTGTGGACTTTCAGGCGTGCGACCCGGAGTCTACTGCGAACCGATCATAACCACCGTGGGTTCTCAGGACACCACCGGCCCCATGACACGTGATGAACTCAAGGAGCTGGCTTGTCTGGAATTTTCAGCCGATCTGGTCATGCAGTCCTTCTGCCACACAGCAGCCTATCCCAAACGGATCGACATTGATATGCACAACACCATGCCGGACTTTATCGGCGAACGTGGCGGCGTGGTATTAAAACCGGGTGACGGAGTTATCCATCCCTGGCTCAACCGCATGACGCTTCCGGATACGGTGGGGACAGGCGGAGATTCCCATACACGATTCCCCATCGGTATCAGCTTTCCGGCAGGTTCGGGGCTGGTGGCCTTTGCAGCGGCCATCGGAACCATGCCCCTTGACATGCCCGAATCGGTTCTTGTCCGATTCAAAGGAACCATGCAACCCGGCATCACTCTGCGTGACCTGGTAAACGCCATTCCCTATGCAGCCATTCAAGAGGGGCTTCTCACCGTGAAGAAAGAAGGGAAGAAAAACATCTTCTCCGGTAGAATTCTTGAAATCGAAGGACTTGAAAACATAACCGTGGAGCAGGCCTTCGAATTTTCCGATGCTTCGGCTGAACGCTCCGCCGCAGCATGTACTTTTAATTTAAACACGGAACCGGTTGCCGAATACCTGAAATCCAATGTGGCTCTTCTTAAAGATATGTTTGCCAAGGGTTATCAGAGAAAAGAAACCATCGAACGGCGCATCGCCGCCATGGAACGCTGGATCGAAAAACCGGAGCTACTCAAGGCCGATAAAGACGCCGAATACGCCGCCATCATCGAAATCACCATGGATGACATCAAGGAACCGATCCTTGCCTGCCCCAATGATCCGGATGACGTAAAACTCCTGTCAGACGTTGCCGGAGCCAAAGTAGATGAGGTATTTATCGGTTCCTGCATGACCAACATCGGTCATTTCCGTGCAGCCGCAGCCATATTCCAGAGCTTTGACAAGCCTCTTCCTGTGACGGCCTGGGTCGTTCCGCCCACGCGTATGGATGGAGACAAACTCAAAGAAGAAGGCACTTACAGCATTTTCGGAAAAGCCGGTGCCCGGATCGAAATTTCCGGTTGCTCTCTGTGCATGGGAAACCAGGCCAGAACCGCACCAGGAGCCACGGTGGTTTCAACCTCCACACGAAATTTTCCCAATCGCATGGGCGATGGGGCTGATGTATATCTGGCTTCGGCAGAGCTTTCCGCTGTGACCGCCGTTCTTGGCCGGATTCCCACGCTCTCCGAATATATGGAGTACAGCCTGAAACTCAAAGACAAAGAATCATCCATTTATAAATATCTGGAATTCCACAAAAGCGGAGTATAATCACATTCATGAAGGAAAATCTTCCCGAAGTCATCATCAACGCAATGGCACTTTTTGAACGGTCTTTTGAACTTGAACCGTCTGAGGATCAGGTCAGAACGTTTAAAAATGCCATCTATCTTTTAAATGATTTCACGGAGGATTTTCCATCATACAAAGAACAGATCCAGTACTTCAAACTGTCCCGAACCATAGATTTGCTATGCTTCTTATCTGTCATTTCAAACCCTCCGGCCTACAACGTCTGGCTGGAATACCTGATGCTTTTCTGCATTGATCTGAAAAAGGAAATTATAACCGTCCGCGCCCAGGCCCCCGCTCTGTTTGAATTCTTTCTCTCTTTTATCGACCAGCACATCAACGAAATCGCCCCGGGGCTTAAAACAAACATCGAGGGGTTTCTTGTGGAAATAAGGGTGTAGAAGGAATGGATGAACTCAAGAAATCAATTTCCGTCATTATGGTTATAGGGAGTATAGAGAGACAAATGAACTAAGGAGATTGAAAAACGGGGTTGGGGTGAGACTTCTTTGATACTTTTGTTAGACTTTATGCGGGTTTTCGGGTTTTGGGAAAGTGATGAACGGGTTAAAAAAGTGAAATAAGAAAATTCACTTTTTTAACCCTTTTTTTATAGTTTTTTGCAGATTATCTAAGCAAATGTTTTGTGGTTAAATAATGTATACTTCTGAAATAATTATTAATAAAATATTTTTGAATCTTTTTAATAAAAATTATAATTTTTGGCTACTTTTGCGGGTTGTACCTTAAATGTAAGAGGAGCAGCGGATTGAAATTATAAATGTCTTGTCCCAATTTACTGTGTATACCAGGTGCACCTTTATCGTTTCTATAAAACTTGGAATATACTTTGGATATCACAACTCATGATTGACATTTTCAACCATATATACTTTTATCATACCTTACTTATTTCATTTTGTTTGTCGTGTTTAAAAATTATTGATAAAGCTATCAAGATAGTCTTTCATGGAATTCAATAATTTTCATACTGCCTGGGATATTGCCAGAGATTAAAAGATCAATGGCATAAAAAACATAAGTCAAACCATTTTATTTTTTATTATGAACATAACGATAGAAGAAAGTAACACCGAAACATAGCACTTATTCATGATCTTCATGTGCTTAATAGCTATCATGAAATACACTTTGATTATAGTGAATAATTTTAAACAAATCGACGACACGGCTTCCATTCAGAAGGAGAACCATGCATGTCTGATCTTGATGTATTAAAGAGTATCGAAAATGAGTTGTCCGGTGAGTGTCAAGTTTGTTGTCACCTAAATCAAAATTAAGCAGCCAATTTTTCAGTGGCCGGATTAAGCCGGACCAAAAGAATGGGATTCCAGTTCCGAGTATTCTTTGCCCATCGGTTGGGATGA
>JBAZWJ010000040.1:0-57129 GCA_041660385.1 Desulfobacteraceae bacterium | reverse complement strand
CGGGGAAAAAAGACATGGATTCAGGTCCTATCTCTGCTATAAAGCCGTGGTGGATGAGATTAAGGGTAACGGGCCGAAAGGGCGTCGTCGTGGTGATTTTCGCACCGTTGCATCCTGGCCCGATGAGAAAGGATACATCCGGGTCGTTGAAGGCCCTGAGTTCGGGTGGATGAAAAACCCTGATGATTTTTTTTGTCAGAGTTTTAGAATCGGCAATGATTCCAATTCAATGGGTATAAGGCTTGAGGCGACGGAAACGCCGATCGCTCTTTCCGTGGAACAGGAGATGATATCCCAGGCCGTGAGCGACGGAACCGTCCAGCTTACTCAAGGCGGACCGGTGATTCTCCTTCGAGACCGGCAGACCCTCGGAGGATATCCCAGGATTTTTAATGTGATATCGGTGGATCTTGACATGCTTGCCCAGGTTGGACCTTTTGAACGGATCAGGTTTCGAAAGGTTACTCATGACCAGGCTTTGGATGCATTACGAAGATGGCAGGATGATCTTGATCGGATAAAAAAGTGTGTATCAAATGAATGAAACACGAGGTACGAAACAACCATGACAGAACCTTTGGTTACAGCAGAAATTGACCTTTCAGCCATTGCCCATAACACCCGGGAATTTGCCCGGATCGCGGGGCCCAATGTAAAAATCATGCCAGCCGTGAAAGCGGACGGATACGGTCATGGAGCCATTGAGGTTTCGAAGACCGCTCTTGAAAATGGGGCTTCGGCATTGGGCGTGGCCCGTGTGGAAGAAGGGGTTTCGTTGAGGCAAGCAGGAATCGATGCCCCCATTCTTGTTTTCGGGTACGCCAGTCCGATAAACACCATGGAGCTGATCGATTACGATCTTACAGCCACGGTTTCAAACCTTGATGTGGCCCTGGCCATCTCCGATCAGGCTCAAGATGTGGGAAAAAAGGTGAAGGTTCATCTCAAAGTGGATACGGGCATGGGCCGGATCGGTGTGCTTACGGGTGAGGGACATCCTGGCTGTCATGGTGATTTCCGCCACAGCGTGGACGATGTTTTGGTCATGGCTGGTATGAAAGGCATCGAACTCGAAGGGATCTATACCCATTTTGCCTCGGCGGACAGCCATGATAAGACGTATACGATTCAACAGTTGAATCTGTTCACGGATTTTATAGACAATCTGGGGAAAAAAGGTCTGGATATCCCTGTCAAACACGCGGCAAACAGTGCGGCAGCGATTGAACTGCCCCAGTCACATATGGACATGATTCGTCCCGGCATTTCTTTCTATGGCCTCAAACCCTCAGACGAAGTGGATATGTCCCTGATTGATCTTAAACCAGCCATGCAGCTGAAAAGTCGGATCATCAGCCTTAAAACCGTCCCAAGTGGCTTTCATGTGAGCTATTCCAGCATCCACACCACAGACCGGAAAACCACCATCGCCGTGGTTCCCATCGGTTATGCAGACGGTTTCAGCCGCCATTTTTCCTCAAACGGACACATGCTGGTTCACGGAACCCGTGCCCCCATCGTGGGCCGTGTGTGCATGGACTTAACCATGCTCGATGTGGGCCATATTCAGGGTATCTCCCTTGAAGACGAAGTGGTGGTTTTCGGAATCCAGAACGGAGAAACCCTTTCGGTTGACGAACTGGCCGGACGTATCCATACGATTCACTACGAGATTATCGCAAACCTGAGTCCTCGGGTGAAACGGATTTATCTATTTCAAGACAGAGCATAATAATTCTTCGAATAAGAGCGACTTATTCGTCGGTACCTGATATTGAAAAGTTTTTTGCCCCAAAGGGGCTGCGTCATAAAGCCCAGGGTTGCGGCGAAAGCCGCTACCCTGGGACATTTTCGATTATGATTTTCAACCCCAACGGGGTTGCGTAATATTCACATGAATCGCCTATATTCGGATGTAACCCCTTTGGGGTTGGGGATGTTCGTCGGTGATTCCAGGGTATCGACGGTGTCGCAACCCTGGGCTATGATACAGAATCCCTTTGGGGATTCATCGGATTGTATTATTTAAAGTCTTAGACTGACGACTATGCCCTTTGGTCGTCCAAATTTAGCATTATCTTGATCACGAAACCTAATAAGAGGTAGCTTTGGAAAAAAAAACGGTAAGAAAGTCAAGAATCAACAACAGAGATAAGATAATTGAAACTGCTATTAAACTCATAGGTGAAAGAGGCGTTGAAGGGACGAGTCTTGCTGATATTGCAAAAGATGTGGGCATCAGCAAGGGGACTCTTTATTATTATTATTCTTCAAAGAATGATCTGATATTCGATATCACGAAAGATCATATGGATAAGATTACGGCTAATATTTTTTCTCTGATTGAAAGTAAAAAAGGAGAAACGTCTTTACACGACACACTCAAACTGCTTATTGAAACACTTTTAAAGTCCGAGACAAGAACCCGTTTGCATCTCTATCTGATTCAAGAAGTCCTTTCAGGCAACGAAAATTTGAAAGAGCGTTTTGTCGAGACCTATCGCCAATGGTTTCAGATGATTCAGGAGGGGTATTCACTTTTGACTTCCCAGCAGAGAGACCTTACTGTTCAGGCCCGTATTCTTGTGGCTATCATAGATGGATTGATCATCCAAGGCAGTATTGGCGCTGGTGCCATTCCTGTGGATGAGATTATCCGAGAGATGACAAGGGTCCTTGATGAAGAATAACCGCTTCCATTGCTACCACCTTGTTTTGCATGGTACAGATCCAATTATCGGCTGCACAAGCGGTGAATGGTCTGAGCATGCCAATGGCCCTTGTTTGAAAAGGTGGGTATTTTGTTTTCATTGAGAAAATAAGCAATTTCCTTGTATGTGCCGCCTTTTTTCCTCAGTTTTTTCATGATTCTTATGATATCCCGCTTTTCATCCGCAGATGATTTCATTTCCGTTTTTTCAAGCTCTTCAACGGTGAGTGAGGATTGGCTTTCGTCCGATTCTTTTGTTTCAAGCGGTGAGGGCTTGCTGGACGGTGAATGAAGATTCTGAAGTAAAGCGGCGATGGCCTTGAAAGCAGATGCCATCTCTTCTCCGCTTGCAGCTTGACTTTTTTTGAGATCAATCAGAGATTGCTGGTTTTCCGTTATGGTTTCAAGGAGGGTCTGGAGTGTGGGAAGAAAATCCTCAATTTTTGCATAGAGAGACGATGTGGGTTTCCCCTGTGTCTGCGCTTGTTCGTTTCGTCGGTCATTCCCGATGCGCCTGTCCTGTGCTGGGTAGTAGTGACCGTCATAAGGATTGCGTTTGTTGCCTGCAAATCGACTATGGGTTGAACGGAAATTTTTTAAAAATTCACTCATTGTTATTATCCTCCACAAGTAAAACGTGTCTTTTATAAAGGTGGATGAATGTCATCGCCTGACGGCTGTCGCATTCGCGCAATTAATCACTTGAGCCCATAATGAACAGGTTGGTGTTACCGGATGTTAGATAAAAAAATGACCTTCAGAATTTATCCACGCTTTGGGAGCCGTTATTTACAACTATATTATCGGATAACAAAACATATTCTTTAGAAAAAAAACAACGCGTCAGATCTGGGGAAAACGCCTGATGGGGAAAAATCCCGGAAATAAGCTTTTCTGCCTAAACAAATGAAGTTCTCGGCTTATGGACAATAAAAAACAAATTTTGATACGGTATCATTCAACTGGGGATTCATTTGTAATCTGAATAACATCAATAATCAATTATACCTGTGAATTCTCCTTCCGTCAATCCGGGTATTCCCAAGGTATTAAAAAAAATGACCATGTGGAGGTGCAAAGATGAGTTACTTCAGTGATCTTGTCCCACAGACTTCAAAGGAAAATACGATAAATATATGTGCCACACTTTTTTGGAGACTGTCCAGTTTCGGGCTTTGTTCGGATGAAATCAATAAGCTTGTCAAAGATGTTTTCAATTTGTTGAGGGACGGTGGAAGTTTTACAGTGTCTTTTGTGAACTACGAGCTTCAGCGCTTGGGATGGAAAGAAGACGTCATGGATGAATGTAGTTTCGAGCTTATTATATTTCTGCTTGAGAATGAATTCGATTATAATGTCAATACCCATGTTCTTAATTGAACTCTGAATTATTTTAAATTTGAATAATTTTGCCTGTTTGATAACCGGCTCTTCATGTATCTTTCATTTGCGTCAAAATAAAATCGACGTTAGTACAATTCAATCATTTCAAGAATCAACGCTTAAGATCGAAATTCCATTCTTATAGATCTTGGATCTATTCCTATCACAGGACCTTAGACAAAATGATCTGCACCATTCCTCCCTGGATCGTCGATAGGCCACACAGAAACGACAGAAACCCATGAGAATTCAATAATTACCATTGACATCCTTCATGGGAATATTTATTAATACCTAATTTTATTCCCCGGATAAAAAGGCCCTTGTATTCGATTTTATAACTATTCTTCATATCGAACTGCTTCAATATGGAAGGGGTGAATATTACCTGTCGGTTTATTGATACGTACAAAGGCAGCCATTGAAAATCCCCTTTATGATTTTACCTGAGGCGAGTTTCGAGTTTGGGTTTTGTGACTTGGAAAAAATAAGGAGAATGTGAGTGGTTCAGTGCAAGAATATTCTAATAATCGACGATCATCCCTTGTTTCGTGAAGGCCTTAAAACCATTGTTGAAAGGGACAAGAGGTATAAGGTTGTTGGTGAAGCTGGAACCGGAAGGCAGGGCCTTAAAATGGCAAAGCTGCTCAAACCCGACTTAGCGGTTGTTGATATTTCTCTCCCGGATATCAACGGGGTTCAGATTACCAATGAAATGCGAGAGTCTCTTCCTGATACCAAAATCATGATTGTCAGCATGCATTCAAAAATTGATTACATTGCCGAAGCGTTTCAAGCCGGTGCGACAGGTTATGTGGCCAAAGACTCTGCCTCAGACAGGCTGGTTCAGGGCATCGAAATCGTGCTGAAAGGTGAATATTATCTGGACAGTTCCGTCTCCCATCAGGTGGTGGAGAAATTGATGAAATTTCCAGTCAAGGATGCAAAGATAACGGATGCCGACTACGGTTCTCTTACTCCGAGGGAGCAGGAAGTGATGAGGCTTCTTGCGGAAGGGTCCCCACCAAAAGAAATTGCCGACAAGCTGTGTATCAGCCCGAAAACCGTGGAGAACCACAGGGCCAATATCATGAAGAAACTCGACATCCACAGCACCATGGAACTGGTGAGATATGCGGCAAGATTGGGTTTGATTGACGTGGATCTTTGGAAAGAATGACGGTGTAATCGTTTTATCATTGAGTATAGATGGCCCCCAGGTTTTATGTGGGCCATTTTTTTTGATTTGATTTTATGATGGCATGATTATCGGTCAGGTTTAGAGCCTTCCCCCCTCTGCAAAATAATCGATGGAACTTATGCATAAACTGTGGGGTCCGGAACACCGGCTGACTCGAATCCTTTTTTTCGAAGCAGGCAACTGTCGCACTGGCCACAAGCCCTGCCGTGGTTGTCAGGATCATAACAGCTGTGGGTCATACTGTAATCAACACCCAGGGCTCTACCTTTTTGTATGATCTGGGCTTTTGAAAGGGTGATGAGAGGGGTTTGAATCTGTAAGAATGTTTTCTTCTCAACACCTGTTTTTGTTGCAAGATTTGCCATGACTTCATACGCTTTAATATATTCCGGTCTGCAATCGGGATAACCGCTGTAATCCACGGCATTGACACCGATAAATATATCCGAAACGCCGAGAACTTCCGCCCATCCCAGTGCAAATGACAGGAAGATGGTATTACGTGCAGGGACATAGGTCACCGGGATATCCCCGGTCATTTCCGATACAGAACGTCCTTTCGGGACATCAATGTTATCCGTGAGCGCGGACCCCCCGATATCATTCAAATTCATATTAATCACCAGATGTTTTTCCGCTCCCATGGCCTGGGAAATCTTCCGGGCGGCTTCAAGTTCGAAAACATGCCGTTGTCCGTATGAAAAACTCAAGGTATACAGACGGTATCCCATATCCTTGGCGATGGCCAGGACTGTGGCCGAATCAAGGCCGCCACTCAAAAGGACAACCGCTTTATCATTTACTTTCATATTCAGTGAACCCTCCCCAGAGGTTGTGTAATTGTTGTATCAAACATCTTATACTCCCCTTTGAATTGTTGGCCAGATGTATTTGTGAAGTTGAAGATGGAGACGGACGAAAAGTCCGTCATCGATGATCCACCGTGCTAATTCATGGGGCACCAGGTCCCCGGAAACAGGTGAAAAAAGAATATGATGCATATCGAAAGGAAAGCTGTGGGTTTCAACGAACTGTTTTGCAAAAAGGTAGTCCTCTCTGTTTTGTAAGACAAACTTGATCTGGTCGGCAGGCCCGAGAACATCAATATTGTCATACAGGTTCCGATGGCTTTCGCCGCTTGATGGACATTTTATATCGACGATTTTTATGCACCGCTTATCTATGGTAGCTATATCATATGAACCGTTTGTTTCCATAAGCACAGTATATCCTCCGCTCAGGAGCCGGTTTATAAGAACAGATGTGTTTTTTTGAAACAGAGGCTCCCCTCCAGTGATTTCAACCATGTTGCAGGGGAACGAAGAAACATGATTAATAAGGGTGTCCATGTCCATCTCGGTTCCTTCGCTGTGTGCATAGGATGTGTCGCAGTACGCACAGCGTAAATTGCATCCTGTGAGGCGGATAAAAACACAAGGGCATCCTGCATAAAGGGATTCACCTTGAATGCTGTGAAATATTTCATTGATGACAAGGGTATTTTCATTCATGAAGAATTGCTCTATTCAATGGTATGTGAATTATGCTTATCATCGCTTCCGTGTGTCCCATCTTTGAGAAAATGACGGTGGTATTCTGTTTCTGTCAGGTGAGTTTTCAGAAGTCGGACCATCATATCATAGACCCCCTCCATTTCCTGGGCTGACAATCTGGGGACTATTTTTTCGAGAAATCGATCATCTGAAAATTTTTGCAGATAGTATTTGAGTGTTTCTTCATCTGTCTCTCTATCCCAACCGAATGCTCCGGCACCATTGTAGTTTTCTACAAATGTGTGGCTGTGTTTTGACATTTTTTTATTGCCTTTCATTTAGTCGTCCATGTTCTTTAGGGCACAACTACCATACCGCGCAGGAAATAAAAATCAAAATAACACGTCTTGCGTTTTCCCCATTGCTAAAGGTCCAACTATCTGAATTCGAAATGACAGTGCGGCTTTTGGGTTGTCGGCATCATTTTTAAGATTTCTCTAAAATCCTTGAAGTTTAACAGAATATAGGTTTAAGTAGAAACTCAACAATTGAAACAATTAAAAGGTGAGCAATGCTAATAACCAGACGATCAAACCCAACTGGTATCTCCGTGAAACGTGAAACACCGTTGATTGTATTTGGCGCAGGCATTCTGATTGTTATCGTTGTTCTGGTTAGTTTTTTTCCGATGACATGGAACGTGAAGGACGAGGAGTATATCAAGGAACTTGAGAAAAGGGTTTCGGATCTGGAAAGGAAAATGGCTGAAAATCCCACTTTGCCTGTAAAACTTCCGAACAATGAAACGAATAGTGGTCAAATTAATCGTCTGTTGTCAGATTGCCGGAGACTCGAAGCATCTCTATCTATGGAATCAAAGGTGGTGTCAGGAAGAGTTGATGAGCTCCAGAAGCAGGTCGACGAATTACGACGCAGAATTCCCAGGGAGCAACAAACAAAGGAAACCGTGACTCCCGAGCGTAAGCGGATCCAGCCAGTCGCTGAGAAATCTTTAAAGAAGAATAAGAAAAAAGAAACCCACTACCATCTGGTTCGTCAGGGCGATACGTTTTACAGCATCAGCAAGTCGTATGACCTATCGCTGGAAAAATTGCGGGAATTGAATAAATTTGACGACAAGGCAAAACTTTACCCCGGTCAAACTATTATTGTAGGGCCTTGATCTTTTTTGAGATAAATGGTTTGACAACCCTGGAATGTTACGAATATAGTTTTTCAAGATTTTGATTAACCTTGATAGATCAACTGCATATCATCAAAGATTTTCAAATATTGAGTGACTTTGTGCCACAGATGATTGGCTTAAAATGGGAAAGATTGTGAAAAAAAACATGTCTGGAATGGATGAAATTGAGGAACTTACCAAGCGATTCAAAGATTATATTGATAAAATTCAGGCGGCTTTTGATACGTCATCGACCCAGAAACCCGGAAGCCAAACCGCGACAGACGCTGGAAGTTCTCAGTCCTCAAAAAAACTCTATACCGTTGTGTCCCCTGTTGACGCCATGGCCAGTAATTTACAGTCTGTTCTCAACGCCATTGATAAAGCTATATTGAACATGGATCAGTTGGCAACTAATGAAAATGACAGCGGCTCGGGAGAATCGGTTGTTGAAGGGAATGAATCTCCGGGGCAAAAGACCGGTGTTATCGCGACTCAACCGAACCAAGAGAAGTTTTCGGTCGAGGAGCTTGATTTCCTTGTCAAAACATTCAATTCCGTCCTCAATAGCTCCGAGGAAGAACGCAAGAAAATTTTCAGCCAATTTGAAAAGAAAGACACTCCTTGACGTTGTGAATTAAACCTGTTCGTAACAAATCGGCGTTTTTAAAATTTTGGTTTTATTTCCGTTTTCATACATGTTTCAATTGTTCTCTTAATAATGAACATGGGATTTTTATGCTGCACTGCACAATTTATTAGTATTTTGGGATACTCTACTGCCAGGGTCGGGAATTTTCCCCGGTATAATGGGGCGTTTTTCTTATAGACCCCTTGCGTATTATCAGATATGTCTTAAATTGTTTTTGAACTGATCAAATGTAAAAAACTACAAATCACAAACAGAGATTTAATCAAAAACTAAAAATGTTTATTAAAATTGATTTGGATCAAAGATGATTTTGTCAGATCCAGGGTCTCTTTTATTTAAATTGCTGGCCGTTGTTATTGCGAATTCAAGCGGACATTAATTGGCTTTAATGTTGCTCGTTATGGTTTATCACATGGCCATCCAGCAGGTTGGGATTTTTTTAAGACTCATCTTTAATTGCTTAATGGTATTGACTGATCAATGACATGTTACGGAACGGAATCGAAGCAGGGCGAGCCCTTGTGTTTGAAAATGATTTTTAATTATTCATTTATTCACCTTGCAGGAGATGATTATGGAAAATGTAAATGAAAACAGGCCAGGTAGCGTAATTGATTCGGAACAGATTGTTGGTCACTGGATTAATAACGCCTCACGTATTTGGGACTCCATTGTGAAAAAATCCGTAAATGGAAAGAATGGGGCGAACGAGTCACTTTTTTCGAACCCGGATGCTGCGAAAGAATCCTACAAGGCATGGGAACCAGCGATGAAAACATGGAATGAGTTTGCTTCGACGATGAATAAAAAAGAAATGATTGAAAATATTGTGGAAGGCAACAGGGCTGGAACAGAAAATTTTCATAAACTCTTGAAATCTGGCCTTGATGGCTTTTCGTTTTTCCAGAAGCGGTGGTTGGAGAGTGCGAAAAACATCGGTGGCATTTTTAAGAACCATCATATAGAGACCATGGGGGGACCTGAAGTCTTTGATTTGTTTTCTGATATATATAATAAGGAGATCAGTAAATTTTTAAGCATTCCCCCACTGGGATTATCCCGCGAATATCAGGCGAAATTCCAGCAGGTGATTGATAAATCGAATATTTTTCATGTTAAGTTGATGGAATTCTTATATTTCTTGTATATCCCATTTGAAAAATCATTCACAGTGGTTCAGGATTCCCTGGCCTCTCTGGCAGATGAAGGGTCGTTGCCCGATGATGCCAAGGAGTATTACCAGATGTGGTTGAAGCAACTTGAAAATCATTACATGTCCATGTTCAAATCCAACGAATACACATCGGCTCTGGGTAAGGTGGTTGATGCGATGAGTGATTTTGTCGCCGCACGTCAGCAGATCATCCAGGATTCGCTGAAATCATTCGGTGTGCCAGTGGAAAATGATCTGGATGAGCTTTATAAAGATATTTATACCTTGAAAAAGAGGATTCGTACTCTCGAAAAAGACGCAGAAAAAAGCAAATGAAATTTATAATGGTGTTCAAGATGACAATAAACCATACGGATATGCATAAGGGAGGCAAGTTATGCTGAATTTTTCTGAGCCGATGAATAAAGCTCTGAATAATATCGCTGAAAATACTGAAATGATGTGGAATTTTGCCGATGACGCTACGGATGTTCTTCTGGGCGACTTAAACACTGAAATCGCATTGACCCCCTATGAGATCGTCTATCAACAGGACCGGGTTAAACTGAAGTACTACAAGTCGGAAGCAAAGGTTAAGATGAAAACCCCGCTTCTTGTGGTCTATGCTTTGATCAACAGAGAAACCATGCTTGATCTTCAGCCTGGGCGGAGCGTGGTCCAGACATTTCTTGATAACGGTATCGACCTTTACATGATCGACTGGGGTTACCCCACGAGGAAAGACCGGTACATAAACATCGACGACCATGTGAACGGATATATGGACGATGTGGTCGATTTTATTCTGAAACGTGAAAGCGTGCCCAAGGTAAACCTCATGGGCATATGCATGGGCGGGACATTTTGCGTAATGTATTCGGCTCTTCATCCTGAAAAAGTGAAAAATTTAGTAACGACGGTGGCTCCCACAAGTTTCGATACCGATCAGGGGCTTCTTCATAGCTGGATGAGAAGCGTCGACGTGGACAGGATGATGGATACTCTGGGGAATATGCCGGGAGATCTGATGAATTTCGGATTTCTTCTGTTAAACCCAGCGCGTTTGATGATCGATAAATACCAGTCTTTCGCAGAAAATATGAACAGTAAGGATTTTGTTGAAAATTTTGTTCGAATGGAAAAGTGGATTTTCGACAGCCCCGATGTACCTGGTGCAACATTCCGTGAATTTATCAAGGAATTCTATCAGGAAAACAAACTGATCAACAGCAAGATGGAGCTGGGTGGAAAACGTGTGGATCTCAAAAATCTGACCATGCCCTTGCTGAACATTTTTGGAAAATTTGATCATCTTGTTCCACCAGGCGCTTGCGACCAGTTGTCCAGCAAGGTTGGCAGCAAGGACGTTAAGGACGTTTGTCTTGACACAGGTCATATCGGAATTTACGTCAGTTCCAAATGCCAGAAGGAGTTTGCTCCAAAAATTTCGGTCTGGCTGGCGGAAAGGGATGAGGACAAAGACGAAATCAAATCGCCCCTATCTGTCAAGAAAAAGACAGCCAAAAAAAAATCACCGGCCTTGCAGAATTGATTTTCTCACAGTTGATAATGTTAAGTTCATAATACAGCCAGTACCTTAAAGAAATACCGTGACAAGGAGTTGAGATGACTGGAAAGACGATTAACGACATGAAAATGGGTGATTACGCTGAGTTCACCAAAACGGTAGCTGAATCGGATGTGTATGGTTTCGCTGGGATCACAGGTGATTTCAACCCGGCCCATATTGATGAGGAATACGCGAAAACGACCTTTTTCAAAAAACGTATCGCCCACGGCATGTTGTCTGCCGGATTTATTTCCAATGTTCTTGGAACGAAACTTCCCGGAGCCGGAGCCATATACATGAAACAGGAGATAGCCTTTCTTGCGCCTGTTTATATCGGGGATACCATCACGGCCCGTGCTGAAGTGGTGGACATGAACATGGAAAAGAACAGGGTGACACTCAAAACCACCTGTACCAATCAGGAAGGGAAAATGGTGGTGGACGGAACGGCGGTTCTCAGCCCGAGAAAAGCCTGATATACCTACAGACAGACGAAAAACATTGGGAATTATGAAATTGAAAGCGCCGGATTCAACCGGTGCTTTTTTTTTCTATGTTGATCCAAAGGTCAGGTGATTGACTTGAGCCCTTCATTCCATTATATTTCACGGGCATGTTGGATAGAGCACAATGTATCAACCCTTTGGAACAGTAAATTATGATCAGTATTGAAAACCTTTCGAAAGGCTTCGGCGGGCAGGAACTGTTCGAGCAGATCAGCCTGAAAATCAATCCAAGAGAACGGCTTGGTCTCGTGGGCCGAAACGGCCATGGCAAAACAACCCTGATGAGAATGATCCTCGGCGAGGAGCATCAGGATTCGGGAAATATCCTTATTCCGAACAACTACAGAATGGGTTATGTAAAACAGCATCTTGATTTCAAAGAAAATACAGTGTTGAAAGAAGGCTGCCTTGGTTTGGCCGAACATGAAAAAGACCATCACTGGAAGGTCGAAAAAATTCTGGTAGGCCTGGGTTTTTCACTGTCAGATTTTGACAGACACCCATCTGAATTCTCAGGGGGATATCAGGTTCGCCTTAACCTTGTGAAAGTTCTTGTATCTGACCCCGACCTTCTCCTTCTTGACGAACCCACCAACTATCTTGATATCACGTCAATCAGGTGGCTTGAAAAATTTCTGAATCAATGGCCCCGGGAGATCCTTCTGATCACCCACGACCGCAGTTTTATGGATGCTGTGGTTACCCATACTGCGGGGCTTCACAGGCGGAATCTTCGAAAAATCAAGGGTGATACCGGTAAATACTACGCCCAGATCATACTGGATGAAGAAATTTACGAAAAAACAAGGGTCAACGACGAAAAACGCAGAAAAGAACTTGAGATATTCGTCAGTCGGTTCAGGGCCAAAGCACGGCTTGCCAGTATGGTCCAGTCCCGGATCAAAACCCTTTCAAAGATGGAAAAGAAAGATAAACTGGAAGCGGCAAATGATCTTGAATTCTCTTTCAGATCAAGAAATTTTGCGGCCAAACTTATGCTCCAGGCCGATGGCTTGTGTTTTTCCTATCCGGCAGAGGTCACTCCCGTCGTTCCTTTGATTAATCAGGTGACACTCAACGTATCAGCCGGAGACAGAATATGCATTGTGGGTAAAAACGGCAAAGGCAAGACCACGTTGCTGAAACTTCTGGCAGGCGAACTTGAGCCTGATCAGGGCAAGATCCAGTTGAATCCCGGAGTTGCCAAGGGTTTTTATGAACAGACCAATGTGAAAAGCCTTGTTGATTCACGGACCGTTGAAGAGGAAATCATGTATTCCCATCCGGATGTGGAAAGGCAACTCGCCAGGAATATCTGCGGGTCTATGATGTTTGAGGGCGATTCTGCATTGAAGAAGATAAGCGTCCTTTCAGGGGGCGAGAAAAGCAGGGTGATGCTTGGTAAACTCCTTGTTACTCCGCTGAATTTACTGTTTCTCGACGAACCGACGAACCATCTGGACATGGAGGCCTGTGATTCTTTGCTTGCGGCCATTGACTGTTTTGACGGAGCTGTGGTCATGGTCACCCATAACGAGATGTTTCTCCATGCTCTGGCTGAACGGCTCATCGTTTTCAAGAACGACACCATCCAGGTTTTTGAAGGTTCATACACCGATTTCCTTGAAAAAGAAGGATGGGGTGATGAACAAGGGTTCGCGGAAGATATCCAGCAGGAGAAAAAGCCGCTTGAGGATGACGCTGGGAAACTGGGTAAAAAGGAACTCCGCAAACGGCGTTCGGATCTTGTTCAACGTCGATCTAAAGAACTAAAACCCATTGAAAAGAAGATGGAAAACCTCGAATCATCCATTGAGACTCTTGAAAAAGATGTTGAGGAATTGAACAACAAGCTTCTCGATATTGCCGGATCAGGCGATGGACGGAAGATCGCTGATATTTCAAAGCAGATTCATGATAAACAGACAAAGGTGGACAGTCATTTTGAAGAAATGCAGACTTTATCGGATGATTACGACAGAATTAAGGCCTCTTTCGACGATGAGCTGAACCGCATTGACCAGGGCCTTTAGTGTGTGTGTTATCTGTCTTTCGAATGTGGGGATTCGGCCCTGCACAGGCAGATAGATGATAATCAAATTGACATATACGGATGCCCGGTTTATAGTTTCCAATCAATTAAGCCGTAATATCAGGGAGTTTATCTATGTCTGGTCCCAAAGTGAGCCTAAAGAAAGTCTGGGGGGTGCTTCTTTTTGCAGCCGGTATTGGAATGCTTTTTACCATTCCCGAAAGGGTTCTGGAATTTCAGGCCCAAGGCAGGTATTTTTATGGAATGAAACCGGCTCTTTATCTCATCAGTGTTCTCTTGGTGGTGGGTGGGGGTAAAAAAATTTTTGATAAGAGCAAAATCAACGCAGCATCTGATGACGAGACTGGTAGATAGATTGATTATCGCAGGCGCCATTATCCCCTAAGGATCTTCCATGAACAACAAGCTTACAAACACTGAAGTGCAAGACCTCAAGACCGAGGTGGAATACAGGACCAACCTTCAGGAAATATGCAACAAGATCTACGCTGCCTTAAATCTCGACGAAATCATCATCAATCTGAAAGACGAGATCATGGGGCTTTTCGCTGCTGAACGCATGACCATTTACTATGTGGACGGCGTTAAACGTGAAATTGTGTCCCGATTCAAGTCCGGTGATGAAATCAGCGAGATCAGGGTTCCCATATCGCCTACCAGTATTTCAGGGTATTCGGTTTTTACCAAGAAACTGGTAAACATCACGGATGTCTACGACAAGGTACAACTTCACAAAATTGACCCTTTGCTCGAATTTGACAGCAGCTGGGATAGAAAGACAGGATTCAGAACAGTCCAGGTGCTAGTGGTCCCCATCGTGTATAAAACATTTTTATTGGGAGCCATCCAGCTGATCAACAAAAAAGGCGGGTCATCGTTTACCAAGGCTGAAGAAGGTTACGTCACGGAGCTGGCCAAGATCATGGGCATTGCCATGTATAATCAGAAACGCATGGCGAAAACCCGTTCGGGAAAATTTGATCACCTTCTGGAAAACCACATCATGACCCAGAAGGAATTGAGCACGGCTGTGGCCGACGCCAGAGAAAGAAATGAGCCCATCGAAAACATACTTATCAACAGTCTTAAAATCCCTAAAAAAGACATCGGAGACGCTCTCAGCAAGTACTACAAAGTCCCGTTTATCGAATTCAACAAGAGTCTTCCAATTCCGGGAGAACTTTTGACGGGTCTTAAAGTTCCATTTATGAAAATTAATTTCTGGGTTCCAATAAAAACCGAAGGGGAAACAGGGATCATCGCCGTGGACAACCCCCACGACGGACAGAAAATCGGCGAAATCCAGAGTCTGTTCCCAAAACGGCCTATCAAAATCTATGTGGCGCTGAGAGATGATATCCTCCAGTATATCAACCTCTTTACCCAGGATGAAAAAGAACTGACGTCCATCAATGATATCCTGTCAAGGCTTGACGACGAAGATGATGAAGTCGTGGAGGCCGAATCCGGTGTAAGCGAAGAAAGCAGCGCTGTTGTCCAGCTTGTGAACAAGATTATTTCGGATGCATTTATCCGAAAAGCTTCGGATATTCATATCGAACCTTTTCCGGGCAAAGAAAATACCAAGGTTCGTATTCGTTGCGACGGATCGTGTAATGTGTACCAGACCATTCCCTACCAGTACAGAAACGCCATTGTTTCAAGGCTGAAGATCATGTCGGAACTGGACATCGCCGAGCGACGGAAACCCCAGGACGGAAAAATCAAATTCAAGAAATATGGCGGTCTCGACATCGAACTTCGTGTGGCTACCATTCCCACCCAAGGTGGCCTTGAAGATGTGGTTATGCGTATCCTTGCGGCAGGCGAACCCATTCCCCTTAACAAAATGGGTTTTTCCCAGAGAAACTACGACAGGTTTGTGGATTGCATTGTCAAGCCTTACGGAATCATTTTTGTATGCGGCCCCACAGGCTCTGGTAAAACCACGACGCTTCACTCAGCTTTGGGCTATATCAACAAGGATGACATCAAGATCTGGACAGCGGAAGACCCCGTGGAAATTACCCAGAAGGGTTTACGTCAGGTTCAGGTGAAACCGAAAATCGGCTTTGATTTTGCAGCAGCCATGCGGGCGTTTCTTCGTGCTGACCCTGACGTCATCATGGTGGGTGAAATGAGAGATAAGGAAACCACACATATCGGTATCGAAGCCTCGTTGACCGGACATCTGGTGTTCTCGACGCTTCACACCAACAGTGCACCTGAAAGTATCACACGTCTGCTCGATATGGGTATGGACCCCTTCAACTTTGCCGACGCCATACTCTGTATCCTGGCTCAGCGTCTTGTGCGGACGCTCTGCCCGGATTGTAAAAAACAGTATCAGCCCACACGGGCGGAATACGATGAACTTCTGCGTGAATATGGCGCTGAGGAATTCAAACAATTTGTAAACATTCCCTACAGCGACAAACTCGTTTTATACAAACCCAATGGTTGCGAAGCCTGCAACAACACCGGTTACCGAGGTCGTATGGGGCTCCACGAGCTTCTCCTGGGAACCGACGCGATGAAAAAACTGATTCAGAACAAAGCAACAATGGAAGGTCTCAGAGAGCAGGCCGTGAAAGATGGAATGACCACATTGAAACAGGACGGAATCGACAAGATATTCGAGGGCAAAACCGATCTTCTTCAGGTCCGTAAGGTGTGCATCAAGTAGAGGCGCCAAGCTGATCTTCTCCAAGTTTCATGTAAGGGGCAACCCACTGGTCGCCCAAACCGATATATAAAAGAGTTTATGGTGATGATGCGGGTAGTGCGACCGGCAGGTCGGCCCCTATAGTCATCGCATTAGTCAAAATGGGCGTTGAAAAGAATATTTCTTATTTGCAATCAAGATGGCTTTCTGTATCGGCAGGTTCCAAAACCGCCCGGCGATCGTGTCATGATGGATGCAGATCGGAATTAGCAGTCCATCTTCTGCAATTTTTTGTAATACCTTTCTTTCTCACTGTAAATACATCCACAGTATGGCTGGCGATACATCTCCCGCTGCCGTGATTCATCCACACCTTCCTGCCAGCCCGATCTGAAATCTCTGTATAAAAATTCCACACCAATCTTTTCAGCCACTGATAACCCCACGGATTTTAGCAAGTCGTGTTTTTGATACCGGCTGTAAAGTAGGGTGGATGAAAAGGCATCGAAATTTCCATGTTTGGCGATGATGGCTGTTGCCATCAGTCGTTCATGATAGCAGACCACACAGCGTTCCAACTCCCTGAACGCCATGTTACGGATGAATCCTTCAAGGTCATAGCCCTTTTGAATGATCAGGGGAAGGCTGATATCTTCAGAGTATGTTTTGAGTGTTTCTTCACGCTTTATGCATTCGGTGAGGGGATGGATGTTGTTTCGGTGATAATAACCCGTCACATCTAAACCTTCACTGCGAAGTATTCGCACAGGATAGATGGAGCAGGGGCCGCAACAAGTGTGGAGGAGGATGTTCATGAACGCTCTCCGAAAATGGCGGTACCGATCCTCACAAGTGTTGCCCCTTCTTCTATGGCTGTTTCAAAATCACCGGTCATACCCATGGAAAGTTCGTCCATGCAGATCGATGGATGATCCAGCAGTTTGATCCGCTCACTGGCAAGGCGCAAGGCTCTGAAAAAGGGCCTTACGGTTTCAGGGTCGGCATCAAAGGGTGGAATGGCCATAAGTCCTCGGACGCTGATATTTTCAAGAGTGCTGATGCCTTGAATCACCTGTTCAAGGTCAGTATCTGAAACCCCGGATTTACTCTGCTCCATGCCGGTGTTTACCTGAACTAGAATTTTCTGTATTTTACCTGATTTTTTTGCCTGTTTGTCCAGTTCCAAGGCGAGACCCACGCTGTCAACAGAATGGATCAAATCGAACATTCGGACAGCTACCTTGGCTTTGTTGCTTTGAAGGTGGCCAATATAATGAAACGATGCATCGAGATCCGACAGGAGTGAAATTTTTTCCACCGCTTCTTTAACGTAATTTTCGCCGAAAAGGAAAGCCCCTGCTTTTGCAGCCGCCCTGATATCGTCAGCGGTCCTTGTCTTGCTCACCGCCACCAGCTTCACCGACAGGGGATCACGTCCGCAGTTAATGGCAGCGGATGCTATCCGTTGTTGTATGCTGTCCAGATTTTCTTTGATAAACTCAGCACTCATTTGTATTCCACACGTAAAATCCATTGGGTTTATGACAATGCCCCTTCGGCGATAAGGGTTTCGATGATTTCGCATACAGGAAGGCCAACAACATTGGTGTACGACCCCTCAATGCGTTTAACGAGAAATGTTCCAAGACCCTGAATCGCATATGCTCCCGCCTTGTCAAAAGGCTCGGGCGTTCGGACATACCAGTCGATTTCATCATCGGAAAGTTCTTTGAACTGGACCAGAGTTTTGACAGCCTCTGAAACAACTTTTTCTTGTGCTTTACATGAAAGGCAGTAGCCGGTGAAAACATAATGGATGCGACCACTCAACCTCTTCAACATGGCGAAAGCTTCTTCTCTTGAGCCAGGCTTTCCCAGAATCAGGTTATCGACAACAACAATGGTGTCTGATCCTAAAACCCAGTTGTCCGGATGTTTATCTGAGATGTCATGGGCTTTGGCTTCAGCCAGATACCGGACATAATGGTCGGGCTCGGTGACGGTGATTTCATCCTCGTCCACATCCGAAGGGACCACTGTGAATTCCAGTCCCGCTTGTTCCAGGAGCTCTTTTCGCCTCGGCGATTTGGACGCGAGAATAAGCGGAGGTGTAATGGTTTTTGTTATAAATGTCATGCGCCGCTTATTATCAGATAGAACCGTGTTTGACAAGTTCAAGCAACCTTGGGGAAGACATCCGTTCGCCTGTTATGATCTCAACCTGTATTTACGATTTAAAAAACTTGCAATTTCAAGCAGGATTTTTTATAAGCTTTCTGCATATTATGCCTGGGTGGCGGAAGTGGTAGACGCAAGGGACTTAAAATCCCTCGGCCTTTAATGGCTGTACGAGTTCAAGTCTCGTCCCAGGTACCATAAAATCAAGGGGTTACGGAAAATGCCGTAAGCCCTTTATTTTTTGATTGCCTGTCTCTGGTCCCCAATTTTTTAAAAATACTATGGTTTTGTCGGTTGCGTTGATGGTACCTTCGGGGCTAATTCTATCCGTGTTTAATTGACATGACCAGTCTGATCGCATCAGTTTTATGGGTGTGGTCGCCGCCGTTCGTGCATGGTCAATTGTGCTTATAAGGCCGCACTCCGATCGGCGTCAAACCATTGATATTTATAGACTGATGCTTCTATATATATCAAAAGATCGGTTGCCCCAAAGACCCCACCGTTCAGAACCACGGGCAAAAAAGCGGCGCCCTAAAAACTATCAGTTACTTAATAAGCCTCGTCATGTGTTCAAAGAAATCGCACATAGAAATAAATACGTGAAATCTTAAGTTAGTGCCATTCCATGCTGTCCCCGGAATTGCGGAATTGTATGATAGTATGGTGGTGGGGGCCTTTAATCTCGGCCGATCGGAAGGTTGCCTGCGGGAAGTGGAACGTATGGTGGGTGATCAGCCAGCACAAGTGAATTGATGGGGCTATGCTCAATTTTCAGCTGATTTTTAGCTTTCACTTTCCGATGGGTGACCACATCTCGTGGTTTTTTTCAATCAACAATTCCGTATATGTATGGGCACGGAAATCAGTGCCCATACATGGCATGAGGAGTAGGCGCTTCTTAAAGATCCATCATTTTATCGTGTCAAACGTCAGTCCCTTAAATGATTCGCAAAATTGCCCTATCCGATGTTCTGTTTTTTTCTTTTCATGGAAGCAAGTCCGGCAAGACCCGATCCAAGGAGAAAAATTGTCGCTGGTTCTGGTACAGGCGTGTTACCATTATTCTCATATTCGATAATATACCCTGACTGGAGCCAAGAGGAAGTTAGATCATTCCATTGTTTACCATCTTGAGTCCATCCATGTTGAAAAATGATCGCATTTTCACCCTCAGGGCTGTTGTTCGGTTCGGAACCAGCCCAATTGTTATAAGAAAAAGTCTCTCCTGTAACCCAAGCCCAACCGCTATCAGGTTCTTCGCTTCCTGCTATCTGGTAACCCCCGAGCCATTTGTCTTCAATACCGCTATCATTAGTCCCGTTTCCCAATAAAATATTATTAGAAATAAAAATGTTTTCCGCTGATGATGTTATGGTCGCAAGGTGGCCTTGAAGACCTAAAAATGAGCTTGCCGCAGCCGATAGTCTTGCGCTATCCCAAGAAATTCGATTTTCTATGGTAATAATCTCGTAATAATGCCCATTCGCCTCCCATAAGACCGGAGTTGCGTTAGCTGTCGCCATCATTCCCATTAAAGTTAGAAAAAACACGATGCCTAACAACATTTTTCTCTTCATGTCGATCTCCTTTTTTATGAATGAATTTCTGGTTAGTGAGCAGATACAAAATTCAATTAAACCTAACATTACCCAGCAATACATATGCCATTAGAAGAATTGGGTAATAATGAATATATTTATTAAATTACAGTTTGTTATTATTAATAATTAGGTTCATAGAGACAACTTATAATCTGTAAAAGAAAAACATTATCTAATATAGTATGGAATTATTTTCATACTATGGCATGGGTTACATAAAAATTCAGGATACGGGAAACGCCATACCGAATTCAAGTCAAGGCAAAATTCCAGGGAATTCCGGGGGACGCCTAACTTAACTTTATTAACTCAACTTTCGGGAATGAGTTAAACAGGAGATCTGGGGCCATCCATGATAAGAAGGGATTAGGATCAAACCTTGCACGTCGAACCGAAATGATTCTGATATTTTCATCGAATTCAGATCTCGAATTCCGGCAAGCCTTGAGAAGGACTTTTAAAAAATGGTCATAGTGATAAAAAAAGCCGGTGAAGAAACTCTCTTCGTCGGCTTTTTTAATGAGAATCATGCCCTGGAAACCTGGCAGTATTTTAATCAGAACTGGGCGATCTGATAGCCCCGAACTGCCTGATGGCCATTTCACGGACCAATTTCTTGTTGAGTTTCTGGACTTCCGTCAGCGGCATCTGGTCGATGATCATGACTTTTTTGGGTACGGCATATTTGGCTACACGGGATGAAAGGAATTTGATGAAATCATCTCCGCTGATGCGGTCCTTGTATTCCGGTTTGGGTTGGACGTAGATCACCACACGTTCGCTGCCTTCCCGGTCTCCATCGGGAACGCCCACGGTGGCTGCATGTTCGATGGCGGGGTGGCCGTAAAGGATATCATCGATTTCTCTTGAGTAGACTTTGTAGCCGGAAACATTGATCATGTCTTTGGTTCTGTCGACGATATAAAAATACCCATGATCGTCAATCATGACCACATCCCCGGTTCGAACATAACCTTGATCGTCAAGGCCGCTGCCCACGTTGGGCCAGTAACCCAGCATGCGCTGGGGACCTTTGAGACAGAGTTCGCCAACCATTCCTGACTTGAGTGTTTCGTTACGACCCAGCTCGTCTCCTGTTCTGACGTCAATAAGTTTTACATCCGTATCTGGAAAAGGGAAACCGGATGTTCCGCGTTTTTCTTTGGACTTGTTTTTTCCGGAATCTTTGCTGGTGAGATGGAGAATCAGAGCGATGCCTTTGCAAGCGGCATAGCCGATGACTTTCGGACCGAGCAGACGCAGGAACCGGTTGGCGATGAATGCCACTCCGGGAATGCTGTAGTTGAAGCTCATGATGCTTTGAGGCAGACGCCCACCCGCAATTCGTAATAACAAGGAGGGATTCAAATGGGTGCAGGGAGACATTTCTGAAAGACCGTATCCTTCCATTATGGCTCCGCCTGATTTTTTTTCAAACTCTCTCTGGGTGCTGGGGGGAAGGGGTGCCGAGCCGGAAACTCCCAGCATGGCATGCCCTTTCAGTTCTTCTTTTGATAACTGCATGAACTGGGCAGGAACGCCGATCTGCATCAAAGGCCGGTATTTCTTGATCATGGAAACCATGCTTGCCGTATCCCGTGCATCGGGTACGAGAAGCATGTCAAAACCCTGCATGGTCATGGAGTGCATGACCACATGTCCGTATGAATGGAAAAATGGCAGACCAAGGAGAACTGAAATGGCCCCGGTAAGAAGGTTTTTTGAATTTCCGAAAGCCCATCCGCTCTGGATGGTGTTGGCGTAAATGTTTCGATGGGTCAACATGCAGCCTTTGGGGAGACCGGTTGTTCCCCCTGTGAAAAGGACCATTTCAAGATCTTCATCCACATTGAACCTTATATTAGGAAGTGACGGGCTTGTGGTTTCGATCAGTTCAGTCATCCATTGTGCACCGCTGAACGTAAGTTCTTCTTTCTGGAGGGGTGGGGAATCGGAGTAGTCCATGATTTCGCTGACGATGATGTGGGGGATATGACACTTTTTCGAGAGTTTTTCCGCGATATCAAGATTATCTTTTAAGCAGACTAACGCTTTCGGGCTGCTTTCTTCGCATTTGTGGGACAGAATTTTCAACGGCTCCAGAGAACTGCATGGAACGTGGACAAGTCCGGCTTTGGATATGGCATAGTCGGTGATGACAAACTGGATGGACGTGGGAAGAAGAGTGGCGACCCTGTCATTTTTTTTTAAGCCCATGTTTACGAATGCCGTGGCAAGTCTGTCTGCGTGATCTTTTATCTGGGGATATGTCATTTTGAAATTGTATTGAATGACACCCGTTTTTTTAAATTTTTGGGCTGCGTTATCAAGGATGTCAAATGCTGGTTTGTCGGGGTATGGCTGTAGCGTCTTGGGTATTCCGAAAACGCCATATTCTTTTTTCCATGGGACGTGGTTCCCCTTGTTTATAAACATGGTCTGACCTCCGGTTTTAAAGTGTTAGCGTGTTTTGTCGGATGTGAACGCAGTTTTGGTTGAGAAACAACACTATCATATTCTGTATATGGATGTGGGGAACAAATCAATACTTTATATTTAATAATTAACAAATGTACAAATATTGGTGATCTGATAAGAGCCAGCGGAAAAATGAATATAAATCGAATAGATATTAAAGCAGAAATTAAATATACAAATGTGCAGTCAACCCCGATGGGTTACGCTAAGGCTCCACCCATCCTACGGGTCTATTATTAACATGGCACATTAATAGACCAACAGGCCGCCATTAAACATGACCGTGCTCGCCATTGTTATCGGGCGTGAGCTCGACCTACTGAGTGCGCGAAATCATTTCTACCGGAAGAAAATATCCATTAAATATAGGAAAAGTCATATTGCAATTCTCCCTGAAAAAGGCTAATTAAACCAAGTTAAAAATATGGCAACAATTTGAAATAATCGGGAAATATGTTCATTCCGATCATGGATTCGGGGGAGGTCATGTGAAAGCGGAAGATAGAAAAGCATTGATACTTGAATGCTCAAAAAAGTTATTTTCGGAACATGGCTACCATAATACCCAGATATCTGACATCATCTCACTTGCGAAAATTGCCAGGGGAACCGTCTATCAGTACTTCAAGAACAAGGATGATATTTTTATCACCCTTCTTGAAAATCATTTTGATAAGTGGCGTACAATACTTATTAGAAGGGACTACGAGCTTGATTTTACTAAAATAACAGCCGTTGAGTTTCTGAAACACCGCATCAGAACAACTCTTCAGTTTTTTGCAGACGATCATGAACTGTGCAGTATCGTTCTGCGTATGGGCGTGGGACTCCATGAAAGCATTGAAAATGTGGTGAACAAGCTTGAACGGGATATCCTCAACATCGTCAAGGATGAAATCCGTTTTGGTCAGCGGTCACGGACTGTGGACGAAAACATGGACACGGATCTCGTTGCCAGTGTTTTAGGTGGAGCCATTCTGAGAACGGCCCACTTTTATTTTGTCCAGGAACGGGAAAAGTTCAAAGACAAAACCGTTGATGAAATCGCCGAAGGCATCACTCGGATTTTTGCCCCTGGCCTGTTCGCGAAAAATGTCTGGCCGCAAATGGATGGAGCACCAAGTAATTAGACGCCGCTGATTATTAAAATCCCAGAAGCAATATCAAATTTGTAAATCCTTCTTTTTCATCAATTTTATATCCCATCTCAATGCCAAGCTCTACAGGAGCGGTGGAAAACATCGTCGCTTCGGTTCTGAACGAGCCTCCAATGACTTTTTGCGCGTCACTTGCCCATTCGCTGGCGCTGAACGAGCCATCCCATCCTGCACCAATGTCGGAAAATAATGAGCTTTTCAATTTATGAAAATGTAAAACGCTGAGGCCCAGCCCTGCATCGGGATAGGCGATGGGGAAATGATACTCCAGCGATAAAAGCAGATTGTTGGACAGATTGAGGCCACCTTCAATGTCGCTTTCCGAATACCCTCTTGGAAGACTGTAATCCTTGTCAAAACTGAGTTGGCCTTTTTGCTTCTGTGATACGCCGTTCAGCGAAAAATCGTGATGAGCTATAAATGACGGCAGGTACTGTGTGACCGAAATTACTGTGTTTCTGGCGCTGATTTCGCTGTTGAGTTCTGAGCGAGTACGTTCATGGATGAGCATAACATCCTGACCCCATGTGGGAAGAACATCTCGTGCAGGAGCGTCAGGATAGTGTTTGATGAGCCATTCACCGAAAACAGATGTGGCTTCGTTGCTTCCTTTGTTGATGATGAGTCTTGAGCTGAGGCTGTCTATCCATTTGTACCTCAAGCCCAGATTTAAACGCGATGAAAGGGCATCGGGGACGACGCTGTGAATCATGTTGAATCCGGTTGATAGTTCTATACCCTGCTCCTCAAGCCAGAAGTCCTCACCGGGAATGGAGAGTTCATCTGCTTTGTTGTAGAGACCAAACATTAAATCCGGCCAGAATGACCGGTTTGTCAACCGGATGTCGTAACCCGCGTGTTTGGACGACATTCCGTAATCCAAAAATGCGGCATAGGAATTGATACCCACCGGGTCACTTCCCAGAACAAGCAATCCGGCACGTGATTCATCTTCATCGGAAATCACATAGGGGATGTGGAGAAAAGGCGTGTATACTTTAAGATCCATGGGTTTTGGGTCAAGGGTTCTTGAGGGCGTCAGTCTTGAAAGATTCGGTTCAGGGACAGTGGTGGTACCGGCTCCAACAGATGTTTTTTCCACTTCAGGATCAAAGGGGACGGTTGCCAGATGACGAACGCCCCTATGAAGTTCAAGGTAGGACAAGGTTCTTCCATTGCGGGAAAGTTTTGGGCTTGTAGCACCATAATTTACCGATGTGAGTTGGTATAATTTATCCTGAAACAGATCCCATGCAAAAATATTCCAGACTCCTGAACGGTTGGAGGAAAACAGGACATATTTTCCGTCAGCTGAAAAGGAAGGATCATTGTCCTCAAAAGCATCGCTTTTGAAAAGGGTACGAATGCTTCCTGTTTCAGCGTTCACAAGGGCGATATCCGCGTTTTGTCCTGATTTAACGACGCAGACGATGGATTTGTCGTCAGGGGAAAAACTGGGTGATTCGAACAGGTAGCCCGGTTTTGATATAAGGGCTACAGGATTATTGTCAAAGCTGTCGATAAGGACAAGGTCATTCCACATTCCGTTTCTTTGAACAGCCACGATGCGTAAACGATCATGGGAAGGTGCAGCCGAAAAAATATGCGCGTCGTGTGTCAGACGCTTTGTTTTCCGGGTTTTCATGTTGAACGATGTGATGTCTGTGGAGGATAGATCTCCTTCGCCCAGAAGGTGGGGGTAGGCGCCAGCATAAATGATGTTTTCATTATCACCCATGTCGTTTATCCGATGCAATGCATTGATCCGTCCGGTTTCCGTTTCGGCTATGATTTCGCCTGAATGTGAATCTATCTCAATGATGGCGTTTTTCTTGTCGTAACCTGTTCTTAAAGCAAGAATGGTATTTTTATCTGTCCAGAAATGGTCCATGATGTCTGACTGTTTGTCACCGAAAAGCACCCGCCCTTTGGGAAGTTTTACTGATTCAGCCTGGGCCTTGAGCGCTTGTGTTTTTTTCATCAGGTCGTCGAGGAACCCTTGATAAAAGACAGAAGATGATGTTTCCGTGACATTCTCCAGGGCTTCTCCTGTGAGTCCCAGAGGATGCATGGCCTGATAACGGCTGAGTCGTGCAAACGCATCATCGCCGTAAGCCCTGTTCAGGTAATCCACCATGTGGTAACCGCTCAGGTAAAAACGCCCCTCAGGCGGACCGTAAGGCGAATAGGTTCCCGCAGCGGAAAGGTTCCACAGTCCTTCGTCTTCGGTGAAGGACATCATTTCGCCTTTGAAGTAAGAGCAACGACCACGGCCTCCGTCGGTGAAACGTGTTTCGGCGTTTGTGGTGATTCCTTCGATAATCCAGCCTGGTGAAAGGATGTTGGTGATAGAACTGTCCCGTCCGAACAGGGGGCTTATTTTACCATACCATCCCAGTCGTGTGGTGATGTGGGTAAAATGGCTGAACTCGTGGGTGAACACGGCGTCCATCATATCCGAGCTTGGGCCGAAACCCCTCAGGCTCGAATAGGGAGTTTCATATAGGGAGATTCTGTTGGGGAAAGGGCTGTAAAAACCGTTGAAAATATCGGTTCCCGGATTGAGGACAATGGGGCACTTGGGTGGTGTCACTCCCAGATAGCCCGTCACATCGTTATACACTTCATCCTCCAGAGCCAGAACACGTTGGGCAAAACCTTCATGCCCTTCCGGGTAATAAAGTGTGAAATGATCGCTTTCATGTGTTTTCCATTTCCATGCCGGATCGTATTTGGCCCATGAGTTGTAAGGGACAAGGACGAGAAGAATCAAAACCATCAGACACATGGTCAGGCTGCATTTCATTGTGGCTCCTGTTTGTGTTTCTTTCTTGTTTTTTTGGGATATAAGCTCATTCACATGTGAAGACAGTTTGAACCTACATGATGAAACAAAAAAATTCAAATCAGAAAACGACCCTTTCGTTCTCGTCATTATAAAATAATTGATTAATCATGTTTTCAATAATCGAGACTCACAGGGAGCCTGAAACTGTTTCGTGAAATCAAGGTTAAGCCCCGTTTTGTTATTCCACCTATTCTTCTCATAAATGGTTGGTGTTCTGACAGTAACTCAATAAATGATCAAATATGGTCTTTTGGTTGGATGTAACCGTCATTTTTTTCGCAGTAATTTGAATATAACCGTTGTTATTGTGGGAAATTAATTTCTTGAAAGACATTTGGTAACTCTTTATTTAGAATAATCAGCATGATGAGAGTTGAATTATCGAGTTGGGGAATTATGGCACAAATATTGAAAAGCCATATTCAGTTAATAATTGCACATATCCACAATGGGTTTTTCTTCGTCGATATACAAACACAGGTCCATGAGAGCTAAAGATTATGTAACCAATCATTGAACTTCCGGTGAGCATTAAAGTTGTTGGGTACCATGAAATTGTATTAAAATTTGTAACATTTTTATTATTCTGCCACGGGGGAGGGGAGATTGGATAATTGTGATTTATTTATCTACATTATTGATGTCATGGCTCCTCACACTTTCTCTGATTCCATTTTTTAAACACATGGCATTGGTCCATAATAATGCGTTGGACATTCCCTGTGAACGTAAGATCCACCAGAAGGCTGTGCCTAAAATCGGTGGACTTGCTATGGCTCTGGGCATTCTTTTCCCTTCATTGGTTTGGATCTCATCCGATCAGATGGTAAATTCCATCCTCGCTGGATCGGCTGTAATCGTGATTTTTGGTTTCTATGATGATCTAAAGGAATGTGGTTGCTGTATCAAATTTCTGGGGCAGGCGATTGCAGCGGCAGTTGTTGTAGGATTGGGCGGAGTGACGATTACCTCACTGGGAGATCTTCTCCCTGTAGGAATGCTCCTTCCGGCTTTTATTTCAATTCCTTTGACCCTGATTACCATTGTCGGTGTGACTAACGCGGTCAACCTGTCCGATGGTTTGGATGGTCTGGCCGGGGGGATATCCATTCTTTGTTTTGTGTGTATATTCTATCTGGCTTACAGTCTGGGGATGCCCTCACTTGCAGTGCTGTCCATTGCAGTGATTGGAGCGTTACTGGGTTTCCTGCGCTTAAATACTCACCCCGCCAGTATTTTTATGGGGGATACAGGAAGTCAACTTCTGGGCTTTCTGGCCGTCACCCTTTCCATTTATATCAGCCAGAGCAGCAAAACCGTCATCAGCCCATTGTTTCCCTTGATTCTTCTGGGTATTCCTATTCTTGACACTCTGACTGTCATGATAGGACGGATGATTAGAGGAGAGTCCCCCTTTAAGGCTGATAGAAGTCATTTGCATCACAAACTTATGAATCTCGGACTTCACCACTTGGAAGTTGTTTTCGTGCTTTATGTGCTTCAGGCTGTACTGGTTTCCATGGCTTTTCTTCTGAGGTTCCACTCCGAAAGGGTGATTTTAATATTCTATCTGGCTTTTTCATTCACCCTGCTCGGATTCTTTTATTGGGTTCAAAAAACAGGTTGGACATTGACACGCATCGGTAAAGAGTGCCTTCTTCCCATCAGGCTGCCTTTTCTTTGTCTAACATACGGGTTCTGTATGTTGCTTATTTTTTCATGCATTGTCCCCCGGTCCTTTCCCAATTACGTGTTGTTCGGTCTTTTCGTGATCATTAGTATTTTGTTTCTGGCGGAAAAAATACGGGATGATGTTTTCAGCCTTGTTCTTCGTATCTGTTTCTACATAGCGCTTCCCTTTGTGATGTTTTTCATTGAAGTAAATTCAGCATCCTGGATGGGAGGGGCGTTCAAAGTGATTTATAACGGGGCCTTTGGATTGATCACTCTGTTTATGATTCTCACGCTGAAAAATACCAGAAGAAAACGCGGATTTAAAATTAAACCCTTCGACTTTATCATCCTGTTCGTCTCTCTGGGTTTCTTGAATTATTTTAGTGCGGGAATGAAGGGCCTGAATTTGATTACTCTGTCGGTCCATATCTTCGTGTGTTTATTCGCTTATGAAGTGGTGTCCGGGGAGTTGCGGAATGGTAGCCGTTTTCTGATCCGTTCCACCCTGGCCATGTTTTTCCTTTTATTCATAAGAATTATGGGAATGTCATTTTAATCTGGGAATTATTTTATGAAAAATATCTATGCTATGGGAATGATCCTTCTTTGTCTTTTTCTTAGCCCGAACCATCTGCTGGGGGAGACCGTGGTTCAAAGGAATCAAAACGATCGCTATATTATCGGCTATGGGGATCTTTTAAACATTTCTGTCTGGAAAGAAACGGGGTTGACAAAGCAGGTTCTGGTGCTTCCCGATGGAACCCTTACCTTTCCTCTGGTTGGTGAAGTAATGGCCTCGGGCAAGACTGTAAACGCTCTGGAGCAGGAAATCCTGAAAAAAATCAGGCGATATATGCCCGAGGCGGTTCTGAATGTGGAGGTCGTTGAGGTTAACAGTTCCCAGATTTATGTTATTGGAAAAGTCAACAACCCTGGCCGTTTCCCTTTAAACAGTCCCCTTGACGTGATGCAGGCACTGACCCTGGCCAAGGGTCTGACAGTTTTTGCTGATGAAAAGGAGATTCAAATTTTCCGTAAAACAAATGAAGGCCAGAAGGTTATTCCCTTCAATTACAAAGATGTATCCTCTGGAGAAAGTCTGGAACAGAATATCATGTTGAAGAGTGGAGACTTGATTGTTGTTCCTTAAACAGTTGGTGCCGAGGCATTCCAGGGGGGGGCTGCGTTTTTCAGGTGTTTTTTGCCTTGTTATGGTTGTTATGTGCACGTCTTTTCGAACGTTTGCTGATGAAACGAATGTGCATTCGGATATTTCCATGAAACATGGATGGAACGACAATATTTTTTTAAGCAGTACAAACCAGATCGCTTCTCAAGTTACTGTCCTATCCACCGGGGTGATGTGTGACACGAATAATGAACGGCTTCATGCTCAGGTAAAAGCTCAGGGAACCGCACTTTTTTACGAGGCAGAAAAGGATCTTAATTCCATTGATCAGAAATATGAGTCTGATTTGTCATACCGAGTCAATGAAACTAACACTTGCCGGGCAATAGTCGGGTATTCACTGGAGTCCAGTCCGGACAGTGATCTCACATCTTCCGGGTTTATTTTAGACACGACCCGGCGGAATCGTTTAACAACGTCCGGCCACTGGACTCATGCTTACAGCGAGCGTCTGTCTTCCGGTCTGGTCTATAATTATGCCAACGAACGGTTTAAAAGTAAGGGTTCATCTGTGGACAGCGATATGAGCAAACATGGCTTGAATATGGGTTTCAAATATCAGCTTGAACGTGCTGGAAAGGCGTCCTGGATATCGCTCAATATGGGCTGGGAGCGTTTTGTGTTCTCATCATCAGATGTGGACACTATTTCGATACTCCCAGGAATAAACTGGTATGTTTCAGAAAAAACCGCCGTATCATTGAATGCCGGGGCAAGATATACCCAGAGCAGGTATCAGACACTGACACCTGTGACAACAGCCCAACCGCTTATTTATACTGTAACCGATGATAAAGAACATACAATAGGGGGCGTTGGGTTGGCCTCACTTTTATTCTTCCAGGAATCATCATCAATCGTCCTGTCGCTGGATCATAGAGTGGAACCAGCCAGCGGGAAAGGGGTTGCCACAGAAAGGACAGGCGTCTCGTTTGTGTATAAGAAGCATTTGGTCGGGTCATGGGCCTGGAACTTTGATGCCAGTTATTTCAATAACCGTAGCGATAAAACAGGTGATAATAATTCAACCGTCAATGAGCAAACCTGGTGCATAAGTCCCCAATTGGAATACGCTTTCACCAGGAATACGAAGATTGATTTGACATATACCTGGCTGATGAACCGGGTTTTAGATGAAAGCCCGGATACCAGGAGACAGATGGTGTTCTTACGGTTATCTCATCACATTTAGCATTGAACAAGGAGGGTGTTTGAAAACACGGTTTCTCTATGATCTATTTCAGATTTTAATGCGAAGAAAACTTGGGTTTTTTGCCCCCTTCGGGTTGATGGTCATGACAGGTATATTCTTGGTGTTGTTTCTTCCTTCATATTACAAATCAACGGCTACGATTCTGGTGGAAGAACAGAAAATTCCCCAGAATTTTGTCATGGCCGCAGTGACAAGTTATGCAGAACAACGACTTCAGATGATCAATTCGAAGATCATGGGTTTTGCCAATCTTCAGGATCTGATCAAGCGTTTTAAACTTTATGAGGATTTGAAATCTAAAAACACGTCTGAGCAGATCGTGCAGAAGATGCGTGATAATATCAAGCTTGAAATGATCAGATCCGATAACTATGACCCGAAAACAGGCAGGCCTTCCAATGATGTTGTTGCCTTTACGCTGTCATATGAGGGCACAGATCCACAGAAGGTCTATCACACCATAACTGAGTTGAGCTCTCAGTATCTTAAAGAGAACATGGCGACCCGGACGCGCCAGTCCGGGGATACATCGTTTTTTATTGAAAGCGAATTGAACAAGATTAAGAATGATCTGGATGAAACAGATATTCAAATTAACAGATTCAAACAAAAGCATCTCTTAGAACTCCCCGATTCATTGCAAGCCAATATCGGTCGTCTGACCACATTGGAACAAAGCATCAGCGCTCTGCGAGATCGTCAGATGGTTTTAAGACAACAGGGAAAAAAACTTCAGACTCAGTTGGCCTCTGTTTCTCCGAGTCTTGAACTTATTACAATTCAAAAACAACTGGATGAATTGAAAATGACCTTGATGTCATTGAAAAGCAAGTTCAGCCGTGAACATCCGGATGTGAAGAAAGCTGAAGCGGAAATCAGAATCATTGAACAGCAATTGAAAGACAAAAAGCGTTCGGTCAGTGCCTCAGTCCCGGATAATCCAATCTATATCGCCTTGTCTTCGGAACTTTCAGGAATAAAATCGGAAATAGATTCTCTCTCCAGTCAAATCGTTGAGAAGATAAGAAACAGGGTTGATTATAACGGTCGCATTGAAACCACTTCGCGAATTGAAAGTGAGTACAATGGACTGCTGACCGAACAAGCCAATATGAAAAACAAATACAATGATCTTTCACGAAAACTTATGGAAGCCAAGGTGGCTGATGGTCTGGAAAAAGAGCAGAAAGGCGAACATCTGAGCTTGTCCGAACCGGCAAAATTTCCTGAACAACCCTTTAAGCCGAACCGTTTACTTATAATGATCATCAGCGTCATTCTGGGGATTGGATTGGGCTCAGTCATCGTCTTCGTCATTGAGGGTTTAGACGATTCTCTGAGGGATTCAAGACTATTAGTCGTTGAAACAAGGCTCCCTGTGCTTGGCAACATCCCCTTTATCGAGGCTCCAAGGGGCAGGGGTAAGTTAAAACATCAACAATGAAAAAAATGGCCATTCGTCGGATATAGTTTTTTAACATCCTTAAAGGAATTTTTGAATTAGATGGAAACCGTCAAGTCAACGGAGACAATGAAAAAAAGAGTGCTGAGTTCGGCATTATGGTCAACGATTTCAAAACTCGTTGGGCAAAGCATTACGTTAGGATCCACTCTTATTCTTGCCCGCATTCTTCAAAAAGAAGATTTTGGTTTGATGGCGATGGCACTGACTTATACTGGGCTTGTTGATAATTTTGTCGATTTTGGTTTTTTGTCCGCAATCATTCAGGCGAAAGAGATCAGTTCGAAACTGCTGAATAGTTGTTTCTGGTTCTTAATGGTGTCTGTGCTGGTGGTATGTGGTGCATCTGTGCTCGGAGCGTCACACATTGCACATCTTTTTGCAGAACCACGGTTGAAGACGATGATTGCAGTCATGGCAATGTCACTCGTGTTTATTCCATCACAAATTATTTGCAGGGGTATTTTTTCCAGGGACATGCGAATAGACACGATGGCACTTATTGAACTGGTTGCTGGTGTGATGCGCGCTCTGATTACAGTGGTGTTTGCTTACAGAGGGGCAGGGGTGTGGTCTTTTGTGTATGGGTATTTTGCCGAAAAAGTCATGCTATCCCTCGCTTTCCCGATTATGGCAAAATGGAGGCCTCGCCTGGAGTACGACAGCGATGGGGTGAGAGGGATTTTGTTATTTGGCGCCAATGTCTCCGTAAGTTCACTTTTATGGTATTTATTCAATAAGTCAGATGTTTTCATCGTTGGCCGGTTATTAGGTGCTGGCACACTGGGCGTCTACTCAATTGCATTGCAAGTGGCGACTTCAATTTATCAGTTTATCTACGTCGCATGGAACCGTATCGCGTATCCGTTATTCTCAAGGTATCAACAATCAGATCAGTTGATTCTGGTTTTTTACAAAACAAGCGCCTTACTCTCTTTTTTCGCTTTTCCCGCGTGCATCGGATTGGCGGCCATTGCACCGGATGTTGTCACTGTGCTTTTCGGTGAACAATGGGCAGCTGCAACGGTTCCAATCCAGTTTATATCCGTCGTAACAGCCATCCGGTCCATATCCAGTCTTCTGCCAAGTCTGCTGAATTCAATAGGGCATCCCAATGAGAATGTGAAAGTGAATTTTTACAGCTTTATCCTGTTTTCAGGCATGTTCTATCTTTCCGCAACCTGGCATGGATTGAATGGGGTTTTGTGGGCCTGGGTGATTCTTTATCCGATACGGCACATGGTTTTGTTGAGCATTGCGTGTAAACTGACACAGCTTTCTTTTCTTGAATATGTTCGATGGCATATGGGTTCGACGTTATCGACAGTTTTTATGTTCTTCACGGTGGTTTTTGTAAGTTCCATGGGGGCAGACTGGAACATCTATGTAAGGCTGTCTGTGTGTATCGCTTGTGGAGCTGCTGTTTATACGGTGTTGCAGGCATTTATAAGCAAAAAATTGATGGATGTTCTGTTGGGATTAATTCAGAACAAAAGCCCCATATCAAGCCCTGAGGTTTCTTCAAATGGTTGAAAAAGACGATTACCATGATTCACCCCTGTTGACAAAAGCCATGTGTGTGGGGGCTGTTCTATTCATTCCCGTATTCCTCTACATCATTAGTACAGCGTGGGCTGAATCAATTGCACGTCAGATTGCAGGGACCTTTTTCATACTCGGTTTGCTGTCTTTTTTGATTATAAAAAAGAAATATGAAGCCTTGCTTTTAGCGGCGATTTTTCTTTCACAATTTTCAATATCATTACACACGTTTTATTTTACACACTCGGTAAAATTTCAGATATTTCACAGCGATTTAATAATCGCCCTCTTTTTTTTAATTGCACTTGAGTCCCGATCACAAATTCGGTCAAGAATTCGGATTGATGCTTTGGGCTGGTTGTTTATGGTCTGGATCGTGTGGTTGGGCATTGCAACATGTTTTTCAGCATATATGCCAAGCAGTCTCATCTTTCTTTCAGTTCAGTTGAAGTTTCTTGTCCTTTATGTGCTGGCTTTAAACGCAAAACTCACGGAATCTTTCGTAAAAAAAGTGGTTTACATCTGCGTTGTGATCATCGTTATCCAAAGCATGATCGGTTTGGCGCAACTTGCCCATGGGGGACCACTGGGTCTTGGGATTCTGGGTGAATCCATTTCGAAAAAAATAGACAACTTTGTTGATGGCAGTCTTCGCATGTCAGGGACCATTGGTGCCACCAACGCTTTTGCCGGGTATTTTTCCCTTCTCCTGATTGTTCTTCTGCCTTTTGTCGCTGTATGCCGAACTGCACTGAATTGTCTGGCATTGAGTCTGGGTTTAATTCTGCTTGTACTGGCGTTATCAAGGGCCGGGTGGCTTGGCTTTATGGCTGGAAGCATCTGCGCTCTGTTCATGCTGCTCCGTAGCCGCTTAGTGACGTTCTCACGTATCCTGCTGATTGGTTTTGCAGGATTAATAATCATAGGGGCAGGTGTGACAGTTTATTTTGATAAGATTATCAATCGATTTGAAGATAGCCAGGCAGTTGAATCGGCCACAGGGCGTCTTGATCAGTTCAAATCAGCATGGCCGCTTATTGATAATCGTTTGATTACCGGGATTGGCCCCGGTGTTTCAATACTTTTCAGCCGATGGAATCCTGATCGAAAGCATATCCAGAAAGCCTTGGCCGGTAAGGCTATGCCCAATGCAATACACTGTGCCCAGCTCCAGGTTCTGGTTGAGTCAGGGATACCGGGGCTTGTCCTTTTTATGTTGATTACCGGGGCAATCCTGTGGTCTGTGTTCCGACGCGAAGCGGGTGTAAGTAAGCATGATATGATTTTACTTTTAAACATTGGATGCGTGGGGGCAGCCGTGTCAGTTCTGGTTCATATTTCCTTTGGTACTGAGCTGAATAACCAGCAAATTTTTATAATGTTCTGGGCATTATTGGGATTGGCCAGAAATATGGCCAGCGAGAACGAGCCGGATGGCGACGGTAATCTGCCATTTCAAACACAGCAGAATACGAACTGGCATTCGCATGAGGAGAAGTAAATGAAGTTACTTTATTGTTATATAGCTCAAAATACGGAAGGTAATAAAGTCCACATCGATAGCTTTATGAAAGCATTTAAATCTTTGGGCGATGAAATCATTGATGCCGGAATCACGGTAAAACCATTTGTTGAAGATAAAGCTCAATGGTCGCTGTTGAAAAAGATTCAAGCAAAATTGATTTGGATTGGCAGGAATTTATCGAATTTATGGAGATTGTCTCTGCTGATTTTTAAATTTCATCCAGAGGTTCTTCTTTTCCGTTTTACATCTGACCACACCATGTTTCTGGCAATCTACTGTCTTTCGTTTTTTTATCCCATCGTGCTTGAGGTGAATGCCATTCGTTCTGTTGAAGGTGCAACATCTCTGCAATGGCTTTCTGTTCTGCTTGATAAGGTTACATTTAAACGGGCCAGACGTTGCTTCACTGTTTCGAGCATGTTGAAGGATCTTCTGGCTCGCGAGATGAATCTGGACGCGGAAAAGATATCGGTTATTGAGAATGGTGTCGATGTGGACATGTTTAACCCCGCTGTTTCGTCAATTGAGATCAAAAAATCCCTGGGGCTTGAAACTGTTTTTGTTGTTGGTTTTGTTGGTGCATTCATGCCCTGGCATGGGGTTGACCTGATCATTGATCTGGCGGGGAGAATGAAAGAACACGATATAAAATTCTTACTTGTCGGTGACGGAGAAAGAAGAGAGATCTTTGTAAAACAAGCAGAATCAATGGGTTTGCAAGAAAAAGTAATTTTTACCGGTTATTTACCTCATGCGGATATACCGAAATACATGGCGGCGATGGATGTGGTTTTAGCACCTTTTCCGCGAGCATATTATGAGGGGTGTGGTGGATTTTATGGCTCGGTATTGAAAATATTTGAATACATGGGAATGGGAAAAGCAATAATTGCACCTCCCCTTGGACAGATAAAAGATGTGCTGGTCGACAGAGAATCCGGATTGCTTATCTACTCTGAAGATACCACAACGCTTATCGACGCTTTGCTGAAGTTATTCAACGACAGTTCTTATAGAGAATCTCTGGGCATAAATGCCAGGAAAAGAGTTGAACAGAACTACACGTGGCAGGCAAACGCCGAGAAAGTGAAATGTGTGTGCAACGAGGTAAGGAAATGGGTGACGTGATGAACTCTATAAGAAAATGGTTTATGGCTATGTTCAGGGAACAGCTGTCTGTTCAATTGTTTTTTTCGTTTCTCTGCATGATTTTGATCGTTTTTCTGTTCCGGAACAAACCGGATAATTCTTACGCTGTATCAGAAGGCCCTGCGAAAAACGCCCGGTTGTTTGTTGATAAAACCAATGGCGCGCGGGTTTTTTGTGCGGATGCCCTATCCGTTGTCAGTCTGGCAGGTTCTTTCGAGCTCTATGAACGGAGTCTGACGGGTGCAAGGAAACAGTTTTTCACAGGGCCCTGGGGAGGGAATTTTCCAGGAAAACTCCTTAAAATTTCAAACGACCACTATACTATTTCTGCAAACGATACCAACACTGGCATGTCTTATACAATCAATTACATCCAGAAAGCGAGCGATGTGGTTGACGTAAAGCTTACGTTTAAGGCTCCGAAACAGCCGCTTTATCTCACGTTTGATTTGATGAAGCTGTATGGTGATCTCTTTCAGGGCGCAGCAATCAAAACCATACCACAGAAAACGTTTGATCCGAAAGTCCTGCCGATTGAGCCTATGCCCTTTAATGACCGTATCCTGCTGAAAAGCAAAAACAAAATCACCTTGAACGTTCCGTTGTTCGACATGGAAGTAACAGATAATTCCAATGCTCAAACCATCAATCTTGCAGATTTCCGTAACGTTCCCTGGGATACAAAGAAAAGCTTTTATCTCTGGGTAGATGCTGGTGTGTTGACGCCGGGAAAAGTGTACGAATATGGTTATACGATCCGTTTTTTCGCTCCCACACAGTCCAATATGTCGCAAACCGACGTTTCCACAGGCCAGTTTATGGAAAAAACCGATCCTTGGTCATTTCTTAAAGTTAAACCGAAAGAACAAAAAATCAGGTCAGGGTATTTCTCACTTCTGCTAACCGATTCCATCGAGGACAGGACGAATAGCGGTTCCGGAATTGCCCTGGCCCGGGAGATTGAGTTGCGAACCGGAATATCTCTTGCCGTACTAAAGGGTATGGATTCAGGCCAAGGTATTTCAATTGAAATTGCTCCGAAATCAAAGAATATCCCGGCTGAAGGCTTTGAAATTCTGGTTGATGAAGAGCACGTAACTATTTCCGGAGCCGATGAACGTGGCTGCCTTTATGGCACATATGCTCTTATGGGAGAATTCAGGCTGGCAAAGGATGTTTGGTTGATACCCTTCCAGACAATGAAAGATTGGCCCGACCTTCCTGTTCGAAGCATTGAAATAGAAATGCTGAAACCCGTTATTCGAGATGTAAACCTGTTTAAACGTTACATAGACGCATTCTCAAGGGCACGAGTCAATACGATAATTTTTGCCCATGAGCCTCGTCAGGTATCGGCTTGGAAAAGAGGTAAGGATGAGGGATGGTGGACAAAGAGTCAGATTTCGGAAATCGCTGCATATGCGAAAAAACGAGAAATGGACGTCTGGGCAGGGATGATCAATAAATTTGATAGCCGTGATTTCCCGGAATTAAACCTCAAAAATGGAACGAATATCTATGATCCGGCCAAAGGGCAATCCTATGAGATTCTTTTTTCTCTCTATGAGCAAATTCTGGATGCTTATGATCCTTCTTCGTTTTTAATTGGTCATGATGAAATAAAGGGCCTTTTGCTCTTCTCCACCAAACCGGATGTGTTGTTTGCCCAGAGCATCAATACGATCCATGCATGGCTTTCCAATAAAGGCGTTGAAACGGTTGTTTTCGGCGATATGCTGCTGGAAAAGGAGCTGTGGGATTCTCTTGTGGGAAGCGCGAACAGCTCAAATTCGTTTTATAATTCAGGGCCAACGCATCTGGCTATAGATAAGATAGCAAAAGATATCAAGATCATAGACTGGCATTACAGCAATAAACAAACATACCCGAGCCTCAAATATTTTCGAGATCATGGTTTCAAGGTTATGGGTGCATCCTGGCATGATCCCTTTGCAGCAAAAAGTCTGGTGGAGAGCATCCATTCATATGATGCACAAGGTATCGTTGGGATGGACTATGGATTCTGGAGCACGTTGTCTCCAGCGGCAACCACATTATATGCGCCTCTTTGCGGCTGGTCATCCAATTGTCAAATCTCCGGCAATGACGATGATGTCTTTGCATTGGCTGCCTTGCTTCAAGAGGGTGTAAATGGAAATGACAAGAGGCAGAAAACGTTCGTCATGCTGGATTTAGAGTCAAACAGGTCAACCTTTGACCGAGTCGCTGGGGATGGCCAGGGGATATTTGGTCTCGGGGCGTTTGTGGATCTTCGCGGTTTAAATGACGGAAAACAGGTTGTTGATGGCATATCTTTGTCTGTCACCTCACGTTGTGCGGTGACAGGTGTTACGAGGGTAGGAACAGCAGATCCTGCGTTATGTTTTCCGGTCAGTACAGAGAGTATCCGTGCTGATGCTCTGGTTTTCCTGCACACATGCTATATCGACGAACCGTCTTTCAATCCTGTTAAAATCGGGAATTACATTGTGGAATATGAGAATGGGCAAAAAATAAATATCGACATTGTTGCGGGTTATAATATCACGGATGTCCGTTCCAGTCAGGGCCTCAGGCAAAATAGCTGGAAATTTACAAGAAGCCCCGACACACTCAGCAGTTCACGGCGGGTATGGAGAGGGCGATCGGCAACCGGAGTTCCTCTCAATGTTCAGATGATGACATGGAAAAACCCATATCCAACGCTGCAAATTAAGGGAATTCAGCTCTGCTCCAAAAAATTGAATGTCACAAATAAAATCGCTCTGCTTGCTGTAACGTCAATTAAATACGGTCAGGTAAAATAACGTGGAACAGAATAATATCATGAAGCAGAAGATCCTTTTTCTTATACCGAGCCTTGCAGGTGGTGGCGCGGAACATGTGTTTCTTCATCTGATGAATAATATAGATCGGGAGAAATACGATCTGCATCTTGCCGTATGGACAGATGAGGGACCCTATTTTACGCAATTGAAGTCGGATGTTCACATCATAAATCTGAAAACGTCATTCAGTTGTTCACTGTTGAAGGTGATCGGCGTTATCAAGCGGCTGAAACCTGATGTGGTTCTAAGCAACATCTTTTGCATGAATTTTATTGTCGGGTTTGCCAGGCCATTCATCTCTCAAAAAACGACGCGTTTTCTGGCGCGGGAGAGCGATATCCCTTCAAAACGTAGAATGACCGACGGCAAGATGAAATATTTTGACCTGTTTTATCCCTTGTCCTACAGCTTTTTTGATCGAATCATCTGCCAATCGGACGATATGCTCCATGATGTGCATGAATTGTATAGTGTGCCGATGGAAAAACTGCTGAAGATTCACAATCCCGTCGACATGGCTTATGTGGACCTGCAATCTAAAAAAACTGCATCTCCGTTTTCTGTCTCACGAATCAATCTGCTCACCGTTGGCAGGCTTCACCCTGTAAAAGATTTAGGGTCGCTTCTGAATGCCATGGCGTTAACAGAAAATGAAAAACTGCATCTGCATATCCTTGGCGAGGGTGAGGCGGAAGTGGCGCTCCGAAGTCAAACTGAAACGCTGAAGTTGCAGGATCGTGTGACGTTTCATGGGTTTAAAGATAATCCCTATCCCTATATGGCTGCTGCGGATGCCTTTGTGATGACATCACTCTACGAAGGTTTTCCAAATGCAATGGTCGAAGCTATGGCTCTTGGATGCCCTGTCGTTGCCTTTCATTGTCAGGGGGGGATAAGCGAAATCATTCAGTCCGGGCAAAATGGATACCTCGTAGAATCCGGCAATATAAAGGAATTGGCTGAGGTGCTTGACCGGGGCAGGTTTCTGGTACTTGATCGGCAATCGATTGCATCTGAAATTTCGAACCGCTTTTCACTGGACAGAATTATTGGCCAGTACGAAAAAATCCTTACGGTCCAGAATAGGAATGGGGCTGATTGCTAAAAAACAAGTAAAAAAAAAGAAAGACGGTGGAAAATGATTTTGTCTAAACAGGATTATATTCATTATCTCCAACAGGACAGCCGCGCGATGGGTAAAAACCATCTGCCATCAAGCATTATAATCGAAAAGTTGTCACCGGATCCCGTGTGGAAGTTTATCAAGCTGCTCAGGAAATGTGAATATTATCGTAACTGTAAGCGCGATGTGTTCTCGAAAGTATATTATATTTTTCTGAAACTGCTTTTTAAGAATTTGTCATTGAAATTGGGTTTTTCAATACCGGAGAATGTTTTCGGTCCGGGGCTCGCCATAGCTCATTACGGTACCATTGTCGTCCATCGCAATGCGAAAGTTGGTGCAAACTGCCGGATTCACCCTTCAACATGCATCGGTTCATCCGGTGGTTCTGATAAAGCTCCAAAACTTGGGGACAATATTTATATCGCACCGGGTGCAAAAATCTATGGCGATATCAGCCTTGCAAACAATATCTCCATTGCTGCAAATGCCGCCGTAAGTTCCTCATTTCTTGAAGAAAGTATCATGATTGGCGGAATTCCGGCAAAAAGAGTGAAAGCCATAGATATAACATAAAATATCAGTAATTTAGCATCAGCATGAAATGAAAAATAATCAATAATGAACCATACTGTTTTTGGAAATTGATATGAAAGTAGTTTTTTTAAATAATTTCAATTATCTGCGAGGGGGTTCCGAAAGGGTTCTCTTTGAGGAGATGAGCATGTTGGAAACGAGGGGGCACGAGGTATCCATCTTTTCCAGAGCCCATAAACTCAATATTCCGTCAAGCCAAAGTTCCAATTTCCCACCAGAGATGGACACCGAAAGATTGAAGCCATCTTTACAGACACTGAAGACCGTTAAAGAATTAGTCTATTCGAATGAAGTCCGCTCTTGCCTTTCAACGGTGGTGGATGAGTTTAAACCGGACCTTGCCCATGGACATAACATTTATGGCCGCCTCAGCACGTCAGCGCTTGATGGGTTAAAAGCTAAAGGTATTCCTGTGGTTCTAACCCTTCATGATTTTAAACTTCTTTGTCCGAATTACCTCCTGCTGAATCACGGACAGGTCTGTGAAAAATGCAAAGGGGGTAAATTCCGTAACGCTGTGTTTTCCAAATGTCATAAGGGGAGCTATCTCGCTTCTGCGGTATATGCCTTCGAGTCATGGTTTAATCAAACGTTCAACAAGTATCAGTCCGTCAGTTATTTTATTTCTCCAAGTCGTTTTCTGCGTGACAAATGCATCGAATATGGCTGGCCAGCCGACAAGATAGTGCACGTTCCCAATTTTATTGACACGGACTTACTGAAATCTTCATCCCATGCCGGGGATTATTTGCTCTATTTTGGCCGTCTTTCCCATGAAAAGGGCGTGAAATCTCTTATGCAGGCTTTATCTGCCATGAAATCAGATGTCCCTCTGCGTGTCGTGGGTGATGGACCTGAACGGTCCAACTTGGAACGCTTTGCCACAGAACAGAAGCTGAATGTCCGGTTTGACGGATATCTGAGCGGCCCTCAACTGGAAGAAGCTGTCTCCAATGCAAAAGCAGTGGTGATGCCGTCGGAGTGGTATGAAAATGCGCCCCTCTCCCTGCTTGAGGCATTCGGTTACGGTAAGCCGGTTATCGGAGCACGAATCGGCGGAATACCTGAAATGATTGACGATGGTGTCAATGGGTATCTTTTCGAACCGGGAAATAGTGACGATCTGCGGACTAAGCTTGAGCTCTTCCTGGGGCATTCTCCGGAGAAAATTGCCGAAATGGGGAAAGCCGCAAGAGAGAAGGTGGAAAAAGAATACAGCGCGAAAGCACATTACGAGACGTTGATGCAGGTATATTCCCTGGCATTGGAGCGATTATGAGAATAGCTTACGTAGCAATCAAAGGCATACCCATCGGGGGTGGCATCGAAAAAGTGACTGAGGAAATCGGTTCGCGCCTTGCGGCCAAGGGCCACGAGGTGATTGTCTATGCAAGCCGCAACTATGGTGCCAGCGATGGTATTTACAAAGGCATGGAAATCAGGACCGTCCCGTCAATCAACAGCAAATCTTTCCATAAGCTCTCCATCTGCTTTCAAGCCACACTGGATGTCATGAAGAAACGGAACGTCGACCTGGTGCATGTTCACGCGATCGGGCCGTCGCTTTTTTCGATTTTTCCACGGCTGGTGGGTATACCGACGGTGGTGCAGACCCATGGTTCGGAATGTCAGCGGGACAAGTGGGGACCGGTGGGACGGACGTTCTTAAAGCTTTCCGAATATACGGTGGTTTATTTCCCCAATCGTGCAACTTCGGTTTCACGGGTACAGCAGGAGTATTTCAAGAATAAGTACGGTAAAGATGTGCTCTATATTCCCAATGGTGTCAGTCCGATGGAGCGATTGGCCCCCAGTTGGCTCCTTGAACAGGCTATCGTACCGAATCGATACATCCTTTTTGCTGCCCGTCTGGTGGAAGAAAAAGGAGTGCACTTTCTGATCAATGCATTTCGAAAGATCGATACGGATATGCAGCTTGTGATTGCTGGCGATGCTGCCCATTCTGAGCCTTATAAGGCGCTTCTTCGGACCTTGGCTGGCGATGACCCGCGCATCCGGTTTGTTGGCTTTGTAACCGGTTCTCCCATGCAGGAACTGTTCAGCAATGCCTATCTTTTCTGCCTCCCTTCAACCCTGGAAGGGCTTCCTGTGGCTCTGCTTGAAGCGATGAACTATGGCAATTGCTGCCTTTCCAGCGATATTCCTGAAAATCTGGAAGCGGTTGAGGATTATGGCTACACCTTTCGTAATCGAGATACGGAAGATCTGCGGCGAGTGCTTGCCGAACTGGTTGCCAATCCAGGTATGGTGACAGCAAAACGCGATGCCGCAATGCAGCATGTTCGAAAAAATTACAGCTGGGATCGGGCGACCGACCAGTTGGAACAATTATATATTTCAATGGTCGCCAAAAGGAGAACACAAGAATTATGGATGGCATCTTAGCAGTTACATACCGATGCAACGCCAAGTGCATCATGTGCAATATCTGGCAGAACCCAAGCAAGCGGGAGCAGGAAATTCGTCCGGAGCATCTGACCTCATTTCCGGATGTGGTGCGACTGAATATAACCGGTGGCGAACCGTTTCTTAGGGCTGATCTGAGCGATATCCTTGATGTGATCAAGAAGAAGGCCAAGCGGGTGGTGATAAGCAGCAACGGCTCACTGACCAGGAAAACCCTTGAGGTGATGCGCAAACACCGGGATGTGGGGATTCGAATCAGCTTTGACGGCATTGGAGAAACCCACGATAAGATCCGTGGAGTGACAGGGATTCATCAAAAGGCACTTGAAACTCTGAAAGGGCTGAAAGGGCTTGGGATTAAGGATCTGGGCATTGCTGTCACGATTTCTGATGTGAATGCTAAAGATCTGGTCCCTTTGTTTAAACTTGCCGAAGAACACAAGGTGGAACTGGCAACGGCCGTTCTGCATAATGCCTATTATTTTCAAAAGATGGACAATGAAATCCACGATAAAAAGATCGTTGAAAATGAAATACAGAACCTGATGCGGGCCTACCTGAAATCATCTCACCCCAAGAACTGGTTCCGCGCCTATTTCTGCGAAGGAATTGCCGGACACATGAACGGCTTGGAACGCAGCATGAAATGCACGATGGCCACAGATTCTTTTTTTATTGATCCTTATGGCACCGCTCGCCCCTGTAATGTGATGGACCATACCTTTGGCAATATTAAGGAGCAAAACTTCAATGAAATCTGGACCAGCCCGGAGGCCGATGAGGCACGACGCAGGGTCGATGGCTGTAAAGAAAACTGCTGGATGATCGGCAGTGTGGGACACCTGATGCGCCGACACCCCTTAAAACCCATAACGTGGATTGCTCGCAACAAGTGGGGACGTTCTGCTTGAATTCAAATTGGCATTATTCTAATTCGCTTTCAAGATGATATTAATAATGCTTCGGATTCTGATGGGTTCCGTTGCACTACACCCATCCTACGAAGGTTTTGTGTAGGATGGGTGTAGCGATAGCGAAACCCATCAGGATCACCTTGAAAAGAGACATACAAAAAAATGTCATAACTATGTGAGAGAAAAAGGAGTGTTTATGGACAAAGGCATCAATCTCATGCAAGGAAAAACAAAATATGACATGGTACCCGTCTCCGAGGGCAGTGGTAGAAGCTCTTTGAGATTGTCTAATGTATGGAAGGCCCCTGTTTATTCCAAGTCCAGGCTGCTTCGCCCGGAAAAAAATGTGATGATTGAAAAACGATGTATCTTCGGTGATTCGCCTGCGCTGAATCATTTCAAGGTGTTTCGTACTCAGTTCAGGCAACGAACCCGGGAATACGGCTGGAATTCAATCATGGTCACCAGCCCGGGAAAAGGGGAGGGCAAAACTCAGATTGCTGTGAATCTGGGACTGTCCTTTGCACGTGATTTTCATGAAACGGTTATGATCGTGGATTGCGATCTGAAAAAACAGGACGTCAGCCGCAGCTTTGGAATTGACAGCCAGTATGGGATTATAGATGTGGTTCTGAATCAAAAACCCCTCAACGAGGTTATCTTCTGGCCGTATATTGATAAATTGACAATCATTTCCGGCGGAAGACCCATCAGCGATGGCGCGGAGGTTCTGGGATCTCCTGGCATGACGATGCTTTGCAGAGACTTGAAAACACGCTACGCAGACCGCTACGTCCTGTACGACATGCCGCCGGTTCTTGATCGAGCTGAAGCTATAGTATTTGCCCCTCTGGTGGATGGTATTTTGCTTGTGATTGAGGAAGGTGGCACATCCATGAGGGATATCCAAAGGGCCCTTGAAATTTTACCCAAAGAAAAAATGCTTGGATTTGTTATGAACCGGAAAATATTATGAAGCCTAAGGATAAGGAAACAAAGGGAACGATTATTTGTTCCCTTTGTTTCTTTATTCCGCCGGGCTGTCAAACGATAGATTCAAGTATGGAATAATCCTGGGTTCTGTTGAACATTTCCAGTTTTTCAATCAAGGGACCGTCTGCTTCGCGGATAAAAGAACCACCAGGAACGGCGAGTCCTTCGTCCGATAAACCTATGAAGAGACTTATGCCGGAATTTTTAGCGCGGAGCGCTGCCTTTGCAACATCTTTTAAGAAAGGCGGTGTGAAGAGTCTCTTTCTGAATGCCTCATCCAGAAGGGTTTCACGGGCGGCGTATGTGGGATTCAAGTGCATGTTGATGGATACACCATATGTTTTTCCAACCTGGCCCAGGTAATCAATAGCCTGCTCAATGTCACGCACAGCTTCTTCGTCCGTCATGCCTGGAACGGGTTTCTGCATGAAGTAGGTTTTAAGCCGATAGCCGTAAGGTGCCACAGTTTGAACGAACGATTCGAAAACAGGAAGGGTGAGGCCTTTATCGAAAACGTCATTTCTTATCCTGTCGTCAAAGGCTTCGAAGCCGATGGCGATTTCAAGCTCCGTGGTCGTCTGACCTTCTTTCAATGCCCGTGAAATAAACTCCAGTTCCGCGAAATCAACGAATTCCGGGCGCGTCTCAAGGGAAAGAACAGAAAGATTGGACAGATGAAGATTGAGTTTGGCAAGAAGGTACATCAGAGCCGTGGAAGAAAAGGTCACCTGATCCAGAACCGATCCGTTGTTGCTGACGATGACTTTTCGAATCATATCCCATGATTTTTTTACATCAGGATGCTCCATCAGACTGTCGATCTGGGCCATGATGTGATGGAACGGAACATGAACACTTGACATCAGGCCTGGAAGATTGCAGCCAAGACATCTGGACCATCGGCAGGCCTGGGTGTAAAAAACAACAAACAGAACAAGCCCCTCATCCGACTGCTGAAACCAGAAATCAGCCGGTTTATCAGGGTCATGCCCATCGTTGAACGTATATTGTTTGCCCCCTTTTTCCGACCCGCTTCTTATCTGCTGCTCCACCGTGGATTGTTCCATTCAATTTCTCCTTATCTCAACCGTTCGTAGGTCGGGTAGAGGAACGAAACCCGACAAATGATCCGATCCTTATTGAACTCAGGCGTTTATCTGTGATGGCGTCGTAAAAAGTCCCATATGCGGCGTTATAGTGTTTGGCCTATGGGCCTTTTTCCATAGCCATCAGGCTACTTTTACGAGTTCATCATCTGTAAACGTCCCGACGGTTTCCAATTTTTACGACGAGAATATGAAGCTCATCATCATGAATATCACAAATAATGCGGTAATCACCAACGCGGTATCTCCAGAATCCGCCAAGTGGGCCGACCAGTGCCTTGCCACTATCTCGGGGATCTTCCAAAACAGCCACGCGCTCATCCATGAAATCGACGATGCGTCGTGCAGCCTGTTTATCAAGCTTTCTGAGCTGAGCTAATGCCGTATCCGTGTATTTAATCGTCCAGACCAAGGTCTTTCCTAACGTCAGCTGAGGAATGGATGGTCTCCTCGCCTTTTCTGATACGTTCCACCACATCGGCAGCGAGATAATAATCCTCTATTTCTTCAATGCCGCGCTCAATGATCTCCCGCAAATAAAACGCCTTGGTGCGCCCTGTCTTTGACGCCAGAAAATCAAGCCGGTGCTCGATTTCAGGTGCAAGCCGAACCGAAGTAGCCATATTTTAAACCTCCTTTGAATAGATGTATTCACTGTATTCTATTAAATTGAGTACTTCAACACAAAACACACGAATCAAAGATTAAAAAATCGACACATCTTCCTGATTATACAAATGTGTTTATACTGTATCGAATCGCTTCTTTCTCATTCAACATTGCCTCTTCTCGTCAGCTAAGGGTGAAGAACAAAAGTCACCTTGTTGTATCTGCGTTGCGGGGACGGGTTTGGAACCCGCCCCTACGGGTGTAGGGGCAGGTTCCAAACCTGCCCATGCTGTGCGGCCATGTTCTGTTCCGGTTACTCAAATATGAAGCGGTGCGTTAAACCATTCGATGTTGGGCGTTCATCTTTACCGAACCCCTTTCTCTTCCAGTCGCAAAATTTCCAACTCCCATCCGCTTCTATCCGGGGTTTCACGAAATTCTTTGGGCAAAAGGCTTCTCCGGGTGCAGTTGACAAGGGCCTGAAGTGTCTGATATCGCCGCGCATCACCAATGGAGGGGGGCAGGATTTCCATGATCACGTCAAGGATTTCCTGTTCAGAGAGTTTTGACCCTTTGATGGCTGTCCGGGCTTTCAGTTCCGAACGAAGGGCGGCGAAGGCAGCGGCGGAATAGGGCCCCATGGCAGTTCCAAAACGTTCTGTCACATCAGGCGTCAACTCCGTTTCAAGAACACTTTTGACAGTCCATGCGATGAACCCGTTCCTGTCTTCGCCTTCGGGATCAAGGATGGGAATGATCAGGTCACCCACGCGCCCCGGTCTTCGGATATCCGGTGAAAGGTTGTGGATACGGGCGGTCATCAACAGCCAGAACACTTTTCCCCTTAAGGTGGTGTCTGACATCATGGCCTGAATTTTTCCCGTAAGACGTCTTTCGGTGGAATGGCTTTCAGCGCCGATGCCGCCGAACTGGGTGTCGGCCTCATCCACAAAGATCAGAACACGGGCCAATGCGTCAAGAACACGCCGCAGACGTTCGAGAATCACATCGGTCTGGCCAAACCACTGGCTTCGGAGGTTTTTTAATACAAGGACAATCATGTCCAGTTCAGTTGCCACAGCTTCGAAGATAAAGGTTTTTCCACCGCCAACCGGACCGCACACCGCAGCTCCGGGCAAGGCTTCCGAAGGACCGGCTTTGAAACGGGGGATCACGTCATTTTTAAGAAATTGTTTGAGGTCGGAAAAACCAACCACGTCGTCAAAGGTGTGGCCCGGTTTTTTGAATTCAACGATATCGTCGCCCAGCTGGCTTTGGATATACTCTTCCACCTTTCCAATCACATCCGATGATGTGATTGGTGTGTCTTCATGGACAGCGCCTTTTAAAAGCTGTAAAAGGGCGTGAAGGGAAAGACCGGCTGTGTAAGCGCACAAAGAATCAAGCCCGTCTTTGATCTTCAGTTTTCTGTTCTCAGGCTGTTTTCCGTCGAACCAGGTGATGAAATCCTTCCGGGCATTCACATCAGGGGAATCGATGCTCACATCGAGAACCTGGGGAAGGCGGGAGATCCGGTGATGAATCAGACTTCGGGATTCGGCAATAAGAATCACCGTGTCGTCGCTTGCCATGAAGCCCGGATCGGAAAACCAGTCCTGGCAGATGGAAACCCGGTGCCTGTCTGCATCGGAAAGGCGGGTGATCTCGCCGTCGGGAATCACCATGTCCGCAGCTTCAATGAGGATGATAAGGTTTTCACGCATCGGAGGTGATGAATCGGTCATGGTTCTGGAGCAGAGACAGAGCTGACGAAGCAGTTCCAGGGCCACCGTGGGATTGCCCACGGCCTGGTTCATGACCTCGTCAAAGGATTTTTCCATGGCGTCAAGACGAGCTCTTTCAACGCCGGATTTCAGCATTTTCTGAATGGCCAGCGTATTGGCATCATACCCGCTTCGCCATATGAGCCAGGCGTTTTTCATGGTTTCTCTGTGTTCGGGACGGATAAAACGGATGGGGCCGTTCAGTTCGTAGACCACAAGAATCCGGCCATCCACCTGCCAGCTTTCACAGAGAAAGGGAACGATGGGAAGGTAGTCAACAACCCCGTTTTTTGTGCAGGCAAAGAGATCCTGTATGTTGCCGGTTAAAAGAACAGTGCGTGACTGGCTGGAATTGATAATTTTTCCGGCTTTTTTTAAAAATAAATCGTGTGTTGAAGTTAAATGAAGGTTGCTCATAGATTTTTCGCCCAGCCCTCCTTTGCATTGAATTCGTCCCAGAATTTCACATGCTCGTTTCTGTCCTTGATATGAACGCCTTCAAAAGCTACAGCCCGGAGCAGTGCTCTTTTATCACGGAAATCGTCGAAATTCGCTTCCTGATCAGGCAGAAAAACGGGTGCCATCCGGTCGTAAACCACCGTGGCTCCGGGATGGTATGAAAGACCGGTATCGCTGTGGTCCCAGTGCTGGGAAAGGGCCACCACCCGGTCTCCCACATAGATCGCTTCGTTTAACTCGTGGGTGACGATGAGAATGGTGTAGGGCGGAGGCTGGTTTTTCTTTCGTGCTTCGGTGTTTTCCGCATAAAGGGTTAACAGCATTTTCTGAAGCTCTTCACGGGTGGCTTCATCAAGGGCTCCGAAGGGTTCATCCAGAAGCAGAATCGCGGGCTTCATGATCAATGCCTGGGCAATGGCCACCCGCTGGCGCATACCCCCGGACATTTCATGGGGGTAGAGGTTGAGAGCGTTACCCAGCTTGAGTGTTGTGAGCATTTCGTCCGCTTCAACAAGATGTTTTTTTTTCATGGCCCGCCAGGTGAAGAAGTTGAAAAGGCGGAACGGGATGCTGGTCTGGTCCAGCATAAGGCCAACAGCCACATTTTCACGGGCTGTGAGAAAGGGGAAAAGGGTGTACTGCTGGTAAACGATTCCCCGGTCCCTTCCCGGTTTATTCACCACATGGGCCTGGTCACCGTGACGGTGTTTCAGAAGGACTTGGCCGGAGCAGGGGGGATGGGTTCCCACAATAGCCCGGAGCAATGTTGATTTTCCGCATCCGCTGGAACCCACCAGGGAAAGGATTTCACCCCTGATGATTTTGAGGTCGATGTTATGGAGAACGCGTTTTTTCCCGAACCAGTGGTTGATGTTCCGGCATTCGAGAACGATATCCTCTTTTATCGGGGTTGTTTTTTCATTATCGTTTTTCATGGGCATACCACCTGAAAAAATACCGTTGCACCCGGCGGAGCAAGTCGTCCATAAAAAAACCGAACGCAGCCAAGACTGCCAGATAGGGATAAACCACATTCATGTTGAGAAGCCGGGATTGAAGCCGGATTCTGTATCCGAAGCCCACATCGCCCACCACCATTTCGGCGGCGATCAGATAAACCATGGCCGGTCCGATCTGAAGGCGTATGGCATCGATCATTTTCGGAAGAATGTGCCGCAGGATGATGTTCCAGATCAGTTCGTTCTGGGACGCACCCAGAGTGTACGCTTTGTAAAGTGTTTCATCGGGCACTTCACGCACGGCCAGATAAATGGACTGGGACAGGGTAGGGAGAACACCGAAGGCGATCATGGATACGAACATTTTAGTGTCTGTTCCGGCCAGAACAAAGAAAACAGCAAGGGCCGCCGTGGGCGGAACCTTGGCCAACAGTGACATGGGTGGACCGAGAAATGATTCAAAGGGTGTGAAACATCCCATGAGAAGACCGATGACAATGGACCCGATAATCCCAAAAAAGAGACCGAGAAACAGACGGGTGAGAGTTGCCTCCCCATCCACCACGATCCAGCGTTCATCTGATCGTGAATTGATTTCAACGATCTGTTTCACCCCTTCGCCCAGCTGGCTCCAGGTGGGAATGGTGGTGTCATCAGGGTTGGTTTTATGCTGCCAGTTGGAAACCAGTGTGTACAACCCCACCATGACCAGAATAGACAGGATCCCCAGCAGAAGACCTGCTTTTTTTGAAATGGGGTGTCGAATCATAGGTTTTTCCTTATTTATCGAGGCTGAGTAGCCCGATTTTTAACTTTTTCAACATACGCCGGGTTGAACAAAAGCATGGCCGGTTTTTTCGGATCGGCGCTTCCGTAGGCCAGTGTGGGCGACTTGGTAACGATATCATGGCTGACGCAGAAATCCGTCACCCGTTTCATGATGTCCTGGGTTTCTTTGGATGTCAGAACGTTAACGGCATCAGCGGGTGTTTTGTAAAACTTTGTCTGTTTCACCACCTCTTTCATACTGGCCAGTTTGAGGTTGGAAAATTTTTCGCCCAGAGCCAATAGGGTATCGTCGGCTGTTTTCGGGTCTTCCATTCGTTTCACGATGGCGTAGAATGTGTCAATCACGGCACAGGCAAATGCTTCACCGCCGGGCATGGCAAGAGATGATTTTGCCACAACCACCATGTCGATGATTTCACCGGGGATTTTTGTCGAATCGAACAGAATACGGGTATCTTTACGTTTGGTAAGGGTTTCAAGAACAAAGGGGTTCCAGACAACAATGGCGTCCATGCCTTTTTTCTTCTGCTGCATGGCCACAGCTGCGGCAGCCGGGTCCATGTTGGTGAAACGGTAGTCTTTTTCCTTTTCACCCAGGAGTTCAAGATTCCTGACAAAACAGTACTCGGAAACGGTTTTAGCCAGGCCGTAGACGTTTTTCTTACGGAGTTGTATCACGTCCTTGATCGTGTTTGGAACGATGCAGGCGTCGGCGCCATGGCTTGTGCTGGTGGGAAGAACAGCCACCGAGGCCCGGGAAAGGCTGGGGTTAAGCACGTCCATGTTGGTGATGCATACCGCGTCACACTGGGACGCCCCGTACATCACCAGGCATGAATCGTAATCCGCTTCTTTGAGCACGATGTCCACATTCCATTTTTTTTCCATGGTTCCCATCTGGCCTTTTTTGCCATTGATGAGTTTCAGCGATTGGGCCACGCCGAAGGTGCTCCAGGATGGATATTCGCTCCAGGATAGGGAAAACGTCGGGGTTTTTTCGGCGGCTGAGGCGTTTGCTGCTGAAATGACAAGAAAGGTCATGAAAAAAAACAGTGCAATAACGGGTTTTTTGGGGATGGTGCGTGAAATCATATGCAGCTCCTTTTTTAATAAATTTTAAACCTGAACTCACAAAGGTGAGTTGGAGTAATTTTTGGATTTTGACATTTATCAACCGGCATCGCCTGTGGACTTATAAGAAAATTTTATCAGCTTCCAGTGTCCGGCAATTTTTTTAAAGTAAAACGTTATCAGGTAGCCTGAATCCGGTCCTGAAAACTTTACGTCATATGTACTTGCCGAAGTTCTGTTTATTGATTTTACAGCGTTGCGCTTCAAGGCTTCGTTGTAATGGGAAACAATTCTCTTGCGAATAGAACCCGATGTTTCTCTGCCGTATTGTTCATCTGCCATTGTACGAGGTTCGATTTTATCGTCCGGATTTTCTGAAAGCAGGACATATTTGAATTCATGATGTATATCTGATTCTTTAAATGTATTAAAAAATGATTTCAAGAAAACATCAAACGAATCGTTATTGGCTTCAGTTCCATTGCAGAATATGGAAGCTAACAGAGCGATGGTTATAAATATTTTTTTCATTATTATTTCCCTACTCCGGCAACGACGATTTCTTTTCGACAACCGGGCTTTTCTCTTCTTTGGCTGCGCTGTCTGTTTTGGCTGCAAGACCCACCAGGGAATCGAATTCGTCGTTTGCAACGGTGCTTCTGGCGTATTCCATAAATTCCGCTTCCTGAGCGCGGGTGTCGGTTCCGGCCATTTCTCTGGAAATGCGGGCTTCGGCTTTCACTTCCTGTCTCAGTTCACGCATACGCTGAAGTTCTTTTTCCGTTCCGTCTTCGGCAATACCGGAAAAGGCATCGGCAATTTCCTTTTCCTGCTTGGCAGTGATGATTTCTGCCACGGCGTCTGAGGCTTCGGCCTTGAGGGTGTCTATTTCGCGCACAAGGTGCTGGAGCTGAATTTTATGATCCTTGATTTTATCCGAGTAGGTTTTGACATCGGTTTCCAGTTCAACGATATGGGCCTGTTTTTCCATAAGGGTCGAACTGAAATCGTTGTAAGCAGCTAAGCACTTCATGTAGTCTTCGTCTGTTTTGATGTCCTGTTCGGTTTTTCCCTGGGCCTGAAGCTGGGCCACTCGCTGTTTGGCCTTGGCCAATGCACCGGATTTGAGATCTTCAAGCTTGTTTGTCTCGGCAGTGAGCGTTTTGACTTTGGCTATCTTGTTTTCCTGCTGGGCGATCAGTCCGGCCACTGCCTGTTTGTACTGATGAATCCGGTCTGTTTTATCACGGATCACCTCATCGTACTTGGCCCGCATCACATGGGGGTTGGTGTCCAGTGTTCGCCGTGCCGAATCAAGCTGACCTGTGAGCAGATAGCCCACCGCTTTTGCCCATCTGAAAAGTGCTGATATCATGGTTTGTTTCTCCTTTTAATTATTGTCATAAATTTAATTTGACTTTGTAATCTTTGTCATGCCTCTGGCAGCCCTGCCGGGCATAGCCGTCAGGCTAAAGGCAAAAATCAGTTTTTTTGCCCCAACGGGGCTGCGGCATAAAGCCCAGGGTTGCGGCGAAAGCCGCTACCCTGGGACATTGCCGATTATGATTTTCAACCCCATCGGGGTTGCGTAACATTCCCATGAATCGCCAATATCCGGACGCAACCCCGTTGGGGTTGGGGGGATGTTCGCCGGTGATCCCAGGGTAGCGGCGTTGCCGCAACCCTGGGCTATGATACGGAATCCCGTTGGGATTCGATGCGGATTGTATCATTTAATGGCCCGAAATCTGTTAAACATTATCAATCTGTCGATCCAGAGCTTCCATCCGTTCACTGACTTTTTGCGCAACCACAAGGCTTTGATCCAGTTCTTCCCGAATTCTGGACAGTTCCGAGTCTTTCGTGCCCTCACTTGTCCGTTCAAGTGCCTTGATATCAGAGAGTATTTTCCCCAGATGACTGATACTTACTGCGATGTCTTCAATGATCTGTTCCCTTTGTATAAGCAAGGGTTTTTTTAGAGCCGCCTGTGTCATGAGATCCGCTGTGTTCTGGAGTTCCCAGGTTTTTTCAAGATATGTGACGCACTCTTTGAACATACGGTCCACACCGCTTAAGATATCGATGGTGGCGGTTGTTTTAAGTGAACCTGTCCAGGCTTTGTCCTGTTCGAATATTTTTGCAAGAACCCGCAGATCGCGAAGCAGTCCTTCAGGGCGGGGATCATTATCCTGACAGAGGCGATGGTCCAGATTGTCCAGAGCTTTTTCCCGCTGTTTTACGGCGTCGTTCTGGAGAGACTCAACAACGCTTTCGGATGTTTTTGCGTCACCGGTGAGAAAACGGGTGATAAAAATTCCCAGCCCTCCGAGTATGCCTGCAAGGCCTGCAAAAGCCGCTGCCCCTGACCGGATGTTGAAGGTCCAGACAGCCAGAAGATCCGTGATCCCGAACAGTATGGGAACAAGGCTTGACGGGCTTGCAAGAAGTTTAAGAACATAGCGGCTCTTGAACGATGAGTCGCTGATGGTGGTCTCAGGTAAAATGCTTATGGGCCGTTTGTCAGAATTTTCAGCCATGTCAGAAAGGTGCCTCTCCCACAACGAAACTCACCGACTGGTTGTCGCCATCAGAACCTGTGGGGCGTGACGTTTCGGCTCTTACACGAGAGATATCCGCACCTGCTGAAATCAGGCGGTTCAAAGCCGCATCGGCCCGTTCGGCAGCAAGTTTCATATTGGCGTCAAGGTCTCCTTCAGACCGGGTGTGGCCGATCACCTTGAGATAATAACCCGGAAAACTCTGGAGACGACGGGCCAGATCGTCAAGGTCCCGCTCGCTCTTGATGTTCAGGCGGGCAGTGCCCCGGGCGAACATGATAGGTTCGATTTTAAGAGAACCCACAGGCACAAGGGCTGCCCAGGCTTTGTCATCCAGAGATCCAAGTCTGGGTGTCTGGCGCGCTGCTTCAAGATCGGAGACGCTTGGTCCAAGTCCCTGGATCACATCCATTTTTTTGCCCGGATGAAAATCCGATGCTTTCAGATCACCGAGTATTTTGTTGTGGAAAAGGGTGTGCTCCTGGCCGTCGATGGGATTGCCCGAAAGAGCGCCTGTTTTTACGAGAACATCACGGATGTTTCCGATCATCTCTTCCATGGTCATAATACCCTGGGCGCTGCCGTCTTCCAAGCCGAAATGGCTGTAATTTTCACGGGTGTTTTTCCACTCGATCCTGTCCACCATTCGCGCGGCGGTGTCCGCATCAAGGGATTCAGACCCGGTGAGTCCGGCGTCTTCCACCACGAGTTTTTCCATGTCGGGTCGTGACTGGGAATAGGCATGGGCGGATTTCAGATAGGAACTCACCACGGATTTCACAAGGTCGTGGTTGTCTTTAAGAAAATTCCGTTCCACCACCAGAACATCCACGATATAGCCTTTGAGTTTGGAGCTGTCGAGAATCACATGGGCGTCCTTGTCCTTGAGCGCTTTGCTCACATAGGGTTCCCAGAGAACGTAAGCCCGTTTATCCTTTTTATCCGCTTTGATAAATTCCTTGTACACATCCTTTGAACCTTCGGCAGTGATGAGCCATTTTTCCGGCAGAAGGGGAAGGTTGAAATGGGCAATCACCGTTCGCGCCAGAAATTCACTGGGGGAGTGGGCCGTGAGAACGATCCCTGCACTGGCGTTGTTTAAATCTTCGACCCGCGAAACAGCGTTTTTCCAGGCTACCATGGCGTCTCCGCCTTTGGATTCGTCGATGACCATCACCATGGTGGCAGGAAAATTTCCAAGTCTTGAACCGGCAAGGATGAAAGAATCAATGGTGAATACGGCCATGTTAACGTCTTTTTTGGAAAGAGCTTCCATGCGTGCGTCATAATCCGCATTGTCATCTTTGATGTCGAGCTTGATTCCCAGGGCTTTGAGTTCTTTTTTCATCACGGGTGATCGAAGAATTGAATAACCGGAAAAGGAGTCTGCCGCAAGGGTTACGGTGTGTTTGTAAGCGCTTTCAGATCCCGTGTCATCCAGCAAATCTTTTTCGAAGTAGGGGAGGATGAAGTATTTTGCCGCAACGGAAAGGATTCCGATGATCAGGACCCACATTACGGCTGCAACGAGAATTCCCTTTGTTTTCTGATCACTCATGTTTTGTTTCTTGTCCTTGTTATTTTATTAGCCTTTTTATTAATTTGACTTTGTAAAACTTGCCTCCGGCGGCCCTTCCGGGGACCAGATTTTAAAAATCTGGACAAATGGGTTTTGAAACCTTCCCTACAGGTGATAAAACTGAAATCAGGGGCGCGGCTTTTTGCGTCGTCTGCATTTATTGGTTAGCACTGTCCAAACGGACAGCCGTGGTCCATAATCAAAACGGCATTTCGTCTTCGCCATCGTGTTCAGTAATATCTGATGCCGCCGATTGCTCAGGATCAAAAAGAGTTTCTTCTGCTGGCATCAGCTCCCAAAGCTCATTTTGATGAAGCCAGATCGGATCAGTATTCTCTTCAATGAACTGATCTACAAGAATGCCATCCACCGTTGGAGGCCGTTTTATTCTGACTTGCTTGCCGTTAATGAAAATCCATTCGTATTTTCTTTGTCGCTCTGCCTTTGCAGTGTTCCTTTTTTTCTTTTGAGCTGGAGTAAGCTTTTTCATAACCTTTGCCATATCTGATCTTTTTGGTGCTATCGAGTCTATAGAATAAGTCCTATTTCAGGTTTTTGGGCCTATTTTTCAAAAAATAGCTTTTTCACAAATCTTTTAGATTTAATGAGTATAAACCTCGGAAACACTTTGTATACGAGTATTTTCGAGTTACTCACCTCCAACCATAGATTTTTCCATTTTGCGCCATTTTAGAGGCCATAAAAAAAATATATGAGAAAACCGACTTTTTCTACACTT
>JBAZWJ010000039.1:0-58063 GCA_041660385.1 Desulfobacteraceae bacterium | reverse complement strand
ATCGCCCATGATCATATCCGAAGAAAAAAGTGCGTACCATGTGATGTCCCGAACCGCGCTGGACGGCCTGCCTTTTGGTCCAGTGGAAAAGGACACCTTTGTCCGAATCCTGAAGCGGTTATCCCGGATCTATTTTACAAAAATTCTGGGATACGCTGTCATGGACAATCATTTCTTATGTTGAGCTCAACATAAGAAATGTTATGTGAAGTTCCGCATTATGTGAAGTTCTCACTTTCGCACTCCTGAATTTCTTGCCTATTTATCATCCTACTATTTTTATTACAGCACATAATTCCATACTATAATAGCCTCTGACCACCAGAATAAACTGGATGGGAAAGGAGGATATCATGGTATTTAAACAAGTATTCAAGTGTCAACGCACGCTGAACAAATTACAAGCCGGTCCGTTAGCAAAGATTTTGGAGGAATTCTGCCAATGGCTCTTGGATGAAGGCTTTGCGCGCGACTGTATTCGAAAGCATCTATCGAATGTTTCACACTTTAACAAATATTTTGAAAGGACCTCGAATCGACCAAGCACGATGGTTACGGCTAAAAACGTTGAGGGATTTTTCAAGGTGTATCCTTCTCTATGCCGGAATCGGGGACCACTTAAAGAACACCTGCGTCGCGTCCGGCATTCGATTAATCGATTTACTGCTTACCTCGACATAAAGGGGCTTTTCGACCCGCTGGTGCAAACACCTATCTACCAGGCGCTATTGGACGATTACCTAACATGGCTGCGCAATTATCAACACGCGACCGAAGGGACCCTGGCGATTCGAGCCCAATCGATAACCCGGTTCCTACAATGGCTGGGGCCAGAGGCTACCGTCTGTGGACTGGCTGGGCTGACCCCAGAAAGGATTGAGACTTTTTTCCTCTCTCATGCTCAGGTCATGGGGCGATCTAAACGCCGATCAATGCAATCGGCCTTGCGCACGTTCCTGCGGTTTGGTCTACAACAGGGTTTTTTTCAACACCGCCTTGACCGGGCGGTTCCCACATTACACACTTACAAGCTGAGCACCGTGCCACGCGCACTGACCGAAGAACAAACGCAACGGGTGATCGGTGCCGTGGATGCCGCCACCGATAGTGGCCGGCGAGACTACGCCATTTTGCAGCTTTTACACACTTACGGCGTACGCGGCGGCCAGTTGCGTGCTCTGCAAATGGAAGATGTCCATTGGGCTGACAATCAGATCCTGTTCAGGGCCTCAAAGCATGGCAAAGACAGTCTTTTGCCTTTGAGTGTAGAGGTCGGTCAAAGCCTGCTGGACTACTTGCGATACGCTCGGCCGCATTGCTCATATCCACAAATCTTTCTAACCTGTCGGGCGCCGTACCACCCGCTGACCAATTCCAGGTCACTTTCGGCCATCGTGGAGCGTCATATTCGTACGGCGGGCATCGATGTGACCGGCAAAGGTTCTCACGCATTCCGGCACGGGTTTGCAACACGTATGGTCAACAAGGGGCATTCGCTTAAAGAAGTGGCCGACGTGCTCGGCCATCGCCATCTGAGTACGACGTTTATCTACACCAAAGTTGATTTTAACGCATTAAAACAAGTGGCCCTTGATTGGCCGGAGGAGCTGGAACGATGAGCACATACCGATTTTCAAGTTGTCTGGCTGTGCGGATGGAAAGATTTGTCGATCTTCGTCAGCTTTCCGGTACCGATTACCATAGCCAGGCACGGTTATTGGGTTACCTTGACCGTTTTTTGGTTCAACAGGATTTTTCGCTCCCCTATTTTACCCGAGAAATTATCGATCATTATCAACAAGGCCTTTCCAGGCTTGCCCCACGCACTCGGAGCAATCAGATGAGTGTGCTGCGTCAATTTTGCGAATATATGGCCACAAGCGTTCCTCAAAGCTATGTGCCCGGGCCGCTGAAAATGATTCGATCTTATGGTGCACACCGGCCGTATATCTATCACTTAAGCCAGATGCAGGCATTGATGGTGGCAGCAGCCGGGCTTGCACCGCCTGGTTCACTGCGTCCGCACACCTATCGCACGCTGCTGGGACTTCTCTATAGCACGGGGATACGCATCGGCGAGGCCATGGCCTTAAATCTTCAAGATGTCCAACTGAGCAGTCAACGGCTCTTTATCGCCGAAGGCAAGTTCCGAAAGGCACGGTGGGTTGCGCTGAGCGAATCAACCAGTCGCGAGCTTGGACAGTATATCATCAGACGCCTTAAAATCTCCCCGCACGAGCTCGACTCCCCGTTGTTGCTGAATGAACGCCAGCAGCGTCTGTGCCATCCCACCGTCAATATGACCTTCAGAGGATTATTGCAAAAATGCGGTATCGCGCACAACAACCGCATGGGGCCGCGTATCCATGATCTACGGCATACCTTTGCCGTTCACAGACTGCTGGCCTGGTACCGGAAAGAGCAGGATGTCAACGCACGGCTGCCCGCACTTGCCACCTATATGGGGCATGTGGACATCCGTTCCACACGCGTTTATTTGCAGCCCACGGCCGAACTGTTCGAGCAGGTACACGAGCGGTTCCGAAACTACTACCTGAAAAATATCCAACCCCATGGGGGGCAGCCATGAATCATTTACTCGATAGCTTTATAAAACGCTTCTTTAGCCACTATCTACCGGTTCAAAGAGGTCTGTCGGTTAACACCATCCTGGCCTATCGCGATGCCGTCAAGCTGCTTTTGTGTTATGTCGCCGACGCCGCAAACATATCCGTTGACAAGCTGACGGTCGAAGACATTACGGAGAAGATGGTGCTGGGTTTTCTCGATGAATGCGAGCGAAAGCGAGGCTGCTCGCCGAGGACACGCAACGCACGGCTGGCCGCTATCCGGAGTCTTTTTGACTACATCGCGCGCCAAGAGCCGGTCCTGATAGTTCACTGCGCGCAGATCCGCGCCATCCCTCTCAAGCGCGCCGATCACAAAATGGTCAATTATCTCGAAGAAAAAGAAATGCAGGCGGTTTTAAACGCAATTGATGTCAACTCCCGTACCGGCGTGCGAGACAAGGCATTGCTCATGCTGATGTATAATACCGGTGCGCGCGTCAGCGAAATTGTCGATCTGGAACTTGACGATCTGCGTTTGGAAAATACGGCTCAGATCAGACTTCAGGGTAAAGGCGGCAAAGAGCGTGCATGTCCCCTATGGCCCGAAACAGCAACTGTGCTTAAAACTTATTTGAACCAACGGAATCTGGGCGCGAAAGACACCTCGCGCTTGTTTCTTAACGCCAACGGCACCTCGATTACCCGCTTCGGTATCCGCGACATTACTCGCAAATACGGTGTGCATGCTCAGGAAAATCAATCCGGTGCGGCCGCCAAACACGTCAACCCCCACACCATCAGGCACACCAGCGCCATGCATTTACTGCGTGCAGGAAATGACATTAACATGATCAGTTACTGGTTGGGGCATGCCGATCTAAATACCACACACATTTACGTAGAAATCGACATGGAGATGAAGCGGAAAATGATCGAAAAGGCCGGTGCCCCCAAAATCGGCAAAAAGGCTCCCTGGCAAAAGCCCCATATGCTCCAATGGCTTGATAGGCTTTCCAAGGAGCCACAATTATGTGGTGTAATCACCTGAAGCAACGAAGGACATGGACGGAATGATGCAGATCTGAAATACTAACTTCACATAATGCGGAACTTCACATAACATTTCCACTTGCTCGTCACCATGCTACCTCACCAGAATTTTTCCGATGCGGACATCAGGGCCAGGTTTCTGCTGTGTTACGGAGAAGATGCGGAGTTTCCCGAAGGCCGCATAGCCCATTACCGGCGGAAATGGGCCAGCCTGTCCGAGCTGGTTCGTGAACTGAAACAGACTTTTTCCAGGTATTACAACCGAGAGAAGAAACGCCGGGGAACCCTGTGGGGCGAGCGGTTTAAAAGCGTGATCGTGGAAAAAGGGTAAAGCCCCTCAATGAAGCCCTTGTCCAAAATGAGCGGGAAAAAGATTTTGTTCCCACCGCAACCGACCGTTTCCTGCGTCGTACCAGGTATTTCACCGACTCAGGTGTCATCGGCACCCGAGCCTTTGTGGCCGAGAAGGCCCGGAATTTCAGACATCTGTTTCAGGCCCGCCATGAAAAAATTCCAAAACGTGTCGAGGGCATAAACGGATTGTATTCGCTGAAACGTCTGATGTCCTGAGACATATAAATTCCCGCCACATCACTTCATAAGAACCGCCTTTCGGGGAGGACGGTATTGTTTTTTTCATCGTTTTGGTCATCTGTGTTTTTTCTATCGGCCAGTACAGTTACATTGATTTTCCTATGAGTTCGGATCAAACACTTACAAAGTGAAGCCAGAAAAGCACGCCACCGATGGGATTTGGTGAGGCAGCCATGGGGGATTTTTCGGTAAAATGAATAATTGACCTGTCCCTTAAACATCGTCCCTTAAAAACAGACTGTTATCTGCAAGCGGTAGAGCTATATTTTCGATGTTTTAGTGGCTTAAAATGCAATTTTAAGGTATAGAAATAAAGTCTTAAAAAATCAAAAAATAAAAGAATGTGAAACGAATACAAGATTGTCGGGTGCTTATCCTGTGGGCATCACCCTTAATTCAAAATCTGAAGGATCGTTAATTAAGCCAGGTTTCCAAGGAGTACCCAACAACTCTTTAGCACTGGCCACCTTTAGGAGAGAGTCATGACTTATTTACATAATACTATTCGTCATATGATTTGTTTATTCGTGCTGCCGACTCTTTTCAGCTGTGCAACGGCAAATCTGACAACCCTGCCCATGATCCCCCCTCAATCCGGAATGCCATCCAAAACAACCCTGGACCTCCGCGTGGATTCCATGGCATTCCAGGGTGTAATTTCCAGTGACGCGACGGTCAGGGCCGAGCCCATTCTGATACGATATATTTACAATAAAAATTATTTCAATAATGTTATAGGCTCTGACAACACCAGTGAGAGCAGGCCTGACACCCTGCGCATCAAGGTGGTTGTCCGCCCTAAAGAGGAACACACGTTTGACTGGCGCATCACCTGGCCGGCTGTTTACCCTATGCCCTTTTACTGGCCGTTCCAAAGCAAAAAAGGTTCTGTGGCTGTTGCGTTGGAATGCGAAGCCTTTGATAATAAAGGTACTTTCATTGCCCGTTATGCAGCGACTCACAGTGAAGAATACGCGACTAAAATCTATGGTTTTTTCAGAACGGGGGATGCAGAGGCAAAATTGGTAAAGTGTTACGAATCCGTCTTTGCCTCTCTGGCTGAAAAAATCGTATCCGATAAAAAAGTGGCATCTCTTGTCAAGCCGCCATCCAAGTTTAAATCTTCAACCGTAGCCACAAAGAAATTACCTGGAAAAACCGTCGGTAAATCTCGCCCCAAACCTGTGATGCCCGTAGTAGAGGAGCCAGTGTTGCCCGTTTTAGAGGTGCCTGTGGTTCCCAAGGAGGAGCCAGTCATTCCCAATAATATTGATTTTGGCAATTATCATGCTCTTATCATTGGGATTAACGATTACAAGCATCTGCCAAAATTACAAACGGCCGTCAATGATGCCAAGGCACTCGCCGATGTATTGAAAAAAAACTATGGATTTAACGTCAAACTCCTTACCAATCCCAATCGGACCGATATCATTTCATACTTTTCATATTTGCGCCGAACCATGACCAGCAAAGATAACCTGCTTATCTATTATGCTGGCCACGGCTGGCTTGACAAACAAGCCGAGGAAGGGTACTGGCTGCCGGTGGACGCAACCCAGGATAACGAAGCAAATTGGGTATCCAACGCCACCATCACGTCCAATATCAGGGCCCTGTCTGCCAAACATATTATGGTCATTGCCGATAGCTGTTATTCAGGAAGCCTGACGAGAGGGCTTCACTTCAATCAAAAAACACCTGACTACCTCAGTCGTATGGCCAAAAAAACAACACGGGTAGTCCTGGCCTCCGGCGGCCTTGAACCCGTGGAAGACAGTGGTGGCGAAAACAACCATTCGGTTTTTGCAGCAGCTTTGATCTCAACCTTAAATGAAAATCATAGTGTAATGGAAGGCACCGAGCTGTTCTCAAAAATTAAACGTCCGGTCATGGTTAATGCGGATCAGATGCCGGAATACGGCGACATCAGAAAAACAGGCCATGATGGCGGGGATTTTCTCTTTGTTTTCTCAAAGAAATAAAACCAAATCTTTATCCTTGACAATTCAAAGCAATTCCTTGGCACTATGCCCTTGAATATGTACACTTAAATGTACATTAAAATAAGGATACGATATGAAAACAATATCATTCACAGATTTCAGAAAAAAAGTCTCCAGCTTCATAACTGAAGTGGAACATGGTGAGACTCTTGTCCTTTTAAGGCGAGGAAAACCTATTGCAGAAATAGTTCCTTTTACCGATAATTTAGTACAAACGCCGTCATGGAAACGCCAGAGTGCTCGCATGCAAATTAAAGGGAACGATCTTTCGTCAGCAATACTGGAAGAGCGTGAGTCAGAATTATGAAGGATTTAACCGATTCCTCTGCACTTGCAAAAAGCAGTGATAAAATTGATCAGTTTTTACAGAATGCTTCACAATTGGGTCTATGTACCATTTTAGTTCCTGAAATAATATCGGGACTAAATCGAAGACGACGTGAAGATAATCTATCCACTGATGATTATCGGACAATCAAAAGGCAATTGATGGAAGATGTTCATGACGCTGTTATCCTTCAGGTTACCCCTGCTGTCATTTCTTATTCAATAAAGCTTTTGGAAACTAATGTATTAAGAGCTATGGATGCAATGCATATAGCATGTGCATTAGAATGGCAGGCAGAACTTTTTGTCACTGCCGACAGAAGACAGTATAAAGCAGCTACAAATGCGGGTCTCCTCACTGAATTTATCGGCCAACAATAAGAAAAACAGGATGAATAATTGACCTGGCCCCTAATAAAAATAAATTGAAATCATTTTAAACCATATGTATGACTTTGTTGATGAATATTATAGCGGGAGAAGCAGAAGATCATTTATGGTGCGCTAATTTAATCCATTACCCGTGACCAGATATAACGGTATAAGGAGAAAAACATGGATAACCCGACAAAAACAGGTTGGCCTTTATCACGAAGGGAGCTGCTGAAACTGGGTGGTCTTTCGGCCTGCTCCATGGTCATGCCTGCCTGTGCCCACCGGATTAATACAAGTTCGGCGGAGATCGCACAGATGCAAAGGGTTGAAAGCTGGAAACCCCACGTGGCTTCGGCTTACATACAAAAAGGTGCGGGTGATCAGGCCTATGAGCTGTTTAAAAGAACTATTGAAGCATCAACCGATTTTTCCTGGCTTTCCATGGGAGATTCAGTTTTCATCAAATTAGCGCTCAATTCGGCCAACACATTCCCGGCCACCACCGATCCTTGGTCACTTTATGCAATGATCAAGCTTCTCCGGGAAAAAGGGGCTGGGCGGATTCTGGTTGGGGATTCAAGCGGCGTGGAAAGCGTTCACTGGCATAAGGATGGACAACGTGGATTTTCACGGGAGAACTGCAAGAAAGCCGGACTTCTGGAGGTTATTGAACAAAACAAAGCCGAGGCCGTGTTTTTCGAAGAACGGGGTTATGATGCCTTTCTGCCCCTGGAACCGGCAGGCCCCCACCACTGGAAAGAGCCGGTCTGGATGACAACTGCGGTGAACGATGCGGATCATATTGTTTATCTGGCCAGGGTCAGCTCCCATGTCATGGGTGATATCACATCCGGGATGAAAATCGCTGTGGGCTTTTTACGTGAAGACAGCCGAAAAGCCTTTCATTGCGGGGGGGATTCCTTTTACAGCATGTATGAAGAAATCAACCAGATTCACGCAATTACATCCCGGCTGCGTCTGATCGTTTCTTCCGGCACAAAAGTTCTGGCCACCTTTGGACCTGACAACGGTCATATCACTCACCCGGATATCGGCCTTGTGATATCCTCTGAAGATCTATTCGCCCACGAAATACTGGCCTATTCCTGGTTACTTCACAACCGTGAATTCGCCACCGATTTCTGGGATGTGGGTTTTTCCGGCCGATTGACCCGCATCCGATCCTCAATCAATAAAGGCTTTGTCTGGTTCATCTGGAAAGACGGAAGCTATATCAAAACACCGGGGATTCCCTTGTATATTCCGGGAAATATCTACGCCCATCCTTCCATTATGAACGTCATTAACAGAAAAGGTGGTCTGCCCTCAAACATCCAGTGGGAACAGATCAATACCCTTAAAGGGACCGCTGAAATCGCGAATTATATCCATGGGAAGATTTCGACGAAGATTTGATAGAATAGAAGATATTATTCAACTCATAAAACTATGTGATGACCGTAGGGGCGACCCGCTGGTCGCCCAGCCCCGCATAACCATAAACGTGTTTATTGTATATCGATCATCATGATAGGATCACCGGGCGGGTTTGGAACCCGCCACTACAGGTGACCCATCTTGATTATATAATCGAACCAGATGTTAATGCACCGAACAGGAGAGACAGGGATCGTATGATCTGACAAGCATGGAGCAGAGAAGTTCCAGCTTGTCATCGGTCATGCCTTTGACCGCAAACTGTCGGGCGAAGCTTTGCAGATCAAGATGGATATTTGCATTGTTCTGGGTTGTGGGCACCACGCAGTTTGCTTTGACGATGATGCCGTTTTCGTCATACTCATAATGATGAAAAAGAATGCCGCGAGGTGCTTCCACAGCGCCGACCCCTTCACCGGCTCTGGGTGTGACTTCCGCCATCAGGTCATTGAGTCCTGTATCCATCAGTTCATCAATCAGACGAATCATTTCATGGGCCACATGAACGCTTTCAACCACCTGGGCCACATTGTTCATAAACGGATTGTGGCATACTGGGTTCAGTTTCAAGGCTTCAGCGGCTTTCATAGCTTCCGGCCTCAGCAGGGCATAATTGTTGTTTACCCGTGCCAAAGCTCCCACGGCATAGGATTCCCGTGATAATTTGGTCCATTTGGTGGTGTTGTATGGGTCCACGTATTCATTGGTGATGGACAGGTAATCCAGCGAACGACGGGATACTCCGTCACTGGACACAACATTTAATCCAATAAAGGGGTATTCGGACGAGCCTTTCAGTGAAACAAATTCGGTCTCACGAACAAAATCAGGAAGTTCAAGGGTTGAGACCAGCTCGGCAACAGCTGCGAGGTCTGACAGAATGCCCTCAAGTTCATTTCTAAAACTCACCAGGCTCTTTTTATCTGGTGCGGCAGTGACCCCGCCCACCTGGAAGGTTACAGGGTGTGTTGTCCTTCCGGCTATGGCATCGCAGAAACGGTTGGCAAATCCTTTGAGACGGAGAGCAATGGCCACGACATCCGGCATTTTGCTGATCAGCGGGATAACGCTGGGTTCTCCGAAAAAATCAGGCGCGACAAGAAACAGTACATGCAGCACATGGCTTTGCAGGGTTTCGCCGTGCTTTGCAAGAAGCCTCAACTTGGCAGCCTACTCAGGAACAGTTACATCAAAGGCCTGCTCGGTGGCCGTGATGCTGCAAAGACAGTGGCTGATTGAACAGATTCCGCATATCCTTGCGGCAAGAATTCCGGCAGTTGTATAATGTTTATTCCTCAGCATGGCTTCAAAAAAACGGGGTGTTTCGATTACATCCCAGCGGGCGTCCTTCACTTCTCCGTTTTCAACTTTGACTTTAATGTTGCCGTGGCCTTCCACCCGCGTCAAATGATGAACATCCACATTTAAATTAATTTTCATGGCACGTGTACCTCCTGAAAGGCGCTGTAAAATCCCATCCGTTCATTAACTTCAGTTTTAGAAAATCCTTTCTCAGCAGTGATGGCGAAAAAAGATTCATAATTCGGGTCTTTGGCAGGTCCTCTGCATCCCCAGCAGCCTGTTCCACCCACGGAACAAGGTGCGTTGCAACCGCCACGGGTGATCGGTCCCAGGCAGAGCTGCCCTTTTTCCATAAGGCAGGAGGTGAACCGCTGTTTGCATTCCACGCACACAGGATAAACAGGGAAAGAAAAGGGTGTATCCCAGATTAAATGTTGAACAATGGACTCCACCTCTATCTTGGATACGGGGCAACCGGGTATTTCAAGGTCCACCTTGACCACATCACTCACGGATCTGACCCAGAGAGTTTCTTTCGGGTCCTTGCCGTAAATGTCCTTGTTGATGTCTTTCATGTCAAATTCATTTTTCAGTTTATTGATTCCGCCAAAGCAGGCACAGGTTCCCAGAGCCACCAGCACTTTGGCTTTCTCACGGATGGCTGTGAGGCGTTTCACCTCATCATTCCGCGATATGGCACCTTCGATGATTGCGATATCGTAATCATCTGACCTTGCTGAAGAAGCCTCCCGAAAATTGACGACTTCAACGGCATTTAAAAAATCAGCAAGGGTTTCTTCCTTGTTCACAAGCTGAAGCTGGCAGCCTTCACAGGATGTAAAGTCAAAAACAGCGATTTTTGGTTTTTTGGGCTCAATTCCCAGATATTTCATGACCGTTTCCTTTCATCAAATGGCTTCCTTTAAGTTCATCACTGTCCAGAAATCGAATACCGGGCCGTCGATGCAGGTATACGAAGAACCGATATTGCACCTGCAACATTTCCCCATTCCGCAGTGCATCCTGCGCTCCAATGAGACAAACATACGCTGCATGGGGATTCCCATGGCGTGTAAACGGTTACAGACGTATTTGAACATGATGGGAGGACCGCATACAATGGCATAGGTTTGATCCGGGGGAACAGTAACATCGTCGAGAAGTTTGGTGATCATTCCAACGGGCCCTGTCCAGGCTTTATTCGGGGTTTCCACAATGACTTGAAGCGTGATGTCGTCAATCCTGTTCCATTGCTCATACTGGTAATCGAAAAGAAGGTTTAACGGATCTCTTGCACCATAAAGGATATCAACGCTCTGGAAATCAGCGCGGTTTTCGATGACATAACTGATGGGAGCCCGCAAAGGAGCCAGACCAAGGCCGCCTGCGATGAGCAGGATATTGCTGCCTTTCATCTGCTCCATGGGGAAATAGGTTCCGAAAGGTCCGCGTAGTCCGACGATGCCGCCCCGTTTTGCTTTGTGGAGTGCCTGGGTGACTTTTCCTGCCTTTCGGATGCACAGCTCAATGGTGCTTTTGATGGTGGGGGAGGACGAAAATGAAATGGGAATTTCGCCGTACCCCGGCAGCTCCAGCATGACAAACTGGCCCGGCAGAAACGAAAACCGGTGCCAGTCACTGTCATCCACCATGCGGAGCTGGAAAAGTTTTTCCATGTCCGTCAGTCTGATGATGTTGGTGATTTCCGCTTTGAAGCTCCTGTCCACTTCTTTTAACCGGCTCTGCCGGTTGTAATCAAGAGGCTCCACCATATCTGTCTCATGGGTAATGTCATAAGGGTGCATTATTTTTTTCATCGTCCATGCTCCATCTGTATGTCTCGAATCACTTCGGTTGGATTAATGCCAGCAAGACAAACCCGGCCGCAACGGTTGCATCCCACGCACATGGGTTGACCAAATGTTTCCACAAAACCCCGGTGCTGATGGTAATATCTGTATTTCAGGCGTGTCTCCCGGGCAGGCCTGAAATTATGACCTCCGGCGACCTCTGCGAAATCATGAAGGTTGCACGAATATAACTGTTTGGTTTTTTCGCTTTTTTTAAAGTCCATGGACAGGTTTTCACTCACGCCATAGCAGTAACAGGTGGGGCAGACCATGGCACAGCTTCCGCAGCTTAAACATTTATCCCCCCATTTTTTCCACACTTCGGATTCAAACTCGATGTCCAGAAGGTTGGGGAGGTTTTCAATTCTCACGGTCTTTTTGAAACTGGATTCAAAGTTGTTCCGGTTGTTTAAATACTGATTGCGGTCTTCGTCGGAGATATCCCGTGCATTGATTTTGTTGAGTGCATTGAACCCCCGATCTGATCCGACCTTGACAAAATACCGGTCCCCGATATCGGTGAGAAAAAGGTCAAACCCGTGGGTGACGGAATCGGAGCCCATGGATGAGCAGAATCCCCCGTCGCAGTGTTTTTCGCAACCAATCCCGATGATCAGGGTATTTCCACGCCGGGAGAGATAGTAGGGATTGGGGTGAAACTCTTTGGCAAACACTTTGTCAAGCTTGACCAGGCCGTTGATATCGCAGCGATGAAGCCCGATGATGACCCTGGGATGCTTCACATAGGAAATTTCCTGGCTCCAGTCATTCGCCTCGAAGTGAAATGTGGACATCACTTCCTTATAGGGTAGAAAGTATGTTTTTACCGAATACTCGGTGGTGTCATAATCGAACGCCATTTCATCAAAGGAATTCACCGGCAGAAACTGATACTGCGGCCTCCCATTGGAATTGGTACCCACCTGCCGTGGTCCGATGCATTCAACATCGCGGAGATGAATGTCGATTAGATTTTTAAAATCTTGCTTGTCTATGGTCTTGTAAAGCATGACGGGCATCCCTCCTGATTAATGTTCGGCTCAACCGGGAATCAACCAGGACGGCGGCATTTCATCTCGCGCAGAAAAACGTATGACTAAAACGCAAGGGAGAACGTAAAACGCTGCTTTGCCTGGCGATCATCAACAGTAAACATTTTAAAAAAAACGCGTGAAATTCGGATGCAGAAATGAAAATAAATTGATTGAAATTGAACATAATGAAAATTTCAAAAATTGTAAAACATTTTTTCCCATCAATGGATGGAGGGGTGAATATTTGACAGCTGTATATTTTCAGATTCTTTGACCATGACGAAAGGTGGATGAAACGATTGACGCAATGTTGTATTCACGGCATGTGAATGTATTGCTCTTTCATAATTCCAGATGATAAAAGAGAGGTTTGCCTATGATATATTAACCCGGCAACAAAAAACATCCATGGTGGTTTCGAACTCGTAGGGGCGACCGGCTGGTCGCCCTGGTGTCTCTGCAATCCCGGTTGATGATAAATACTGCTCATTCAAACAACAAAAAGATGCTGGTCTGTCCGTGACGATGAATGACCTGACGGTCATTAAAAAGGGCGACCAGCGGGTCGCCCCTACAAGCACAATTCCAAGGGAACGTCGATCTCCTGATTGGCCTGCGATGGCCTGACATCCTGAATCAGATTGTTGTGACCATGACTCATCCATTAAATATGTACAAATGCTCAAATATATTCGGGTTTGCATGGGGGACGGTACCTATGATAATGATTGCACGTTGCTTTAACCATCTTCTGGCGGCACCAAAATTCTGGTGAGGTGGAGAGCTGCGGGATTATATTAACCCGGCAACAAAAATACATCAGTATTTATCGCACGAAAGCGATGGGTTACGCTTATCGAATATTTGCGCTATGTATCGCATTGAATGGACTGATTGCGAAATAATTGACCCGAATAACCGGGCCATAAGGAGCTTTGTTACACCATGGTAAAAGCCGGTATTGATTTTGGTTCAAAATATATCCACTGGGTTATGCTGGACAGCCAGCATAAACCTGTTCACATGGCGAGCATGGAGCATAACGGCGATGTGGCCGGAACCTGCGAACGTGTTCTGGATGACATGGAAAAAATGTGCTCGGGTTTTCCCATGACGCTGGGTTTCACCGGAAACATGGTTATTCCGGGTGTCCGGGTGTTTGATCCGGTGATCTCTGCTGTGGAAGCTAACCGACTACTGGCCACAGGGTGTCGCACCATCCTCTCCATTGGTTGCGAAAGTTTTTATCTGATCCGGCTGGATGAAAATCTGAACTACATGGAACACGTGGTGAATTCGGACTGCGCATCGGGAACGGGCAGTTTTATGGACCAGCAGGCCGAGCGGCTGGGGTTTACTCCCGAATCTCTGGCTGAAAAAACACGGGCATTCACGGGGGCGGCTCCATCCATCGCCACCCGCTGCGCTGTGTTCGCCAAATCCGATATCATCCATGCCCAGGCCCAGGGGTTTTCCAAGGAGGCCATTGCCACAGGGCTTTGCCAGGGGGTGACCCGGAGCGTTCTTTCCAATACCCTTAAGGGGCGTGATATCGAAGGATCGGTTCTGTTCGTGGGCGGCATGAGTCTCAATGGGAAAATCGTGGATGAAATATCTTTGTCTCTTTCCCGTGACGTCAACGTTCCGAAAGAAAGTGTTTGCTTCAACGCCATAGGTGCTGCCCTTCTCGGTGATACGCCTTTTGAGAAAAGCCGGGGTCTTGTCCAAGTGATCGGGAAAAAGCGGGAGACTCGGCAAAGTCTTGCCATCAATCTCAAGGGGTATCCTGATTTCAGCGCGGACGAGTCCGTTGAATCAAACGGTGTGGAAATAACCGTATACCACAGACCATCCGTTAAAACATGCCCGGTTTATATGGGAATCGACGTGGGTTCCACCAGCACGAAGATGATTGTCACTGATACGGACGGAACCATCCTTTGCGGACTTTACGGCAGAACCCAGGGAGATCCTGTGGATGCGGTGTCCCGGCTGTTAAGCGAACTCAAATCCGTGTTCAAAGATACGATGCTGGATGTGAAAGGGGTCGCCACCACAGGATCAGGCCGGGAGCTGATCCGGGTTCTCATCGGAGCAGACATGGCTGTGAATGAAATCACCGCTCATGCCAGGGGGTCTGTCTTTCTTGATCCTGATGTGGACACCATAATTGAAATCGGGGGCCAGGATTCCAAATTCACTCTTCTAAAAAACGGTGAAGTCACCAGCGCCACCATGAACTATGTCTGTGCCGCAGGAACCGGTTCCTTTATTGAAGAACAGGCCAAACGCCTTGATATGACCCTTGGAGAAATCTCTCAACTCACCGAGGGAAAAACTGCACCTTATACCTCGGACCGCTGCACGGTTTACATGGAACGGGATCTGAACATCTTCATGTCTGAAGGATGGCAGCGCGATCAGATCATGGCGGCAGTGCTGTACAGCGTCCGGGATAACTACCTTTCCAAGGTGGTGGGTAAAAGAGCGCCCGGCAAAAAAATCTGGTTTCAGGGAGCAACCGCCCGTAACAAAGCCCTGGTGGCCGTGTTTGAAAACGAACTGAAACAGCCTGTTCATGTGTCCCGATACTGCCATCTCACCGGTGCACTGGGCTGCGCCGTGACCCTGATGGATCAAAAGCATGAGGTGTCAACCTTCACCGGCATGGATTTTTCCTGCGAAGCTTCTTCGGAAATCTGCACCCTCTGCTCCAACAATTGTGATCTTCGTATCTACACAATGGGGACAAGGAAAACTGCCTGGGGGCTGAAATGTGGCAGAGATTATGAGGACAAACGGGCAGGACGGATGGATGCTGTTTCACGTCTTGAAAAAGATTACAGTGCCCATTTTGCCGTTGACGATGTGAAAACACCGGGCGGCCCCACCATCGGCATGCCTGAAACCCTTTTCATGACGGAATACATCCCCCTTTTCAAAGATTTTTTCCAGCGGCTTGGCGTGAATGTGGTGGTTGAAACAAGTTCAGCCAAAAAGCTCGACACGGGCATGAAGATGCTCAACGCGGATTTCTGCGCACCCATGGCCCTTGCCCATGGTCTGGTGGAATCCCTGTCCCGGAGAACGGTGGATTACATCTTCCTTCCCACGTTGATCAACGAGCAGGGGTACGTCAAACAACTGGAAACCGAAGAACTGTACCGGGACAAGATGACCGATTCCTATTTCTGTTATTATTCATCCTATGCAGCAACCATCATCGATAACCTGCCGGGATATGATTTCAAGGACAAACTCCTGAGCCCCCGGATCAAATTCAACAACAGACCCGACAGCGCCGTTGCAATGGAACTGGCCGATTATTTAAAAGATATTCTCCATCTGGATAAAAAAATCATTGAAGAGGCGTTCGTCCTGTCCCGCCGGGAATATCTTGCCAGGAAAACACGATGGGCTGAAAAAGGCAGTGTCTTGATCGAACAGGATAACGAGGATAATGGACGATTGAAACTGCTTCTTCTCGGACGTCCTTACGCCCTGTTTGACAAGCGTGTGAATCTGGGAATCCCTGCAAGGCTGGAATCTCTGGGATTTGATTTATTGTCCCAGTCCATGGTCAATCCTGACATTCTTAAAAACGATCCGAATCCTCTTCTGGAAAGCATGCACTGGTACTTTGGCCAGCAGGTGCTCATGGCTCTTGCCACGGTAAAAGAAAACCCGGATGTTTACCCTGTTTTTCTCACCTGTTTCAGGTGCAGCCCCGATTCCTATCTGATGAACTATTTCAAGGATGAAATGGAACTCCTGGGCAAGCCGTATCTGATTCTTCAACTGGACGAGCACAGCAGCGATGTGGGCTATCTTACCCGGATCGAAGCAGCCGTGGATACGTTTTATAGCGATTATAAAACGCGGAAAAACAAACAAGAAATAAAGGAAACGACTCCGAAGGCTTCGCCTGTGAGTTTCAGGCCGGACAGTCTTCAGCCCGGTGATACCGTTCTTATCCCCATGACAGACATCCGGATTAACCGCCTTCAGAAAGCTGTTTTCGAAGTGGCAGGTTATAAAGCGGAGGTGGTTCCCCTTGACCGGGAAATGATGAACCAGGGTTACCGTTATGCAAGCGGCGGTGAATGTCTTCCCAATGTGGCCATTGCCGGTTCGTTGATTGAAACGCTGAAACGGAACACCATGGACCCGGCAACCACCATTCTTTATCTGCCCAACCTCTGCCTGTCCTGCAATTTCAACCAGTATGCCAATCTGGTGAAACTTGCCGGTTTTAAAGCAGGGCTGGGTCAGATCCGGGTGATGAACACCCACGGACTGGCCGTTGTTCCAGGGTTATCGGCACGGGCAAACGCCATTTTTTTATCTGTGACGGTGCTGAGTTCCATTCTCACCAAGCTTAGGTATCGGTTTCAGCCCTATGAAATCATACCGGGAACCGTTGTGGAGGCTGTGGCACAATCTGAAGAGATTATGCTCCGGTGTATTCGGAACAAAAAATCCCTGTTCAACGCCGCAGAAGAAATTCGAGCTGTTTTTGAAGCCCTGCCCAAAGGCGAAAACCGCAAACCAAGAATAGGCATTTTGGGTGACATGTATGCCAAATACAACGCCGTCCTTAACGACGACATCTGTGATTATGCCGAATCTCTGGGCGGCGAAATTCTTGTGCCCTCGTACAACGAACTGATAGTTCATGCCGCCTATGCGGACATAGCCGAAAACAATGCTGATGAACGCTTATGGAAAACCATGGCGGGCTATGAGGAGAAATTCGAAGCCCTGTTCAAAGGTCTTATCGACGATGCGTTTGAACCACCGCTTGATCAGTGCCATCGGCTTATGGAGGATTTTGGGCTTAATAGCTTCATTACCGGAGAAACAGCGGTGAGCGTCGGGCGTCTTCTCTACTATATCAGACAGGGCAGCGTTGATGTCGTGATCCACGTGAACCCTCTGTTTTGCTGTCCCGGCGTGATCTCATCTTCTCTATTCAGAAAAATACAGGATGAATTCGCCATCCCCGTCATTGACCTTTTCTACGATGGAACCAACAGGCCTAATAAAATGATTGATCCTCATATGTTCTATCTTACTCGGAGAGGAATAAAGGGTTGAAATTTTTTGCAGAGTGGGCGATGAGAAAAAAAGTGGGGCTGAACGTTGAATTTATAAGATCAGGAATTTTTTTGCTCAAGGGGTGAAATCATATCCCCCCTTGAGCTTGTATGTTGACGATTAACTATTTATGACCTTTATTCTGTTCCCAGGGATTCCAGTCACCCTGTCCTTCACCACGACCGCCATGTCCCCGGTCGTCACGGCGATCATCACGTCTGTCTTCGCGACGGTCACGACGTTCCTCGCGATTGTCACGACGCTCTTCACGTCGGTCGCGATCATGATGGCGTTTTTCGGGTCTGTAATACCGTCCTTTGTGCCCTCTGTATTTATGGTTGTTCTCACGATAGTGTCGGTACTCTCGGTCACGGTAATAACGGATGCGCTCGTATTTGTGGCGTCTTAATACTTGTGGAAGTCTTCTGTGCTTTACTTCACGCCAGGGGCCATCGTAATAAGGGCCCTTGTACCATCTGTTGTCACGGAATATAAAGTAAACATTGTCAACCTGGAACAGATCGTAATCAGTTCCTACCGCCACATAAAATCCAAGCTCCGAGGGATAGATGAATTCGGGTGGCTCAGAGATTATTACAGTCGGTAGAGGTATTCCGATGTTTACATCCACATTGAGGCCGCAAAAGGCCGGGGATGCCACCGCAATCATCACAATCACGGCGGCTGAAATTTTACAAATATAATGTTTCATCGTTCTGATTCTCCATATTTATTATTAAAAGGTTTGACGGGGTGCAGTATAGGTTAAGTGGATCGTCCTGTCAATACCGGACAGGGAATGTGATGACGGTGTGATCAATGTAAACATGGCTGATGGGGGCTTTATTTCTGGGAGAGGTAAACTAGAGAAAACAGCTAAAGCCTGTAAATTCAAATGCCTTGACACTTTTTTTCCTGTGTGCTATTTTAGCAATGATAATTTTCTGCTGTTATTTTGATAACTTATCGCAAATTGACAATTTTACTTAACCGAACCTGTTAATCGTTGTTAATGGAGACGCCTTCCCCTATGGAAAAAAAAGACAAGCCATCTGCGGACTCGTTTGATTTCGAAGAAGACGATATCATTGACCTGTCCGTCACGCTTCAAGACGATGAAATCATCGATTTAACAAGTCCGGTAAACCCTTCCGGCGGAGATGAGGCGGAAGAACTCCTGGATCTTGATGCCTATATCGCCGAAAAAGGTGGCCTTCAGGATGATGAAGCGGACAAACTGTCTTTTGATGATACGGATGATGTGATCGACCTTGTTCAGTCTGTGGATGATGTTGAAGATGATGACATCATTGAACTTGTGGAAACCGTCTCCAAAAGTGCTGTTAGCCCCTTTTCTTTTGATGAAGACGAAGACGTGATTGAACTTACGGAATCTGTCACACAGATTCTCGGGGAAGATGAAGATGTGGAGCAATTGTCGCCCATGGATGGTGGGGATGACACTATCGACCTGGTTGAACCGGTTACTCAGGGTCTGGACAGTGATGACGATTTTTCAATTGAAAATATCATCAGTGATGAAGATGATGTGATAGATCTGGAAATACCGGCAGTTATAGCTGGGATTGATGGACTCGACGAAGACATCATTGATCTTACCCAGACAGTGGTGGATGAAGACGATGTGATAGATCTGGACACACCGGCAGTTATATCTGAGTCTGATGGTTTGGACGATGATACCATCGATCTCACCCAGACGGTGGATGAAGATGATGTGATTGACCTGGAAACACCGGCAGTTGTTGCTGCAGATGACGAATTGGACGATGACATTATCGATCTCACTCAGGCAACAGGTGATGAGGATGTAATTGATCTGACACAGGAAATTCCAGTTGAGGATGATTCACTGGATGATATGCTTGAAGAAATTGAACTGGATTTGGATGGACCAGCCAAAGCAACTCCAGCCTTTGATCAGTTTGCAGAACAGACTACGGATAACCTCCAGTTTGATCTTTCAGAATCCTTGTCAGGGGAATCCTCAAAACACACCATCCTTAATGCGGAGCCTGTGAAGAAGCCGTTTGACTTCGAGAGTTTTGCCGAGCAGACAACGGATAAGATGAGCTTCCTGGCGAATGTGGAGGCCCATAAGGGGAAAAATGAACAGGCGGCTGCTGAAAAAGCGGAGATCACGGACCTTGATATCGATAAAGAGATCATGAACCTTTCACTTGATTCTGAAGATCTGGAAGGAATGGATAGTACGGAACTGGACGCAACCGTCGAGATGTCCGAACTGCCCAGCAGTTCTTCACGTGATAAAGAAGACCTCCTGAAAGAACTTGACGACACCTTCGACAGTGAGGTCATCGAACTCTCCGATATTTTATCTGATGACGCTGAAACGATTGATAGTGTTGATGATGACTTGCTCGACAGCACCTGGGATGGATCGGGTGAGCCGAGTGGCGGTGCTTCTGACGAACTGGAATTCGATGAAATCGAAGATCTTATCCCATCACCCAGAGATGATGATCGGGCCATAGCCGAGGCGTTAGGACTCGATTTGACCGATGAGAGAAGTACGGGCGACACAGATGATGAAGCAAAACTTAAAGCCATGGGGATAACCCGTGAACAGCTTGACCTTTCTGTGGAACGGGTGATTCGAAAAATATACGGTGAAAAGCTGGATGAGATTTTCAAACAAGTCATCGGGCGGTCTATTTCGGAAGATATGGAACGGATCAAGGAAGTATTGAAGAGTGGTCAGAAAGACGAATAGTATGTGATCATTTAAAAAATGAAAACTTAAGCTAAGAAAACTGGGAATTGGTTTTAAGATTCCCAGTTTTTTGTTATATAAGGTTTGTTTTTTGTAACGGATAAACGAAATAACGGAATTAAACGATACGAGGCCATGAAATGAGCGGCGCTGAACTTGATAAAGGGTATGAACCCGCAGATGTTGAAAAAAGATGCTACGAGCTGTGGTTGAAAGAGAATAAATTTCACGCAGAAGATGAAAGTACGAAAAAACCATACGCCATTGTGATTCCCCCGCCTAATGTCACGGGGGTTCTCCATATGGGCCATGCTCTGAACAATACGTTGCAGGACATTCTCTGCCGTTACAGACGGCTTCGTGGAGACAACGTTCTCTGGATGCCCGGAACAGACCATGCCGGAATCGCCACCCAGAATGTGGTTGAAAAGAAGCTTGCATCAGAAGGCATATCCCGTCATGAAATCGGGCGTGAAAAATTTGTGGAAAGGGTCTGGGCCTGGAAAGAAGAGTCAGGCAACGCCATCATCAACCAGTTGAAACGCCTTGGTGCGTCCTGCGACTGGGAGCGTGAACGTTTTACCATGGACGAAGGACTTTCCAAGGCCGTGCGTAAGGTGTTTGTGGAACTTTACAAACAGGGCCTAATTGTCCGTGACAACTACATCATCAACTGGTGTCCCCGTTGCAATACAGCTCTGGCTGATCTTGAAGTGGAATTTGAAGAAAAACAGGGCAAACTCTACCACATCCGATATCCCTTTGCCGACGGTTCTGGCTATTTTGTGGTGGCCACCACACGACCTGAAACCCTGTTCGGTGATACGGCGGTTGCCGTGAACCCGGAAGATCCCCGTTATCAGGGACTTTCTGCCACCATGGTCAAGCTTCCCCTGACAGACCGGGAAATTCCCATCATCAAAGATTCCTATGTTGACATGGCTTTTGGAACCGGAGCGCTAAAAGTTACACCGGCCCATGATCCCAACGACTTTCACATTGGTCTGCGTCATAACCTTGAAAGCATCAAAGTGATTGGCGATGACGGCGTGATGCTCGAAGGGGCCGGATCGTTCCAGGGACTTACCCGTGAAGAATGCCGGAAACAGGCGGTAAAAGCTCTGGAAGAACAAGGGCTTCTTGAAAAAGCCGATGACCATGCCCACAGCGTGGGACACTGCTATCGATGCAAAACAGCCATTGAACCCAACCTGTCCCAACAGTGGTTCGTAAGAACAAAGACCCTGGCCGAACGGGCCATTAAAGCCGTGGAAGACGGAAGAACACGAATTATTCCCGAACACTGGACCAAAACCTATTTCGAGTGGATGAACAACATCAGAGACTGGTGCATTTCACGTCAGATCTGGTGGGGACATCGCATTCCGGTGTGGACATGCGCAGACTGCGGCAAAGAAATCGTGGAAATGGAAGATCCCACAGTCTGCCCGGCCTGCGGTAAAAGTGATCTCAGCCAGGATACCGATGTTCTTGACACCTGGTTCAGTTCGGCTCTCTGGCCGTTCTCCACCATGGGCTGGCCCGATGACACGAAGTTGCTCAAAACCTTTTACCCCACAGCTACCCTTGTGACCGGTTTTGATATCCTGTTTTTCTGGGTGGCCCGTATGATGATGATGGGGCTCCACTTCATGGACGAGGTGCCGTTCAAAGACGTGTATATCCATGCTCTGGTCCGGGACGAAGAAGGCCAGAAAATGAGCAAGTCCAAAGGAAATGTCATTGATCCTCTGACTGTGATCGACAGCTACGGCACCGACGCTTTCCGTTTCACCCTGGCGGCTTTTGCAGCCCAGGGCCGTGACGTGAAAATGTCTCTGGCCCGCGTGGACGGTTATCGCCATTTTATCAACAAACTGTGGAACGCGGCCCGTTTTTCCATGATGCACCTTGACCAGCCCTATCCTGAACTGGATACGGCGAACATGGGGCTGGCCGACCGCTGGATTCTGTCACGGCTGAAAAACGTCACCGATGAAGTGACCGCCTCCATCAACGGCTACCATTTTAACGACACGGCATCCTCGTTATACCGATTCGTTTGGAACGAGTTCTGCGACTGGTATCTGGAAGCGTCCAAGACAGCTCTCTACGGGAAAAACGGGGACGCGTGCATGATGGCCTCTAAAGCCGTTCTTTACAGGGTTTTAAAAGACACGTTGATTCTCCTTCATCCGGTGATTCCTTTTGTTACCGAAGAAATCTGGGGAAAAATTCCCGGTGTTGACGGCTCCATCATGAACGCCGTGTATCCTGCGGATCGAGATGATTTCACAGCTCTTTCAGATAGTGTGGCAGAAAAAGAAATGAATTTTGCCATGGGAGTCATTTCGGGCGTGCGAAACATCCGTGGAGAAATGAACATCAGCCCGTCTCTCAATGTGAACGCCGTGATCCAGAGCGCTAACGAAAGTGAAAGGCAGATGGCCCAGAAACATAAAGATATGATCATGGTTCTGGCACGGCTTGAAACCTTTGAAGCAGGAGCCATTGGTGAGAAACCCCGGTCTTCGGCAACGGCCATTGTGGGAGAGGCAAGTCTTTTCGTCAATCTCCAGGGCGTCCTTGATTTTGACAAGGAAGTGGAACGCCTTGAAAAATCAATCGCCAAACTGGCCAAAGAAGTGGACTCCATATCGAAAAAACTCGATAACGAAAGCTTTATGGCCAAAGCCCCGGATGACGTGGTTGAAAAAGTGAGAACCCAGTACCAGGAATCCAAAGACAAAATGGATAAGTACATTGAAAATGTGAAGAGAATCAAAGAAGCGAGTGCTTGAAGTTGATCTAAAGGTTTAAGAGTCGCTGCTTAATTTTTAGTTGATATACCCTCCGGCGGCCCTGCCGGGGGCCAAACTTTTGAAAAGTTTGACAAACATGTTTTGTGGGGGCATGACGTGTCTGTCTCCTTCAATCATTAAGGCGAATAACTCACATCATACCCAAACCTATTTTGTCCAGATTTTTAAAATCTGGCCCCCCGGGAGGACACCGGAGGAATCAAACGGTAAGAAAAGGAAATGCTATGGAACACGCCATCAAACCGCTCATTAATATGGCCCTTCTGGAAGACATCGGGCCGGGGGATATCACCACCGACTACCTGATCGATGAATTTGCCAAGGGAGACGCTTATATTGTGGCCAAGCAGGACTTTATTCTTGCGGGTTCCGATGTGGCGGAGCAGGTTTTTAAAACCCTTGATCCGGCCATGGACATCTTCCGGTCTTTCAGAGACGGGGATGAAGTGAAGAATGGTGACGTGGTGATGGAACTCAAAGGGAAAATGCGGGCACTTTTAAAAGGCGAACGTACAGCTCTTAACTTTCTTCAGCGCCTGTCCGGTATTTCCACCAATGTTCGGTCCTACGTGAATCAGCTGGGTGAAACCAGGGTCCGCCTTGTGGATACCCGGAAAACGATTCCCGGTCACAGGGTTCTTGAAAAATACGCAGTTCGGATTGGTGGAGCGTATAACCACCGGATGGCTCTTTACGACGGAGTTCTTATCAAAGACAACCATATCGCTGCGGCTGGAGGAATTCTGAAAGCAGTTGAAAAGTTGCGCCGCCATGTTTCCCATCTGGTGAAAATTGAAGTGGAAGTGGCCACCATGAAGGATGTGGATGAAGCCCTTCGCGCCAAAGCCGATGTGATCATGCTGGACAACATGGATCTTACACAGATCGCCGAAGCCGTGAAGAGAATAGACAAACGAGCCCTGGTTGAAGTTTCCGGTTCAGTTACAAAAGACGCGTTGATTCCCCTGGCCATGGCCGGTGTGGATATTATCTCTTCCGGCGCGTTGACTCATCAAGCTCAGGCTGTGGATATGAGTATGCGGATTAAATAAAAAAGAAAAATGATGGAGTTGTAAAAAGTCGGAAATTCGGCATAAAACCTGTAGGGTGGGCTATCACCCACCACAATTGGCGGGCGATAGCCCGCCCCTACATTGTTAAATGCCTGGGATGATGGGGGGATGCTGTGAGGAATCGAAATCCATGTCACGTCAACCCTGACCCCGGCCTGATCATATCATGCACCACAACAAGGAGGTGTAGTGTCAACACCCGAACATTTTAATAAGATATTTGCAGATAAATTAAATGGTTATCTCGGAATTGTCGTGACCTATATGGGCAAGTATGAAGTCAGAGCTGAAATGGAAGTCAACCCATCCAACATAGCCCCGAACGGTTTTCTGTTTGCCGGAAGTGTGGTCACTCTGGCTGATACGTTGTGCGGCGATAGCGCACCTTGACCCGGTCGGTAGCCTGTTATGAGAATCAATATCGAGTTAAGTAAGGCGTCAACGGAATTCGAAAATGACGTAAATTCGGTTGGATAGGTGGGGGGCAAGGATTAAGATTTGACCATGATCGTCTGTGCCCCCTATAATGGATTTTGTACGATGTATCAATCGTGAATTTAGAGAGTGAATTCATACTACTACACAGTTTGAACAGACTATCATCGTAAGTGAAGCGGGTGAGATCCGATAAACAGAATCAACACAGCCACAACAATGGCAGCAATGAACGCTTCGGTTCGGAATGGTAGATACTCGTTTATCTTTGATGCCGTGTACCGTGACATGGACTTCCAATTGAGGGTCAAATGCACGGCTAAAGAGGTTACGAATATTGCGGATGCGGTATTGTGCATGGACATCACAATGTGTTGAAACCATGCAACCGATGATTGAGCAGCAAAATGCATTGTAATGCCTGTGGGCACTAACCAGACTAAAGAAAAAAACATGAATAGGGAAGTGAGAGCTCGTTTATCTACCTGAGATTTTTTCTGATTGACTCCTTGCATGTTTGTATCTCCTTGCGAACATTTTTTGAATACAGTGGGCTAACGGGGTGAGTAGAGCCGCCGCGCCAATAGCTTTCGCGGAAACACATCCCGATCTCGCGGTCGGCTCGAATGATTTAGTCGAACATTCCCCATGCCTACCCTACACTATTAATCGCCGAAGTACGATTTTAACCACATAGATAGTGAGTATGAAGTGTTGTCGACCTTTACAGAATTATGTTCTATTTAGACTTAGAAAGGTCTGATAGGGTCTGCTTCAATGAGAATGTTTTCCCTGTTCAGCCTGACTATCCAGTCCTGCCGACAACCGGATCATTTCCGTTAATGCGCTCCAGTCTTTGTCACATAATCCATTCATTGCGGCGGCCATCAGGTTGTCTTTTGCAAGTGTCGCCACACCGGCTTTGACGCCAACATCGACAAAGGCTTTTTCAAACAGAAGTGAGTCTTTCAATCCGCCTGTGAGGGCGAATCCTGCATCGTCAAACGCTCTGTTTTTGATTTTTTTGATATACTCAATCGTCGGCCCGGATTCTCCGAAAATCATTTGAGCAAATTTATAAATTATTTCCTTATCCAGACTGCTTTTTTCGGCAAATGTAAAGACCTCACCAAACATGACTATTTGTGTCATTATAATATAATTGATGCACACTTTTAAGGCGTTGGCTCGCCCGGGAGTATTGCTGACGGTGATTGTTTTTTCCGAATAACAGTCGATAATCGGACGAACGATTTCGATGACCTTTGAATCTCCTCCCAAAATACTGATAAGAGAGCCAGCAGAAGCGGCATCAGGCCTACCAAGAACCGGTGCCGCAATATAATGGCATTGCTTTTCTTTATGAAGATCCGAAAGCCTGTTTGCTGTGGCTGGCAGTATCGTCGTCAAACCAATATGAATGCCGTCTGGCTTCAAACCTGCCAAAAGCCCGTTTTCACCGGTACACATTTCAAGAACCGAAGCGTCATCCATAAGGCTTGTCAGAACTATATCTGATTTCTCAGCAACTTCATGTGGTGAACCGGCAATTACACCTCCTTTTTTTTCAAAGGGTTCCGCCTTTGAGCGTGTGCGATTGTATACGGTTATCGGGAAATTTTCCCTTTGAATATTGGCACATATTCCTGCTCCCATTTTACCAAGACCGATAAAACCGATATTTAATTTTTTTTCCATAATGCCTCCTGTTTTTTTGTTTATGAGATTAACAATGCCGAATAATGGCATACATAGCAGACAGGGCGCATTAACAATTGTTAACGTTTGTTTTTATTTCGGATCCGGCTTAAAGAGACAGGTGTGATACCCAGATAGGAAGCAATGTAATGATGCGATACTCGTTTAAAGATTTCAGGGCTCTCCCTGTTCAGCTCTTCATAACGATGCTGGGGGCTGTTTTTGATTCTTGATAAAAATAACTTCTGATAATGATATAATCTACGGCATAAAAGCTCATTGATGGCGTCCTTCAATACAGGGGAATTTTTCGTCGCTGCAAAAAGGTCGTCTCTATGTATCACGTGCAAAATGGAGGGCTCTATGGTCTCAAGATTAAACAGGCTGGGTTCGCACTGCCTTAAACTTTCGAAGGAGGATACAAAACTGCCTTCAAAAAAAAACTGGAATGTAATGTCATTGCCGTCATTGTTAAACCATGATCTAATACAGCCTCGTTCAATGAATAGTAAATGTTTAGATACATCGCCTTCATTTAAAAGCCATGATTTTTTCGGGTATTCTTTTTTCTCTGCCAACGGCTTTATGGTTTTCCAAATGAGTTCAATCTCGTTCATATGGCGAAAGCTTTTTACATATTTAAGTTATAGTAGAGTACGATGATATCCGAGTTGCAAAAGGCTAAGGGCCAGCTTGTGGGGCGGGGTGTTCCAGCCGCCGACCTCCTTAAATTTCACAATGAGCTTTTCATCTTCATTTTTGATGATTTTTCAGACTGCTCACGGGCCAGGACGTGTCCGAAAACATCCGTTCCCGCAGGTATTTCGGGAAATGCCTCGATGATGTGTGCGGGGAACTGAAGGACGGATGTTTACATCCCGTCGCAAGGCCCAGGTTCTGTGTGTTCCTTGATGGCTAGTTCATAGCATTTGATCATCATGGTCGGATAATAGGAACGCTTGGAATGCCGGAGACCGGGAATTCCCATGTCGCATTCTTTGTTGATGTATGTGTAATCCTTGAACAGTTTCAAGGCGCATTGCTGGTCAAAATACTGGTAGAGGCCTTTGATGTCCGGGGCTGCTTTTTCGAAATGAAAGCCGCCCATGTCTTCGGTTAACTCAGAGCCGATTCCAAAAGCCTGGACGACCCCATCAATCCTTAAAATCAGGCCTTTATACCCCATGGTTTCGATATTCCTGATGGCTGTTTCAGCCGCCGTCCTTTCCATGGCACCGTAGCGGGTCAAGCGAGGGTCAGTGACTTTAAAATCACTCCAGGTGTCCAGGAATTCAAGGCATTCCGGAATATCTGAGCCGGTAAGCGGATGAACATCAACACGGCTCTGGTCCACATGGCTTTTCAGAAACTGGTGGATCAGATTTCGTTTTTTGGAATATTTGTTGCCTTTTAAATGGGCCAGATCCTCAGTTTTGTAGATATAGTCATAGAAATCCTCACAATCACGCATGTTGAACATGCTTTCCAGTTCAGCTTGGTCATGCATGGTGATGTAGTCTTCGGGCACATGTCTGTATCTGAGGATGCCGCATTTGATGGCGATTTCTTTAAGCGCAGCCGGAGGAACGATCTGGCCGTGGGATATGGGGAGATACAGGAAATCTCGCTCAGGGTTGTTCCGGTATTTCATCATGATCAGAAGGGCATCGTGGCCTGTTCTCCAGATGGGATAGGACACATGATGGCTCCAGGAGATAAAGGAACTAAGCGAATAATAACAGAGCCGGTGGACCTGATGATCGAAATAGGGCGCAAGCCGGGGATAATCGGAAGGACTGAGTTTGGTAAACATCAGATCAACCACCTGAACATGGGTTTAGCGTTTTCCATGGCATGAAACTCGATTTTTTCGTAAAAAGTGTGGGAATCGTTCTCGGCAATGAGAGCGACCCAGGTTATGCCGTCTTCCTTTAATCGGGAGATCAGCATGGTGATGATGCGGCTTCCTATGCCATTTTTTCTGAACGATTCTTTGACCGTCACATCGTGAATGTAAGCGTCTCCTGTTCTGTCACTCAGGGCCCTGCCAAATCCAACCACCTCATCACCTGAAAAGGCGGCTACAAAACAATGACTTCCGTCGATCACTTGCTGAACACGTTCAGGATTGGCGAGGTTTTCAGGCCACCAGCTCCGACCTTGATAAATGGAAAGAATCTGCTGTTTTTGTTCCAGGGTGGGTTCCGTGAGAAATTTGAGTTCAAACATAAATCAGGCCGGGTCTTTGGATTGAAGCACGGAAACGGTGTTTTTTCCCCTGTCTTTAGATAGATACATGGCTTTATCAGCCCTGGCTATGAACGTGACCAGATCTTCTTTTGGAGAATATTCAGTGACACCTACGCTCAGTGTGATGCGGTTTGATTCACCGCTCATGGAGACGAACTCTTCGGACAGGAGCCGGGTCTGAATTCTTTCAGCTACTGTGATGGCTTCATCAATGGTGGTTTCCGGCAGGAGTATGGTGAATTCTTCGCCTCCGTATCTGTAAGCGGTGTCCATGGTTCTCAAACATTTTCGGATGATCTCGCCGAGGCGTATCAAAACCTTGTCGCCGTCCAGATGTCCGAAAGAATCGTTGTATGTCTTGAAATTGTCGATATCGAGAAGAAGAAGGGACAGGGGATGCTTATACCGGTTCATCCTGTCGATTTCCATTTCGATCTGGGTATAAAAATATCTGGAGTTGTAAAGTTTTGTAAGACCGTCAGTGATGGCCATCTGCTTGAGTTTGATCAGCATCTGAGCCCTGTCTTTGGCCAGCCGTCGTTCCCGGAGCACCCGCTTGATGCGCAGATTCAGCTCTTCGAAACGGACAGGTTTGAAGATGAAATCGCTGGCCCCTTTGCTGATGGCCTCTTCATAGGAATAATCTTCGCTGTATCCTGTGACCACGATTACATCGGCATCGAAGTCGCGCTTGATGATATCGGTAAGTTCAAGGCCGTCCATGCCGCCCATGCGAATATCGGTGATTACGATATCGATATTTTCATTTTTCAACTGTTGAAGTGCAGATTCACCACTCTGGGCCGTACTTGTACGGAATTTGGACAACTGAAGGAATTCTTCCATGGAATCCCTTACCGTGGTATCATCATCGACTATGAGTATATGGTCTGACATGATTGAGCGCCCGAATGATAGTTCTAAAAAAATTAACCCCTTGATGGGCTACCTGGGTGGCATGACCCAAGCAGGTCTTGACACGATCCATGGCAATTGGTAGAAAGTCAAGTTTGACTAAACCCAGATCAATAGAATATAACGGGGAATATAACGGGATTGAGAAAGGGTGTCAACCGGCTTGAGCCGGATATGACGAAAAAGATGCAACATAGGGGCGTGGATCAGATTTGTCCATATGTCACCGTCTTTTGTCGGCCAGGTCGAATACAATACCGCGAACGGAAGATTGTTCGTCAGTATGAATCCCATGAACCCAAAAGTTAGAATTAGAGTTAACATATGAAGAATATAAGAAATTTCAGTATTATAGCCCATATAGACCATGGGAAGTCCACGTTGTCCGATCGGTTGATCCAGGCCACGGGGGTTGTTTCTGATCGTGAATTCAAAGATCAGATCTTAGACTCCATGGACATCGAAAGGGAGAGGGGGATCACGATTAAAAGTCAGACCGTCAGCCTCCCATACAAAGCCAAAGACGGTAACGAGTACATCCTGAACCTCATCGACACGCCGGGACATGTGGATTTTACCTACGAAGTGTCACGGGCTCTGGCTTCCTGTGAAGGGGCCTTTCTGCTGGTCGATGCAAGCCAGGGAGTGGAAGCCCAGACTCTGGCCAATCTTTATCTTGCCCTGGGTCATGATCTTGAAGTTATCCCCGTGATCAATAAAATCGATCTGCCATCCGCTGAAATCGAATGGGTGAAAGGTCAGATTGACGATGATCTGGGGCTTGATTCCAGCATGGCCATTCTCACATCGGCTAAAACCGGCCTTGGTATTGAGGATGTTCTGGAAGGCGCCGTAAACCTTCTGCCCGCTCCTTCGGGTGATCCGGAAGCACCGTTTAAAGCGTTGATTTTTGATTCCCACTACGACCCTTACAGAGGTACTGTCGTCCATATCAGGGTGTTTGATGGGCGGCTAAAAGCAGGGGACACCATTAAATTCATGTCCAACGACGCCTCGTACAAGGTGGAAGAGGTGGGCGTTTTTCAGATTGAGAGGGTGCCTCGAAAAGAACTGACAGCCGGACACGTAGGCTACATGATTGCCGGGATAAAAACCGTGAGTGATACACGCTGCGGTGATACTATAACCATGAAGAATCGCCCGTGTGAGAAGTCGGTGGAAGGTTTCAAGGAACCGACTCCCGTCGTATTCTCATCCATCTATCCCGTGGCATCCGATGATTATGTTGAACTCACTGAAGCCATTGAAAAATTGAAATTAAACGATGCCGCCCTGATCTATGAAAAAGATTCATCGGCAGCACTTGGTTTCGGATTTCGTTGCGGTTTTCTGGGTCTGCTTCACCTTGAGGTGGTTCAGGAACGACTGGAACGGGAATACGATCTTTCCCTTATTCTTACGGCGCCTTCGGTTCAGTACCAGATCGTTCTGAACAGCGGCGAAGAGATTATCATCGACAACCCGGCTCTTTACCCCGATCCTACGATGATCCAGATAACCCGGGAACCTTACATCAAAGCCACCATCATTGTTCCCGAACGGTACATGGGATCTGTGATGAAACTGTGTTTAGATAGAAGAGGTGTGAGTAAAAACTATCAGTACCTCACCAGCAGCCGTCTGGAGATGGTTTTCGAATTGCCTCTTGGTGAAGTGGTCTACGATTTTTACGATAAACTTAAGAGCATCACCCAGGGTTATGGATCTTTTGATTACGAACTCATTGGGTATCAGGATACCGATCTGGTCAAGCTGGATATCCTGATCAATGGCGATAGGGTGGACGCCCTTTCACAACTGGTTCACAAGGACAACGCTGTCACAAGAGGTCGCCATGCCTGTGAAAAGCTCAGGGAAGAAATCCCCCGCCAGATGTTCAAAATAGCGATCCAGGGGGCCATCGGAGCGAAGATCATATCCCGTGAAACCATCAGCGCCTACAGAAAAGATGTTATCGCCAAATGCTACGGCGGTGACATTTCAAGAAAGAGAAAGCTTCTGGATAAACAGAAAAAAGGCAAGAAACGCATGAAGATGATCGGCCAGGTTGAACTTCCCCAATCCGCTTTTCTCGCCGTGCTAAAAACCAGTGATTGATGTCCTGTAAGGGCGGGTTTTTTGACCCGCCCTGATTTTATATATCCAGAGCAAAGCGTATTGCCCGGCCCACATCTTCCATTTTCGTAAATGGTAATGATGTGATAAGTGCGCCAATTTTGCCTTTTGAAACGGTTTGTAAATGGTCACAGTTAATGGCGCAATCGCTGGGCATCCCATCCAGTTGAGAGAGAAAAACTTCAGAGGGTATATCACGAATCGTTCGCGTTAGAGGGGCGATGGTGACTTCACCAAGATACTCCAGGACTGAATTTCGTGTCAGTATGAGAACCGGCCTCTTTTTATCGGGATGGTCGAATTTGTACCAGCGGATTTCACCGTGTTTCATTCATCACCCCACTCCTGCTCCGCTTCCCAATCCGAAAATTCATTTTCAGCGACAGGTCGTTTTTCGTATCCCGTGCGGTGCTGTATTTCCAGCTGCTCAATGCTGTGTCGGTCCAGAGCTTCCCGAAGTGCTTTTCTCGTAAAAGCAGAGCGGTTTGTGTTGAGCTGCTTGGAAACCCGGTCCACTTCTTTGACAAGATCATCATCAATGGTCATTTGAATGGTTTGCATATTTCACCTCTTATGTGGATTGTTATAGCTATAATAATCAACATGGGAGATTGTGTCAAGTATGCCGGTGGGCTTTAACGCCCACATTGAACGTTGATCATTCCCGCCAAACACTGCTGTCCTCCCATGTTTCGCCGTTTGAACATCAACCCATTCGATGTTGGACGTTGGATGTTCGATGTTGGACGTTCAGTTTTTTCACTTTTTCTCCCGCATTTTCTCTCCATACACCCGTATCTTCGAAAGCAGTGTCCGCATAACCACCACATCTTTGGATCTGGGCATGATTCTGGAAAAAAAATCACGGAACGCATTTACGTAATAATCGGGTTTTTCAGGATTGACGAAAGAAATGTCTGCGAAGGTTTTTTCAAGTGCGCGGAACATCTCTGTCAGTTCCCGTTTTTCAGCAAGTTTCGGGACGCTGGCTTTCGTTTCGTTTCGGCTCATGGTGAGTTCATAGCACGTTATCATCACAGCCTGGGCAAGATTGATGGAGGTGAAGCCGAACGTGGGGATGTGGATCAACGCATCACAATAGGCGATATCGCTGTTTTCAAGACCTCTGTCTTCAGGGCCGAAAAGAACAGCGATACGGTTATTTTGTGAAAGAGCGACAAGATGGGGTGACAAGGTTGCCGGGTTTGATGCTTTTCGCCTCTGTTTACCTAAGCGGGCGGTGGTGCCCACAACGTATTCCACGGTTTCTATTGCGTTTTCAGTGCTTTCGACGATGACCAAGTTATCCACAATGCTTGCCGCTTCGTGGGTGGCGGTTTTTTTGATTCGCTCAATATCAGGATTTTCGGGTTCGATAAGAACAAGTTTTGAAAAACCCATGTTGCACATGGCCCGTGCAGCAGCCCCGATATTTTCAGGATACCGGGGCTTTTTTAGAACAATGACAACATGTTCGTGTTTGATGGAGGAGGCAGACATCAGCCGACGATTTCAAATGCGTTAAAAAAATAACCGATTTCAAATGCCGCTGTTTCAGGAGCATCCGAACCATGGACAACATTTTGTTCGATGGTGGTTGCAAAATCTTTTCGGATCGTACCTTCTGCGGCGTCTTTGAAATTTGTAGCACCCATGAGCTTGCGGTTTTTTTCAATGACTCCGTCGCCTTCCAAAACCATGGCCACAATGGGGCCGGATGTCATGAATTCTGTGAGACTTTTGAAGAAGGGCCGTTCTTTATGAACCGCGTAGAAACCTTCCGCTTGTTTCTGGTTGAGATGAAGCATTTTCATAGCGACGATTTTGATTCCATTATCCTGAAATCGTTTGGTAACTTCCCCGATAAGGTTCTTTGCAACTCCGTCGGGTTTGATCAATGACAGTGTTCTTTCCATAATGCAAGGGTTCCTTTACTCCAAATCGTATGATAAGAAATTGAATGCAACAACAACCCTGCGTGGACGTTACATTTGCAGAGTCTCCGAACGGTTCGTATGAACGCCTTCAACCCTTAACAGAAGGTTTGATTTTAGTCAACTACCCGACCTACGATAGTCTGACGCATAATTGCTGTGCAAAAATCTATCTCAGTGGAATTGCCGTCGAAACCGCCAAAGCCCAAAGCCAAAGACGATGCTGCCGAGAAAGGCGATGCTCAGGATGGATGGCCAGAGGGTGTCTATTCCGGCGCCTTTCAAAAGGATTCCGAAGCTGGCGTCCATGTAGTAGTGGAGCGGTGAAATGGTCATGCCCATCCGCAGCCAGGCGGGCATGGCTTCAGGAGGAGTCCAGGCACCGGAGAGGAAGATCATCGGAGCAAGAATCAGAATGGTCATCAGACCGGCCTGGGCCAGATTACGGGCGATTGTTGCGGCAAACAAACCCAGGCCTGCCGTGGTAAAGACATACAGCGTCGTCACCGAGAAGAACAGCAGCAGGTCGCCTTTGAATGGAACGTCAAACACAGGTTTCAGAATAAGGGACAGGCTGATCAGCGTTCCAGCAAGAATCACGGCGGACATGGCGACGACTTTGGGAAACATGATCTGAAAACTGGTCAGCGGCGATACCAGAAGCTGCTCCACGGTGCCACGTTCCTTTTCCCGCACCATGGCCGCCGCCGGAAGAAGAATGGCAAAGAGGGTGATGACCGTGAGCAATTCGGAGATGGACATGAACCACCCATCGTTCTGATTCGGGTTGAACCACACCCGATGGCGGCTGTCGATCCGGGGGACGTTTTCAATGTCCGATGCGCTGAACCCCTCCCGGGCCAGACCGGTTTCGAGACCGTATTGTCCCACAATCTGAGCGGCATAACTGGACGCCAGAAAACCTATGACGGAGTTGGTCGCATCGACCTGGAGCTGCACAGACGTGGGCTCACCGCGCAGGAGGGACTGTTCGAAATTGGGCGGTGTGGTGATAACCATGATCGCTTTGCCGTCGTCCAGCATTTTCATGCTCTCCTCAGGGTTGGCCACTTCACCCACCAGATTGAAGTGGGGCAGCTGGAACCGGTACAGCAATTCCCGTGATGCGAAGCTGTGGTCCGAGTCCATCACGGCAAATGCCGCTTTGTGCAATTGCAGGCTTACGCCCGAACCCGCCAGATAGATGTCCACCGTAAATGCGTACACGATGAAAAAAAGCAGCACCACATCCCGTGAGAGTTGCAGCAGTTCCTTTTCCATCATCACGTACAGGCGGCGCAGCCACACGGCAAGCCCAGGTGCTGGAGAGACGAGAGTCATATTTTCGGCCTTTTGTTAAACATGAGGTACCCGATGGTGAACAATACAGTTGCGTAAAGCGCGAGAACCAGCAGTTCAAACCAGAGTGCCCGGAACCCCACACCTTTGAGAAAACTGCCGAGGACAATGTTCGTGTAATACATGGCCGGCAACAGATGGGCGATCATCCGCGCCGCCTGGGTCAGTGAGGAGATGGGAATCAGAATGCCCGAATAAAGCACGGCCGGGATGATGGTGAATATGGATGTAACAATCATCGCCGCCGTCTGTGTGTTCACAAGCACCGACACGACCAGCCCGATACCGGTGGTGCAGATCACATACATCACCGTGGCCAGAAAAAAGAAAACAGGAGGGCCTTTGAACGGGACGTCATACAGCCAGGTGGCGATAAACCAGAGGATCAGGGCGTTCAGGATTGAGATACCCACATAGGGCGAGATTTTGCCGATCAGAAATTCTCCCCGACTCAGCGTGGACGAATAAATATTGTAGATTGAACCGCTCTCTTTCTCACGGACAACCCCCAGCGCTGTCAGAAAAGGCGGTGAAATCATCAGGATCACCATGATCAGTGTGGGCGCGAGGGACCAGATACTCTTGACGCCTTGATTGTACAGGTAGCGTACTTCCAGGCTGACCGGTTGAATGATCTTCATGGCCTGGGCCTGGGGAATGCCTCGGAGTTTGCTCAGATATCCGGCCAGCAGTTCTGCACTGACGGCGCTGTTGATGGCGATGATGTAACCTTTGGTTGTCTGGGCGCGGAACGGGAATGTGCCGTCAATCAGGGTTTGTACCTGGGCTGGACGGCTAGAGAGCAGGTTTTTTTCAAAATGTTCAGGGATAATGATCGCGGCACGAATACGGTTTCCGGTTAAAAGCGGGGCCAGTTCACGTTCGTCGTGGGAATAGCCGAGAAACTGGAAATAGCGCGAATTAATGAACTGGTGGGCATAGTCCCGGCTCAGTGTGGACCCATCCTGATCCACAATGGCCATGGGGATGTTTTCCACGTCGAGGGACAGCCCGAACCCGAACATGAGCATCAGCAACATTGGCACGATGAATGCCAGGGAGAAGAAAAGCCGGTCGCGGACAATCTCACGCCATTCTTTCTGGGCCACTGCAACGATGCGTTGTAAGTTCATTGTTTGTCTCCTTGGTCGTGGGTACGATCCTTCTGTTCCAACGACGTCACGCGGTATGCGAACACATCTTCCATGGAAAGGGGACGGGCGGTGAACGCCGTGAGAGCCACCCCCGCCCCGGATAGAATCTGTTCGATGCGTTGTCGGTCCTTTTCGGGGTCAGGGCAGAGAATATGAATGCTCTTGCCGAACATGGCTGCTTCCGGGTATCCCTGTTTGACCAGGGCGTCAATGGCCACCACCGGCTGATCGGTGGTCAGCTCAAATAGATGGCCCGCTTCAGCTTCAATTTCAGCTTTCATGGCGGCTGGTGAAGCATCTGCAACCACGCGGCCGTCGAACATCAGGGCCAGATGATCGCAGCGCTCCGCTTCGCCCATGTAGTGGGTCGTCACGAGAATGGCCACGCCATCTTCACGGGACAGTCGGAACAAGATCTCCCAGAACCGGCGGCGACCCACGGGATCAACTCCGGATGTGGGTTCGTCGAGAAACAGGATGCGGGGCCGGTGAACCAGCGCGCAACCGAGCGCAAGCCGCTGGCGAAGCCCCATGGGCAAACTACCGGCGAGGTCTTTTTCGTGTCCGGAAAGTGCCGCCATGTCCAGAACCCAGGCCAGGCGTTCCACGCTTTGACGACGGTTCAACCCGTAAATCCCTGCATAGAGGCGGATGTTTTCCAGTACGGTCAGGTCGAGATAAAGAGAGAACGCCTGGGACATATACCCGATGCGTTCTTTTATCGCTTGTCCAGCAGTGCGCATATCTGCACCAGCCACCCGCCCTTCGCCGCCGGTGGGTGGTAGGATACCGGTGAGCATCTTGATCACGGTGGTTTTACCCGCGCCGTTGGCTCCCAGAAGTCCGAAGATTTCTCCCTGGGGCACCCGGAAACTCGTGTTATCCACAGCTCGAAAGTCGTCAAACACCCGCACCAGACCCTTGGCTTCGATGGCGATATCATCTGATTTGATTGTGGGCTTTATAATCGGGCTGGGTTTGGCAACTCCGGGTGTGTTCTGTTTTGCCTCGTTGTTTCCGTCGGGATTGGAATCCGGCTCCACCAGGTTCTTTTTCCGAAGGAGCGCAATAAACACATCCTCCAACTCAGGCACTGTTGTCTGCCAGTCCATGGATGGAATGCCGTCCATGGCTTTTTCGATTTCAGTCTTCGCACCCTCGGCATCCGGGTTTTCCACAAAGATTCTTAGCCATGATCCGTATGCATCGACCTGGGGGTAGCCCACTTTGAGTTGGGTGAGGGCGTCGGTCTGCCGTTCGGATTGCATGGACACCACCGTTCCGGGAACCAGCCGGACAATGGCATCCGGATCTCCTTCAGCCAGAACCCGTCCTTCGAACATCAGGGACAACCGTTGAAATCGTGTGGCTTCGTCCATGTATGCCGTGGAAACCAGCGCCGTGATTCCTCGTTCGTGAAGAAGCGAGGCCAGGATCGCCCAGAAGTCTCGGCGTGAAACAGGGTCCACGCCCGTGGTGGGTTCATCCAGGATGATCAGTTCCGGTTCATGGATCAGGGTGCAGACCAGGCCGAGTTTCTGTTTCATGCCGCCGGAGAGCTGTTTCATCGGGCGGTGACGGAATGTGTCAAGCCGTGTCATCTCCAGCAGGCGCTGTTTGCGCTGGGCAAGTTCTTTGGGTGGAACCATTCTTATCCGGGCGAAAAAATCGATGTTCTCTTCAATGGAAAGATCGCCATAGAGATTCTGCCCAAGTCCCTGGGGCATGAGTCCGAGGCGGCCTTTGATTTTTTCGGCAGCGCGTTCACTGTCGATATGGACGTCAAAGACATTGATCGTTCCTGCATCATAGGTGAGCACCCCGGCAATGGCTTTCATCAGAGTACTCTTGCCTGAACCATCCGGGCCGATAAGCCCGTAAATTTCACCACGGCGGATGTCAAGATTAACCGCTTTCACGGCCGGTTGACGGCCATAGGACTTGGCAAAGTCTTGAACGCGAACCACTAAGCTTTCAGCAGTTTGGTATACCATTTCCCTTACCATTTCGGCTTCTGCCACTGCACGTCGTCGTTCCAGCGGATCACCGCATCGGCGGGAAGGCCCGGCGAGAGGCAATGGTCGGGGTTTTCATCAAGATAGAGCTTGACCGCATAGACGAGCTTCACGCGTTCGTCGGGTGTCTGGACTTCTTTCGGTGTGAACTCGGCGCGAGAGGCAATGTAGCGTGTGGTTCCAGCGAACGGTTTGTCAGGAAACGCATCGGTGTATACTCGGGCGGGCAGGTTGAGACGCAACTTGCCAATCTGGGCCTCGGGCACATAGACTTTCAGGTAAAGCTTGTCGAGATTGACCAGATCAAACACCGGTGATCCTGCCGCGATGACTTCACCCACGTCACGTACCCTCGTTGTGATCATACCGCTGATAGGTGCTGTCAACGTGAGATCATTCAACACACTTTCCGATTCAGCTTGTACAGCCAAGCCCTGTTTTACCTGGGCGGCAAGGGCGGCAACGATGTCACTCTGTGCCCGGATGCGGTCATCACCCAACCGGGCTTGAGCCAGTTGTTTTTTGGCGCGTATCAGACCTGTTCGGGCAGAGTTCAGTTCACTTGCGGCCGCTGTGGCGGCGAGGTTGGCCATTTCACTTGTGTGCCTGTCCACGGTGCCGACGGCAAGCAATTCGCGATAACGTCGGGCATCACGTGCAGATTGACGTCCAGCGGCGTTTGCCTTGGTGAGCACTGCTCTGGCATTGACCACGCCAGCCTGTACAATCTCAATGCCCAGCGCCACATCCCGTTTTAATACGTCGAGGGATGTCTGGGCCGCCTTAAATTGTGACTCCAGGGCTGTGACGGCTGCACGGGCCTGGGAGATTTTGGTCCTGACCTGTGTGCCCTCAAGCACGGCGAGGACCTGTCCGCTGGTCACCGTATCCCCTTCGCGCACCTTCAGTGTTGCAATACGACCGGGAAACTTGCTTGACACGCTGACCCGGTCACCTTCGATTCGTCCGTTGGCTTGAATCAAGCCAACGGGCAATCCGCGATTGATGAAATGATGCGCGATGAAACCACCCACAATGAGCAGCAGCACGACGAATGCAATCACAATCCATCGGATTAATGGAGCTTTTTTGTCTGGGGGCTGGGGAGGCTCTGCGGGTTGTAATTCAGCTGTCGAGGGAGCAGGCGAAGCGGACTGTAATTCAACCGCCGGGGGTTTAACCGAAGTGGGCTGTGGTTCTGTCTTTGTCGGCGCAGAGACAGCAGGCGGTGATTCAATGTTTTTAGCCGGAGCTTTTGGGGCTTCGGGGTCAACAGGGTTGCTTGGCATAAATTCTTCCTTTTCGTTGTTTCAATCCACATTGTTCCACCAGATCGACAATTTTTAAAGAAGACGCGGACGTTGAGTCCGGGTCAGATGGTTTTCATTCTCACAAATCTCCGACGGCACGCCGAAGTCTGAAGTTCGCCATCACGGCGTCATAAACAGCGTTGTTGTGGTTGCTGAAGGAGAGAACGCGTAATGTTTCGGCGTCGAGCACATCGGTACTCGTGCCATTGCCCGTACGATAGCGGTTGCGTACGACCTTCAGATTTTCTTCAGCTTGTGCGACGGAATCTTGGGTGACGTCGAGCCTGAGGCGGGTTTCATCCACTTCAAGCCAGGCTTGACGGACCTGCAAAGACACACCGTCCATCGCCTCTGCCCGCATTGCAGAAATGGTGTCGGCTTTGGCATCCACCGCACGGGCTTTGTGGCCGGTAAGGCCACTGTCAAAAATATTCCAGGTTCCCACAACACCGATGGCCCAGACGTGGTCGCGATCGGAAAAACTGTTTTGAAGATAATTGTACCCACCACTCACTCCGATGGACGGTAGCGCGCTGGCACGAATGCCCTTGGCTTCCTTGTGCAACGCCTCGGCCTGCTCGGTGAGTACAACCAGTTCGGGACGTTCTTTGAGCGCACGAGCCGTCAATTCGTTTACATCACCTGGCACAGACGTGGGCGCCAGATCTTCCAGCGACACCATTCGGGTGAGCGGACGACCGAGGAAGCGGTTGTAGCTGGCACTGGCAATGTCAAGGCCGTTTCGGGCCTTAATCTCATTCTGGCGGGCATTGGCCAGGACGACTTGGGCGGTCAGCAGATCGTTTTTTGCGACAAATCCCTTGTCGAAAAGGTTCGATACGTTTTGAGAATGGGATGAGAGGCTGGCCACATTGCTGGCCGCGACCTTTACGGCTTGTGTTGCTCGAAGTACTTTTACGTAAGCATCGGCCACACTCATTTTCACGTCGAGGATCTCTCGGCGTTGTTCAGCCTGGGCGGCCTTCCATCCGGCATTTGCTGCATCCACGCCGCTGCTGATGCGCCCACTGGTAAACAACGGGACAGTTACCGTGGCACGTCCAGCCCAGAACTTATCGTCCAGCGCCACAGGCATGCCCGGCAACCCCGGCAGACTCACAATGGCCGATGGTGCTTCATCCAGCCAGAAATGGCCGCCTTCAGCAGCAATCGTCGGGAAATGAGTGGCCTTTGCCCCGGCCAACGTCTCATGTGCCGCGTCGGTGGACTTGCGGCTGGCTTTTAGCGGATGTGACGAAACCATAGCCGCAGCCCAGGCATCCTCCAAAGAATCTGAATGACCGGAAGCTGATGACTTCTCGGGGTGGTTTGTTTCATCACAATGGGCCTTGCTGATGGAAATGAACATGGCGGTGATCATAACGAAACACAGCATCCCTCTCAGCCGCATCTCTAATGTCTTGCAAAATAATTTTGGAGTGATTGATTTCATTCAATTCCCTTTTATTTACCGGTTCTTTTTCTTTTCTAAGTCAATTTTGGTGCCAGTTTCCATGACCCTGCGTTCATTTGTCTATCAACCTGATTTTAAAAACAATGTGATGAAACAGATTTGCAAGGATCGCCATCAGCAGTTCACTCAACGGGGTCAAATATAACCGTTGGGCATATATGACCCCGTTCGGGGCTTTATCCGACCCGGAATTCATGAGCTGGTGTTGGACTGTTTATTGTTCGGTGTTTGTTATTGACATAGATGATGGCAGTGCTTACAATTATTGAGCGTTTCAATGGAAATGAAAATTTAGATTACGTCATTATATCAAGGGAGGTATTATGGTTGAAGTCAGCAAAGCGGCATCAGAGCAGATTGCCGAATATTTCAAAGGCAAGGCAGTTATGCCGATTCGTATCTTTTTGAACTCTGGTGGCTGAGGGGGACCTTCCCTTGCAATGGCTCTGGATGAGGCAAAAGACACAGATACGGTTTACGAAGTGGATGGTTTTAAATATGTGGTTGACACAGAATTCTTGAAAGAAGCCGCACCCGTCAAAGTGGATTATCTTGATGTGGGTTTCAAAGTGACATCAAGTATTCAGTTTGAATCCGCATGCGGAAGTTGCGGGACAACCGGAAAATGCTGCTGATATAAAGCAGAAAGCATCGGAATGACAAAAGGGCTGCCCAGCAATGGGCAGCCCTTTTTTATTCCTATTTTAAAAGAAGCAGCTTTTCAACAATATCCTTCAACGCCTGTGGAGCAGCTTCGATGTCCTGGTCAAAGGGTCGGACGCCTTTTCTGTCCGCATCGGAAATCTCGGCCATTTCCGGAATAAAACCAAGAATCTCCATGTCTTTGAACGACTGGCGGATCAGTTCTTCATCTTCCGTTTCTTTGATACGATTTCCAATCACCAGAATTCTTTTAATCTTGAGGTCTTCGCCGAGCTGCTTGATCTGGCCTGCTGCCGCACGGCTTCGAGCTCCAGGATTGACAACGATGATAAGGGCATCGACAGAAGCGGATGTTGCCCGTCCAAGGTGTTCCACACCGGCTTCCATGTCCATGATCACCACTTCGTCTCTGACAAGAACAAGATGAAGCATAAGTGCTTTCAGAATCGTGCTTTCAGGGCATATACAACCGCCTCCGCCACGTTTTACGGTCCCCATGACGAGAAGTTTTACTCCGTCCCGTTCAAGGCAGAAGCGATCGGGGATGTCGTCCACTTTGGGATTCAATGTGAAAAAACCGCCCATGGTTCCGGGTTTAGCACCCGTTCGTTCAGCAATAAGATCCGAAAGTTCGGCAATGGGGGTGATGGGTTTGTCTTCAGGGATTCCAAGTCCTGCCGCAAGATTGGAAACAGGATCAGCATCAATGGCGATGACGCTTTTCATTCCCTGGTGTTTGGCGAGAAGCCGTGAAAGGAGTGAGGTGATGGTTGTCTTGCCCACTCCGCCTTTGCCGCCGACTGCTAATTTTAAACCCACGTTATATATCCTCGTTAAATGTTTTGTTATCAAATGTTGGTGGGTTATAAGCCCATCTCTGAGATTGCTATTCTGTTGGGTGGTATCACACCGCCCAAGTTTTTATGACATGTTCTTTCTAAGCTGACCTTTGGCCATCATGGTCTGATACCTTTCTTTTAGAATCATGGATTTTCCTGAGGCCTGTTCAAGGAAAAGGGTGCCTTTTTCTTGTGTTGTCTGGATTATCAACGTTCTCTGGAGAGTGTTCATCAATAAATCCAGTTCGGATAGAATCTTGTCGTCTGATGTGGGGACCTGCCCAAGAAGACGTTCGATTCGGACGTTCAAATCACGCAAACGATTGATCACATCTTTCACATCAGTTACTTTTTTGTGAGATACATTCATGTTTATCCTCGGTTACAACTAATCTTTGATGATCTGGATGATTTTTTTTGATGTGTATTCACCCACATCTGCAAGTGCGTCGTTGGGCATGAACAATGACGCATTGCATGAATACAGGCATGTCACCGACGCAGGGAAATCATCGTCGGCTTCATAGAAAATGTAGCAAAGAGCGAGTTTAGGAAGTGGATAAACCACAAAAGAGAAATCGCCACTTACAGGTCGTTCGGGTACGAATCCGTTCAGACTTCCGGCAATGCTCTGGATTTTTAGCTTGATGGGCCGGACATAGGGCAAGAGGATGTTTTCCGTATGGGTGGTGAAGGCCCCAACATAAGGCATGGTTCCAGGGAATTCCTTATACGCCTTGAACGGTTCAAGGACACAGGATTCGCTTTTTGCGTTGAGGGCATAAAGCGATAGAAGAATGCCCACCACCCCTGTTTGTTGATCATTTGATAAATAAAACTTTTCATTGGTGATTCGGCATGTTTCTCCGAATGCGCTGAAAACATAATCATTCTCTTCACGATGGGCTGGCAGATCAGATTCCAGTGAAATTGACAAGCTATCGAACAGGCGTTTGTGGTTGTCAGATACAATTTTTGCGTAATTATCTGTCATTGTTGACCTTCAACGAGAAATATTCGTTACGTATGTTGGGTGGGCTTTCGCCCACCCTACGGCATACTATTTCATGCGTTCTGTATTGATAGTTTTTCCAGTATTTTACCTTCGTTATCCAGTAAGAAAATAATAAAACCGTTTTTATTCGTGTAGTTTAGAAGGTCTTCAAGGATGACGGCCTGGGGTTCGTAAGTCGAGGATGCTTCTTTGCTGAAACCATTCATGCACCTTAATGCAGAGTCTTTGTCATAAAACGCAGGGACAAATCTTATGTCGTTAGTGGCATCTTGCTGGCCAAGAAAACTTTCATTACTCCCGGGGTTCTGGACAATGGCCCATACCCAGCTTTCAGGTGTCAATTCTTTTTTTGTCATTGTATCAAACCCCATCATTAACACGATTTTTTTATTAATATTCGTTAAGTCACCATATACTCTTCTCAGGTCGGGTTGAGGAACGAAACCTGATTTAAGAAGAGTATATAACTTAAAGCAAAAAAGCCTCGCCCGCAACCGGGAGAGGCTTTTTTTATTCAAAAAACTTTCTGCTTGATCAGACTTCTAACCAGGAGTCGGAGAACAGAGTCTCGCCAAGGATGACTTTGCAGGTCTTGACATAACCGGCCAACTCTTTGGAAAGAGAAGCGATGTCAGGTGCATTGCCGTTCATGGTGTTTGTGATGGCTTCGATGATGTCAGGGCGTTTATCTTTGGCAAGACCCATGGTAAAATCATCTTTAGCATCGGCGATGAAGGATTTCATGCCTTTGATGTTCAGCATAACGGTGAAGGTCAAGTTGATTATGTAACGCAGATGATCGGGCACACCGCTTGAGATGTTGGAAACGCCGCAGGTGCTCATGGCGCCCGGTGCGATATCCTGAAGCATGTCCATGAAGTTCATCAGGGCAACGGCCTGGGGTTGCTGGATGTTCACAGGTGTAACAATACCGTCAACCCAGATTCTTTCGTTGGGAATGCCGGCTTCGTTGGCTGCATAGAGGAGCTCCACACAAAGGGCGGCGCGCTCATTTTCGTCTCTGGGCAGTCCGTCCGGTCCCCACATCAATGCGCAGAAATGGGCGTTGTGTTCGGCGGCTAAGGGGATCATTCTCTCATAACGGGCCGGAATGGCCATGATGGAGTTGATCATCGGGGGAAGTTTACATTTGGGAAGAGCAGCCGCAATGGCGTCAATGTTGGATGTGTCGAGAACCAGAGGAATGTCGTCAACCACTTCCTGAACCGTTTCAACAACCCAGGGCATCAGTTCCACGCCGTCTTTTTTTGCCGGGCCGAGGTTGATGTCGATCCAGTCAACACCTTTCGATTTCTGATAAAGGGCTTCAGCCTGGATCGGTTTGGGATCGCGTTCACGGAAACCCCGTCCGATTTCTTTGCCTATGACGTTTAAGCTTTCTCCAATGATTTGAAAACTCATGTGATTCCTCCAGTTGTTATTGTTAGATCGAACACGGAAAATTTAATATCAGGGCGTTTAAAAAACGCCCTGATATGTCAGTGTTTTGCATCCAGAAGGGTAAGACTCTATCTGGTTTTCAAGAAAGCAGGAATATGAGCTGCTTCTCTGGGGCCGACAACAATGTTCCAGCCCGGAAGTTCCTCTTCCACATCACCCGCGATAGCTGCGGCATATCCAGGAATGATGAGGTTTTTGTGTTTTATTTTGTCCATGATTCCGCATTTCTTTACGAATGATCCCACATCGTCACCGCCGAATTTACCGGCAGCCCAGGCTGTGAGCACTGAAAGACCTTCAGAGTCTTTGATCAGGAGGTAGCAGGGAACCCTGCTGCCTTCGATTTCACCGGACACGATGAAGTAGGTCAGAGCGAAGTTTGTTGTGACCAGAACCGGTGAATTTTCATTCGGGTTGTTGATCTCGTAGATGCCTTCAACAACGGTCATCGGTCTCTGAGGATCGGTGAAGATGTTGAGTTTTTCAAGTAGCAGCGGAAATACGGATTCTGTTCTGAATTCGCTCATCACCACAATTCCGCCGTATTTGGCTACAAACATACCGGCGATCAGTGTTTCCACGTCGATGTTAGATGCCATTTCGCATGGGAAAACGATGGTGGGGAAACCCAGAGCGCGGTTTCCGTCTTTCAGAGCTGCTCTACGCATGGCGACCTGATCTTCGAACGCCTGTTTCACGTCCCTTGAACCGGCATCAAGAACGATGTCTTTGATACCCATGGCGGTGAGTTTATCCGTCAGGGGAATAAGAGCGTCTATGCTGTCGGCTTTCACGGCGATGGGCAGGTCTTTCTCTTTTGCGATGGCGCCAAAGGCATCAACGGTCGCAGCGGTGGCTGCATAGAGAAGAGGACGTTTGAAACCGGCAGCGTCTGCTCCGGCTTTCATAACGTCTGCGTTTTCGGTCATGAGTATCAGGTTGAACTCGGATGTTTCGGCGATTTTCTTTGCCGTTGCTGCAAAGGCGTCCTTGTTACCGTTCACATCTTTAAGAGCGATGAGTTCGGGACGAAGGTTCAAACCCACGCGCTCATACTGGAACGCGTTCCAGCATGCGAGTTTCGCTGTAAGGTCTGCATCACTGATATCTGAAGCGACAACAGCAGCAAGAAGAGTGGGGTTGAAGAAGGTTTTCTCATGACGGTAGAGAACGGTTTCACCACCGGTGGTTGCCTTTCTTACACCTTTACCCACAACAACAGGACGGATGGGAGGAGCGGAAGCTTCTGCAAGCTGTTCTCTCGCTTCTGCTGAAACGTAGGGACAGCTGTCAAGTTCTGCCTTACCGGATGCAAGGTTCATTGCGAACGCAAGACATGTAGGAACGCCACATTCCTTACAGTTGGTTTTCGGCAGGAGTTTGAATATCTGTATACCGGTTAATGCCATTTTTGTCTCCTTATGACTTCAAGCGCAAATGCTTAAATATAAAGTTATCATATTGAAACCGGGCGCTGTTTCACCATCGCCCGGTTTCAATTAATTTATCCAACCAGAGAAGCCATCGTCAGTGCGGGATGACCTTTTGCCTGGAGGTGTGCAAGAACCTCTTCTTCGGTGACGCCCACAGTTTCATCGGCGATCATGTTGTAAAAATCGGGATAACCGTTTTCTTCACCGTATTTGACGAGACGGTCCTTGATTTCTTCTTTCAGAATTTTCGGCATCCAGACCATGCGGAGAAGACCGCCGTCACCTTTGATGAATTTCTTCTGGGTGACGTTGTATTTGGAGTGACCGACAAAGCCTGGAGAAGATGCGCCACCGCCCATAACACCGGCAAGGGTGGTAAACTTCATTCCGCAAGGTGTGTCACCTGCGTAATCTCGGTTAACGGTCATGACGCCATTGCATGCGGGAAGCATGGCGGCGATGCATTCGCAGCAGCCGCAGGTGGTCATGGGGTCAGTAACCATGGAATAGAAGTTGTAGTGAGTAACCGCTCCACGAGATGCTTTGTAAATGAAATCATTGACACCTTTCCACTGTCCCAGAACAGGATCAAGGCATTCGCCTTTTTCGATGGGCTGGTTGGGGCCGGTGGGGTTGATTTCAAAAGCCGCTTTGCAGTCCATCCAGTTGTATGCGCCGCAAAGGCCTGTTCTTTCCGGGCTGACGGAGCATACATGGTTGGGTGCGAAGCTCTGGCAGAGACTGCATGAGTAGTAGATTTCCACGTCTTCGTCGGTCATCTTGTCCACACGTTCGTCTCTTGTTTTGTACTCGGCACGGGCGCGCTCGGTGAGTTTGGCAACATCGTCCGCATTGGTGTAAAGGGTGACCTGAACCTTGTCTACTATTTTTGTGAAATCCTGATGGAATTTCGCATGGAGAACAACACCCAGATGTTTCAGGCTGAAACCTTTATCTACAGCGGCTTTGCCAACGCGGACCCAGGAGATGTCTCTCTGTCCGATGTGCATGATGCCCTGAATGTAGTTGATCAGATGATGAACCTGACGTTCCATGATGGGTTCGAAATCTGTCTGGAATTCACGGCCTGCGATCTGGATGTAGATACCCAGGGGCAGTGTGTCACCTTCTTTGAGATCGACAATGTCTTTGCCCACAATAATGACTTTTCCGTCTTCGATTTCGCTCATCTCTGCCATTTTTACAAGCTCAGTACACTGGGTCTTGCCACCGCCCATCTGGCTGTGAAGATCGGCGCCGCGAACACGCTCACCTTCGAAAGCAGGGCCGAAAGAACAAGGAATGTCGATGTTGGCCACAGAAACCTTGAGACCACGAACTTCAACTGATTTCTGGCAGATTTCGCTGTGGGGTACATTGGCCACAACATGTTCGTAAGTACAGATACCTGTGGGAAGAATTTCCGGGATATCCGTGTCAGCGAGAGTGGGGAAACCCCAGTTAACGCAACCGGCAGCGGCAACGCCCCATTCTGTTCCGATATCGCCAAGGGCATTGACAAAAGCGAAGATTCTTTCTTTGTTGTACATCAACATTTTCTTGTAGTCGCCGGGCTGAACGCCGCCGAAGGCCATGGCCGCTCTGTTGGCAAAACCGAGTGCGAATACCGCAGAAGAAATGTCCGGACCAAAGGGAACGATACGGGTGTTCCAGCCGATCTGAACATCCTTGGAGATTAGCTGCTGGATCACGGATGTGTTGTTGTGGTTGGCCGCACAGAAGATGTAGAGATTCTTCTTCTGATAGTCTTCCACGATGTCTTTTGCGATGTCCGCATTGGGAGCCGCACCGACGATGGCCGCGAAGCCGGGAGCGGAGCCGTCAACGAATTCCACGCCGCGTTTACGCAGGATAATGTCGTCAGCGGGGCCTACCCAGATTTTACCCGCTTCAATATCCGGATCTTCTTCAGCAATGTAGAAATCCGGTTCGCGAAGAATACGCAAGGCTTCCTTGATCTCATAAGAGAAAATGGCGGCCATACCGGCATCCAGAAGAGGCCCGAGGTAGGGAAGATGGTTTTTGCCTTTAACGTGCGGAGGCAGAAGCTTCCGTGCAAAAGCCATGGGTTTCAACAGGTCTTCCAGTTTTTCCACTTTCATTCCCAGAAGGGAGTAAATGACCGGAAGGTAGTATGCGGTGTTCGGAAAACCGACTTTTGTGTCAGCGCTGTAGGTTTCGAGGGCTCTTTGAAGTTCACCTTCCACCTGTGATACGACTTTATATCCACCTTGAATGGCGGCAAATGCTACTAATTTTGACATTTTTTCCTCCTTCGTTGAGGATTTATTCTAAATCATGACCTGAAAAGATCATGTTCGTGAACAAAACACCATTAATCGAATTCTACAAACCAAGGGCCTGTCTGTCAGCCATATCCATGAGAACGCGGTCTCTTGCCTTGTCGATGCCAAGTTCTTTACGTTTCTTGTCGATATGGGCAATCATTTTATGGGCGTGTTTGATGGGGTCCGGTTCACAGTCCCACATGCCGCCGTACAATTTTTCCATATCGCTGTACAGATGGTTCTTGAATGTGGGCGCGCCTTCAACAGGCAGTGAGTAACCGAATACCGTGTAAACACCTGAGGTCACGAAGTACTGGCCGATGGAGATGGCTTTTTCGCTCATCCACTCGGGAGCGCTTCCTGCTGCTGGAATGTCGCAGAGGTCTTTTCCAAGGCCACCGGCTTTGATAACTTCTGTGGCTGCAAGGAGGATACGGCTGTTGTCTACGCATGAACCAAGGTGCAGAACAGGCGGAATACCAACGACTTCGCATACTTCCGCAAGGCCGGGGCCGCAGTAAACGGCAGCTGATTCCGGAGTAAGAAGACCAGCCATGGCGCATGCGATGGCAGAACATCCGGTTGTTAGAACGAGTACGTCATTTTTAATGAGTTCTTTGACGATCTCGATGTGCTGTTCGTTGTGTTTCGTTCTGGCGTTGTTGCAACCAACCACACCGGCAAGACCTCGGATACGACCGTTGATGATGTTGTCGTTCAGGGTGTAATAGGAACCACGGAAAGAACCGCCCAGATGGTACTCGATGGATTCCACGCTGAAACCGGCGATCTGGGTTTCTTTCTGTTTGGGAATCATGACTTCTGCACCGCGTTTTTCGTAGTTGTCTATGGCGAGTCTGACGATTTTCACAGCATCTTCCATGGCGTGGTGCTCGTCAAATTCGATATGAATGACGTTGTCCTGCTCCATTTTGCCCATGGGATGGGTGGTGATCAATTTGGTATGAAAACATTTGGCCACGTTGGCGAGGTTCTGGAAGATACACTGAACGTCAACGACCATGGCGTCACACGCACCGGTAATGATGGCAAGCTCTTGCTGGAGGAATGTGCCAGCCTGGGGAATGCCGTGGCGCTGGAGGATTTCATTGGCCGTACAGCAGATACCGCTGAGCTGAATGCCTTTGGCTCCTTTGGTGGCCGCATAGTCTATCAATTCTTTTGACTGGCATGCAGCGACGATCATTTCTGAAAGCAGGGGTTCGTGGCCATGAACGATGATGTTAACCTGATCATGTTTCATAACACCGAGATTCGCTTCTGATATGATCGGTGAAGGTGTACCGAACATGATGTCCTGGAGATCGGTTGCGATCATCGAACCGCCCCAGCCGTCTGCAAGGGAGCAACGTGTGAATTGTTTGGTCAGGTTTTTGTAATCCTGATCAACACCCATGTGGGTCCGGTGCATGATGTCGACGATTTCACGGTCGATGTTTCTGGGAAGAACACCTTGTTTTTTCCATTTGTCGTAAAGGGGTTTGGGGGCACGTTTCAGGTATGACAGCTCACCTTCGGGTTTTCCCCATTCAGCCATGGCTGCTTCAGCTACTTCAAGGGCGATTTCGTCAAGGTTACGGTCGCTGACAACACCGTCTACTTCTACGGTTGTGGCCACACCCAGATGAGGTGCGATGGCAACGAGTTTTTCGTAATCTTTGATTTTATAATCGTGGGTTTCTTTACGGGCAACGGAAAGAAAGGTTTCGGCAACGGCTCGTCCATGGTCCGAATGGGCTGCTGCTCCGGCTGCAACCATTCTCGCAAAGTTTCTGGCCGCGATGGTGTTGGGTGTTGCACCGCACAGACCTTTACGTGTGTCTTCGCCAGCGATCCCACCTTTGGGCAGGGGTAGGCGGCATGGTCCCATGGCGCAATTTTTACAGCATATACCCTGCATACCGATATTACAGGGTTTCATGTCCACAGCGCGATCGAATACGGTTTCGATCTTCAGTTGCTGGGCTCTGCGGATCATCTGCTGGGTTGCTATGTCGATAGATGCTTCAATTGGATCCGCCAATTTAGCTTCTTTTGCGATTTTTTCTTCTGCCATTAGAGGTTCCTCCTCATATTAAATGATTATGGCGTTTCTTGTCTTGCACCTTACTTACTAAATAAGGTTATCGGACAGTCATTCCACGGTTAAGACTCATGTGTTCTCAAGATGCTTTTCTGTGGATAGAGACCAGACGGTCAAGCATCCTGTCATGCACTGTTTTTTGATCGGCAGCCGCTGTGAATGTGATCTCTTTCTTCACGCGGTTGGCGAGCATTTCATCACGGGCAGCCACGCGTTTTGCACGGATTTCCGCTTCTTCGGCGTCGCGTTTCGCTTTTTCGGCGGCAATAGCATCGGCAGCGGCTTTAGCCGTGGCTTCTGCTTCTGCTTTGACTTTAGCGTCCGCAGCGGCTTTGGCTTTAACTTCCGCAGCAGCTTTAGCGGCGGCTTCGGCGTCAGCCTGGGCTTTCAATGCAGCGGCTGCAATCGCAGGATCAATGGCGGGTGCTGCAGGTGCTGCTGGCGCGGGAGCTGCGGGTGCAGCTGGCGCAGCCTTGGGCGCTTCGGCTTGTGGCGCAGGAGCTGCGGCAGCCTTGGGCGCTTCGGCTTTGGGTGCAGGAGCTTCTGCTGCCTTGGGAGCCGGTTTGGCTTTTTCTTCTTCGATGGTTAGATCGACTTTGGGAGCCAGTTTGGCGAAGTCGATATCCACATCGTCGAGGCGTTTCGCGATGGGGGCTATGCTCATGGCAGAACCGCCAACACAGATCAGGTCGATGAAGGCTTTAACTAATTTGATGGATTCTGGATGACGCATGATCAGGATGTTTGAACCTGAAATCAGGTAAGTCACAGCACCCACGGCTTCGAGAAGAATGCCTCGCTTTTCGGGGTCACCGAGAAGGGGCGCGTCTTCTACCGTCAGTTTTGCTTCCTTGCATTTCCAGATTTCGTTGCCCAGGTTGTTGATGATGGGGAACTGGAGTTTGTCGTCGCCCTGCGCAAGAGCGGCCATTCTCAACCGTTCCATGACCGAATAGGTGTATTCCATACCGTAGCCGAGGCCACCGGTGGTAGGGTCTACAATGATGCGGTCCATTTTCATGCCCAGGTTTTCGAGAAGGATGTTCACCTGTTTCGCCAGGTTGACGTCAATGGGTGAAGATGAGATGAGCGTATGGCCATAACCCATGGCCGAAGCGCCGATACCTTTGTGATTTTTGTCTTCGACAGGTCCCAGCGTCAGATTGCTTCCTTCGCATTCCTGGGAAATCACTTTGAGTACTTCTTCATCTTTGACAGGATTGCCGCAACCCCAGACGATGAGAGGCACGTCAATGGCCGCCAGCACTTTTTTTACTGTGGCTGCTGCCTCTGCGGGGCTCGCATCCTTGTCATTGGGGTCTGTACTCTTGAGCTGAAGAACGATCATTTCAGCACCGAATTCTGCTACGCATTTTTTTGCCCAGGCTGCCGGGTCGGAAACAACGTCTTTGAAAGGAGCCAGAGCGGCCTGGGGCCAGTCTTCGGGCTCAATATCCCAGACTTCCATTGCAATTCTGGGTTTGTTGGGCATTTTACCTTCAAACTGGTAGAAAGGATAGCAGGCCTCTCCACCCACGGTAATCGCCTTCGCGCCTTTACCAATGGTGATTTCCTTGATGCTGCCAGCATAGGATTCTTTCTTCATTTCGAAACCCAATGTTACCTCCTTATAGTTACAATTAAATGTGGTTGAAGGTTGTTATATTTCAGCACTTTTCTAACTGAAAATTCCAAATGGACCTGACCCGTTTCACCCGGATCAGTGTAATATTCAAAGGGTACAGTACTTCCCTTTTCCTAAGCCAAGGCATAGGAATCTATGTGTATTTTTTTTGTTTAATTCGATTTACAAACAACGTTACATTTATTTATTCAAAGAATGTAACTAACAAGAGGGCGAAAGGCTGTCAATATAAAAGAGTAATAACCTTTAAATATGTATCAGTTAAGAGGTAAAAGTTGTTTAGATATATATCTTGAAAATGTTTGTTACGAATCTTTTTTCGCGGGCGATCAAGCATTTTTGGTCGTGGTTATGCCTGTTTGACGTTTGTAAAGTGGGCTGGTTGTTTTTAATAAAAAAAAACTTGACTGGCCTGGTTCTTTAGGACATTATCCGCTTTCGTATACTAATTTTTTATGTTTTCGCAGTTATTGCTTTCAGCTTAGAAATTTTTTTCGTTTGTGTTTTAAACAGTGTTTACGAAAATATGACGGGTGCACGAAATGTCGCGTTTATCCGATGTCTTATCGTTTATATAGGCGAAATTTACTCAGTATCCCGGAATTGTTTTTTTAAATAGTTTTCACTTAATCAGTAAATAGTCTTAATACTGATGGAGATTCAATTATTCTGAGGATTTTGTTCGAAACCCTTGTTGTCTGATGAAGGTTGTCGAACAGGTTTAACTTTATTTACGGCCATGCAGAGCGATGCAGGCCAACAAACGAAAGGGGTATATTTATGGCATTAGATCCGACCAAACATGCGGACTGGGAAATTGCTCAGGACTCAGAAAAAACCATGAAAACCGTTTATGAAATCGGCGAACTTTTCGGACTTGAGAAAAAAGAGCTGCTTCCCCAGGGTCATTACTTCGGTAAAATTGACTACAGAGCCGTTCTCGAACGTCTGAAAGACAGACCCCAGGGAAAATACGTTGACGTCACCGCCATTACCCCTGCACCTCTGGGCGAAGGTAAATCCACCTCCACCATGGGTCTTGTTGAAGGTCTGGGAAAAATCGGGAAAAAAGTATCTGCTGCGATTCGTCAGCCCTCAGGTGGACCGACCATGAACATCAAAGGCTCCGCAGCTGGCGGTGGTCTTGCACAATGCATTCCCCTGACACAGTTTTCATTGGGTTTTACCGGTGATATCAACGCGATCATGAACGCCCACAACCTGGCGATGGTTGCAATGACTTCCCGTATGCAGCATGAACGGAACTACAATGACGAGCAGCTCGCACGCCTCACCAAAATGCGCCGTCTCGACATCGATCCGACCAACGTGGCAATGGGCTTTATCATCGACTTCGCCTGCCAGTCCCTGAGAAACATCATCATCGGTATCGACGGTGTGAACGGTAAAAGTGACGGCTTCATGATGAAATCTAAATTCGCTATCGCCGTTTCCTCTGAAGTTATGGCCATTCTATCCGTTGCGACGTCCCTTAAAGACATGCGCGAAAGAATGGGCAAGATCGTTGTGGGCTACGACAAACAAGGTCGCCCTGTGACCACGGAAGACCTTGAAGTCGCCGGTGCCATGACCGCATGGATGGTTGACGCCCCTAACCCCAACCTGATGCAGACCATCGAAGGCCAGCCTGTACTCGTTCACGCCGGCCCCTTCGCCAACATTGCCATCGGCCAGAGCTCGATCATCGCCGACCAGGTGGGCTTGAAACTCTCAGAATACCACGTTACCGAATCCGGTTTCGGTGCGGACATCGGTTTTGAAAAATTCTGGAATCTCAAGTGCCGTTACAGCGGTCTTGTTCCCGATGCGGCCGTTGTCGTCGCCACCGTTCGTGCCCTTAAATGTCACGGCGGCGCTCCTGTTCCCGTTCCTGGCAAACCCATTCCCGATGAATACAAAGGTGAAAATGTTGAGTGGGTCGAAAAAGGATGCGGTAACCTCCTGCACCACATTGCAAACGTCAAGAAAGCCGGGATCAGTCCCGTGGTCTGTATCAACGAGTTCTACACAGACACACCTAACGAAATCAAAAAGATTCGTGAAGTCTGCGAAGCTGCCGGTGCGAAAGTGGCTCTTGCCCGTCACTGGCTCAAAGGCGGCGATGGTGCTATCGAATTAGCCGAAGCCGTTGTGGACGCCTGCAAAGAGAAACCGAACTTCAAGTTCCTCTACGAACTCGATATGCCTATCACAGATCGTATCAACAAGATCGCCACGGAAATCTACGGCGCTGATGGAGTTGACTACTCCGGTGAAGCTCAGGGGCAGCTCAAGAGAATCCAGGCTGATCCCGAATTGGCAAAACTCGGCCTCTGCATGGTTAAAACCCATCTGTCACTGTCAGACAATCCTGCGCTCAAAGGCGTTCCAAAAGGCTGGAGACTCCATGTCCGTGAAGTTCTCACCTACAGAGGCGCAGGCTTTATCGTACCCGTTGCCGGGACCATCAGCCTTATGCCCGGAACTGCGTCCAACCCGGCATTCAGAAGGGTTGACGTGGATGTTGAAACAGGTAAGGTTCAGGGCGTATTCTAATCCGATACCCGCTTGACCATGAATGATTTAAGGCCGGAATATTTCTTCCGGCCTTTTTTTTTATTGAATGGGAATAAACATGCGTGGCTTTATTGATAGGGACTCGGAAAATATTAATTTACCATCACGCATCCCGACTTCAGGTCATATTCTGCCCGAGTCTCACTCTCAAGATCCTCAACGTAGCTCTGCTACGCCTGCGGTCTTGAGAGCGAAACCCGTGCAAAATCTGCCTCTGAATTCGGGCGCGATCCAGGTAAATTAATATTTTCCGAGCCCCCTTAAAGAATTTTTTCAATCAGATCATGGATGATCTCTGCGGTGATTCCCCAGATCGTTCCTTTCGGTGTTTTATAGACTAATACCCGATGAATCGCTTTGCCCCAGGGCTTGTGATAAATTTCGGGAAGCCCGAGTTCTTTTGCCGGTAAAAGGGTGATTTCATTCCCGTGTTTGTCAGTATAGCAGGGTTCAACAATCAGGCGGACTTTATAAGATTCTGCCGGGTTCTCCTTAAAAAATGAAACAGGCAGTAAAAACGCTTCTTCCACTTCGCTGTCGTTAATGATCAACTCGGAAGGATTTTCGATTGAAATGATGGCCAGAACAGGGTCCACCGTGGCCCCCATGGAGGCTACAAGAGTGTCGAACCGACCGATAACCTCAATCCTTTCTTTGGAGATGCCCAATTCTTCAACGGTTTCACGAACAGCAGTTTCGATGCAGTTGTTGTCCATTCCAGGGTCATGCATACCGCCTGGAAAGCAGATTTCCGATCCCTGTCGGATAGACGCAGCCCTTTTTTCAAACAACAGATGAAATTCATTGTTCAAATAAACAAGGGGGACGAGAACAGCAGAGTTGAAAAACTTTGCCCTGGCGAGGATGCCAGGGCATTCAGGAAGTTTTTTCAGTAGTTTATCCAGAGTGTCATGATCCATGGAAGATCATACTCCTTATAATTTAAGAAAACGGCAATCACGTTTGACATTACATTAAAAACCACTCTATACCATGGAAAGATAAGGTTTGTCTTTACATAAGCTCGGCCATTAAACAATGAGGAGATACAGGATGATGTGTGATGTGTCTGTAAAACGGACCATGGGGTACGTTTTTTCATTAGCCTTGGCGATGATCACCATTGCATGCGGGTGTAATGGAAATGAACCCGTCACGTTTACTGGAAGAACCATGGGAACGGTTTATCATATTACCGTGATCGCAGAAGATCCCGGCACTCTATCGGCTTTGCCTGAAAAAATAGAGGATCGGCTGGAGTCCATTAACGCGAGCATGTCCGTGTTCGATAATGGAAGTGAACTTTCCCGTTTCAATACACGCCCTAAAGGTGATCAATTCTGCGTGTCCGATTCATTTATGAAGGTGTTCAGGGAAGGACAGAACCTGTATCGTATGACCGGCGGGGCTTGGGATGGAACCGTGGCCACCCTTGTTGACCTTTGGGGTTTCGGGCCTCAGCCCAGAACACACACCCTGCCCGATGGGGCCGCGATCAAAAAAAACTTGGCTGTGGTGGGGTTTAGCAAGATCGAAGTCAGGGACGGCCATTGCCTTATCAAGACAGTGGACGGCCTTGAACTGGATTTCGGTTCCATTGCCAAGGGGTTCGCCGTAGACGAAATTGCCGAACTTCTGATGGCACTCAATATCCACAACTACCTTGTGGAGATCGGGGGCGAGGTAAGGGCGGGGGGGAAGAAAAACGGGAAGTTATGGAAGGTGGGTATTAACACACCACGACCTGATGCTCCAGTGGATCAGGTTATTACGGCTATTGAACTTAAAGACAGATCCATTGCCACAAGTGGAGACTATAGAAATTTCAGGACGGACAACGGGAAAAACTACTCCCATGAAATTGATCCGGGAACAGGCTGGCCGATTAACAACAACGTGGCAGGTGTTTCCGTTATCGCCGATACCGCCATGTTTGCCGACGGCCTGGCCACAGCTCTGATGGTGATGGGGGAAACAAAAGGTCTTGCCCTTGTGAACACATTAGACCGTGTGGATTGTCTGTTTATTGTCAGGGATAAGAATAAGGGGTTTCGGATGATCCCATCTAAAGGCTTTCTTTTGAAATAGGATCAGGTGAGATAGGGCTGCAATTATTGTGGGTCCATACGCAACCCCGTTGGGGTTGGGGGGGATGTTCGCCGGTGAGCCCAGGGTAGAGGCGTTGCCGCAACCCTTTGCTATGATACGGAATCCCGTTGGGATTCGGTGCGGATTGTATCATTTAAAGACTTAGCCTGACGGCTATGCCCGGGGGAGGATGTTTACGAGCCGCTACATTTAACTCATCTGATTTTAGTAATTTACTCACAAAAAACAAACATGGCCTGCTTAAAGTGGCAACCATCAGAAGGGAATTGAAAACGCATAGCGTAGATTTCTTGGAAAACTATAAAGCAAAAGTTCGATTCTCAAACTCATCTGATTTTAGTAATTCACTCACAAAAAACAAACATGGCCTGCTTAAAGTGGCAACCATCAGAAGAAATTGAAACAGCTTAGAGTATGTTTCTTGAATTGAAGGGTACTTCGTTGGCTTGATAAAAGCACCAGGAAGCCCGGACAAAGATTATAAAATCTTTTCCGGGCTTTTTTTATGCCCGTTTTTGAAAAGGAGGTGATTCGAACACAAGCGGAAAACAAAAAAGCCAATAAGGGCTGAAAAAAAATTAGGCCGATGTCTTTCACGGTGAAAACATTGCAGAACACATCGGCAGGTGAACTGGCAGCACAAAGACTCTCGCAGCACAACGACTCTCAAAGATACAAAAAATAATTATTAAATATAGTTCAGATCAACGTATTGAATAACCAACAAATTACAAAGGAGAAACAACAAATGAAAAAATTAGTACTCGCAATGGCAATTTTTTTAGGTGTGGCAGGTGCTTCAAGCAATGCCCTGGCTTATTTTGAAACCGGTACAGAAGGAAGTCTTGTTTTAAGCATCTATAATAAGGATAACAACGAAGTCGCCATCGACCTGGGCCATATCAACGATGTCATCGGCCTTCAGAACACCATCGT